>NZ_JAOQHY010000001.1:0-1009959 GCF_025548475.1 Gaetbulibacter sp. NE | reverse complement strand
TTTAACCGCACTTCGAGTGAAAACGTGCAAGAACAATAGCTATACGCAATTTGATGTGGTTTAACCTGTATTTTTAAAAATTTGTGAATAAATTCACTATTTTTAAAATCCAAAACCACACTACGCATAGCGCAGCGTTAAACGAAAATCCCTAAACAACTATCAGAATTCAAAAACGAACTACTATACTCCTAAAACAAAAAAGCCACTGAAAATTTTCAGTGGCTTTTTTGTTTGCGTTAGCGATTGCAGCATTGTTGGAGCTCCTCAAAGAGAGCGACTGCGGAAAGCGCGACCCTTGTGGTAACGCCCAAAAAATAATTTAAAAACTACAGCTTGTAATTTCAGTAACTCTTAGTGTGTTTACCATACCTTTTTCTTGTATAGGCATTGCAGCAAGACTTACCAGCATATCTCCTGTTTCTAGATAGCCTTTTTTACAGGCAATAGCGTTGACGTCTTCAATGGTTTCATCTGTACTTACAAACTTGTCGTAATAAAACGCTTTAACTCCCCAAAGCAAGCTTAATTGTGTTAAAATACGTTTGTTGGATGTAAATACCAAGATGTGAGAACTTGGTCTCCAAGCCGAAATTTGAAACGCTGTGTAACCACTATTGGTTAATGTAGAAATGGCTTTGGCATCAATTTCGTTTGCCATGTGTGCTGCATGGTAGCAGATAGATTTTGTAATGTAACGCTTGGTACGAATGTGTGGTGGCGATTGTGGTACTTGTATAAGTGGCGAATCTTCAACACTTCTAATAATGTTTGCCATTTGCCTAATAACTTGTACTGGATAACTCCCAACCGATGTTTCTCCTGAAAGCATTACTGCATCTGCTCCATCCATAACCGAGTTTGCCACATCGTTAACCTCAGCACGTGTTGGTGTTAAACTAGAAATCATGGTTTCCATCATTTGCGTAGCAATAATTACAGGTATTCTTGCGCGTTTTGCTCGTAATACCAATTGTTTTTGGATAAGCGGAACTTCCTCGGCAGGAATTTCTACTCCTAAATCACCACGAGCTACCATTAATCCGTCGCAATAGGCAACAATTTTATCGATATTCTCAACAGCTTCAGGTTTTTCAATCTTAGCGATAATTGGAATTTTATGTTCGCTATGTTCTTTGATAAGTTCTTCGAGCTGAATTAAATCTTCAGCGTGACGCACAAACGACAACGCAATCCAATCTACTTGCATTTTTATTGCAAAAATGGCGTCTTCAATATCTTTTTCAGTAAGTGCAGGTTGCGAAATATTGGTATTAGGAAGGTTAACTCCTTTTTTAGATTTTAAGGGTCCACCTTGAATAACGCGTGCTTTTACTTCCGATTTTTTATCGGTTGAAACCACTTCAAAAATTAATTTTCCGTCGTCTAAAAGTATGCGTTCTCCTGGTTTTGCATCTTGTGGAAAGCTATCATAGGTCATGTAAACACGTTCTTTTGTTCCTTCAAAACGTTTTCCGGTTGCAAAAATAATTTCGTCACCTTCATTAACGATGACTTCGCCTTTCATTACGCCAACACGAAGTTTTGGACCTTGCAAATCGCCTAAAATGGCTGCATTGTATCCAAACTCATCGTTAAGCTCTCTTATCATTTTTATGCGCTGTTCAACATCTTTATAGTCGGCATGTGAAAAGTTAATTCTAAACACATCAACACCTTCCTCAAGCATGCCTTTTAAAACATCTTTTGTACTGGTTGCTGGTCCTAATGTTGCTACTATTTTGGTTTTCTTTCTTTTTGGCATTAATTAAAAAATTAAGTGGTCTTTAGATTTTAGTTGTTCTACATCTACACTGTAAGCTGTGATAACTTGTGGTATAGACTGTATTTTATTGAGAATTATTTTCTCGTTTAAATATTGGGTGTCATTATCTATTTTAAACAGATAGTCAACGTTTTTTAATTCTGGTAATAGGTGATATGTTTTTAGGACTTTGCCTTGAGCTTCAAATAAAGATCCTGTACTTTGCAGGCTGTCTTCTTCTTTTTTACACACATTGGACATAAGGTTCCAAGTAGTGTATTGTTCTTTGTCTTCCCACTCATAAATAGAGTAAGATGCCGAAAAATACTTGTAGTCTAAATCTTGTGGTTTACGCTCTAAATTTATCTCTAAATTTTTATTAAGAAGATAAGCCAATCTATAATCTTCCAGTCTGCAATGAATAGCTAAAAGCGTGAAAGAAGCATCATAGAAATCGTCAACAAGTAATTTATGCAATGCCATAATTAATCAACTATACGATGTAAATATAGTATAATATAATAATTAAAAAATGAAGTTAACATTAATCTTATCAAGACCTGTTAACGAAAACGTTTGAATTTTTACAAGCGTCTAATTATTCGTTAAAAAATTTGGTAATTTTATTTTGAAACGCAAAAAAAGCACGTTTTGAAGCTTTTTCTTCGGCTTTCTTTTTTGAAGTTGCTCTTGCCTTTGCCACCACTTTATCGTCTATAGATAATTTAACCGAAAAGTGTTTTAGGTTATCGTTTCCTGTATCTTCATAGACATTGTAGTCAAAAGTCTTTTTTTCTTTTTGGCACCACTCAATAAGTAAGCTTTTGTAGCTAATAACCTTACCTTCGAGGGTTTCAATATCAACATGCGGATTAATTACTCTTTTAAAAATAAATTTTTCGCAGTATCTATAACCTCTGTCTAAAAATATAGCTCCAACTAAGGCTTCAAAAAGATTACCATGAATGTTATTACCAAAATTGGATTTTGAAATTTTGCTTTCTACAAAATCAATTAAATTAAGCTCTTTACCCAATTCGTTAAGGTGTTCTCTACTTACAATTTTAGAACGCATTTTTGTAAGATAGCCTTCATCTCCATGAGGAACTTCGCTAAAAAGATAAGCAGCTATTACTGAGCTTAACATGGCATCGCCAACAAACTCTAGTCTTTCATAGTTAATTGCATTTCCTTTCTTGTCCTTTATATTCATAGAACGATGGGTAAATGCAGTAATGTAGTAGTTCTTGTTTTTGGGTTTAAACCCTAGAATATTTTTTAGTTGCAAAAAAAAATTCCCGTTATCGTTAGAACGGGAATTTAATATGTTACGAATGTAATTCATTCAGGAATTAATCTAATTTTTTAAATAATACACAAGCATTGTGACCTCCAAATCCAAATGTATTACTCATAGCAACTTTAACGTCTCTTTTTTGAGCTTTATTTAATGTTAAATTTAATTCAGGATCAATAGTTTCATCTACTACTTCGTGGTTTATTGTTGGAGGCACTACACCATGTTCTATTGCTAAAATAGCAGCAATAGACTCAATAGCTCCTGCAGCTCCAAGTAAATGTCCAGTCATGGACTTAGTAGAGTTAATATTGATGTGTTTTGCGTGGTCACCAAACACTTCCGAAATCGCTTTAAGTTCAGCAACATCTCCAAGAGGTGTTGATGTACCATGCGTGTTGATATGATCAACTTCTTCAGGGTTTATACCAGCATTATCTAAACAATTTCTCATTACAGCCATTACACCTATACCTTCAGGGTGAGGAGCTGTCATATGATGCGCATCTGAAGACAATCCGCCTCCAATAACTTCAGCATATATTTTTGCACCTCTTGCTTTAGCATGCTCGTACTCTTCAAGAATTATTGCTCCTGCGCCTTCTCCTAATACAAAACCATCTCTGGTTGCGTCAAAAGGTCTTGAAGCGGTTTCAGGACTTTCGTTTCTTGTTGATAATGCATGCATAGCATTAAAACCACCCATTCCAGCAATGGTTACTGCTGCTTCACTACCACCAGTTACTACAACATCACAGTGCCCTAAACGAATATAGTTTAAAGCATCAATCATAGCATTGGCAGAGGATGCACAGGCAGATACTGTTGTGTAATTAGGACCCATAAATCCATGTTTAATAGATATGTTTCCTGGAGCAATATCTGCAATCATTTTTGGGATGAAAAATGGATTAAATCTTGGTGTTCCATCTCCAGCCGCAAAGTTTAGTACTTCGTCCTGGAATGTTTCCAAACCTCCAATACCTGCTCCCCAAATAACTCCAACTTTCAATTTATCAACAGCCTCAAGATCTAGTTTCGCGTCTGCAATAGCTTCATCAGAAGCTACCATTGCATATTGCGTAAATCTGTCCATCTTTCTAGCTTCTTTTCTGTCAAGAAAATCGGTAGCGTTAAAGTTTTTTAATTCGCAAGCGAATTTGGTTTTGAACTTTTCAGTATCAAAATATGTTATAGGTGCTGCACCACTTTTTCCTTGTAATAAGCCTTCCCAATATTGATCTTTGGTATTGCCTATAGGAGTAAGTGCACCTAACCCAGTAACTACAACTCGCCTTAATTCCATAAATTAACGTGAATTATTTTGCTTCTTCTATATATGAGATAGCTTGACCAACTGTTGCAATGTTCTCAGCTTGATCATCTGGAATTTGGATATCAAATTCCTTTTCGAATTCCATAATTAATTCTACAGTGTCTAATGAATCTGCTCCTAAATCGTTTGTGAAGCTTGCTTCAGTTACAACTTCGTTCTCATCAACACCTAATTTGTCTACGATAATCGCTTTTACTCTTGATGCAATGTCTGACATAATTTTTAAATTTTAAGTTTTAATTAGAGCGCAAAAATAAAAAAACTTTATTTAATACACATCTTTACTTTAAAAATGTGAATGTAATTTACTAAAATTACTTTTAAGTATTTCTATTTTGGCTTCTAATTGTTAATAATTATTCTTTTTTTTGTTTCGAATAATCCTAACATTATATCTGTAAATGAAACGTATTGTAATTTTTGCGTCCGGAAGTGGAACCAATGCTGAAAATTTAATTAAGTTTTTTCACAACAGAGATAATGCGTCTGTTATTCAGGTGTTGACCAACAATCCTCATGCCAAAGTACTAGAGCGCGCAAAAAACCTGAGCGTTAGTGCTTTATCATTCAACAGAGTTGCTTTCTCAAAAACCGATGATGTCCTAAACATCCTAAAAGCTGCTCAACCAGACTTAATAATACTAGCTGGTTTTTTATGGAAGTTTCCTGAGCATATTTTACAACATTTCCCTAATAAAGTCATTAATATTCATCCTGCTTTATTACCTAAATATGGAGGAAAAGGTATGTACGGTATGCACGTTCATGAAGCTGTTGTAGCAAATAACGAAACCGAAACTGGTATTACCATTCATTATGTTAACGAAAACTATGATGAAGGTGCTATTATTTTTCAGGCTAAATGTAGCGTAGAATCGTCTGATACTGCTGAAACTGTAGCGGCAAAAATTCATGAGCTTGAAATGGAGTATTTTCCAAAAGTAGTTGAAGACTTATTAAAGTCATAATACTAAGGCAATGACTGAAATTATAGATTTAAGCCAAGACATTTATGAAGGTATGCCTGTTTATAAAGATTTACCTCAAGTAAAAATGTCTGTTCATAACACCCACGAAGATTGGGATGGCGATTTTGATTCTAAAACCAAAACGCCTGCTGTACATAAACTAGAATTGGGCGAGCATACAGGCACTCATGTTGACGCTTTAAACCACATGGCAAAACAATATAAAGGTCAGTCTATTGACACAATGCCTTTATCAATGTTTTATACAGAAGGAATTTGCTTAGACCTTTCTCACAAATCTTTTAGAGAATTAATTGAAATAAGCGATTTGGAAACTGCTTGTAAAAAGCAAGGCGTAAGTATTAAAAAAAATGATACTGTATTAATTTATACTGACCATTATAGAAAAGCATTTGGAACGGAAAACTGGAGCAAAGGACCAGGAGTTAGTGCAGAAGCAGCCAGATGGTTGGGAAATCAAAAAATTGCTGCTTTTGGAGTGGAAACAATGTCTCCAGGTGTTTCAGGAATTTCAAACAAAGAAGTACATCATATTTGTGGTGAATTAGGCTTTACACACTATGAAAATATGGTTAATTTATATAAGTTAATAGGAAGAAAAAGATTTCGTTTTATTGCCTTACCTTTAAAGATTAAAGGAGGAACAGGTTCTCCTGTAAGAGCTGTTGCTGTTTTTGAAAATTAGTAGTTCATGTCCAAAAAAAAGAAAAAATACTACACAGTTTGGAAAGGTCACCACACAGGTGTTTTTGAATCTTGGGATGATTGCAAAGCTCAAATAAAAGATTTTCAAGGCGCTCAATACAAATCGTTCCCCACATTTGAAGCCGCTAAAAAGGCTTTAAAAGGTAATTATTTTGACTACGTAGGGAAAAACAAAACATTTAAAAGTGAACTTTCTGAAGAACAATTAAAAAAAATAGGTCAACCTAATTACAACTCTATTTCTGTTGATGCAGCTTCTAGCGGAAACCCTGGAAAAATGGAATATAGAGGTGTGGATACTAAAACCAAAAAGCAGCTTTTTATTCAAGGTCCTTTTGAAGAAGGCACAAATAATATTGGTGAATTTTTAGCCATTGTTCATGGTTTAGCTCTGCTAAAAAAGAAAAACAGTAATTGCATAATATATACCGATTCTAAAACTGCAATGAGTTGGGTAAAAAAGAAAACCTGCAATACCAAACTAGAGCGCAATGATAAAAACAAGGTACTCTTTGAACTTGTTGACAGAGCAGTAAATTGGTTAAAAAACAATACTTACACTACTGTAATTGTAAAATGGGAAACCAAAGCTTGGGGAGAAATTCCTGCAGATTTCGGCAGAAAATAATATTCGTTATTTAGAGCTTAAAACCCTATCTTTGCACAAAATTTTGAAATCTCTTTATGAGTAAATTAGTTATTGTAGGTACTGTAGCTTTTGATGCTATTGAAACACCTTTCGGAAAAACCGATAAGATATTGGGAGGAGCAGCAACTTTTATAGGTTTGTCTGCCTCACAGTTTAATGTAGATTCTGCAATTGTATCGGTTGTTGGAGGAGATTTTCCTCAAGAATATTTAGATTTATTATCTGAAAAAAATATTGATATTTCAGGAATAGAAGTCATAAAAGACGGTAAAACGTTCTTTTGGAGTGGTCGCTATCATAACGACATGAACTCTAGAGATACCTTAGCAACTGAGCTTAATGTATTAGCTGATTTTAATCCTGTTGTACCACAAGATTATAAAGACGCTGAAATTGTAATGCTTGGTAACTTACACCCAATAGTACAATCTAGTGTTTTGGATCAAATGACTAAAAAGCCAAAACTGGCTATTTTAGACACTATGAATTTTTGGATGGACTCAGCGCTTGAAGATTTACACAATGTTATAAAGCGTGTTGATGTTATTACCATTAACGATGAAGAAGCTAGACAACTAACAGGAGAATATTCTCTTGTTGTAGCAGCAAGAAAAATTCATGAAATGGGACCAAAATATGTAGTTATTAAAAAAGGAGAACATGGTGCATTGTTGTTTCATGACGATAGTGTGTTTTATGCTCCTGCTTTACCTCTAGAAGAGGTGTTTGACCCAACTGGAGCAGGCGATACTTTTGCTGGCGGATTTGCAGGTTATTTAGCAAAAACAGGAGATGTCTCTTTTGAAAACATGAAAAACGCTGTTATTTATGGCTCTACACTGGCCTCATTTTGTGTAGAAAAATTTGGTACAGAGCGCATGAAAAACCTCCCTAAAAAAGAAGTTCATCAACGCTTGCAGCAGTTTAAAGACTTAACACAATTTGATATTGAACTAACATAAACCAACGCGCTCAAAACTGAGCGCGTTTTATTTTTGTAACTCACAACAACACAACACAATGAGTGATGCTTTAAAACACGAATGCGGAATCGCACAAATAAGGCTTTTAAAACCATTAGAATTTTATAAAGAAAAATATGGGAGTGCTTTTTATGGCGTAAACAAAATGTATCTCATGATGGAGAAACAGCACAATCGTGGACAAGATGGTGCAGGTTTTGCCAGCATTAAATTAGATACAACTCCAGGAGAACGTTATATAAGTAGAGTGCGTTCTATTGCTCAACAACCCATTCAAGATATTTTTGGGCAAATTAACGATCGTATCAATAAAGAATTAAGTGAACATCCTGA
Organism: Gaetbulibacter sp. NE; assembly: GCF_025548475.1. NCBI lineage: Bacteria > Pseudomonadati > Bacteroidota > Flavobacteriia > Flavobacteriales > Flavobacteriaceae > Gaetbulibacter > Gaetbulibacter sp. NE. The sequence continues at coordinate 1,001,902 of NZ_JAOQHY010000001.1, read as the reverse complement.
ATATGCTGATGATGTAGAAGCACAAAAAAAGAACATTCCTTACATAGGAGAGGTGCTTTTAGGTCATGTTCGTTATGGAACATTTGGTAAAAACAGTGTAGAGAGTGTTCATCCGTTTTTAAGACAAAATAACTGGATGCACAGAAATCTTATTGTTGCAGGAAACTTTAACATGACCAATGTTAATCAGTTATTTGATGGTCTTGTAAGATTAGGACAACACCCAAAAGAAAAAGCCGACACAATTACCATTATGGAAAAAATCGGTCATTTTTTGGATGATGCTGTTTCTAAAGTTTACAAAAAACTAAAACAAGAAGGTTACAGTAAACATGAGTGTTCTCCATTAATAGCCGAACGTCTTAATATTGCAAAGATCCTAAAAAAGTCATCCAAAAACTGGGATGGCGGTTATGCTATGGCTGGTTTACTTGGTCATGGAGATGCATTTGTATTAAGAGATCCTGCTGGTATAAGACCTGCATATTATTATAAAGATGATGAAGTTGTAGTAGTAGCTTCTGAGCGTCCTGTAATTCAAACTGTTTTTAATGTTCCGTTTGAAGAAGTAAAAGAACTAGAACCAGGACACGCTATTATTACCAAAAAGTCTGGAGAAGTTTCAATAAAACAAATCATAGAGCCACTTGAAAGAAAAGCGTGTTCGTTTGAACGTATTTATTTTTCTAGAGGAAGTGATGCCGAAATTTATCAAGAAAGAAAAGAGTTAGGTAAACTGTTAATGCCTAAAGTTCTCAAATCCATTAATAACGACACACAAAACACTGTATTTTCATACATTCCAAATACTGCTGAAACGTCGTTTTTTGGAATGATTGAAACTGTAGAAAAACACCTTAACGAAAAGAAAACCCAAGCTATTTTAGATGGTAACGGTATGCTTTCGGCTGAACGTGTTACTGAAATACTATCGGAAAGACCTAGAATAGAAAAGGTTGCTATTAAAGATGTTAAACTAAGAACATTTATTACTGAAGATAGTAGTAGAGATGATTTGGTTGCACACGTTTATGATGTAACGTATGGTGTTATAAAACCAAATGATAATCTTGTAATCATTGACGATAGTATTGTAAGAGGTACAACTCTTAAAAAGAGTATCATTAAAATGATGGACAGATTAAACCCTAAAAAAATTGTTGTGGTTTCCTCTGCTCCTCAAATACGCTATCCTGACTGTTATGGAATTGACATGGCAAGACTAGAAGATTTAATTGCTTTTAGAGCTATGTTAGAATTATTAAAAGAAAATAACAAGTATCACTTAGTTGAAGAAGTTTATAATAAATGTAAAGCTCAGGTCGATCTTGAAGACAAAGATGTACACAATTTTGTGAAAGATTTATATGATGTATTTACTGACGAAGAAATTTCTGATAAGATTTCAGAATTAATCTCTGACGACACAGTAAGTGCTAAAGTGGAAACCATTTTTCAATCGGTAGAAAATTTACACAAAGCTTGTCCTAAAAATTTGGGCGATTGGTACTTTACAGGCAACTACCCAACTGCTGGAGGTAACAGAGTGGTTAACAGGGCTTTCATTAATTTTTACGAAGGAAATAAAGAGCGTGCTTATTAAGCAAAAAACCGAGAAAAAATACACTTTATCCGAAAAAATGCGTTGTTTATCTAAAAAAAATGCATTTCATCTAATATTTGTACTTTGTTAACAAATTACGCATACTTTAGTAAGACCATAACATAAGTAGGTTAAGTTCATGGTAGATTTGGGGCAAAAAAAGGTGAACTCTTGTTCACCTTTTTTTATGCAATTCGTTTAAAATTTCCTTTCACATTTTCATTATATCTCATTTTAAGCTCAAAAAATTCCTTAAACTAATTTTTGTGTCGTTTATCTATTTTATTAACACTTTATTGTAAGTAGCTCTATATTAGTCATCACCATAACATAAGTAGGTTAAGTTTATGGTAGATTTGGGGCAAAAAAGGTGGACACTCGTTCACCTTTTTTATTTTTTCAAAGCAAGTCTTCTCTCAAAAACTTTTTCACCCAATAAAACTCAAAATCTTTAAAACCCTTAGATATATCAACACTTTTAACTAACAAAAAATCTTTTAAGCTAATTTATGTGTCGTTTATCTAATAAATTTAACAGTTTGAAACATGTCGCTATATATTTGCTGTCACCATAACATAAGTAGGTTAAGTTTATGGTAGATTTGGGGCAAAAAAGGTGGACACTCGTTCACCTTTTTTCATTTATAGAAATAAAAAAACCAAGCTTATTCAGCTTGGTTCTTCATTAATTTATTTTTAGAAAAACTATTTTGCTTCTGCGTAACGTCTTTCTACTTCATTCCAGTTAATTACATTAAAAAATGCATTAATATAATCTGGTCTTCTATTTTGGTAATTTAAATAGTATGCGTGCTCCCAAACATCCAATCCTAAAATTGGTGTTCCTCCACAACCTACTCCAGGCATTAATGGGTTATCTTGGTTTGGTGTAGAGCATACTTCAACTTTTCCGCCTTTATGTACACACAACCAAGCCCAACCTGAACCAAACTGAGTTGCAGCTGCTTTACTAAATGCATCTTTAAAAGCATCTACCGAACCAAATTCTGCTTCAATAGCATCTTTTAATTCTCCTGATAAATATCCTTTTCCTTCAGGATTCATAACATCCCAAAATAATGAGTGGTTGTAAAAACCTCCTCCATTATTTCTTACAGCCTTATTGTCCATATCTAAATTGTCTAAGATATTTTCAATTGTTTTTCCTTCTAAGTCTGTTCCTGCAATTGCATTATTTAGGTTGTTTGTATATCCTTGATGGTGCTTTGAATGGTGTATTTCCATTGTACGTGCATCAATATTTGGTTCTAAAGCATCGTAAGCATATTTTAATTTTGGTAATTCAAAAGCCATAATATTTGATTTTTATGTTGTTATTGTTTATTTCTTCAAATTTACACATAATACACAAAAAAACAGATGATTTAAAATAATATATTGTTATCAATCTATTGATTGTTTTTATATTGTATCAAAAATTTCTACATGCTAAAAAACAGGGCTTTTACCATTTATAATGCATCTGCAGGTAGCGGAAAAACGTTTACATTGGTTAAAGAGTATTTGAAAATTTTACTAAACTCCAACAGCTTACTTGCTTTTAGAACTGTCTTAGCTCTAACCTTTACTAATAAGGCAGTAAATGAAATGAAAGAGCGTATTATAAATATGCTTAAAGCGTTTTCTGAGACTTCAATTATAGAAAATCCTAATAGTATGTTCTCCCTTTTGGTTGAAGAGCTTGATATTTCGCCAAATGAGCTTCATGAAAAATCAAAAGTAATACTGCAAACTATTATTCATAACTATGCGTCTTTTGATATTTCAACTATTGACAAGTTTAACCATAGGCTTATTAGAACATTTGCACACGACTTAAAACTTCCTGTAAATTTTGAAGTTGAACTAGATACGCCTTATTTACTTGCCAAAGCTGTAGATAAGCTTATTGATAAAGCAGGAGAAGATGAGCAACTAACTAAAGTGCTGGTTGACTTTGCTATTGAAAAAGCCGATGACGATAGAAGCTGGGACATAGCTTATGATTTTAATACAATTGCTAAACTACTGATTAATGAAAATGATATTGAATTTATTGAGCAACTTGAAGGTAAGCAATTAAAGGATTTTTCAGATTTAAAGTCTGTTCTTATTAAAACCCTCAAAGCCAAAGAGTCAAGCCTAGTAGAAACATCAAATAAAGTTTTAACGCTAATAAATGAAGCAGGTTTAGAACACAACGATTTTTCCAGAGGCTATTTACCTAAGTATTTTCAAAAACTTAGTAGTTCTGATGTAAATGTATCGTTTAATTTAGGTTGGCAAAACGACCTTCTTGAAGGCAACACCTTATACCCAAAACGTGTTTCAAATGAAGTTGCGGAAACTATTAATGCTATACAGCCTCAACTTATTTTAGCTTTTAACGATACAAAGCAAGCGGTTTCTGAATATAAATTTTTAAACAATTGCATAAAAAACATTACGCCTCTTTCGGTTTTAAACGCTATAAACAATACTTTAAATGAACTGAAAGAAGAAGAAAACCTCTTACTGATTTCAGAATTTAACTCTATTATTCATAAAGAAATAAAACATCAACCAGCACCTTTTATATATGAGCGTTTGGGTGAAAAATTCAAGCATTACTTTATCGATGAATTTCAAGACACTTCGGTTTTGCAATGGCAAAACCTAATTCCTTTAGCAGACAATGTGCTTTCAGGTGAAAATTTAAAAGGCGAAACAGGTTCCATAATGCTAGTTGGAGATGCTAAACAAGCTATTTACAGATGGAGAGGAGGAAAAGCTGAACAGTTTATTGATATGTATACCGAAAAGGTCAATCCGTTTCATATTGAGATTGCCACCAAGCATTTAGATTATAATTTTAGAAGTACTAAAACTGTTGTAGATTTTAATAATGATTTCTTTAAGCACATTAGTAGTTTTGCGCTATCAAGTCCTGAACATCAAGCTATTTATCAAGCGAGTTCACAGGACGTTTTTATTCAAGAAAACGGTTATGTAGAGCTCTCATTTTTAAATACCAAAGATCAAGATAAGGATGAATTACATTGCGAAAAAACACTGTTCTCAATTAACAAGGCTTTGGACAATGGCTTTAAGCTAGGTGATATTTGTATTATTACCCGAAAAAGTAAAGAAGGAATAGCTGTTGCCGAATATTTAAGCCAAAATGGAATAAATGTAGTGTCTTCGGAATCACTTATGCTCAAAAATGCTCCTGAAGTTAACTTTATAACGTCCATTTTACAACTAAGCATACAGCCTCAAAATAATGAAGTAAAATGTGATATTTTGCTCTTCATTGCTGAACACAGCTTAAAACTTGAACAAAAACATGATTTTGTTAGTAGTTTGGTGCATTTACCATCAAGCAAACTATTTTCTGCATTGAAAGAGTATGACTTCAATTTTGACTTTGGTACATTTTCTAGCTTGCCAATTTATGAAGCCGTAGAACATATTATAAGAGCCTTTAAATTAAATACAACCTCAAATGCTTATGTCCAGTTTTATTTAGATGAAATTCTCGATTTTTCGCAAAAACACGGTTCTAGTATTTCTGGTTTTTTAGAGTTTTGGGAACGCAAAAAAGACAAGTTAAGTATTGTATCATCACAAAACGATAATGCAGTACAAATAATGACTATTCATAAATCTAAAGGACTGGAATTTCCTGTGGTGATTTTCCCTTATGCCAATCAGAATATATATTTTGACATGTCTCCAAAAGTTTGGTTTCCTGTAAATACTAAAGCGTTTAATGGTTTCTCGCACATGTACATCAACCTAAATAAAGACCTCGAGGAACTAGATAACACTGGTAACGAAATTTATACAAACTATCAATCTGAATTAGAGCTCGATGCCATTAACTTACTGTATGTTGTTATGACCAGAGCTGTTGAACAATTATATGTCATTTCAGAATATGACACAGACGCTAAAAACGAAGAGAAGCTAAAATACTATTCAGGGCTTTTTATCAATTTCTTAAAATCTAAAGCACTGTGGAATGATACTCAAACAGAATATACTTTTGGAAACCCAAAAAGAACATTGCAGTCACAAGAAGCAGAACCAACCGTTCAACAAGAGCTATTTATTTCTACTTCAAGAGCGCAACACAATCTAAACATCATTACCAATTCGGCTTATTTATGGGATACTGATCAAGAAAAATCTATTGAAAAAGGAAATTTGGTTCATAATATCATGGCTGAAATTAAAACCATAGAAGATATTGATTTTGTGTTCAATCAGTACATCGAATCAGGAACTATCAATAGTCAACAATACGACGAACTAAAACCAATGGTTTTAAAAATTGTTGATCACCAACTCTTGAAATCTTACTTTGAAAGCAATAATTTGATTTACAATGAAAGAGATATCATTACTAAAGACGGTCAAATTTTACGACCAGACCGTTTAGTAATAAACACCAATAAAGCAATAATTATAGACTACAAAACTGGAGCTGAAAAAAGCTCTCATAAGCAACAATTAGAACTCTACACCTCAGTTTTACAAGACATGAATTACAACGTGACCAAAAAAATTCTTGTGTACATAAATGATGATATTCAGGTAAAAGAATTTTAACTTTGTAAAAAACCAAAGACGATATGTACGGAAAGATACAACAACACTTACAAAACGAAATAAAAGACATAAAAGAAGCTGGTCTTTACAAAGAAGAACGTATTATTACTTCGCCTCAAGGTGCCGAAATTACTTTGACTACAGGAGAAACTGTTTTAAATTTTTGCGCTAATAATTACTTAGGTTTATCCTCACATCCTGAAGTTGTACAAGCTGCTAAAGACGCAATGGATACACATGGATTTGGAATGTCTTCTGTTCGTTTTATTTGCGGAACACAAGATATTCATAAAGAACTTGAAGAAAAAATAGCTGAATTTTATGGTACTGAAGATACTATACTCTATGCAGCAGCTTTTGATGCTAATGGTGGTGTTTTTGAACCATTATTAGGAAAAGAAGATGCTATTATCTCTGACTCGCTTAACCACGCCTCAATAATTGATGGTGTTCGTTTATGTAAAGCAGCAAGATACCGTTATGAAAATAACAACATGGAAGATCTTGAAAAGCAATTAATTGCAGCTAATGAAAATGGAGCGCGTTTTAAAATTATTGTCACAGATGGAGTATTTTCAATGGATGGTTTAGTTGCTCCTTTAGATGAAATTTGCGACTTGGCTGATAAGTATGATGCATTGGTTATGATTGATGAATGTCATGCTGCAGGTTTTATTGGTGAAACTGGTAGAGGAACACTTGAAGACAAAGGCGTTTTAGGACGAATAGATATTATAACTGGAACATTAGGTAAAGCTCTTGGAGGAGCAATGGGAGGTTATACAACTGGTAAAAAGGAAATTATTGAAATATTACGTCAACGCTCAAGACCTTATTTGTTTTCAAACTCATTGGCACCTGCAATTGTAGGAGCTTCTATTAAGGTTTTTGATATGCTTGCTAAAGACACCTCATTAAGAGATACTTTAGAAAGCAATACTGCTTATTTTAAAAAAGGGTTAAAAGATGCTGGTTTTGACATCATTGACGGAGACTCAGCTATTGTTCCTGTGATGCTATATGATGCTAAATTGTCTCAAAAAATGGCAAAAATGCTCTTAAACGAAGGAATATACGTTATTGGATTCTTTTTCCCTGTAGTTCCTAAAGAAAAAGCAAGAATTAGAGTACAACTCTCGGCAGCACACACAAAAGAGCACTTAGATAAGGCTATTGCTGCTTTTATTAAGGTTGGGAAATCTTTAGAAATAATTTAAATTTGTTCCAAACACCTCTATTTTAGGGCAAATAATCAATATTTTTATATATTTGTCTTTGTTAATAAAATTTAACAACTTACTTTTGCTTACAATTAACACTTAAAATTAAAATTATTAGAATATGAAAAATCTTAGCAGATTATTTTTCGCTATGTTGCTTTTATTAAGCTTCAATGCTAATGCACAAGATGAAAACAATCCTTGGGCTGTTGGAATTGGTGTAAATGCAGTTGACTTTTATCCTACTGGAGAAGATGCTCCGTTAGGTGAATACTTTGACGAGTTTTTCAACCTTAGTGATCACTACAACTTTTTGCCATCATTATCTACAGTATCTGTTTCTAGATATTTAAGTGATGGGTTTACATTAACTGCTGCTGGTTCTATCAATGAAATTGATAGCTTTGGTGATTCTACAGTTGACGATTTATCTTACTACGCTTTAGATGGTACAGTAAAATATAGCTTTGCAAAATTAATCAACTCTAAATTAATTGACCCTTACTTAGGAGTAGGTGGAGGTTACACTTGGATCAACGAAATCGGAGCTGGTACATTAAATGGTACTGCAGGTTTTAACCTTTGGTTTAGTGAAAACGTTGGTTTAACTGTACAAACATCTTACAAACATGCATTTGAAGATTATTTAGCTACTCACTTCCAACATTCAGTTGGTCTTGCTATCAAATTTGGTGGAAAAGATACTGATGGAGATGGTATATATGACAAAGATGATGCTTGTCCAGACGTTCCTGGTTTAGAAGCATTCAACGGTTGTCCAGATTCTGACAACGATGGTATTGAAGATTCTAAAGACGATTGTCCTAACGAAGCTGGTTTAGCTGAGTTTAACGGTTGCCCTGATACTGATGGTGACGGTGTTGCTGATAAAGATGATAACTGTCCTACAGTTGCTGGCTTAAAAGCTTTAGCTGGATGTCCAGATGCTGATGGTGACGGTGTTGCTGATAAAGATGACAAATGTCCTAACGAAGCTGGTCCTGCTGCTAACAACGGTTGCCCATGGCCAGATACTGATGGTGATGGTGTATTAGACAAAGACGATAAATGTCCTAACGAAGCTGGTACTGTTGCTAACAATGGTTGCCCAGAAGTTCTTCCTACTGCTGAAGTAATGGAAACTTTAAACAACTACGCTAGAACTATCTTATTTGATACTGGAAAATCTTCTTTCAAAAAAGAAACTGATCCTGTATTACAAGCTATGACTGCTATCTTTAAAGAATATCCACAAGCTAACTTCTCTATTGAAGGACACACTGATAGCGTTGGATCTAAATCATCTAACCAATTATTATCTGAAAGAAGAGCTAACGCTGTAAGAGATTACTTAATCGCTAACGGTATCAACGCTGACAGATTAACTGTTGCTGGTTTTGGTGAAGCTAACCCAATAGATTCTAACTCTACTGCTTCTGGAAGAAAAAACAACAGACGTGTAGAAGTAAAACTTAAAAAATAATTAAGTTTTAAAACACTATAAAATAAGTTTAAAAAACGCTCCGAAATTCGGAGCGTTTTTTATTTTTATGATATGACAAGTTTTATAGAAGAGGTTATTATTGACATACATGAAAAAAGCCTCAACGTTTCAGAATTAACCTTTGTACTTCCTAGTAAAAGAGCTGGTGTTTTCTTAAAACACGAATTATCTAAAGTATTTAAAAGCACTTTTTTTGCACCTGAAATTCTTTCTACTGAAACCTTTGTAGAAACACTATCTAACTTACAATACATCAATAATACCGAGTTGATTTTTGAGTTTTATGATGTATATCTTAAGGCAACTCCAAAAGAAAATGTGGAGCCCTTTGATCAATTTTATAAATGGGCTCAAATACTGCTTCAGGATTTTAATGAAATAGACCGTTATCTTGTAGCGCCTCAAAATATTTTTGATTACTTAACTGCTATTAAAGAAATAGAACATCATCATTGGTCAGTTGATGAAAATCAAACCGATTATATTAAAAACTATCTAGCCTTTTGGAAAAGGTTAAAACAATATTATGAGTTATTAAACGACCAACTCATTTCAAAGCGAAAAGGATACCAAGGCTTGGTGTATAGGGAAGCAGTAAATAACCTTGAGCAGTTTACAGCTGCAAACCAAGAAAAGACATTTGTGTTTGTTGGTTTTAACGCACTTAACAAAGCCGAAGAAACCATAATACAAGAACTTTTACAACAAGATATAGCTATTATCTATTGGGATTTAGACCAACGGTTTTTTAAAGATTCAATTCATGATGCTGGTATGTTTATAAGACAACATAAAGCGAATTGGCCTTATTTTAGAAAAAATCCTATCAATTGGTTATCGAACAATTATTCCAAACCAAAGAACATAGATATTATTGGTACTCCAAAAAATATTGGTCAAGTAAAATATATAGGTGAGTTGCTACAGCGTTTAAAACACAAGAAGAGCTCATTAAAAAACACAGCTGTTGTTTTAGGCAATGAAAGCCTATTAATGCCTTTATTAAATTCAATGCCTGAAGATATTGGTCCCATTAATATTACTATGGGCTTGCCGTTGAATGCAATTCCATTGGCGTCTTTGTTTGAAAAACTATTTGCGATTCAAAAATCAACTTCAAAAACTCTGTATTATAAAGATGTAATAACAATACTGTCCCATCAATTTATAAAACCGCTTCTTCTTGATAATGATATTGACCATGCAGACATAATAATTGACCATATTCAAAACAATAATATTGCTAATATTACTGCTGAAGGGATTACTGAATTAGCTCCATCTAAAACAGAGTTATTAGAACTCCTTTTCAATAATTGGAACAATAATCCAAGGAGAGGTTTATCAAATTGTAGCAAACTTATCATGTCTATTAAAGCGTTTTTAGACAAGGATAAATCAAAACAATTACTCTCATTAGAGTACTTATATAGGTTTAATGAAATATTCAATACATTAGGACTAATGTTGACAAAACATGAGCATATTGAATCTATAAATACTTTACATGGTTTATACAGAGAACTTATTAAAAACGAAACGTTAGATTTTAAGGGAGAACCTCTGCAAGGTCTTCAAATTATGGGAATGCTAGAATCTCGAGTTCTCGATTTTGAAACAGTTATTATTGCTTCGGTTAATGAAGGTGTACTTCCTGCAGGAAAAAGTAATAATTCTTTTATTCCTTTTGATGTTAAAATAGAAAACAACCTGCCAACCTATAAGGAAAAAGATGCAGTTTACACATATCATTTTTATAGGCTATTACAACGAGCTAACACTGTTTTTTTGGTTTATAATACCGAACCAGATGTGTTACAAGGCAATGAAAAAAGTAGATTTATCACTCAATTAGAAATTGATGACACACACAATATTAACCATTACATAGTGTCGCCTAAAGTACCTGCTATTCAACAAAGTCTCACTCAAATTAAAAAGACTGATGAAGTACTATCGCGCATAAAAGAAATTGCAGAAAAAGGGTTTTCGCCTTCTTCATTAACAAATTACATTAGAAACCCAATTGACTTTTATAAGCAAAAAATTCTCGGAATTAAAGAGTTTGATGATGTTGAAGAAACTGTTGCAGCTAATACGTTAGGAACTACAATCCACAACACTTTAGAGGACTTTTATACGCCTTACATTGGCAAAGAGCTTACTTCTAAAAACGTTGAAGCAATGAAGCCTAAAATACATGATACGGTTTTAAAGCACTTTAAAAATGAATATAAAAAAGGGGATACCACAAAAGGTAAAAACCTTATCATTTTTGAAATAGCAAAGCGGTATGTTTCTAATTTTTTAGATTTAGAAATAGATGCGCTTCAGCTAGGAAATACTATAAAAATTATTTCGGTTGAAGAAGACAATAAAGTGAAAATTGATATTCCCGAACTAGACTTTCCTGTTTATTTAACAGGAAAAGTGGACCGAATTGATGAGTTTAATTGTACTACTCGTATTATTGATTATAAATCTGGAAAAGTAGAGGCTTCTAAAGTTAAAATTTCTCAATGGGAAGATCTAACTACCGACTATGATAAATACAGTAAACCATTTCAAATACTGGCTTATGCTTATATGTTAAACTCTAAAAAGCCGTTTACAGCTCCCGTTGAAGCAGGAATAATTTCGTTTAAAAACTTAGGCAGTGGGTTTTTAAAATTCACTGAAAACAAAAACACATTAATTTCTCAAGAAACCTTAGAGAACTATACGGTAGAGTTAAAAAATCTTATTTTAGAAATTTGTAATCCAAATATCGACTTTATAGAAAAAGAAGTTTAAAGCCCACTTATGCTATTTGTAGTTTAGGTTTACAGCAGTAATTTATTTTTTCCATTAATAAATCTTTATTTACTGGTTTGGTCATATAGTCATTCATACCAATATCAAGCACTCGTTGTCTGGTTTCTTGCATTGCATCAGCAGTTACTGCTATAATAGGAATTTCGCCAATAACTTGTCCTAATGTTCCACTTCTAATGATTTTTGTAGCTTCATAACCATCCATTACTGGCATTTGTAAATCCATTAAAACAACATCGTAAACATCTTTTTTTAGAATTTCTAAAGCCTCCTGACCGTTTTGCGCCACAGCAAAATTAATATGCTCTGAACTTCCTAAAAGCTTGCGCATAATCATTTGGTTCATCACATTGTCTTCAACCACCAAGACTTTTAAAGGGTCTTTTGGGCTAACATTTAAAAAAGACTCCTCTTTAGGTTTACTAATAACTTCTAAAGGAAGCTCAACAAAAACCTTAGTCCCTTTTCCTTCGCTACTTTCTATACTAATTGTACCGTTAAAAAGTTCAACTAAGTACTTTGCGATGGTCATTCCTAAACCAATTCCTCCAAATTGCCTTTTGTTATCATGCTTCATTTGGTTAAAACTATCAAACATATTCTCTCTTATATCTTCTGACATTCCAACACCTGTGTCAGAAACCACAAAAGAAAAACGCGACAAATCATTTGGCTGTTGAGTACAGCTAAGTTTTAAATGAACGCCTCCATTTATTGTAAATTTAATGGCGTTGTTAAGGATGTTGTTTATTATTTGAACAAAACGCTCTTTATCTCCTTTTACTCTTGTAGGAATGTTATAATCCATTTCAAAAGCATAAGTCAACCCTTTCTTTTCGGCTTCTAGCTTCCAATTTGAGCTTATCTGATTAAGTACTACAGAAGGGTTAAACTCTTCACTTCTTAGCTTAAGTTCTTTCTTTTCAATCTTTTCAAAATCTAGAATATCATTTACGTTACTCAACAAACTAAGAGACGCATTTTTAATGATTTCAAAATTCTTTCTGCTTGTATTGCTTTTATTAGTTTCTAATTGATTCTCAGCAATACCCATAATAGCATTTATGGGTGTTCGTAATTCATGACTCATGTTAGACATAAAATACGTTTTTAGTTTACTAATCTCTTCCGATTTCTTTAAAGCTAAAACCTGAGATTTCTCCTTTTCCATACGTAACCTTTTGATGAGATTAGTCATGGAAAGCGATAAGAAAATCACCTCAAAACCTGAACCAAATTTGGCACTATTGAGTGTGTAGAAATTGTTTGGTAATAGGCTTAAATTATTCATTACAAAGCCTAATAAACCTATTACTAAAAAGAAAATTCCAATAGAAAAATAAGGATCTATTTTTATCTTTTTGTAACGTATTATAAATAATGTTGCAAGTATAAAAACTAAGCTTATAAGTCCATTTAAGTTTGCTATTGGATAGGTAAGTTCAAGTGTTTTTTCACTAAGAAACACCATAACAAATAGTGCAGCAATAAAAATATAAATGCCTTTAAAAACACTGTATATTTTTGGTGTTCGCTGTTTTACCTTTAAAAAGTACTCACAATATTTAAGTAAAAAGAAGTTTGATGCCAATGCAGCTATCATTACTGCTCTACTGTTTATAAAATCTCCTTTTGGAAATACGTATTGAAAAATTAAACCATCTAATGCACCTTGCATTAAAGCAATTGAAAACACATAAAGCCCATAATACAAAAATGTTTTTTCTTTTAAACTGGTGTAAAAGAAAAGATAAATTACACCTGCAAGAAATAACAACCCATAAAACAACCCTAAAAATAATTGTTGTTTATAGTTCATTACCCAAAAATCAAACTCACTATAAATGTCTAATGGTATGTTTATGGTTTCGCCATCACTTGCTAAGTGCAAATAAAATTGCTGGGTTGTATTAGCTGGTAATGTTATTTTGAAAATGGTTTCTCTATGTTCAACCTGCCTTTCATTAAAAGGAATTTGGTCTCCACTACTAAACTTTTCAATGCCATTTTTTGATATTTGATATAAATCAGCAATATCAGTTATTGGTCTTGCTGTTTGTAGATAGTAAGTTTTTGATTCGCTATCTGGATTAAAAAGTTTAAATCTGGTCCAGAAACTCTGTGAAGTAAAACCAATACTATGATTGTCAGAAGCAAGTGGAGTAAATTCTAAATTGCTGTTTAAAACCTCTTCAATTGATAATTCAGGTTTGTCAGTTGCAGTAAACTCAGCAAAATTGTAAAGTTTGTTTGAAGACTCTTTTAAGTTATATGCATTTTCTTGCGCATACAACCCTATACTGAGTAGGCAGAATAGTAGTATAAATTTCATTTGGGGTGCTATTAATCAAATGAAACTTACAAAAACCCTTTATAGAAAATCAAAAAACTCGATTACACGTTACAAAACTTCTCCAAACCGTTTAAAAATGTTAATATCTTGGATGAACTGTGGAGCATAATAAAGGAAAATAAAAATATTTAGTTGAAGGCTTTTATAAAGGGATGAAAATGCTTTTCATCCCTTTTATAGAAGATTAACCGACTACTTCTTTAAATATTTTTTTTGTATTGTTTTGACAATCATGTTTAAACTGATTTGAAGTGTTTTTTTTGCCGCTTGCTTTTAGCGCATTTTCACCTGAAAAAAAAGTTTTGTGGTCGTCACCCAAATCTGAACCTGCCATTCGTTGATGTTTTACACACGAAACACCTTTTCTTATTTCTTGTCTTTGCACACCTTTCACATATGCCAACATACCTTCATCATTAAAATAAGCTTGAGATAAATCATTCATGTGTAGCGCTGTTGTATGGTAGGTTGGCAAAGTAATTAAATGATGAAAAATACCTGCTTGTTGTGAAGCATCCTTTTGAAAAGATTTTATTTTTTGGTCTGCACGAAAACTCAATTCAGAATTGTCGTATTGCACATTCATTAAGTCATTTAAATCGTATGCCGTCATATTTTCTCCCTCGTTCAACATCTCTTCATAGACTTGATTTCTGAAATTCAATGTCCAATTAAATGAAGGTGAGTTGTTGTAAACCAATTTAGCATTTGGGACAACTTTTCTAATTCTGTTTACCATATGAGCAATTTGTTTAATATTTGGGGTTGGTGTTTCAATCCATAATAAGTCGGCTCCATGTTGTAAGCTTGTCACACAATCTAAAACAACCCTGTCAATATTAGTACCTTCTTTAAATTTGTACAATCCATTAGGTAGCCTAATGGGCCTAACAAGTTTGCCCTCTCTTTTTAAAAGCACATCATCTTCTTTGGCTTCATTAAGGTTTATTTCTTCGGCTTCAACAAAAGCCAAGTATTGCGAAGCCAAATCACCTGGTTTTTGGCTTACAGGCAGTTTTTGGGTAAGTCCAGCTCCTTCAGAATCGGTTCGTGCTACAATTATCCCATCTTCAACACCTAATTCTAAAAAAGCATATCGAATAGCATTTAATTTGGCTATAAAATCTTCGTGCGGAACAGTTACTTTACCATCTTGATGCCCACATTGCTTTGCATCTGAAACTTGATTTTCAATTTGAATAGCACAAGCACCTGCTTGTATCATTTTTTTTGCCAATAGGTAAGTGGCCTCCTCGTTTCCAAAACCAGCATCAATATCAGCAATGATGGGCACGATATGTGTTTCAAAATTATCTATTTCGTCTTGTACGTCCTCTCCGTTTTCAAGTCTTCTAAACAAATCATTCAAAGCTATAGCATCTGCCTGACGTAAAAAATCATAAATTTCTTCTATCAATTGAGGAACAGCGGTTTTTTCATGCATCGATTGATCTGGTAATGGTCCAAATTCAGAACGCAGTGCAGCAACCATCCAGCCTGATAGGTAAAGATATTTTTTGTTTGTGGTTTTATGGTGTTTTTTTATTGCTATCATTTTTTGTTGGGCAACAAAACCATGCCAGCAACCTAAAGATTGTGTATATCTTGCAGAGTCTTTGTCATAATCTTCCATGTCTTTTCTCATAATTTCCGCTGTGTATTTTGAAATGTCCAACCCTGTTTTAAAACGATTTTGAATAGTCATTCTAGCTGCATTTTCAGGGTTTATTGCTTTCCAGGTTGTGCCGTGTTTTTCTTTAAGGCTTTTTACAGCATCAATTGCAGATTGATACTTGCTTTGAATTAAATTTTCCATAATTTTGTAATAAGTTATTTTAATAATAATTAGATCCTGTTGATTGTTGCCGCAATCGCAGGATTGTTTTTTTAAATGTATTTATATGCTTGAGTTGTTAAGAATTCTTCAAATTCATCTGACAGCACTAATTTGTCAAACAATTTTATAGCTAACTCAAGTTTAGTGCTTGCTATATTAGATTCGCCTACTTCAGTTATGATTTTCTCAATTTCATCATCAAATAGTTCCATATAAAGTTCTATTGTAAGCCTTCTGCCATCATCTAATACAGTTTCATTTTTTACCCACTGCCAAAGTTGGGTTCTTGATATTTCAGCAGTAGCAGCATCTTCCATTAAATTATAAAGAGCCACCGCACCATAACCTCGTAACCATGCTTCTAAATAAAGAATACCAACGTTTATGTTTTTTCTAATTCCGGCTTCTGTAACAGTTCCCTTTGGTATTTGAAGTAAATCCTTTTCTGTAATATTTAGCTCTTCCTTTTTAATGTGAATTTGATTTGATGTGGGCATGTGTTTGTTAAATTCCTCCATTGCTACTTGAACTAATGCAGGATGCGCAACCCAAGTACCATCATGTCCATTTTTTACTTCACGCTCTTTGTCTAATCTTACTTTCTCTAGAGCGTTATCGTTTTGGGTTTTGTTGTTTTTAATTGGAATTTGGGCAGCCATTCCTCCTATAGCAAGAATACCACGTTTATGGCAACGTTGTATGACCAATTTTGAATACGCATCCATAAAAGGAGCGGTCATTGTCACTTGGTCTCGGTTGGGGACATTGAAATTGTTGTGGTTTCTAAACTTTTTAATGTAAGAAAAGATATAATCCCAGCGTCCGCAGTTTAATCCCACAATATGGTCTTTAAGTTCAAAAATGATTTCATCCAATTGAAAGCTAGCAGTTATAGTTTCTACCAAGACCGTCGCTTTAAAAGTTCCTTTAGGAATCTTCAAATATTCTTGAGCAAACTCAAAAACTTCATTCCACCAACGTGCTTCCAAATAATGCTCTAGTTTAGGTAGGTAAAAATAAGGAGCTGTATTTTGATCTAGTAATGTTTTGGTATTATGAAATACATATAAAGCAAAATCCACAATACTAGCAGAAACTTCTGTATTGTTAATTATCAGGTGCTTTTCGTTTAAATGTAACCCTCTAGGTCTAACCAGCAATATAGATGTTTTGTTATTGAGCGCATAGGTTTTTTCTTTAGAGCTATCTGTATATGAGATGGTTTTTTTATTTGCATCTATAAGGTTTTGTTGCCCTTGCATACAGTTTTTCCAAGTAGGCGCATTACTGTCTTCAAAATCAGCCATAAATGAGCTTGCGCCAGAATTTAATGCATTAATAATCATTTTTCTATCAATAGGTCCTGTAATTTCAACGCGTCTATCTTTTAAGTCATTGGGTATTTCACCAACTGTCCACTCACTTTCTCGTATTGATTTGGTTTCGATAGGAAAATTTGGGAAAACACCTGAATCAAAAACCTTTTGTTGTTTTTTTCGCCTGTCAAGTAGATTTAATCTATTCTCATTAAAATTTTCATGAAGTGCTATTATAAATTCAATGGCATCATCAGTTAAAAGCTCTGGGTAATAATGTTTGGTGTTGTTAGCAAACTGTACTTTGTACTGTTTTAATATTGAGTTTTCCATAATTGTATGTGTTTTTCATAGCAATAATAAAATAAAGTTTTTGAAAAAACAAGCGAACGTTCGCTAAATGTATTTTTTCGCTATTTTTAATGTTTTCGCAAAATTCACTATTTTTGCTATTAAGTATGGAACAAGACTATATAAAAATCATATTTGGGCTTAAGCTTAAACAGATTAGAACAGACAAAAACTTATCACTATTTGGGTTGTCAAAATTGACAAAACTGTCCAAATCTTATTTAAATGAGATAGAAAAAGGCAAAAAATACCCTAAGCCTGATAAAATTGCGATTCTATCTGAAAAACTGGATGTACCCTATGACCAATTGGTCTCCCTAAAGCTTGATAAAAATTTAGCTCCTATTGGAGAGTTGTTGCAGTCAAAAATCTTTAAGGAAATACCTTTGGATTTATTTGGCATAAAAGAAAGCGACTTAATAGATATTGTTGCCAATGCACCAGCAAAGGTAAATGCTTTTATTAGTACCATCATTGAAATAGCTCAACATTATAATTTTAGTAGAGAAAGCTTTTTTTTGGCTTCAGTACGTTCATTTCAAGAAGCCAACAATAATTATTTTGATGATTTAGAGCAAAGTGCTTTAAGGTTTTCAAAAGCTTATCAGATAGATTTAACAAAACCTATTTCGTCTAAAGATATTGAGGAAGTACTTATTGAAGAATATGGATACACCATAAATGAAAATGAGTTGAAAAAGCACCAAGACTTAGGAAATCTTAGATCAGTTTTTGTTCCCAAAACCAAAACACTGTTGTTGGCTTCTGGTATTGATGACGCGCAACGAACATTTATTTATGCAAAAGAAATAGCCTATAATTATTTAGAAATAACAAATAGATTATATACGTTCCCTTGGATTAAGTTTGACAGTTTTGATCAAGTACTGAATAACTTTTACGCCTCTTATTTTGCAGGAGCCTTAATTATCTCAAAAGCTGAATTATCTTCCAAATTGGAGAAAATATTTGCAATGAAAACTTTCAGTGAAACACGGTTTATGAAACTAATTGAAAGTTTTAACGCTTCTCCCGAATCTTTCTATCAGCGATTAACTAACGTTATACCAAAAGCGTTCAATGTTCAAGATTTGTTTTTTTTGAGGTTCACACATAAACTTGGAAGTGAGAAATTTCACTTAAAAAAAGAATTGCACTTATCCCATCAACATTCACCAAGAGCCAATGAAACCAACGAGCATTACTGTAGAAGATGGGTGTCCCTAAATGTGTTGAACACTATATGTAAAAGTGGTAAAGCACATGAATTTAGTGCTCAGATTTCAAATTATGTTAATGACAACATGAAATATTTGGTTTTATCATCAGCAACAAAAGACCCATTTCGTGAAAACCAGTATAGAAGCATCTCAATAGGCTTTCTGATTAATAAACAATTAGAACGCAAACTTAATTTTTTGAATGAAAATAAAATAGTCGAACAATATGTAGGAGTTACTTGCGAGCGTTGTTCAATAAAAGATTGTAAAGAACGAAAAGCTTCTCCTGTAGCTCTAGACAAGTTGAACACCAATAAAACCATAGCTTCTATTGTTGAAAAATTAAATATGAAGTTTCAGTGAATTTTTGTGCTTAATTAAAAACTATACGAAACAATATAATCAACCCTAAATAAAGAATATATATCGCTCTTATCAACTGAGCTAACTCCCAAAATTATTTTAATCCGCTAAGTACTAAAACAGGTAGTTTAGAGCTATGAAAATCTCTTTTAAGTATTGTGTTTTTCTCCCAAAGCTTAGTGAAGAACCCTCTTTTACGTCTTACCACACAAAGTAAGTCAGGGTCATTGTCTTTGTAATGCTCCAATACGCCTTGAAATGTAGTAGCATTTTCGCTTTTGGTAGTGTTGGTTATTAATGTTGAAAGTTCTTCATCTACATCAAAATCACCTTCATTATAAAAAGGTGTTTTCACCAATAAAAGATTTACAATTGACTTGAACTGGTCTTTAATAGACTTAAGTGGTGTTAGTGCATTATGATTTTTAATAACAGCAGATTTTAATGCCATTAAAATATATACAATAGGCTTAAACACATGTCCTTCAGGTACTATTAATGCTGGTATATTGGTTTGTTTAATAATCTTTCCAGACGTTTTACCCAAATACACTTCTTCTTTAACCGAATTTGTTCTTGGCTCAATCATTATTAAATCAATATCTAATGATTTACAAACCAATTCAAGCGTATCAACAAGTTTTCCTTTAAAGGTTTTAATCACTACCTCAACACCCTTTTTATCTACTTTATCTACATGAGATTTTAAAAACTCTAAACTCTCACGCTCCAAAATATCATCTACTTTTATCATAGTTCCTGCCTTGGTATACACGTTATAAACTTGTACTACATATAACTTTGCGCCAAACGCTTTAGCAAAATCAACTGCATACTGTAAATGACTTACTGCATTTTTTGACGAACCAACAGGAACTAAAATATTCTTCATATTCTATAAATTAAAAGTAAATTTACTCGCAAAAATAAACATTATTAATGATTCGCAAAGCTACGCTTAACGATATTGGTTCTATACTACAGCTCACTAACGCTTGTGCTAAACACATGATAGCTAACAACATTTATCAATGGAATGAACATTATCCAAGTGAAAATGCTTTTTTAAACGATGTAGCGCGATCAGAACTTTATGTATTGGAAATTGGCAACACTATTATTGGATGTGTAGTAATTTCTACTTTAATGGATGAAGAATATATACCTATTGAATGGCTCACTAAAAATGAAAAAAACATTTACATTCATAGGTTAGCTGTTCACCCTAACCATCAAGGAAAAGGGTATGCACAACAGTTTATGGACTTTGCTGAAATATTTGCTAAAACAAACGATTACGAATCAGTTAGACTTGATACATTTTCTCAAAATAAAAGAAATCAAAAATTTTACGAACAAAGAGGTTACAAACGTTTAGGTGACATTTATTTTCCTAAACAAAGTGAACATCCTTTTTACTGTTACGAATTGGTATTTTGAATATAGACATAAGCACAAAACATATTAACCGATTAGCAATACCTGCATTAATTTCAGGGATTTCAGAACCTATATTATCGCTTACTGATGCTGCAATTATTGGTAATATTCCAATAAATACAGCAGAGTCAATCGCTGCTGTTGGTATTGTTGGTACGTTTTTATCTATGCTTATCTGGATTTTTGGACAAACCCGAAGTGCTATTTCGTCAATTATTTCTCAATACCTAGGTGCAAATAAAATTAATGAAGTTAAAAATCTGCCTGCACAAGCTATTTTAATCATAACATCATTAAGCTTATTAATTATTGTAGGTACTTATCCGTTTACAAATTCTATTTTCAAACTCTATAATGCCTCTGGTTTAATTCTAGAATACTGTAGTGAATATTACAAAATTAGAGTGTTTGGGTTTCCGTTTACCTTATTTACCATTGCAGTTTTTGGAACATTTAGAGGTTTACAAAACACTTTTCATCCTATGATAATTGCTGTGGTTGGTGCTTTAACAAATATTATTTTAGATGTTGTTTTAGTGTATGGTGTTGAAGGGTTAGTTGCTCCAATGCACATTAAAGGTGCTGCATACGCAAGTGTTATTGCTCAATCGTTAATGGCTTTGCTTTCGGCTTACTTTATACTTAAAAAAACCGATGTTCCGCTTATGGTTAAGCTGCCTTTTAACAAAGAGATTAAAAACTTCTCTTTAATGGTGCTTAATTTATTTGTACGCACCTTAGCGCTAAACATCACATTATATTTTGCGACTAGGTTTGCTACAGCCTATGGTAAAAATTATATTGCTGCTTATACTATTGCCATTAACCTCTGGTTTTTTGGTGCATTTGTTATTGATGGTTATGCAAGTGCTGGTAACATTTTATCAGGAAAACTCTTTGGTGCAAAACAGTATAGTGATTTGATTAAATTAAGCAATACCTTAATTAAATATGGAATTGGTCTAGGTATTGTTTTAGCAGTTTTAGGAGGCATTCTTTATTATCCAATTGGACGATTATTCACTCAAGAAACTGCTGTTTTAGATAAATTTTACTCAGTATTTTGGATTGTATTAGCAATGCAACCTCTTTGTGCTTTAGCCTTTATTTTTGATGGTGTTTTTAAAGGCTTAGGAAAAATGAAAATACTGCGTAATTTACTTTTAGCCTCTACGTTTTTGGTATTTGTGCCAACGCTTTTTTTACTAGATAACTACAACCTTAAGTTACACGCTGTATTTATTGCGTTAACCATTTGGATTATAGCTAGAGGCATTCCGTTAATTATAAAATTTAGAAAACTATTTTTACCACTTACACAAAAGCAGTAACTTTAGGGTTTTAATAGTTCAAAAAAACAATTATGGGTAATAGACTGTTTCTTATACTGGCAATCGTATTAATAATTATTTATTTCTATAACCGAAGAAAAAGGCGTTAGTTTTATCTGGTTTTTAACCATCCTGTAATACTCAACCTTTCCGTTTCTACAGGTTTTACTTCGTGTTCAATAATTTGACTTTCAAAAATGACTACACGTCCAGGAAAAGGATAAATGCTTTTTGGAACTTCATTTCCGTTTTCATCAAGATACAATACAAGTTCACCTCCATTTTCAGGCTGCCAACCTTCGTCATTTAAGTAACAAACAAACGACAGTTTTCTTCTGTCATCATTTTGAAATGTATCTAAATGACGCTTATAAAACGTTCCTTTTGGATACAATGCATAATGAAACTCCTTGTGCAATATTCCTAAAAAACAAGTTTTATTTAAGTAGTTTACTAAGCTGTTTATTTTGTTAAAAAATAATTGCTCTGCTGCGTTAGCTTTAGTTTCATCTATCCATAAAATCACATCGCCACGAATAGACTTTACAATCACTTCATTAACGCGATTACCAATAGCTGCTTTTTTAAACCGATCTTCTTCATGTTTTTCTATCAACGACTGCCTTAAAGCATGCACTTCTTCTTTAGAAAAAAAGTCTTCAACAACACTGTATTGTTGCAAAATAATATCGTTGATAACCTTTTCGTACTGAGGGTTTTCAACAAAATCGATATTCTCAAAAATTTGAGATTCAACCATAGTATCTTTCATAATTTTTAAACAAAAGCGCGCAAAAGTAATCTAAAAATCAATTGCTTTTACAAATTCAATATCTTTGTAATGAAAATATTTTTTGATGAGTAATATTAGAATTACAAAACAGTTTTCGTTTGAAACAGGACATGCACTTTACGGCTATGATGGAAAGTGCAAAAACGTACATGGACACAGCTATAAACTATCGGTTACAGTTATTGGTCAACCTATAGCAGACAACACCAATGTTAAATTTGGAATGGTTATAGACTTTAGCGATTTAAAAAAAATTGTAAAAGAAGAAATAGTTGATGTTTTTGATCATGCTACAGTGTTCAACAAAAACACGCCTCATGTAGAGTTAGCAAAAGAACTTGAAGATAGAGGACATAATGTATTATTGGTAAATTACCAACCAACCAGTGAGATGATGGTCATTGATTTTGCTGAAAAAATCAAAACCAGATTACCAAAAAACATAAAACTGCATTCCTTAAAGCTTCAGGAAACCGAAACCAGTTTTGCCGAATGGTATGCTAGCGACAATTAAATGAAACCATTTTTTAAAAGCATATTTGATTATCATCACTACTTTAACCAAAAGTTGATAGAACTGTTTTTGGAACATTCTGCTTCAATATCAAAAAGAACAATTCCGTTGTTTTCGCATTGCTTAAACGCACATCAAATATGGAATGCACGAATATTGAAAACAGACTCGTTTGGAGTACACCAATTACATGCACTTGAAAATTGTAAAGACTTAGACAAAACCAACTATGTTGATACATTAAAAATTATTGATACTTTTGATTTTGAAGAAACAATAAAGTACACAAACTCAAAAGGCGATAATTTTGAAAACACAGTACAAGATATTTTGTTTCATATCGCTAATCATTTTACGCACCATAAAGGGCAACTTATTTCCGATTTAAGACAACAAGAAATTGAGCCACCAGTAACTGATTACATTTTTTATAAACGATGAACATCCCAAAAGGAAAAAAAATATACTTCGCTTCTGATAATCATTTAGGAGCGCCAAATAAAAAGGCATCGCTTCCTCGTGAAAAAAAGTTTGTAGCTTGGTTAGACGAGATTAAAAAAGATGCTGCTGCAATTTTCTTAATGGGAGATTTGTTCGATTTTTGGTTTGAATACAAAACAGTAGTGCCAAAAGGATTTACTCGTACACTTGGTAAATTGGCAGAAATCTCAGATTCTGGTATTCCTATTTACTATTTTGTTGGTAATCATGATTTATGGATGAATGGCTATTTCGAAGAAGAGCTTAACATTCCTGTATACCATAAACCTAAAGAATTTACATTTAATGACACGAGCTTTTTCATTGGTCATGGTGACGGTTTAGGTCCTGGAGATAAGGGTTATAAACGTATGAAAAAGGTGTTTACCAATCGCTTTTGTAAATGGTTATTTCGTTGGTTACATCCTGATTTAGGCGTGAAGTTAGCACAATACCTGTCGGTTGAAAACAAATTGATTTCAGGTGAAGAAGATGCTAAATTTTTAGGTGAAGATAATGAATGGTTAATACAATACTGTAAACGCAAACAGTCTGAAAAACATCGTGATTTTTATATTTTTGGTCACAGACATTTACCGCTTGAAATTGCGTTGGAAAACAATTCAAAATACATTAATCTTGGTGATTGGATCAACTACTATACCTATGGTGTTTTTGATGGCACAACAATGGAACTAAAAACGTATTCACATCAGTTTAAGTAATTTTCATAAAGAAAATTGTATCGAAAACAAGTGAAATTTACAATCTAGTTTCTCGATACAGAATTCTTATCAGAATTCCACTCGAAAAGACACTAGTCTTCTTTTTCGTGTTCTTCTAAATCTTTTGTCAAGTCCAATTTTCTAAATGAAGGCGAAACCAATCCTGTTGTTATTACAGTAATTAATGTCATTGTTCCTCCAAAAACTACAGCAGTTACTGTTCCCATTAATTTTGCAGTCAAACCACTTTCAAAAGCACCCAATTCGTTTGAAGAGCCAACAAACATTGAGTTTACCGAAGACACGCGACCTCGCATATGGTCTGGTGTTTTTAGTTGCAAAATGGTTTGCCTGATTACCATAGACACACCATCAAACACTCCACTAAAAAACAAAGCTGCAACTGAAAGCCAAAATACGGTTGACAAGCCAAAAGCAATAATGCTTAACCCAAAACCAAACACAGCTACTAGCAGTTTAATACCAGCTTTCTTTACAATAGGAATATATGCAGTAACCAACATAGTTAAAAATGAACCAATGTTAGGTGCAGCTACCAAAATCCCAAAACCTTCAGGTCCTACTTTTAAAATATCAGTGGCGAAAACTGCTGCCAAGGCAATAGCACCACCAAACAATACCGAAATCATATCTAGGGTTAAGGCTCCCAAAATAGCTTTTGTTTTAAACACAAATGAAACACCTTCTTTTAAACTTTTAACTACTGGTTCTCCAATGTTTGGGTTAAGAATGGGTTTACGTTTAATTTGATATAACATTATCAGTGAAAACATTACTAAACCAAACACAATGCAAAGCGACCAATGCACACCCATTTGTTCATTCTCTCCAAGCCAACCAATTGAAAATCCTGCGAAAGTGACACCTAAAACTCTTGCCATTTGCCATGTAGAACTGTTCCAAGTAGCTGCATTAGGATATATTTTTTTAGGAACAATTAAAGCCACTAACGAAAAAATAGTTGGACCAAAAAACGAACGTAGCAGTCCTCCAAAAAATACTAAAGCATAAATACAATAGAGTATTTGTTTTGTGGACCATGTTTCAAAAACACTTGGAGACGTAATCCAGAATAATCCAAAACTAATAATTGAAAACAGAGCAATACAAAGAGCTAAAAGATTCCGCTTTTCTTTTTGGTCTACAATATGTCCTGCAAAAAGCGCCATTCCTAATGCAGGAATAATCTCCATAAGTCCAATTAAACCAATATATAATGGATCTTTGGTGAGTGCATAGACTTGCCATTCAATAATTATAAATTGCATTGACCATGCAAAAACCAAAGCAAAACGAACTAGTATAAATAAATTGAACTCTTTATATCGAAGTGCTGCGTAAGGGTCTTTTTTTGTCATATTCATTTCCTATGGAAACAGGAATTTAAAGAGGTTTTTCAAGATGATAACCTCTCAAAACTGTTGGTTTAGATTTTGACACAAAAGTAAAACATCCAAGTTTCTTATTTTAATTTTTGCAAAGCGTCTCTAAATAATACTCTAAATCTAACTGAAATAATGTGCCTTTTATTAAATCTTCAACTTGAGATAATTCCTTTTCATTAACCGCAATATCTATTTTATTACTTGGTGTTTTAAGCAGAATGTTTTTACTATCAATGTTTGATTGACAACAACTACAAGGTTGCGTGTTTTTTGCGGCACAAACACAATTATAAAACTGTTTTATCTCGCTATGTGTAAGATAAAAGCCCATATCTCTAAATATAAGTTGCACTTTACCTTTTACCTTTTCGGTTTGAGGGTTAATCCATTTAAAAGAAATTCCGAAATTATTATGGTATATTTTGTAGATATCTTGTTCCATGAGAAGTGGTTTTGTACTACAAAGATATAATTATTTAGAATAAATCTAAATAAAGACTTTATTTTTTGATAAGTTTAAACTCTACTCGTCGGTTTATTGCTCTATTTGCTTCAGTATCATTACTTACTTTTGGTTTAGAGCTTCCAAACCCAAACCATTTTACTTTATGGCTTTCTAGCCCTTTTTCTACTAAAAAATTGGAAACAGCTTCTGCTCGTAGCTTTGATAATTCATCGTTTCTAGTTTCTGTACCAACAGCATCTGTATGTCCATAAACTTCTATATGGAGATCAGGATGTTCTTTTAAATAGTCATACAAAGCATTAAGTTCAGCTTTAGAAGTTTCTAAAAGAGTGGCTTTATCAAAATCAAATAACACATTTTTAAAGACATAGGTTGTATTACTTTTAAATGGCTCTTTAGTAGTGTTGTTAGTGTGTGAAGTCATTTTTTCTTCAGTTGATTTCTCAGTTGCTTCAACTGAAACCTCATCAATATAGTAGTAAGAAAACTTATTGTCTTTTCGGCTAACCGTTAATATTTCCTTTAGTTCTGTTTTACCATCCTTATTAAAATTTCCTATGGATAAAAAGTTTTCAAATCCTGAGGCAACAAATTCAAAAGACAGTTCTTCCCATGTACTTCTTTCTTCTAAAAAACCTTCATTTTTCAAAGTGTGTAACATAAACCTTTGGGTGGTTGCTCTTTTAGGAACTATTACTTTTTCACAACTGTTTTTATCAAAACAGCTTTTTATTTTTTCTTCTGTAAATAACACTTGAAGTTCTTTAATGGCATGCGTAGCCATATCAGCAAGACTTACATAAAATTTTACTTTGTACGTTTTTCCTGCAATTAAAGGCTCTTTTAATTCTCCTTGAATATACTCTCTGTAATTACTATAAGGTGAAAATGTATAAATGCCACAATATGTATTTCCTTCTTTAGGACTTTGCTGACCGTTGTAGTTTTTCGTTCCCAAGTTAGAACTACAAGTAAGAAAAGAATCTGTACTTCCATTGTTGGGCTTCGACCAATTTAAAGTTTGACTATCAAAGTCACCCAAAAACACAAAGCACTTGTCTCTCTTTCTAAGTTCAAAACTTGGGTTTTTAACCAGGTTTTGTGAAAAAAGAATTGTTTGAAACAAAAGGGAAAAAGTGAGTAGTTTATACTTCATTTTAGAAAAACGGAAACTGAAAGAAATTATTTTAATTTAACCTTGTCTTCCCATACTACGACACGAAATTCATTGTATAGATTCTAAATCAAGTTGAGAATGACAAAGCTTTATTTTATGTCTCTCAACTTTAACTGTAAACTCACATGTCCTTGCCAATGGTTTTCGTCTATGGAATACACTGCTTTAAACCGTTTTTTATTCGTAATTAAATCGTATTTATCTCCTAGGCCAAAACCTATACCTACAAGTTTTTCTTGTCCTGTTTGAGTTGCTGTAATACGTAAGTGTTTATCATCTTCACCCACACATTTTCCATAGCCAGTATCTTTAAGGTTCTCACTCATAAAAATAGGTGTCATATTACTAGGTCCAAAAGGTGCAAACTGACGAATAATACGCCACAATTTATCATTAACCTGTGGCAAACTAATTTGCATATCTACTTTTATTTCAGGAACCAACAAGGTTTTATCTATTGTCTTAGAAACTTCGTCTTCAAAGGCTTGTTTAAAGGCTTCATAGTTTTCTTCTTTTAATGTAAGTCCTGCTGCATATTTATGACCTCCAAACTGCTCGATATGTGCGCTACAAGCCTCTAGTGCATTATACACATCAAAACCAGAAACCGAACGTGCTGAAGCTGCAAGCTTATCGCCACTTTTAGTAAACACTAGTGTTGGTCTGTAA
Source organism: Gaetbulibacter sp. NE (assembly GCF_025548475.1). NCBI lineage: Bacteria > Pseudomonadati > Bacteroidota > Flavobacteriia > Flavobacteriales > Flavobacteriaceae > Gaetbulibacter > Gaetbulibacter sp. NE. Next base: position 973,727 of record NZ_JAOQHY010000001.1, on the reverse strand, counting down.
TAGGTTTCGGTTAAACGAGACGCAACAATACCTATTACACCTTTGTGCCACTCTTTATGATATACAACTGTTGTGAAACGCTCCTCTTCATTATGCGCTTTTATTTGTTGAAGTGCTTCTTCTGTTATTTGTTGATCTGCTTCTCTCCTATCAGTATTAAACGCTTCAATTTCTTCAGCGTATTGTTTGGCTTGGTTAAAATTGGTTTCTGTTAAAAGCGCCACAGCATAATCACCATGTTGCATTCGTCCTGCAGCATTAATACGAGGTGCCACAATAAATACAACATCAGTAATAGTAAGTTCTTCTTTTTTTACTTGATCGATAATAGCTTGTATTCCTGGTCTAGGATTTTTATTAATCACTTGCAGCCCATAATACGCCAAAGTCCTATTTTCTCCTGTAATAGGAACAATGTCTGCACCAATTGCTGTTGCAACCAAGTCGAGATATTCAGTTAAATCCTCTGCAGATTTTCCTTCTTTTGAAGCCAATGCTTGTATGAGTTTAAAGCCTACACCACAACCACAAAGCTCCTTGTAAGGATACTCACAGTCATCTCGTTTTGGGTCTAAAACAGCAATAGCATTTGGTAGCTCATCACCTGGTCTGTGATGGTCACAGATAATAAAATCAATGCCTTTTTCTTTAGCGTAAGCTACTTTATCAATAGCTTTTACACCACAATCTAAAGCGATAATAAGTGAAAACTCATTGTCATGCGCAAAATCGATACCTTTAAAAGACACTCCATAACCTTCGTCATAACGGTCTGGGATGTATGTAGCCACCTGATTGGTTTTTGTTTTAAGATAAGAACTCATTAAAGCCACCGAAGACGTTCCATCTACATCATAATCGCCATACACCAAAATGTTTTCGCTGTTAGCCAACGCTTGCTCAATACGATTAACCGCTTTATCCATATCTTTCATTAAAAATGGATTGTGCAAATCTTTTAAGCTTGGGCGAAAAAAGGTTTTAGCTGCTTCATAAGTCTCAATGCCTCGTTGCAATAATAGTGTAGCAACAATCTCATCAACCTGAAGTGCTTCTTGTAGTTGTTTTAATTTTTCAGTATTCGGTTTTGGCTTTAAAGTCCAGCGCATACTTATGAATTGTGATAATGAATTGAGGTTTTTACATTAGCAAATTTGCGAAACATTTCCATCACACCACAGTATTTTTCAACCGACAGGTCTACCGCTTTCTTTATTTTGTCTTCGTTTAAATCATCACCATAAAAATGATATTCAACTGAAACAGTATGGTAATATTTTGGGTGTTCTTCGGTCAATTCTCCGTAAGTATCAATTCTGAAATCAGAAATTTTCACTTTCATTTTATCTAAAATAGATACCACGTCTAAACCTGAGCATCCAGCTAGTGACGATAACATCATTGCCTTTGGTCGTAATCCTGAATTATGCCCTCCATGTTCTTCCGAAGTATCCATAAATAGGGTTTTTCCGCTTGGGTTATCAGATTCAAACTGCGAATTTCCTTTCCAATGTGTAGAGACTTTATTTGTCATGTTTGAAGATTTTTTTGTTTATTGTAATGAATAAATTTTTAATTACTTAAGACGTAAAAGACCTCTTAAAATTTCATTAAATTACAAAAAAGAGGTGTCTTATTACTTCAAAAATACCACTAAAAAATAGATTATGCCATTAGTCACTCCGTTATCTCCAGACCACGATGCTGAAACTCAAAAACTAGCCGATTTTTACAATGAAACCTTAGGGTTTTGTCCAAATTCGGTATTAACTATGCAACGTCGTCCTGACATTTCAAAAGCATTTATCAACCTCAACAAAGCAGTTATGGCTAATGAAGGTAGAGTTACTTCGGCCTTAAAACGTATGATTGCTTGGGTGAGTAGTAACGCTACAGGTTGTCGTTATTGTCAAGCGCATGCTATAAGAGCAGCGGAACGCTATGGAGCAGAACAGGAACAACTAGATAATATTTGGGAGTATAGAACGCATCCTGCGTTTTCTGAAGCTGAACGTGCAGCTCTCGATTTTAGTTTGGCTGCTAGTCAAGTACCAAATGCTGTTGACGACTCCATAAAAACACGATTGTATGAGCATTGGAACGAAGGTGAAATTGTGGAGATGTTAGGTGTCATTTCGTTGTTTGGTTACCTAAACCGTTGGAATGATAGCATGGGAACAAGTATTGAAAATGGAGCTGTTGAAAGTGGAGAACAGTATTTAGGAAAACACGGTTGGAATAAAGGGAAGCATATATAAAAATTGACAATGACTGATTTAAACTGCCCAAACTGCAAAGAGACTGTTTCACAAATAGAATTTGAGTGCTCTAACTGTGGATATCCTTTATCAGGAACTGAAAAAGAAAAAGCCATCTTCATTGGAAAGCAAATCACAAATAAAACAAAAATTGGCGACGCTAAAGATTCTCAAAACAGAGTTCAAAAAATATTATACATTATTGCTGCATTCCAATTTTTAAATGCGTTTTTAGTTTATAGAAAACTTTACAGTATTGAAGATGTTATTTTCTATTGTGTTTTAGGTATTATTTTGATAATCTTTGGCTATTTATGCCCTAAAAAACCCATACTGTTTATTTCACTGTCTCTTGCATTAATCTTAGGTTATTATCTCTTATTGTATCTAAACGACCCAATGTATTTGTATAGCGGAATTCTTTGGAAAATAGTCATTGTTGCCTCGTTATTATATGGTTTAGCACTCTCATTTGATGAGCAAAAGCTGAAGAAAAAGTATAATTATTTAAAAGATAAATAAGCCTCACAAAAATGAAAAAAACACTATGCCTTCTTCTTTTATCATTAATCTTTATTGGTTGTAAAAACCAAACTGAAAAAACTGATAAGTCTTTTACTTTTATAGAGCAAGGACAGTATGTGGTTGATTCTTATAATGGTCATTCTATTTACAGAGATAAAAAGAATAAAAAAATAATGGATGGTTACTATGTTGTGGGAAACGAACTTACCAAATGGGAAGAGTTTAGTGTAAAAGAAGGCTTGCTAGATGGTGATTATTTACTTTTTCATAATAATGGTGAAATCTTCTCTCATGCCATTTATTCTAAAGGTAAAAAGCATGGAGCTGAAAAAACGTATTACCCTTCTGGGACGTTGAAAAAAACCGTTATGTATGCCAATGATGTGATAACTGGAACTGTTGAAACGTATTTTGAAAGCGGTCAAGTTGCCACTAAAGCAACTTATAAAGACGGAAAATCTGTAGAGTCTTCAGCTTATGACATTTTAGGAAATATTGTATCGCAAACCTTTATAAAAGACGGTAGAACAATTACACAAACCATACGAGGTGGTAAAGTATATAGTGAACAGATTAACTCCAATTACGACAGCTTTGAAGCCACCAAATTTTATAATGAAGACGGAAGTCTTGCTAAGTTTTTACGATTTTTTGAAGATGGTGATGCTGCCTACCTTATTGAACTTGATGAAAATGGCAACGAGATAAAACGTTTAAACGCAAAAGAAAATCCACAAGAACTATTAGAATACCAAAAGTATTTTATTGGTTTATAAAACAACTATATCTTCTCTTAATTTCTTTTTAAAATCAAATACAACTTTGTTTGCTGTTGTATTGATTTCCTAAATATATATTGCTCTTCTCGAAGCTACTTGTTGTCTTAGGCATGAATGTGTCTGATTTGAATTTCAAACAGAAAATACGCTTTTTCGTTATATAAATATGACAGCTTAAACCTTGTCACAGTTGTATTTATCAGCTTGATTTAATTTAGGCTTAAATATTTTATAAAATGGACTTTTTATACTCTAAAAGAGGACTTTTGTTTTTGTTTTTGTTTTTAATTGCCATACTAGTATTTATTAACAGGCGTATGGATCAAAAACACGAACTAAAAATGTCTAAAAACTTTAGCAAACAAAACCCTAAAAATATTGAAGCCCAGGCAAAATACAGAAAGGCTACAACACAAAAGCCTGACAATAAGCTAAATAGTTTTCTTGATTATATTAAAATGCTATTAACTCTTTTCTGAAGTTCGGGTAACACCTCAACTTCAAACCAAGGGTTTTTGCTTAACCAAAATCGGTTTCTTGGGCTTGGGTGAGGTAACGGAAAATAGTATGGTAAATACGTTTTAAAGTCTTTTACTGTTTTGGTAAGTGTTTGCTTCGCCTTCTCTTTTAAATAATACTTCTGCGCATACATGCCTATTAAAATCACAAGCTCTACTTTGGGCATTTGCTGTAACAACAACTCATGCCATTGTGGAGCACATTCTTGTCGTGGTGGTAAATCGCCACTCTTCCCTTTTCCTGGATAACAAAAACCCATAGGTATAATGGCAAAATGTTCAGGATTGTAAAACTGTTGGTCAGTAACATTAAGCCATGTTCTAAGTTGCTTTCCACTAGCATCATCCCAAGGAATTCCAGACGCATGTACTTTGGTTCCTGGTGCTTGACCAATAATTACAATTTTAGAGTTTTTATGTGCTGAAACAACTGGGTTTGGACCAAGTGGTAAATGGTCTTTACAGATAGTACATTGCTTTATGTTGTTTAGTAGTTCTTGCATTGAACTGTTTTTAATTCTGAATCCAATTTCAGAATTTCAAATTACTTCTTCCCAGCAACCACAATTACAATTTCGCCTTTTGGTGGCTTGTTTGTGTAGTGTTCTAAAACCTCTTTTGCAGTACCTCTAACCGTTTCTTCATAGAGTTTTGTTAACTCTCTAGAAACAGATACTTGGCGATCTTCACCAAAGTACTCACAAAAATTAGTAAGTGTTTTTATAAGTTTATGAGGGCTTTCATAAAAAATCATGGTTCTGGTTTCTTCTGCTAAAAAAGTCAATCGTGTTTGTCTCCCTTTTTTTACAGGCAAAAAGCCTTCAAACACAAATTTATCGTTAGGCAAACCACTATTTACTAAAGCAGGTACAAAAGCGGTTGCTCCTGGTAAACACTCTACTTCAATAGCGTTTTCAACACAAGCTCTCGTTAATAAAAATCCAGGATCTGAAATTGCTGGTGTTCCTGCATCGCTTATAAGCGCTATTGTTGTTCCGCTTTTTAGTTTATTTACTAAACTTTCAACCATTTTATGCTCATTATGCATGTGGTGCGATTGCATAGGAGTAGTTATTTCAAAATGCTTTAGTAATTTCCCTGAAGTACGTGTGTCTTCAGCTAAAATTAAATCGGCTTGTTCTAATACTTCAACAGCCCTAAAAGTCATATCTTTTAGGTTTCCTATTGGTGTGGGTACAATATAAAGTTTGCTCATAAATGCTAAGTAACAGTCAAATTTACAATCTTTTAAACTATCTTCACACAACCATTTTTATTATTTGACATCTATTTGTAAAAACCAACCTATGTTCAAAAGCGTTTTAAGCCTCGTGATTTTTTGTCTCTGTTTTTTTAAATTATCTGCTCAAACGACAGATTTAGCAGTAGTTGTAGAGGCTCAAAACCTGAGTGGTACCGATGTTTCTCAGGTTCAAATCTACCAAGAATTTCAGTACATAGTTACAATTATAAATTCTGGAAATGCGGTAAGTAATGCTACTTTTTCTTTAAACCTTAATGATGACGTTGTTGTTAACTCTTATGTTTCGCAAAACAATTTAGGAGGTGCAAGTGATGCCGAAAATTTCAACCTTGACCTCAATAACGTCCTCACAGGAAGTGTTGCTAGTTTACCCAATAACTCTAGCGTTGAAATACGAATTAATGTTAATGCGCCTACAGATATTGGAGGAATTGCTTTTGATGCATTAGTCTCTCCTCCATCAGGCACTACCGACACCAATACATCAAACAACCAGTCTATAATTTCTATTGATGTTATTGATATACCTATTGATTTTTCGGTAATATATTCTCAAATAAGTCCTGCTGAAGGAACAGGAATTAGCGCCTGGAACGATACTGTAACTTATGAATTTACAATCACCAATAATAGTAGTGTTTCTTACCCTTTATATGGAATAACTGGGTTTATGACATTGCAATCTCCTTTTGAATATGGTCAACCAGTTGTACAATTACAATCTATAGAATGTGTTGGCTCAACCAATGGAACAGAGTGTCCAGATCTCTCTACTGTAAATGGTCCATTAACTGTTGTAAATACAACGTCAGCTATTTTTAGTTATGGCACACCTCATGTGTTTACTTCAGGCGGCTCTATAACTTTTCAGGTTGTTTATCAATTTCTACAACCTAGTTGTGCTTTTGATCCACAGCAAATAATTGTAGATAGTTATATTAATATTGAGCTAAACCACGTTAATGAATCTTCGGATAGTTCTAATTTAGTTCAAACTAATTTATTGACTGCAGAATTATGTAATGTGACTGATATTTGTATTGATACTATTCAAACAAATCCTGATGTTTCTACCATTGTTGATTGGGGAGAAGAAGTCACCTTTGAAACTACAGTTTGTAATAATGGACCTCTTGACGCTCCTATTGTTTTCTTTCTACAAAACCTATCTACTACAGTAACTTGGGATATAATAAGCATAACCTGTTTAGGCACAACAGGAGATGTTACATGCGATGATTTTACTATTACTGATATGAATACGTTGTGGGCTAGTGATACGTTTACTATGCCTGTTGGAGCAACCATTACTATTGAAACAACAGTAATTTTCCTAGAACCAGAGTGCTCAACAAGTACACAAAATACACTTGCACATGTAAGAAGCGGAACCAATATTATGCAAAGTCAGCTTTTTGATTCAAATATTGAAAATAGCGCTCAAAGTGATTTTGTTACATTACCTCCTACTGCATCTTGTCCTGCATCTGATATACAAGTTATAAAAACACAAATTGCACCAGAATTACCTGAAGGCGGAGACGCTAACAACACTACAGATTGGGGACCAATCACTTATGAAATAACCGTTACAAATGCTGGTGATGTAGATACTTTTATCGAGCTTTCAGATTATATGACTTTAGCTGGAAGCATACCTGTTTCTGCTAGTTTACTTTCTGTTGAATGTGTTTCAACAACTGGTACTGCTGAATGTTTTACTATTACAAACGCAAACATAGATGTGGTTTTTGATGGTGAACCAGAAGATGGTGAGTTTGATGAATTTTGGGGAATTACCGTTGAAGACAATTGGGAATTACCTGCGCAAAGTTCTGTAACATTTCAAGCAACTGTAAATTGGCAACCTGGTTGTTCAAGCGCTGCTATTCCTGTTATAAATAATGTTACAGCAAATCATATTGGCGATGATATTATTGATGCAAGTCCTTCAAATAACAGTTCTCAAGTAACTTCATATTTAGCACCTTGTGTAGATTTAATTGTACAAACCTTTCCTGAGTTTACTCAAGTTACCGTTAACCAGCCTTTTGATTGGATAATTGACATAAGTAATAGCACAACAAGCTCTAACGCTACAAACATATTTTTTGAAGATATATTAGACGCTAACTTTACAGTTGTTGGTGACCCAACATGTAGTGTTACTGCTGGTACTGCTACTTGTATGAGTGGCTTTTCAGTAACCGGAAATACTATTTCGGGTGTAATTCCTAATATGGAATCTGGTTCAACTGTTAGAATACGAATTCCTGTTACTGCACCAAGTTTTGGTGGAGCTTTTAACAATACTGCCGAAGCAACTCCAGATATTGCTGAAAATAATGAGTTAACTCCTGAAACAAATATTTCAATAAGCAACGTTCAAGTTATTGCACCTACTTTAACTAAAGCGTTTGATCCTGATACTATTTTTGAAGGTCAAGAAAGTACTTTAACTTTTACAGTTTACAATATTGCTTCAAACCCTTCGCAAACCAACATTTCATTTACCGATAATTTACCTGCTGGTGTAGTACTTTCTGGAGAAGCCTATTGGGTTGAAGACAATGGTTGTACATCAACATTTACAGGAACAAGTGGAGACACCTTTGTAGGCGTAACTAACCTAACCTTTCCTGAAGGTGTTGCAAGCTGTACTTTTGCAGTTTCGGTGACATCTAGTAGCATTGGTACTCATATTAATGACAGCTCTAACTTTAGCGACCAAAACAATATTGACACTTCACAAGCCTATGCTGAGTTAACGGTTTTACAAGACACTACTGATGTAGATATTGAAATTTTAAAATCTGTTTCGCCAGAAGAAGTTTCTATTGGTGAAGAGGTGATCTTTACAATTACCGCAAGTAACCTAGGTCAAACTACAGCTACACTTATTGAGGTTATTGACAATTTACCTAGTGGTTATGAGTACATATCTTCAACTGTTTCTGAAGGCGTTTTTGATGCATCAAGCTTTACTTGGTCAATTGCTTCACTTACTTCCGGTCAATTAGAAACATTAACGATTACTGCTCGTGTTTTATCCTCTGAAAACCTATTAAACATTGCTTTATTGGGCACAGTAAATGAAACTGATAGGGACGATACAAACAATAGCGATAATGCCGAAGTTGCTGTAAACAATTGCTTAGAAATACCTCAAGGAATTTCTCCTAACAATGATTCTTCAAATGACTTTTTAGTAATTCCTTGTATTGAAGATTATCCAGAAAACCGAATTAAGATTTTTAACCGTTTAGGAGTTCAAATTTATCAAAGTGATAACTACAGAAATAATTGGGATGGAAAACCAAATATGGGATTCCCAGAAACTTCTAGCTTATTACCTGTTGGTACATATTATTATATACTAGAAATACCAGAACTACAAAAACCTATTATGGGTTGGTTGTACTTAAATTATTAATCAAACTTACTTTCAATAATTTCCATGAAGCGTTCTTCGTAATCCTCTTTTCCTTCCCATTGGTTGTAATCAGGTTTTACGATATTTTGAATTAAATGACTCGCTTCTTGAAAAGAGCTTGATGTATTTATTTGAGAAAGCACTCTGTCGTAATCTTCATTTTTACCATCAAACAAATGCTTGATAAATGCAATTTTATCATTTAAACCAATAGTAATTCCTCTTCGCTTTAGCTTATCGTTAAGCGACTTCTTTATGTCTTGTTTAGCTTCGGCAACAGGTTCAAAAATTGGCATCTCTTTAAAATCAGCTGTTAACTCTTCTAAATCGTTTTTATGATAATTGGTTTTAGGAATCGCTTTTTCAAACACTTCATCAATTTGTTGGGTTTCTTCAGGCATTTGGGCAACAATATCCTTAATTTTTTCCATTACTGGCTCCATAATGCCATCGTCTTCAACATCGTCAAGGTTTATGTAAATTTTGTCTTCAACCTCAATATTGTCACTTACTTTATTATTGAAAGCAACATCCAACATTCCAAAAAACGACGAGTCTCCACCTATAGTTGGCATATCATCTTCAAAGTTTTCTTGGGCAAACTTTAAAACGGTAAGTTTTTCATACAGAGCAGATACTTCAGCATGCATTTTATCAACATCTTCTCTTCCTTTTAGTTTAAGAATTCGATGCGCAATGCTAATTAATTCTGATTCCAATTTCTTCTTCATAACTTTTAAAATTTAATCCAAATTATACTTTTGATTTTTAATAAATTTACGCCACCTTTATGCAAACGGGAATTTTCCCTGTTTTAGTGTTAAAATTACAAAATGTTTCTCGAAAATACAGTAAATCATAAAGAACAATTTGGATGGATTGAAGTTATTTGCGGTTCAATGTTCTCGGGTAAAACCGAAGAATTGATTCGCAGATTAAAACGTGCTCAATTTGCAAGACAAAAAGTAGAAATTTTTAAACCTGCAATTGACATACGTTATGACGATGAAAAAGTTGTGTCGCACGACTCTAACGAAATTCGCTCAACTCCTGTTCCTGCCGCAGCCAACATTCCTATTTTGGCTGATGGTTGTGATGTTGTAGGTATTGATGAGGCTCAATTTTTTGATGATGAAATTGTAAGGGTTTGCAACGACCTAGCAAACAAAGGTATTCGAGTTATTGTAGCAGGTTTAGATATGGATTTTAAAGGTAATCCTTTTGGTCCAATGCCTTATTTAATGGCAACTGCAGAATATGTTACAAAAGTACACGCTATATGCACAAAAACAGGAAATCTGGCTCAGTACAGCTATAGAAAATCTAAAAATGATAATCTTGTATTATTAGGTGAAGTTGAAGAATACGAACCTTTAAGTAGAGCCGCTTTTTATAAAACCATGTTGCGTGATAAGGTAAGAAATATGAAGGTTAATGATCCTGAGGATCTTTCTAATAAACCACAAGACGACAATGCCTAAAGTTCAAGAAACTACGCTTGAGATTAACTTAAAATCTTTAGAGCACAATTATAATTACCTTACTTCCAAAACCTCAGAAAACACTAAGTTTCTTGCTGTTGTTAAGGCTTTTGGATACGGAAGTGATCCTGGTAGAATTGCATTAAAACTTCAAGATTTAAATGCTGATTATTTTGCGGTAGCTTATGTACAAGAAGGTATAACATTACGAGATGCTGGTGTCACCAAGCCTATTTTGGTGCTTCATCCTCAACCTACAAATTTTAAAACAATTATTGAACGCTGTTTAGAACCAAGTATATATAGCTTTAAAGTTTTAAAAGCATTTATTGCTGAAGCTGAAAAAGAAAAGCTTCAGCAATATCCTATTCATATTAAATTTAATACAGGTTTAAATAGATTAGGTTTTAATGAGAATGACAGCAAAGAGATTATTGACACCTTAAAAAAAACTAATGCTGTTAAAGTGAAATCTATTTTTTCGCATATGGCAGCTAGTGAAGATTTAAACGAAAAAGAATTTACGCTATCTCAAATACAAAGTTTTAAAAACATCATATCCGTTTTTGAAAACAATCTAGGTTATTCTGTTTTAAAACACATGTGCAATACTTCTGGTATTTTAAATTACCCTGAAGCACACTTTGATATGGTTAGAAGTGGTATTGGCTTGTATGGTTTTGGTAATTCAGCTGAACAAAACAAAAACTTAAAACCCATTGCAAGTTTAAAATCTGTAATCTCGCAAATTCATCATATTAATAAAGGAGAAAGCCTTGGTTACAATAGAGGTTTTGTTGCTAAAAACCCAGTTAAAACCGCAACAATACCTGTTGGGCATGCTGATGGTATTGGAAGACAATATGGTAAAGGAAAAGGGTTTGTTACCATAAACAATCAACGCGCATACATACTTGGCAATGTGTGTATGGACATGATTATGGTAGATGTTACAGCTATTGACTGCGAAGAAGGAGATGAGGTTATTGTATTTGATAATACATATACTGCTGAAGCCCTTGCTTCCTCGGCAAGTACCATTTCCTACGAAATTTTAACTGCTATATCCCAACGCATCAAAAGAACTTTTATTGATTAACTCAATGTGTTGTAATAATTTTTTAGTTATTTTAGTAACATACTAACTATAAAACAATTTATTATGCTTAAAGAATTTAAAGAATTCGCAATGAAGGGCAACTTGGTAGATATTGCTGTTGCCTTTGTAATGGGTGCTGCTTTTAACAAAGTAGTAAGTTCGTTTACAGGCGGAATTGTTTCTCCCTTAATTGGATTAATTTTCAAATCAGACTTCAAAGACCAAAAATGGATTATTACCGAAGGCACCTTAAATGATGCTGGTGAAACCGTTGGTGAAGTTGCTGTACTATGGGGAGATTTCTTAACCAACGTTATCGACTTTGTAATTGTTGCTTTTGTAATGTTTATGGTTATAAAAGGAGTTAACAAAATGAAGAAGAAAGAAGAACCTGCTCCAGCAGCTCCTGCAGGACCATCAGATAATGAGTTATTAGCAGAAATTAGAGACTTATTAAAAAAGTAGTTTCTTGTTAATAATTTAACAATTGAAAATTTATTGTTAAAAAGCCTTTGTTGATGAAAAAACGAAGGCTTTTTTCGTTCAATACAAAGGAATTAATACTTAGCTTTGTTAACTTAATTTATAAAAGCATTAAAAAATGAAAGTAGCTGTAGTTGGTGCAACTGGTATGGTAGGAGAAGTAATGTTAAATGTTCTTAGCGAGCGTAACTTCCCTTTAACCGAACTTATTCCTGTAGCTTCAGAACGTTCTGTAGGAAAATCGGTTTTGTTTAATGGTAAAAACTATACTGTTGTTGGACTAAAAGATGCTGTTGCAATGCGTCCTGATATTGCTTTATTTTCTGCTGGTGGAGGAACCTCATTAGAATGGGCTCCAAAATTTGCTGAAGCAGGAACAACTGTTATTGATAATTCTTCGGCATGGAGAATGGATCTTGATAAAAAACTAGTGGTTCCTGAAATTAATGCTAACACACTTACAAAAACCGATAAGATTATAGCTAACCCTAACTGCTCTACAATTCAAATGGTTTTAGCGTTGGCTCCTCTTCATAAAAAATATAAAATAAAACGTATTGTAGTTTCTACTTACCAATCCGTTTCTGGAACAGGAGTGAAAGCTGTAAAACAACTAGAAAATGAAATGGCAGGAGTAGAAGGAGAAATGGCTTATCCGTATCAAATCCACCGAAACGCCATTCCACATTGCGATGTATTTGAAGAAAACGGTTATACAAAAGAAGAGATGAAACTCGTAAGAGAAACTCAAAAAATTCTTGATGATAGAACTATTGCTGTCACTGCTACTGCTGTAAGAATACCTACAGCAGGTGGTCACAGTGAAGCAGTTAATGTAGAGTTTGAAAATGATTTTGACCTAAAAGAAGTACGAAATATTTTAGAAAACACTGATGGTGTTGTGGTTCAAGATGATTTACAAAACAACTCTTACCCAATGGCAATAAATGCACACGGTAAAGACGATGTTTTTGTTGGAAGAATAAGACGAGATGGCTCACAACCCAATTCCTTAAACCTTTGGATTGTAAGCGATAACCTTCGTAAAGGAGCAGCTACAAATACAGTTCAAATTGCTGAGTACTTGATTAAAGAAAATTTAATATAAAAAATAGCATTTTAACTCAAATAAACAGTAAAAACGTGTAGTACAACTAATTAATTCTATTTGCTTTACGCGAATAGTTATCTTAGGTGTCCAAATTTTACTGTAAATGCTAAAAAATTACTTACAGCGTATCGGTCTGATTATGTTGGTTTTGGTACAGTTTTCATGTGCCAAAGACGACAATTACATTTCTTTACCTCAAGACGAAGACCCTATTGAAACGTCTCCAGTGGTTTTTGACATTGAGTCTGTTCCTTATCAAACGCTTTCTGAATATAATTTCTTTGAAGGAGACTTATCAAACCTAAACCCTGTTTATGGTGTTTTACCTTATGATTTAATTTCTCCTCTGTTTTCAGATTATGCTCACAAAAAACGATTTGTTTGGATGCCTGAAGATGTAAGTGCTAGCTATGTTGATGACCATTCTGTTCTTAACTTCCCTGTTGGAACAATTCTCATCAAAAACTTCTATTTTGATACTGTTTCTCCTGGTTCGCAAACCAAAATTCTAGAAACAAGGTTAATGATTTTAAAGGAAGAAGGTTGGGTATTTGCAAATTACAAATGGAACGAAGAACAAACTGAAGCCAATTTTGATTTAAACGGAAGTTTTGAAGCTTTCAGTTTTACTGAAAACAATATTGAAAGAAATGTAAATTATCGTATTCCTGCTGAAGCAGAATGTTTAACCTGTCATAAATCATCTAGTGACACTTCAATTCCAATAGGCCCTAAACCACAAAACTTAAACAAAAGTTTTTTATATGAAGATGGTACAAAAAACCAACTTCAAAAATGGATTGAAATGGGTTATTTAACAGGAAGTGTTCCTCAAAACATCTACTCTGTTGTTGACTGGAGTGATGAAAACGAGCCTCTAGAACTTCGTGTTAGATCTTATCTAGACATTAATTGTGCGCATTGCCATTCAGACGATAGACACTGCGATTATAGACCTGTAAGATTTGCTTTTAATGAATCAGAAGATATTACCAACCTAGGCGTTTGTGTTGAACCTCATACAGTTATTGATCCTGCGTTAACTTATATTGTAAGCCCAGGAAACATACAACGCTCTGTAATACCAACAAGATTAAATACAACAGAGGAATCCTTGAGAATGCCTCTATTAGGAAGAACACTAATACACAAAGAAGGTGTTGACTTAATAGAAGAATGGATAAACTCGCTAAATACTATATGTGAATAATAATACTACTTATATAACTTAATTATGAAACCTATAATAATATCAATCTTTGCCTTTTTTGTTACTGTTTCAGTAAACGCTCAAAGTTATAACTCATGTACTGATGCGTTTAATGCTCCAACAATTACTGCCGGAACTTACTCTGTAGGAACAATAGATGGCGATGAACCAAGTGATTTTTGTATAACAGGTAGTAGCTCAAGTGTTACTGCTGCTGAGTGGGTTAAATATGTGCCAACTGCTGATTATTCAATTACGGTGAGTTCTGACCTTCCTGTTAATGGAAATAAAGACACTCGCTTACACATTTACACAGGGACCTGTGGAAGCTTAACTTGTGTTGGTGGTGATGATGATTCAGGTACATTTACAGGAACAAATACTGGTTCGTATTTATCTGTGTTAACAGTAGAGGTAACTGCAAATCAAACGTACTACATTGTTTGGGACAACAAGTATACAGATAGTAATGACTTTGACTTTGAATTAACCGAAAACCCTCCAACTCCTCCTGTTCCTGTTACATTTACAACTCAAGCTTCTGGAATGTCTGGTTCTTACAAAAGAGGTATGGTAGATATGAATGGTGATTTTCTAGACGATTTAGTTGCCGTTAATACCGATTCAACTTACGTTTCAGGATATGATATTGAAGGTGACCCTATTTACACAACTGTTGAAAAACCTTATATCTTTATTCGTTATCAATTAGCTGGAGGAACATTTCAAAAAACCAAAATAGTTACTTCTTATCCTGATTATAAACCGTCTTGGAGTTTAGCTGCAGGAGACTGGGATGCTAATGGGTACAATGATCTTTTATATGGAGGGAACTCTGGTGTAACATTCATGAAAGCTAACTCAACAGGAACTGCATATACCGAAATCTCTGGTCCTGAATATGTTTTTTCACAACGTTCAAACTTTGTTGATATTAATAATGATGGTCATTTAGATGCATTTGTTTGTCATGACACGGCTCCTAGTGTATCCTATATTAATGATGGTTCTAATAATCTCATCTATGAAAACACTAATGGATTAGGAGATTATGCTTCGGGTGGAAACTATGGTTCTATTTGGGTCGATTATGATAACGACAGAGATATAGATATGTTTATGGCTAAATGTGGTGGTAGTACCGAAAGAAGAACAAACCAATTATACAGAAACAATGGAAATGGAACTTACACTGAAGTAGGAACTGTAGCTGGTTTAGACGATATAATGCAAACTTGGTCTTCGGCTTGGGGTGATTTTGATAACGATGGAGATATGGATATTTACATTGGCTCAAGTACTGCAAACGACCATAAAATAATGCGCAACAATAATGATGGTACTTTTACTGATGTTACTGCAGGATCAGGTATAAGTAGCGCTAATCAAGGGATAGAGTGTGTTGCTGGTGATTTTGATAATGATGGGTATTTAGATGTGCTTTCAAATGGATCTATTTTGTTTGGTGATGGCACATTAAAGTTTAATGTATATAGTGGTCCTCCTAGTGGTTCAATTGGTGATATAAACAATGATGGTTTCTTAGATGTCTTTACTAACAGTGTTTATGTAAATGATGGTAACAGTAATAACTGGATAAAAATTATTACCATTGGAGATCAAGCTGGTGGTTATAGTAATATTAATGGTATTGGAGCTAGAGTAGAAATTAATTCTGCTTTAGGAACTCAAATTAGAGATGTTCAAAGCGGAACTGGTTTTAGGCACATGAGTACATTAAATACACATTTTGGTATTGGTACAGATAGCTCTATAAACTATATAAGAATTTATTGGCCATCAGGAATTATCGATCAAGTTAACAACCCATCAATTAACGGAAGTATTACAATTGTAGAAGGAGCTAATACATTAGGACTAGAAGATTCAATGGTTAATGATTTAATTCTTTATCCAAACCCAACTAAAGACATTTTAAACTTAGGAAGAATAGACAATTTAGCAGATGCCTTTTACACCATTTTTGATATTACTGGCAAACGTGTAGTAAATGCTAAACTTAGTCAAAACTCTATTGATGTTTCACATTTAAATTCAGGAAACTATATTTTAAGAGTAGTATATGGGGCATCAATTAAAACCCAAAAATTTATCAAATACTAAACTATTTAATAATAAACACATCATATCTTAAAAGATTTTAGCTTTAAGTAGATATATTTCTTATATTAGGCTTCTTTTCTTACTTATGTTGAAAAAAGCTCTGTTATTAGGAATACTAATTGTTTGCTTTTCTTGTGGTTCAGACGATAATTATGTTTCAAGAGAAATTGAAACAAGTCTTGATACTGCTTCAACTCAAGAGTCTGTTTCTGTTCAAATAGCTATTTTTGAAAACGATGGTTATATTCCCGAACAAGGATTTTTAACAATAAGCACTGCTTCTAATGGTTTTGTGGAAATTTTAAACAATAACACGCAAACTATTTTAGATGACCTTGTGGTTTACACTCCAAGTCCAAACTTTACTGGTCAAGACACCTTTACTTACACGGTTTGTGAAAATGAAAACTCTTCAATCTGTGTTACTGAAACTGTATCTATTACTGTGACTTCAACCTCAACCGTGAGCTTCAACCTTAACGAAATACCTTATCAAAACTTATCGGAGTATGGGTTTTTTACTGGGACTTTAAAAGACTTAAATCCTAGTTCAGGAGTTGTTCCTTACGATCTTAGTTCTCCTCTTTTTAGTGATTATGCTCATAAAAAACGTTTTTTATGGATGCCTAATAATGTTTCAGCTCAATATGTTAATGATCACAGTCCTTTCGATTTTCCTGTTGGTACAGTACTGATTAAAAATTTTTATTACGAAAATGTTCAACCAACAAATACAACCGTTCTTATTGAAACCCGATTAATGTACATGACTGATGAAGGTTGGGATTTTGCAAAATATGTTTGGAATGATGAACAAACCGAAGCGACTTTTACAGATGATGGCAGCTTTAAAAGTATCGAGTGGATAGAAAACTCACAACTTAAAACGGTTAATTACCGAATACCCTCCAAAAATGAATGTTTTACTTGTCATAACAAATTTGGAACTCCACTTCCTATTGGTCCTAAACCGCAAAATATAAATAAAGAATACAATTACTCCGAAGGTTTAAAAAATCAATTAAACAAGTGGATTGAGGTTGGTTACCTAGAAAACACCATACCTTCCAACATCGTATCAACTGTTAACTGGGAAGATGAGTCGCTTCCTTTAGAAATTAGAGCTAGGTCATACATTGACATAAACTGTGCACATTGTCACTCAGACGAGAGTTATTGTGAGTACAGGTCAATGCGTTTTGCTTTTAACGAAAACGACAACCAAGAAAACATGGGTGTTTGTGTTGATGCTGATACGCAAGTCGAAGGGCTAACAACAATAGTAACACCAAACAACTTTAACGAATCCATACTACACTTTAGAATTAATTCTGTGCAAGATCAATATAGAATGCCTTTACTGGGTAGAACTTTAAAACATGTTGAAGGCGTTAGATTAATAGAAGAATGGATAAACTCCTTAAATACAGATTGCCAATAAATTAAAACTAATCATGATATGAAAAAAATTACTCTAGTTTTATTTTTAATTTCGAGCTGCTTAAGTGCTCAAGTTTTAAATCAATCAGCCAATTGGCCAAATACCAACTGGACACTGTCAGGAACCTATGATAGTAATCCATTATTTTTTGTAGAAAACCCAACAGTAGATTCATCAACATTTTCATTTGATGAAGACGAAGCTGGGGATAACTCAATAAATAATATTGCTGCTGTTTCTCCAGTAATTAATCTAACCAATGCTTATAATGCAGGTGAAACATGGATACTAGTAGATGCAAATTATGTTATAAGTATTTATCAAGATGAATCTTTAAGTTTAGAGTATTGGGATGATGATGCTTCAAGTTGGATTAGTTGGGGAACTCCTATTACTTCTAATTCATCTGGTGCGCCAAACAGCAATTTTTGTGGTGGTCCACCTGAAGCCTTAAATGCAGGTCATTTAAACATTTCAGCTTTTACTACCAACCAACTGGCAAACTTTCAATATCGAATTCATTATAATGATAATGGTTCTTGGGGTTGGGGATTTTGTCTTACCTCACCAACCATTTATTCTCAAATGCCTCCTGCTTGTCCTAATATAACTAATCTTAGTGTGAGCAACGTTTCTTATGATTCTGCAGATATTTTCTGGCAAGCTGGTGATGTAGAATCATCTTGGGAAATAGTCATTCAATTGGTGGGAACAGGAGTGCCAACGGGATCAGGAGAAAGCACAACTTTTAATAATCCTTATGAGGCTAGTAGCTTATTAGACAATACAACTTATGAAGTTTATGTTAGAGGAAATTGTGGAGGTGGAGATTATAGCAATTGGATAGGTCCTGTTAACTTTACTACACCTGTATTATCTAGAGTTAACTTTACTCAAGATCCAATAGATGTTGCCTCTGGTTACGATTTAACTGTTGTAGACATGAACAATGACTTCTTAGACGATATCGTTTCTGTATCAAATACTAATGTAAATATCCATTACCAATTAGGTACAGGAGGTTTTAATGAAGCTAATTTACCGACACCTGAAGCTGACTTTATGCCTGGGTGGAGTATGGCAGCAGCAGACTTTGATGCTAATGGATATACAGACCTAGTTTATGGAAACACTTTTGGAGTTACTTTTATGAAGGCAAATGATACAGGTACTGCTTTTATTGAAATCTCTGGTCCTGAAGACGTATTTTCTCAACGCACAAACTTTGTTGACATCAATAACGATGGGCATCTCGACGCTTTTGTTTGTCATGATGTTGCTCCTAACGTTTTCTATATTAACGATGGAAATGGCAACCTAACATTTAACCAAGGTGGATTAGGTGATTATTCATCTGGTGGTAATTATGGATCTATCTGGATTGATTATGATAACGATAGAGATATTGATATGTTTATTGCAAAATGCGGAGGAGAAGTAGCAAGAAGAACCAATCAAATGTTAACCAATAATGGAGATGGTACTTTTACTGAAAACGCTACTGCCTTAGGACTTGACGACCCAATGCAAACATGGTCTTCTACTTGGGGAGATTATGATAACGATGGAGACATGGATGTGTTTGTTGGTGCAAGTTCAGGAAGTCACAAATTAATGAGAAATAATGGTAATGGTACTTTTACCGATGTAACTTCTGGGGCAGGTGTAAGTACTGCTCCTACTGGTCATGAAAACGTAAGCTATGATTTTGACAATGATGGTTTTTTAGACATTGCTTGTAATGGTACAATTATGTATGGAAAAGGAGACCTCACATTTGAAGATATAGATAATGCGCAATTGAGTTACGCCAACGGATCGTTTGGAGACTTAAACAATGATGGCTTCATCGATGCTTACTACAACGAAACCATATACTGGAACAATACAACACCTAACAACTGGATAACAATTAATACTGTAGGTACAGTTAGCAATATTCATGGTATTGGAGCCAGGGTTGAAATTCATACAGATTCAGGTACTCAAATAAGAGACGTAAGAAGTGGAGAGGGTTTTAAATACATGAGTACACTTAACACTCACTTTGGCTTAGGTTCTCAAACAAGTATTAATAATATTACTATTTATTGGCCTTCTGGCATTATAGATATTGTTGAAAACCCAACAATAAATACTAGTGTGGTGGTTGTTGAAGGAGAAACTCTTGGATTGGACGATACGCTAACAGATAACTTAATTATCTACCCTAACCCTACAAAAGACTTTTTGAATATTTCTCTTCCTGCTGATAGCCTTGAAAATGCTATTTATACTATTTTCGATATCTCAGGTAAACGTGTTAGCAATGCTAAATTAGATGCTTTAACCTTAGATGTGTCCTACTTAAGTGCAGGAAATTATGTTTTAAGAATCATTTCTGGAAATTCAATTAAAACTCAAAAATTTATAAAACAGTAACATACTTTTATATAAAATTTCTAAAATCGCTCAGTCACTTGAGCGATTTTTTTATGGTACTTTTGCAGCATGCTAAGCGTAAAGAACATTTCATTTAAATACAGTAAAGATTTTATACTTAAAGGTATTGACTTCACTGTTAAAAAAGGAGAGCATATTTCAATTATTGGCGAAAGTGGTTCAGGTAAATCAACACTGTTGAAACTTATTTACGGAGAGTTAGATTGCACCAAAGGACAACTGTTTTGGAATACGACCGAAATTTTAGGCCCTGAGTATAATCTTGTTGTTGGCTATCCCTTTATGAAATATGTATCGCAAGAATTCGATTTAATGCCTTTTACTTCTGTTGAAGAAAATATAGGCGCATTCCTATCTAATTTTTTTCCTGAAGAGAAAAAAGAACGCGTTAATGAACTTCTTGGAGTAGTTGAATTAAATGACTTTGCCAAAACTAAAGTAAAACTGCTTAGTGGAGGTCAAAAACAACGTGTAGCGTTAGCTAGAGCTATTGCAAAACAACCTGAAATATTGTTGCTAGATGAACCTTTTAGCCATATTGATAATTTTAAAAAACAAAGTCTAAGACGAAATCTTTTTAACTATTTAAAAGCAAAAAACATTGCTTGCGTTGTTGCCACACATGATAAAGAAGACGTCTTAGGATATGCTGATCGAATTTTAGTCTTAAACGATTCAAAAATTGTTGCAAACAACACACCTGAAGCTCTTTTTAAAAATCCTAAAGAACCTTTAATTGCTTCTTTTTTTGGAGAGTTTAATACTATTGGTGGTCAAATTATCTACGCACATCAATTAAAAGTGGTTGAAAACTCTAAGCTGAATGTTACCGTAAAACAGTCTTACTTTAAGGGAACACATGTTTTAATTGAAGCTATATACAATGGAAGTTCGGTATTTTTTAACCACCATACTATACTAGAAAAAGGAGCAAACGTGTGTTTAGAAGTTGTCACTCAACCTTAGTGATTTTAAAGGTTTTATCTCTAAAAACAACCTCATCACCTATCCTTTTCCCTGTTAGTTTTTGACCTATTGGTGTTTGTGGAGAAATTGCAAAAAACGCTATTCCGTTAATACGTATTTGACCAGCACTTATTGCTATAAAATAATTTAAATCGCTAGTGTAAACAACACTTCCTAAGGTAATTTTTAAAGTTGTACTTAAAGGATTTACTTTAAAAAGAACCTCTTTTAAAGCTTCAGCATCTCTAAGTTGTTCACCTGCTTTTTCTCGCTCTAACTGAATCATAGCGCGACCTGTTTCGTGCTTATCTCCTGCACTACTTTTGGTTTCAGAAAGTAATGATTGTTGAATTTCTTCTATGTTACGCTTGATAGCTTCAATTCTGTTTTCAACAAAATTTAAACACTGACTGTATAGTTCTTGCTTGATATTCACTTAAATTAACTCTGATAACTCTTTACCTATACTACTACCTATTGCAACTCCCATGCCTCCTAAACGCACACCACAAAATACATTATTGGACACTTGTTTAACAATAGCTTTCTTTTGATTACCAACTCCCATTATACCACTCCATCTATGCTCAATTTCAAAAGGTGTTTGAGGTAAAATGGTGGTTTTTAACAACAATTCTAGTTGGTCTTGAATTAGTTTGGTTTGATTAAATACTGTTGTTTCTTCACCTTTAAAATCAAGGTGTCGACCTCCTCCAAAAAGGATTCTATCATCAATATTTCTAAAATAATAATAGCCTTTATCAAAATGAAACGTTCCTTTTATGGGTAAGTTTTCAATAGGTTTAGTAATTAAAACCTGAGCTCTTGCAGGTTTTACATCTTCATCTAATAATTGAGACGCAAAACCATTTGTGGCTATTATTAGTTTTTTGGTTTTAAACTCAAATGCATTAGTTTTTAGATGAACTAAAGCTGTAGTTTCTTCAAATGCTTCTAGTGTAAGGCTATTAAGTATTTTAATGCCTTTAAGCAATACTTTTTCTAGTAAAGCTTGCATCATTAAACCTGTGTCTATTTGACCTTCAAACGGATTAAAAACGTACTTGTCTTTGATGTTTTTGAACTTAAAGTCATTACCTCTTAAACCAAATACATCAGCCTTAAAAATAGGATTTAACAAGCTGTTTACTGATTCTCGCTTGGACAAACAATCTTCATATAATTCATGGTCTGTTTCAGAGAAAAGCTCATAACCACCCAATTGCTGATAATCTATCGCTTTATCAGATAAGTTTTCTCGCAATAATCGTAATCCTTCAATACGTTTTTTTACAAGGTTTACAACCTCATCTTCGGTATGTGTGTTTAAATCATCTAGTATTTCGCTTAAGCTACCAAAACAAGCAAATCCTGCATTTTTAGTACTTGCGCCTTGAGGTAAAATCCCTTTTTCTAAAATTAAAATTTTAGCTTTGGGGTATTTATTTTTTAAGTGTAGCGCACAGTTTAAACCAACAATACCACTACCAACAATAGTAAAATCGATAGTGCTTAACCATGTTTTTATTTCCCAGTAACTAAAATTCAAAAAGACGAAAGGTTTATTACCGTAAATGTACTTATTTTTTAGTAGTAATTTTGACTTGTGTTAAGGATAGAAACGACATCCTTTTTTTAAGGAACGAAGAAAAAAGATATAGTGAATAGCCTGACTTTTGCGCATGAAATAGCAAAAGGAACACCATAAAAAAACTCCGAATTTTCATTCGGAGTTCTATTATTTATTCTTCAACTTGTTTTTCCATTACAAAATCTTCCATAAACTTAGTGGTATAGTTTCCTGCTAAATAATCAGGATGTTCCATAAGTTGTCTGTGGAAAGGTATTGTAGTTTTAATACCTTCAATAACAAACTCGTCTAGAGCACGTTTCATTTTATTAATCGCTTCTTCTCTTGTTTGAGCAGTAGTAATCAACTTAGCGATCATAGAATCGTAATTTGGCGGAATACTATAACCTGCATAAACATGAGTATCTAAACGCACACCATGACCTCCTGGAGCGTGTAATGTAGTTATTCTACCTGGAGATGGTCTAAAGTCGTTAAATGGATCTTCAGCATTAATTCTACATTCAATTGAGTGTAGATTTGGCGTGTAGTTTTTACCAGAAATTGGCACACCTGCTGCTACTAAAATTTGTTCGCGTATTAAATCGAAATCAATAACTTGTTCAGTAATTGGGTGCTCAACTTGAATACGAGTATTCATTTCCATGAAATAGAAGTTTCTATGTTTATCTACAAGAAACTCTACAGTTCCTGCGCCTTCGTATTTTATGAATTCTGCTGCTTTTACAGCTGCTTCACCCATTTTTTTACGAAGTGCATCAGTCATAAAAGGCGATGGTACTTCTTCGGTTAATTTTTGATGACGACGTTGTACCGAGCAATCTCTTTCAGATAAATGACATGCTTTTCCACGAGAGTCACCAACAACTTGAATTTCGATATGTCTTGGCTCTTCAATAAGCTTTTCCATATACATATCGTCATTTCCAAAGGCTGCTTTACTTTCTTGTCTAGCTGATTCCCATGCTGCTTTAAGGTTTTCTGGTTTCCATACAGCACGCATTCCTTTTCCTCCACCACCAGCAGTTGCTTTAAGCATTACTGGGTAACCTACTTCTTTTGCAAGTTTTTCACATTCTTCAAAATCGGCAATAATACCTTCACTACCTGGTACACATGGTACTCCTGCAGCTTTCATTGTAGCTTTAGCTGTTGCTTTATCTCCCATTTTAGAGATCATTTCAGCTGAGGCCCCAATAAATTTTATATTATGCTCTTCACAGATTTTAGAAA
This sequence comes from Gaetbulibacter sp. NE, assembly GCF_025548475.1. Lineage (NCBI taxonomy): Bacteria > Pseudomonadati > Bacteroidota > Flavobacteriia > Flavobacteriales > Flavobacteriaceae > Gaetbulibacter > Gaetbulibacter sp. NE. Next base: position 949,769 of record NZ_JAOQHY010000001.1, on the reverse strand, counting down.
ACTTAGCATTCTCAGATAAGAATCCGTATCCAGGATGAATTGCGTCAGCGTTAGTAATTTCGGCTGCGGCAATTATATTAGACATTTTTAGGTAAGACTCTGTACTTGGTGCAGGACCAATACAAACGGCTTCGTCAGCAAACTTTACATGTAAACTATCAGCATCTGCCGTAGAGTAAACAGCTACCGTTTTAATGCCCATTTCTTTACAGGTTCTAATAACACGAAGTGCTATTTCTCCTCTATTGGCTATCAGTATTTTTTTAAACATAACTAGATGAGTTTAAAAGTTTATGGTTTATGTGTTTAGAGTTCTAGCTAAAATAGTTTTGAACTTTTAACTGTAAACTTTAAACTTCGAATTATGATGGATCTACTAAAAATAATGGTTGATCGAACTCAACTGGTGATGCATCGTCCACTAGTACTTTTACGATTTTTCCTGAAATTTCAGATTCAATTTCGTTAAATAATTTCATCGCTTCAATAACACACAATACATCACCTTCTTTAATAGTGCTTCCTACCTCAACAAAAACAGGCTTGTCTGGTGAAGGCTTGCGGTAAAATGTTCCAATTATTGGAGACTTTATAGTTACATATTTTGAATCTTCATTTGAAGCTGCTGGTGCAACAGGAGTTGATGCTACAACTTCAGCTGCAGCAACTGCTGCTGGTTGAGCAACTGGTGTTTGAGCCATTGGAATTTGTTGTACAATGGTTGTTGCTTCTCCTTTATCGTCACTTCCTGTTTTAATGGTGATTTTTATATCGTCCATTTCTAATTTAACCTCGCTTGCTCCAGACTTGGCAACAAATTTGATTAAGTTTTGAATTTCCTTTATATCCATAATAAATTAGATTAGTTAATTAAATTGGTTTTATTAGTTAGGAATTATATGCCCATTTTAAATATATTGATCCCCAAGTGAATCCACCTCCAAAAGCAGCAAAAATTAAATTGTCTCCTTTTTTTAGTTTGTCTTCGAAATCACTTAATAGTAATGGTAATGTTGCAGATGTTGTATTACCATATCTATGAATGTTTTTAAGTACTTTAGAATCTTCTAAATTCATTCTACTTGCTGTAGCGTCTATGATTCGCATATTAGCTTGATGTGGCACTAACCAAGACACATCATCATGTGTTAGGTTGTTTCTTTGCATTATTTTTTCGCAAACATCAGCCATATTAGATACAGCAAACTTAAACACTGTTCTACCATCTTGGTGTACAAAATGTTGTTTGTTTTTTACAGTCTCTTCATTTGGAGGTAATATTGAACCTCCTGCTTCTATTTTAAGAAACTCTCTTCCTGAGCCATCACTTCTTAAGTATTCATCTTGAAAACCTAAGCCTTCGGCATTAGGCTCCAAAAGCACAGCTCCTGCTCCATCACCAAAAATAATACATGTAGCTCTATCAGTATAGTCTATAATTGAAGACATTTTATCTGCTCCTATAAGTAGCACTTTTTTATATCTTCCTGATTCTATATAGCTAGATGCTGTTGACAAACCGTAAAGAAAACTTGAGCATGCAGCCTGCAAATCGTATGCAAAGGCATTGGTAGCTCCTATTTTAGTGGCTGTATAAACTGCTGTAGATGCTACAGGCATATCTGGTGTAGCTGTAGCAACAATTACCAAATCGATTTCTTTAGGATCGATTTGCTTTTTTTCTATTAAGTTTTCTGCTGCTTTAACTGCAAGGTAAGAAGTGCCTTCGCCTTCTTTTTTAAGTATTCTGCGTTCTTTTATACCTGTTCTGGTTGTTATCCATTCATCATTTGTATCTACCATAGTCTCTAAGACTTTATTTGATAGTACAAACTCAGGCACAAAAGCTCCTACAGCTGTTATTGCTGCTGTGATTTTACTCATTGCTTATTAATTAGTTATCTCAAAAAAGGTGGTAAAAGTGTCAAAAACAAGTAACTTTTGTATAAAATCACCACTTTTTTGGTCAAATATTATGCAAATTAAGTTGTTTTTAAGACTTTCAAAAATTAATCATAAAAAAAACGCTCTGTTTAGAGCGTTTTATTGTATGCGCGCATAATAGTTATGCTAAATTTTCTTCTTTTTCAGAATTATCTATAAGTACTTGACCTCTGTAATACAATTTACCTTCGTGCCAGTGAGCTCTATGGTAAAGATGAGCTTCTCCTGTTGTAGGGCATGTTGCAATATGAGGCACTGATGCCTTATAATGTGTTCTCCTTTTATCTCTTCTAGTTTTAGAAATCTTTCTCTTAGGATGTGCCATTTTCTATATTATTTATCCGTTAATAGTTTTTTTAATGTATTCCAACGAGGATCAATTTCCTCTGATTGGGTTTTATTTTCTTCAGCTTTAGGGCTTAATTCTTCTAACTTTTTAAGCATTTCTGACTCTAGTGTACCATCTTCAACTCCTGGGTGAACCCTTTTTGCTGGAACTGATAATACTATTAGTTCATAGATGTATTGTGAAATATTGATTTCGTATTCGCCATGAGGAATAATAAGCACATCTAAATGCTCGTCATTATACTCTTCGCCAAACTTTACAACTAAATCAAAAGTACCTTTTACCTTTTGGTTATAAGGCTCATTTGACACATCACAATTAACGTTAACGTCTCCTTTTATTTTAAAATGTAATTCTAAAAAGGTTGTTTTTTTTTCAAAAAGCAATTCTGCTTTTACGTTAACATCATTAAACTCATCATACTCAAAATGCTCAAAGAACTTTTTATCAATTTGATAATCAAAATGATGTTTCCCTAGCTTTAATCCTACAAAAGGGATTGTATACTCTTTTAACAACTTCATATCCACATTCATTTTGAGCCTGCAAATATATAAATTTTTTATTAAGTAGCCGATGTTATAAACAATTTTTGTTTATATCTTTTTTGGCGCTTTTTTTAATGGGTTTTTTGAAAGCTCGTTATATTCAGTTCTATTCTTAAATATTTTTAATGCTGTAAAGATGGCTTCTTTAAAAGAACTTTCGTCTGCAATACCTTTTCCTGCTATTTCATAAGCTGTCCCATGATCTGGCGATGTCCTTATTTTAGTTAAGCCAGCAGTAAAGTTTACACCATTTCCAAAGGCAATAGTTTTAAAAGGAATTAATCCTTGATCATGATAGGAAGCTACCACAGCATCAAACCCTTTATAGTTGCCTGAACCAAAAAAGCTATCGGCTGAATATGGTCCAAAAACCAATTTTCCTGATGCTTTAATTTTTTGTAGTGTTGGTCCAAGCACTTTATCATCTTCATTTCCAATAACGCCATTGTCTCCTGCGTGAGGGTTTATTGCTAGAACTGCAATTTTTGGTCTATTAATTCTGAAGTCTTTTTTAAGTGAGGTATAAACCGTATGTATTTTGTCTTCGATAAGTTGTGGCGTAATATGATTTGGCACATCTTTTACAGGAACATGATCTGTAAGCAAGCCTACTTTTAACGAATCGGTTACCATAAACATGAGGCTTTTGCCACCTATAACTTTAGCTAGATAATCTGTGTGTCCAGGAAATTTGAACTTATCAGATTGTATATTATGCTTATTAATAGGTGCTGTAACCAAAACGTTTATTTTATCACTTTTAAGTGCAGATGCAGCAGCCTCTAAAGACCTTATAGCAAATTGCCCAATTTTTGGGTCTTCCTTACCAAACTCAATATTGACATTATCTTTCCATGTATTAAAGACATTTACTTTACCTTCAACTATTTGGTCTAAATTATTTATACCATGAAAGTTTATACTACTATTGAAATGTTTTTTAAAAAAGGACATCACTTTTACTGAAGCAAAAACAACTGGCGTACAAAAATCAAGCATTCGAGAGTCTTCAAATGCTTTTAATGTGATTTCTGGCCCAATACCGTTTAAGTCTCCTATAGAAATTCCTACTGTAATTTTTTCTTCTTTTTTCATTAAAATACTTTCTTAGTGTGTATTTTTACAGTTACAAATTTAACCATTTATTCGACATTATGTTTACAGGAATTATTGAAGAAATAGGTACCGTTACCAAGTTAAGCCATGAAGATGAAAACCTAGTTCTTACAGTAAAAAGTAATATTTCATCTGAACTTAAAATAGACCAAAGTGTATCTCATAACGGAATATGCTTAACCGTAACAAGCATTGGCAATAATGAACATACCGTTGTTGCTATAAGAGAAACATTAGCAAAAACTAATCTTGGTGGTTTAAAATTAAACGAAGGTGTTAACCTTGAAAGAGCAATGAAACTTGGTGATAGACTAGATGGTCATATTGTTCAGGGTCATGTTGACCAAACAGCAGTTTGTACTTTTAAAGAATCGCAAAACGGAAGCTGGTTATTTTCTTTTAAGTATGACGATTCACTTAACAACATTACAATAGAAAAAGGTTCTATTACTGTTAATGGCGTTAGTTTAACGGTTGTAAACTCTAAAAAAAATGAATTTAGTGTTGCAATTATTCCTTACACTTATGAACATACAACTTTCAAACAAATAGAGGTTGGTGATACAGTAAACTTAGAGTTTGATGTTTTAGGCAAATATATAACTAGGCTTCACGAGTTAAAGCAAGAGTAATTACTTTATTTTCTTTTTTATTCCATAAAATAAACCTATAGCTACCAGAAAAGCAATACCACCATTAATAGGAAGTCCTGGAGGAGGTGGAGGGATTGGAGGAGGAGGTGTTCCATCTACTTGAGCGTTGCATACAAAACTTATTAATACAAATAAGATTGAGGCTAAAATTTTCCTGTTTTGTATTCCCATTTTTTACTTTTAATGTATAAAAAGTAAGTTATTAACCCTTATTTTAAAAGTAATGATTTATAAAACTATAGTGTCAACAAAATTTTTAATCGCTTCTAAATAAAAGTATTCAAACTTGAACACATATACTGTTATTATTAACAGCATATTTTAATTTAAGTTGTAAATGTATAAAAAAAAGCGAGTTAACAAAATAAAATCCCAACAAACATTCTTTAAAATGCAAAAATCATCGACGAAATGCATCGCCAAAAGATATATTTTTCACTTACTTTAATAGCACTCAAATATAATATAATTAACTTATTTTAAAACAAAATCTAAGTTTAAAACTTCATTAACTTATTGTTATTTGGAGCTTTATCAATAATTTTTAATATATACGTATTTTTTATAAAAGCAGTTTCATTATTTACAATCTTAACAGAAAACAATATTTCTTGTAAGAAAAAGGCTTCAATTTTCCACAAACTACATTTTTCACATGACAACATGTGTTTTTAAACTTAATTTAAAGACTTTTTTAAATATCATTTTATTAGAAACTACTACTAAAAATTCTCATTCTTGATATTTTAATCTAAATTTCACGATAATTAAATTTAATACAAATCAGTACATGATAAATTTAAGCACAATAGATTACGTTTTTATTTTTGGGTTTTTCGCAATTACCTTGGGTATTGGCTTTATGGTATCAAAAAAATCAGGTCAAAATCCAGCTGAATATTTTCTTTCGGGTCGTACTATGCCTTGGTGGTTACTTGGCGTTTCAATGGTAGCGACTACATTTTCAACAGATACTCCAAACCTTGTTACTGATATTGTTAGAACTAATGGCGTGTCTGGAAACTGGGTTTGGTGGGCATTTTTAATTACTGGCTTACTAACTGTTTTTGTGTATGCTAAATTATGGCGAAAATCAGGAGTATCAACAGATATTGAGTTTTACGAATTTAGATATGGTGGCAAACCTGCAAGGTTTTTACGCTCTTTTAGAGCTATTTATCTTGGTGTTATTTTTAACATTCTTGCCATGGCAGCGGTTACATTGGCTGCTATAAAAATAGGGCAAGTTATGCTTGGGCTTACTGCATTACAAACTGTAGGTATTGCTGGTGCTGTAACAGTTATTTTTAGTGCTGTTGGTGGATTTAAAGGCGTGGTTTACACCGATTTCATCTTGTTTTTTGTAGCAATGTGTGGCGGAATTGGTGCAGCGTACTACTGTGTAAACTTGCCTGAAATAGGTGGTTTAAGCGTACTTATTGAGAACGAAACTGTAGCCTCTAAACTAAACATTTTACCTGATTTCAATAATAAAGAAGCGCTTATTACGCTTTTAATTATTCCAATAGCTGTACAATGGTGGAGCGCTTGGTATCCTGGAGCTGAACCTGGTGGTGGTGGTTATATTGCGCAACGAATGTTGGCTGCCAAAAACGAAAACCATGCTATTGGTGCAACGTTTTTCTTTAACATACTTCATTATGCATTACGTCCTTGGCCTTGGATAATTGTAGCGCTTTGCTCAATAGTTATTTATCCTGATTTAATAAGCCTTAAAGATGCCTTTCCAAATATTACTGATGATAAATTAGGTCATGATATTGCATATTCTGCAATGTTAACCAAATTACCTAGTGGACTTTTAGGCGTTGTACTTACCTCGTTAATTGCAGCTTATATGTCAACTATTTCTACGCATCTTAATTGGGGTTCATCTTATATAGTTAATGATTTTTATGTGCAACGTGTTAACAAAAATGCTTCTCAAAAAGAATTGGTAAATGTTGGAAGAATATCAACAGTTATTCTAATGGCTGTTTCTGCTATACTTGCTTTGTTGCTTAACAATGCGCTTCAGCTATTCAATATTATACTAATGTTTGGTGCTGGCACAGGATTAATCTTTATACTTCGTTGGTTTTGGTGGCGCATTAATGCGTGGAGTGAAATTTCGGCAATGTTTGTTTCTGGGATTATTTCTTTGTTGCTGAATTCAAAATCAATTGCACTATCTGCTTGGTTATTTGGCAATGAAAATACTATTGGCTTAATGCCTAGTTGGATGACTTATCCTTTTATTGTTATAGTAACAACAGGAGTTTGGTTGCTAGTTACTTTTTTAACTAAGCCTGAAAAAGACGACACTCTGTTTTCATTTTACAAAAAAATACAACCTGGTGGACCAGGTTGGAAACACACTGTCAAAAAAGCACAAGACCAAGGTGTTGACCTCAACCTTAACAAACAAGAATGGAATGTGCCTTCAGGAGTTTTAGCAACAATTGTTGGATGTGTTACAATATATAGCGTGTTGTTTGCAACAGGTTATTGGATTTATGGACAATACACAAAAGCTACTATTTTAACTTTTGTTGCGCTTGTATCTGCTTTTGCCTTAAAACATCTTTGGAAGAAGATAAAGGCTGTGGTTTTTTAACTATTCTAGGTTGATACCAAAAGCTTTAAAAGCTAATAACTGTCCTGGGTTTTCAATAGATTTTAACTCTAAACTACCTTCAAACTTTGTGTCGTTATCAATTAAGACTTCATAATCTACTGTAGGTTCATTGTCTTTTTCAGTAATATTAATTTTTAAAGTAGGCCAACTTAAATCATTTTCAACCCATTCAATATTGCTGTCTTTAAGTTCCTCAACTATAGCCTCCTGTTCTGGTGTTAAACTTGTATTGACTATCTTTAAATTAAACTTCATTTCAAGCTCCGAATAAGGCACTAACTGAGGAAAATTCATATAAAACGCTAACAAATGCTCATTCGCGAAGGCTATATTATCCTTTTCAAGATAGGCTTTACTTAATGCTTCATGTACTCTAGCTATCAGTAGTTTTTCATTAGTAGCATTAAGATGCTCGTCTTTTAAAACGCCTTCAAGTTTTTCAATCGCTAAGTCATATTCTCCATCTTCTAAATGAAATTGTCCTATAAAATAGTTGAAGTATTTGTGCACGTTTTCACGCTCGTCTTCTTGTAATTTTTTCTCAAATATATTGATGAAGTACTCAGGATTAAAATACTTTATGAGCTCCCAAATCTCATCAAAAAACAAGTTGTTTTCAGAAGCAAATAAATTGTAATAACCTATAAACCGTTCAGGATCTGCAGATAATTCACTTGTTAACAACAAATGCGCATTTTCTTGTTTAAAGTGATGTTTTGAAATCTCGTAGAGCGTTTTAGGTTTATACCAATAACCTTTGTCTCTAAACTTTAGCTCTTTTATAGACTTTTTATGGTACAAATATTTAAATAAAAGCGTGTTACGATTATACGACACTTCTCCCCAAGTACTGTTAACGTGTATTTCTTTAAAGTTTGCTGCTTTATCACGAAATTCTTTAGACTTTTTTAAATCTCCTGAATAATAATAAGCTCTACTTAATGCAATATTATTCCACCCAAAACCAGGAGATGGACCAAGATATTTAATAGACCTATCAATAATTGTTTTTGCAGCAGATAAATCGTTTTTAAAAATCTTGATAGCAGATTGCATATAGTCAAACTCTTTTACGCTTTTCTCTTCGTAGTTATCGTTTTTACGTGCTTTTTCGTAGCTTTCTTCGGCTTCGTCATACTTTGCTTGTATAAACTGAAGATTACCATAGTTGTTATACGACAACCTATCGTATCTTTCTAATTGTTTACTGAAATATTCGGCAGAATCTGTTTTAAGTTGATGGGAGTAAATAATGTTTTTGTAATGATAATAACTCAGCAACGCTCCATTCCCATAATCTGGCCAATAAGTATTTATAAACCATTGGTTGTTTTTGTCACTGTCTTTAATAGAATCGGCATATTGAGATGCTAGTTGAAGATTTTCTTCAATTGTAGATTTTAAAAACGGATACTTTTCTGGACTGTACATCCTGTTGCGCAAGTAAATCCATGAAATATTACTATACGGATTAATACCGAAATTGAATACAAAGTCGCGTTTTTGAAGTCGTTTAACCGCCTTAATCGCTTCTCCAGGTTTATCTATATATTCATAACTTTTTGACAAGTAATAAATGAGAATTGCATACTTTCTTTGGTATTGATAACGATCAATATATGTTCTAATATCAGTAGTTCGTCTTAGTTCTCTATAAAAATCTTTTTCAAGCAGCTCAACAGCTTTTACAAGCGACTTTATTGCCGACTCATATCCTCTTTTATCCGAAGCTCTGTCGTACCTGTAGTTTGCTTCAAAAAAATGTCCAACATAGTACGTACTATCTAACTGAATCATTTTTTGTGAAAGCTCATAGGCTTTACGACCACTATAACTTCCTCTAAACTCTCGTTCCAATCGGTCAATTTCAATGCGTTGCGCAAAGAGCGTCATTAACCCCAAAAAGAAGCAAATAAAAGTTAAGCGTATTTTAGTGCTTGTACTATTCACAAATTACTTTTTTAAATTAAGTCTTGACAAACGCGAAATTTCAGTTTTTACTATACTGTCAATAGCACTACCTTCAGCACTAAGGTTTTTAAATAATAATCTATGCTGAAGTACTGGTTTTACCAAAGCTGCCAAATCATCTTCAATTACATAGTTTCGTTTATGAATTACAGCATAAGCTCTCAAACATTTTAAAAGAATAATTCCAGATCTAACTGATGCGCCTAAAATAATTCCTGAATGTTCTCTCGTTCCTCTAACAATGTTATTTATGCTCTTAATAATTTCGTCGTCAACATGAACTTCTTCTGCTTTACTGCGAAGTGCTAAAATATCTTTCATATTCAACACTGCTTCAACAGCATCTTGCGATCGCTGTATTTCTAATTGCTTTTTATAGATTTCTAACTCTATGTCTTCGCTTACGTACCCAAAACTAATCTTCATAAAAAAACGGTCCAATTGCGCATTTGGCAAAGGATACGTTCCTTCCATTTCAATTGGGTTTTGTGTAGCTATTACAAAAAATAGGTCTTCGAGCTTATAAGTTTGATCTCCAATAGAAATTTGATTTTCTGCCATACACTCTAATAAAGCCGACTGTACTTTTGGTGATGCTCGGTTAATTTCGTCTGCTAATAAAATATTACAGAATAAAGGTCCTTTCTTGAAAATGAAGTCTTTGTTACTTTCATCGTATAAATGCGACCCAATCAAGTCCATTGGTAACAAATCTGGAGTAAACTGAATACGTTTAAAATCGGAATGTGCTTGCTCACCAGACAACGAATGTGCTAAGGTTTTTGCCATAACCGTTTTACCAGAACCTGGATTATCTTCTAACAAAATATGCCCTTTAGCAATAAGGCAAGTGATAATTTGAATAATCTGCTCTCTATGTCCTTTTACAACCTTGCCAATGTTTTCAATTAATACATCTATATTTTTTCCAGAGGTATCTTCAGCAATGGTTTGCGTGTGGTTTGGGCTTGTATGTTCTAGGTCTTGACTCATAATAATACACTATTTTTTTAGATTAAGATTCAGCATATAGTGAATCCATTTGTTTGGTTTAATAAAATTGAAAAAGCGCTGCGACTTACTATACTTTGAAAACACTTTTTGATTAAAATCAGAATGAAATTCTTTAATTAAATCAACCTCAGCATTAGTAAGCTGGTCTTCGCTATATTTTAGTTTTTGATAGGTTTTAACAAAAGCCTCAAAGTGAGTTCCAAACTTAGGGTCAACGACATCTCGTGCATAAACCATGGGTGTTTGGTGGTCTCTTGGAATACCCATTTGATTAAGTATAAAGTGGGCGTTTTTATAATTGGCTTCAGATAGCTTTGTAATAGAACTGTGATTTTTAGCTTTTTTAGACAACCACAAGTAATAACATATTGGCAGCAACATTAACACCAATAATATTAACAGGATTGCAGCAAGCACATAAATTGACCAATCTGTTATGGTTTTCATTGCACTATCTTCCTCTTCTTTAGTAGCGTCGTCTAGTTTTTCTTCTTCAATTTTAGGAACATGAACTTCCATAATTGTAATTGGGTCTGGAAAAAGTTTCATGTAATTTTCAATAGTCTCGCCATTGTATTTTTTTCGAATTCGTCCCAATTTATAATCAAAAGACACCATTACAGCTGTGTCACCAAGTTTTACGTTTTTTAAAGCAATTGGTTGTTCACCAGCAAACACTTTGGCTTGGTTAACGTCAAACGACATGTCTAAAAGATTGGTGCTGTCTAGAGCAATACCATTATCGTTAATAATCATTTTATCAACACGAACTTGCATTGTTTTGCTTAGGGTATCTACTTCGGTAATTACACCTTTACCAACATAAGTTTCTTTTGTTGGAGGCGTTGGAGGTGTACCATCAGGTTGTGGCGATTGTTCAGCATCTGTATTACTTACTGTCATGTCAAAATCTAGCCAACCGTATTCTGGTATATAAACTTGCGTCCAAGCATGACCTTGATCTCCATAAAACCAATACCAACCTGGAGTTTTGTGACTTCTATCAACAGTCATAAATCCAACAGCTACACGTGTTGGTATTCCTAAAGATCGCAACATAAACAATGATGACGTTGCAAAATAAGTACAATAGCCTCTATGTGTGTTGAACATAAATTCATCTAACATACTTGCGTTAGGAATGTTTGGGTCTGTTGGTTTTCCTGGTGTTAAAGTGTAGACGTATAAAGGATCTCCTTTTTCATCTTTTGATAAGAAATAATTGCGAATGCTTAATATTTTATCAATAGTTGTATTGTCTCCTTTGGTAAGACTATCTGCCAAATGACCTATTTTATTATAGAGCTCGCCTTCTGGAACTTCGGTATAATAGTCCATAAACCGTTCGTTTTCGCCTTCATAACTTTTAGCGCGTCTTAAGGTGCGATAACGGTTTTCTTGATAATTAATAATCGACTCGTCTTCAGTATTGTAAACAAAATAAGCGCTGTTAAGTTCTGATACTTCAGAAAACACATTGTAAGCAAACTTATAGTCTTTTTTAAACTCTTCTTCAATTGAAATTGGTTGACATGCATAAGCTGTACTTGGAGCCACAAAAACCTCAGGACTAAGACCAGCAATATAAATGGTGCTTTTTACCTCTTTGGTAGCAAGTTCCATTTTATCATAAACCAATACAGAATCGTTTACCTGAGTGAAATATTGAGGAATTTTTGTTGGGTTTGGTAAAAATAAATCGCGAACAATACTGTCTGGATCAACTTCAAATTGCTCTAAAGTTGGATTGTACTGATTTAAATGATACAGCGTAATGTACTGTGGATTTGGTGTTGTAGGATTGATAAAGTTATCAATATTAGCACAAAACAACAGTTCTTGCGAAACATTTAATCGATCTCTAAGTCCTAAATAATCATCTAAATTAAATCTAGTATTAGAATTACTTTTATCAGAATCTTTTTTGTCTTTGTTCTCGTTTTCTCCATCAGAATCTTCTTCATCGCTTTCATCACTTTGACCTTGTGTAATCTCGTTTTGAATATGGTCAATCTTTGAGTCTAATAACTGTATTGTTGACCAAAACAAAAACAACGCTATTAACGAAAACAACAAAATTCTTCCAACCACCATAACGTAATTGGTTTTTTCTTGCTTTTGAATAGTTTTAAGTAATTCTTTTACAAACAGTACGTAAAACAAGTAGAGTACAGTTGGTGCAACAAGCCATATCATTTCGTTTACGTTAGACATTTCCATATCTGAAATGAGAATGACTGACAGTGTTGTTAATAGTATTGAAAACACTATTAAATAATATCTCCAACGTGATATTGCAAAGCCCGAAAACCATCCAAACACAAAAATACTGGTGTTTATTTTAAACCGATTTGCCACATAATAGGCATCAAACTCATTAAAGGACGATGCACTAATAGAGCTGTAAAGAATATTAATAATGAGCAGTAGTAAACCAAAAATAATTAGAAATCGAATTTTGGTTTTATGTAATAAATATGCTGTGATAATTCCTGCTGAAAACACACCAATTAATACATGCTTGTTGACAAAAAGCAATGAGTAGTACTCTGACAGAAAATCGAGCAACGGATACATTATAAGTATCGTAGGAAGGATTAAAAACAGTAACCCAAGTGTAAGTTCTTTGTAGTCTATTTTTCTCATATAATCTGTCCTGTAAAATTAGAGTTAGACACTAATTTTTCTATACCTTCTTCGTTCTTTTTTAGTTTTTTTCGTGTTGCCGAAAATATCCAAGCTAGCTTGTTAAGTTCGCTTTTTTGATCTTGTCTTAAAAATAGGTTTTTGAAATTAAACACGTTTTGATGGTCTAAATGTCGAGATGCTTTTACAATAACAATGTTTGAAGTTCCTTTTTCAATTAAATTAGTAAGCTCATCTAAGCTAATTAAGGTCGACACACATATTATAGATTCTCCAGAGGCTTTCAGTTCGTTTACCGAAAAGTTGTTTTGCCAACTTGCCGAACTTAACTGAAACCCAACACGATCATTCTCGCTTACCGAAATAAATTCGTTTACAGCCTGGTCAATATTGAATTCTACTTTTCTGTCTTTTTTCTTAATGTTTAAGCAAATGTTGTACACAATATCTTTGTAATAATTGAGCATACTAATCGCATATGCCGAAGTAAGATCTTTAGATAAAACGTTATAAAAACTTGTGTAAAATTTGATGTGAGACGCGTAAGGGTTTATAACCTCAGGCGTTCTAATGACAAGCTCTCTATTTTTAGCAAAAATTTTCCAGACAATTCGGCGAACATCATCTCCAACTTCAAAATCTTTATAGTTGAGATAATCACCTTGTATTTTACGAGACGTTTTTATTTTTTCTTTTTCTTCCTTAGTTTTTGAAGGGTTAATATCATCAACGGAAAGTTCAATTTCAGAAGAATGAAGGTAAAATGCGTTTTTTGATTTTTTATACGTTGTAAAACGGAAAAACTGCAAATAGTCAATAAAACTAATAACAAACCCTTTAACGTGATATTGCTTTCTGTCTGGTAAGCAAATTAAAGTTGAACCTTCTTTTGGCAATAGTTTTTCAAACCCTTGAGAAAATTTATTGATGACTACAGTGTCAGAGAGTTTTCCATTTTCAAATTCTATCTTTATTTTGATATAACCCAACAACGGAAGTATGGCTTTCGGTAAAGAAATTAAAACAGGTACTTGTCCTGCAACTCCTTTTATGTTACCATCTAATCCTATATCAATTTTAGGAATAATAGTTTTCTTATTGATGACAAAATACAGGTAGCAAACCAACGTGTATAAAAAACCTATACCAATTAAAATCAATATAAACGTTCCAATTACCCACGCAAACAGCTTAAGATATAAAGCAATATTGGTGTCCTCGATGAAGAACTCCATTTTAACAAAATAGATTGCTGTTATTAGCACTAAAGCAAAAATTATTGCATTTCTTTTAAAAGGTAGGTAACGAATAATTCTATTAAGGCTAAAATTCAAAGTGAAATTTGTTTGAAATGGACATTTGGTTTACAAAGGCTCAATCTACAAAAAATAGGTAAGTATCTAGCAACTAAAAATATATTTTAATTTAAGTGTTGCTTTGTATAAACGTCTCTTATAATATGGTAATTGTTAAAACCAAAAAACCGCTTCAATGATTTGAAACGGTTTGTTTTGTGGTCCCACCTGGGCTCGAACCAGGGACTTTCTGATTATGAGTCAGATACTCTAACCAACTGAGTTATAGGACCCATTAGCTTAACGCTAATTATTAATCTCTTCTAAAAAAGAGTGTGCAATATTACTACTTATTTTAATACTCTACAAGAATTTTTAATCCTTTATGTCTTGGCACAACTCAATTAAAACACCATTTGTAGATTTAGGATGCAAAAACGCAACCCATTTATTGTCGGCTCCTCGTTTCGGTTCTTCGTTTAAAACTATGAAGCCTTCTGTCTTTAAGCGTTCAATTTCTGACTTTATATCGTCTACCGCAAAAGCTATATGATGAATTCCCTCTCCTTTTTTCTCTATAAATTTTGCAATAGGACTATCGCTGTTGGTCGCTTCAAGCAACTCTATTTTATTAGGTCCTGATTTAAAAAATGAGGTTCTTACGCCTTCGCTTAAAACGTCTTCTATTTTATAATGTGCTTCTCCAAACAAGCTTGAAAACAGTTTGTTGGACTCGTCAAGGTTTTTTACTGCAATACCAATATGCTCTATTTTGTTCATTTTTAAGGTGTTTTGTGCCTAAGGCATAAATTTTGTGTATTCAAAAATAAAATAATCCTTAAATATCAACTATTTTTGCATCATGGAAAGCAACAGACAAAAAAAGATAAGTGGCGTTTTACAAGAAGATTTAGTAGATGTGCTTCAAGGTGCAGCAACTAAAGGTGGTCTTAGAGGTGTTATCATTTCAGTAACCAAAGTTTCGGTTACTGTAGATTTATCTATTGCAAAAGTTTACTTAAGCATTTTTCCTAATGATAAAGGCGAGGAACTTTTAAAAGGCATTCGCTCAAACACACCATTAATTAGGCACGAACTAGCACAACGTACCAAAAATCAATTACGAAGAATGCCTAGTTTAGAATTTTTTATTGATGACTCTTTGGAATATATTGACCAAATTGAAAAGTCTCTTAAAGGTAAAGAAAACCCTATTAGCAACCCAGACCTTCTTAATAAAAGAAAAAAGTCATAATTGAATGTTTCTTTATATATAGCTAAACGTTATCTGTTTTCTAAAAGCAGTAACAACGCTATAAATATTATGACCGTTATTGCGGCTTCAGGTATTGTTATAGCCTCAGCTGCATTATTTATTGTGCTTTCTGGTTTTGCGGGTTTAAAAAACTTTAGCCTTGAATTTTCTTCGTTTGTCGATCCTGATTTAAAATTGACTCCTGTTGAAGGAAAATCGTTTGTGTTTTTTGAAAAAGATTCCTTAGCACTTTCTGATATTTCAGATATTAAATACTACTCAAAGACCATTGAAGAACGCGTTATTCTTGAATTTGACGGAAAACGAAAACTCGCAAATATAAAAGGTGTTGATGCTAATTACACGCGTGTAACGTCTATTGATACTATGGTTGTAAGTGGTTCTTGGTTAACCGATAGTAACCAAATTGTTTCTGGTTGGGGAATTTCAAATACATTGTCTTTTGGTGTTTTAGATTATGGTAAAAGTCTTACTATTTATGTTCCTAAGCCAGGTAAAGGACAAATAAGCTCAGTAAGAGGTGCATTTAACTCTATAAATGCTGTAAACACAGGCGTGTTTCACATTAATGAAGATTTAGACAATGAGTATGTGTATTCCAATTTAAACACTGCTAAATACCTTATGAATTATAACGATAATCAAATTAGTAGTATTGAGCTTAAACTTACTGAAAATGCTAGTGAAGCTGCTGTTAGAGATGCTTTAACTGCTGCTTTTGGAAATCGTTTTCAAATTAAAAATCGAAATGAGCTTAACGATTCTCTCAACAAAATGCTCAATACCGAAAATATGGCTGTATATCTTATTTTTACTTTAGTAATCATTATAGCCTTATTTAATGTTATTGGTGCATTAATCATGATGATTTTAGACAAAAAAGAATCGTTAAATACTTTATTTAACCTTGGGGTTGATGTATCACAAATTAAAAATGTATTCTTTCTTCAAGGTAGTTTAATGACTGTTTTAGGAGGTATTCTTGGTTTAGTTATTGGCTTTTTAATTGTGCTGTTTCAATATCTTTTTGAGCTTGTCATGTTAACTCCTTCGTTACCTTATCCTGTCGCTATAAAACCTATCAATTTTGTAATAGTGCTAGTTACTATAACTGTTTTAGGAATATTGGCTTCAAAACTTGCGTCTAGCAGAATAAATAAAGCGCTGGTAAATAATTTTTAAGAAGTTAAAAAAGTTACACAAACTGGTAGTCAGCAAACTTATCTAATACTTCATCAAAGGTATCAAATACATCTTTAGGGTCGTCGCTAGTTACCATTTTGGTTCTATACTCCTTAAAGTTTGGAATACCTTTAAAATAGTTGGTATAATGACGTCTGGTTTCAAAGACACCTAACTTCTCCCCTTTCCAGTCTATTGACATTTGCAAATGACGTCTTGCAGCATCTACGCGCTCCTCTAAACTAATTGGTGCTAAATGTTCTCCTGTTTTAAAAAAGTGTTTTACTTGCTTAAAAAACCATGGGTTTCCAATAGTAGCTCTACCAATCATACAACCATCCAATCCGTAATCGTCTCTCATTTCCATAGCACGTTCAGGAGAGTTTACATCTCCATTTCCAAATACAGGAATGTGCATTCTTGGATTGTTTTTTACCTGAGCTATAGGTTTCCAATCTGCATTTCCTTTATACATTTGTGCTCTTGTACGACCATGAATAGAAATGGCTTTACAACCAACATCCTGAAGACGCTCAGCAACTTCAACAATTTTTATAGAGTCGTGATCCCAACCCAATCTGGTTTTTACTGTAACTGGTAAATTGGTGCGTTTAACCATTTCGGCAGTTAAGCTTTCCATAAGGCAAACATCTTTTAAAATACCTGCTCCAGCTCCTTTACTTACTACTTTTTTTACAGGACAACCAAAGTTGATGTCAATAATGTCTGGGTTAGATTTTTCAACAATATCAATAGTTTGAAGCATGCTATCTAAATTGGCGCCAAATATTTGAATACCAACAGGACGTTCTTTTTCATAAATATCGAGTTTCATAACGCTCTTAGCTGCATTACGAATTAACCCTTCGCTAGATACAAACTCTGTATATACCACATCTGCTCCTTGTTCTTTGCATAACGCTCTAAACGGAGGATCGCTTACATCTTCCATTGGTGCTAACAACAATGGAAAATCTGGAAGTTCTATATCACCTATTTTTACCATACTAAAACTCTATTTCTGCTTCTACTTTATCCCCTCCTCTTTTTACAGTCACTTTGGTTTTATCACCTGAGTTAAAACTTGACAAAGCTCGCATATAACTCATCATATCTGTTACCAAGCTATCCCCTAATTGTATAACAATATCACCTTTTTGAAGCCCTGCTTTTTGCGCTGGTTTATCTTCGCTAACACCATCTATTCGCATACCTTCTCCATCAAACAAATAATCAGGAATTACACCTAAGCCAACCTTAAATCGTGGTGTTTCTTCACTTTCATTTTTAGTTTTTCTAAAGGCTAACTTTCCGTTATCATCAAGGTCTGAAATAATATCAAAAATATAGCTTGAAATGGTTTCCATACCTTCAAAATTCAACTTTTCAGTATCGTCACCTGGTTTATGGTAGTCTTCATGCTGACCTGTAAAAAAATGCAGCACAGGAATATCATTATTATAAAAAGAGGTGTGGTCGCTTGGACCAACACCAGATTCATTTTCAATGATTTTAAATTTAGAGTTGTTTGCTTTTACAACTTGCTTTAAAATAGGAGACGTACCAACACCATAAACCGCAAGCGTACTATCTTGCTTTAGTCTACCAACCATATCCATGTTTAGCATGTAATTGGCTTTTTGTAAGTCTATTGTCGGGTTTTTTGTAAAGTAATTAGACCCTAACAATCCCATTTCTTCACCCGAAAACGCCATAAACAAATAGTTGTTTCCTGTATTTGCGCTTTTAAGTTTTCTAGCCAAATCAAGCAACACTGCTACACCACTTGCGTTGTCGTCTGCTCCATTATGAATCTCATTAGTTTCTCCTCTGTATAACGATCCTTCTGCACCATACCCTAAATGGTCATAATGTGCTCCAATAATAATAGTATTCTCTGCTTTATTGTCTAAAAACCCAATAACATTAGTTCCTGTTATAGAGCTGTCTCCATCCTTAACAATGTAATTAACTTCTTGGTGAGGATCTGTTTTTGGTTTAAAAGAAAACGCTTGGTAAAACCCTTCGGTACCTTTTGCTGTAAGTCCTAAATCTTCAAACCTTTGAGCAATATATTCAGCTGCAGCTTTTTCACCATCGGTTCCTGTTTGTCTTCCTTCAAGCGCATCATCAGCCAAAAAAGTAACATCATCCTTAATTTTACTGCTTAATGTTTCGGTTTGTTTGCAACCTAATAGCGATACAAAAAAAACTAGTAGCGATATTCTCTTCATGATAATAATCTTATTTTTGAGCAAATTTAGTCAATAATAGTATGAAATACACATTACTTTCAATTTTAGCTTTAGCCCTTTTAGGTTGTAAAAACGAAAACAAAACCACTACTAACAACACACAAGATACAACTGTTGCTGTTGAAAAGGAGCAAAAAGAGTCTTTAATATATCCTGAAGAAACACATTTTAAATCCCTTCGTCAAGTAACTTTTGGAGGTGATAATGCTGAAGCCTATTGGAGTTTTGACGACAAGCAATTGGTATTTCAATCTAACAATAAAGGTTGGAATGTAGGTTGCGATCAAATGTTTTTAATGAATGCAACAGACACGTTTACTGATAGTATTGCGCCTAAAATGGTAAGTACTGGAAAAGGTAGAACAACATGCTCTTATTTTCTTCCTGATAACAAACATATTATTTATGCTTCAACACATTTGGGTGGTGAAGAATGCCCAGAAACACCTTTGCGTAAAAACGGAAAGTACATTTGGCCAATTTATGACAGTTACGACATTTTTGTAGCTGATTTAGATGGAAATATTGTAAAGCAATTGACCAACGAAATTGGTTATGATGCTGAGCCAACAGTGTCTCCTAAAGGCGATAAAATTGTATTTACATCTACTAGAAGTGGTGATTTAGAATTATACACCATGAATATTGACGGAACTGATGTTAAACAAATTACCAACGAATTGGGTTATGATGGAGGTGCTTTCTTCTCTCCTGATGGGACTAAATTGATCTTCCGTTCATCAAGACCAAAAACCGAAGAAGAAATTAAAGAATACAAAGCGCTTTTAGCAGAAGGTTTAGTAGAACCTACTGAAATGGAACTGTACATTTGTAATGCTGATGGAAGTGATTTACGTCAACTAACTAGTTTAGGAAATGCCAACTGGAGTCCGTTTTTTCATCCTAGTGGAGAAAAAGTGTTGTTCTCTTCAAACTTTGAAGCTGAACGCGGATTTCCTTTTAATTTATACATGATTGATCTTGATGGTAAAAACCTTAAACGCATTACTCATGGCGAAACATTTGATGCGTTTCCTGTGTTTTCAAATGATGGAAAATATTTAGCATTTTCTTCAAACCGAAATAATGGAGGTGGTCGTGATACCAACTTATTTATTGCCGAATGGCAAGACTAATTGCTTTCAGACTGCAATCTGTTACGCTCTTGGAGGTTACTGGTTCTTGAGTTAGAGCTTAGGTTAGTGTTTCCAAACATGTATCTAAACCCTATTTTAATATAACGGTTATCAACATCAGTAAAAAGTTTACTGTTTTGGTTTAAGTAACGTGATCTATCAGTAAAATCTTGTCGGTTAAACAAATCTTCAGCTGAAAGTGAAATGACTCCTTTTTTATTGAAAACAGACTTCGAAATTGACAAATTTGAAGCTAAGCGTCCATCAACCTCTCTAAGTCCTTGAAGATTTTTTCCAACCCAATACATGGTTAAGTTAAGGTTGAGCGTTTTGTCTTTTAAAAAGGTAAAATCATTTTGTAAAACACTATACGTGGACCATATATCTCGTTTTAAAACCTCAGTATCAAACGTTTCTGTATCTTCAATATTGTAAACTGAAAATACTCCGTATAAAAACCATCTTTCGGTAATATAAGAGCTAAGAATAAAATCAAAACCATACTCAACAGTGTTGTCAAAGTTAACAGGAACATACGATACTAAATTGGTTTCGTTATCCTGTATTGGTAACTCATAAATGTTGTTTTTTGATTTCTTATAATAGGCTTGAATAGTATAGCTGTCGTTTAAAGTAAATCCTGCATCTACATAATTATCGATAACTGGTCTAAGAGAAGGATTTCCTAAATAAACTGTATTGTCATTAATGAAGAAGTGAAACGGATTTAAACTTTCGTAATCTGGTCTTTGAATGCTTCGTTTGTAATTAGTATAAAAACTAAGGTTGTCAGACATTATATAGTTTATACTTGTTGTTGGAAACCACTCTAAATAGTCTTGTTTGTTAGTTTCGTTATTACTTATAGAAATTCCTGTAACATTGGTTTGTTCTGCTCTTAACCCAAGAGCTAAACTAAACTTTTCCCAATCTTGAGAATAGTTTATATAAGCTGCTAAAATAGCCTCTTCATAATCAAACGCATCAGTGTTTTCTGGGTTTAAAACTTCACTACCTCCTACAATATCGTATTGTGTAATATCGCTATTGGTGTTTATAAACGAAGTCTTTGCTCCTGCTTCAAAAAGAGAAGAATCACTAATTGGTAATGTATAGTCAGCTTTTGAAGTAAAAATTTCAGTCTCTTGGTTGTTGTTTGTGTTATAACTTGTTGATTCAATAAAAGAATCGTCAGCATTGTAATAATTACTCAACACATCTTGTAACCTATTGTAATCATAGTTGGTATAATGTGCATTTAAAGACAACTTTTCTCCAGGGTTTTTAAATAAATGAGTATAGTCTAAATCCAATCCAATATTATGCTTTTCATCTGATGATAAACTGTTGGAATCATAATAAAACATTAAGCTTTCAGTATTATCAAAAGCATTGGTAAGGTTGCTTATCTTATACTTAAAATCAGGCAACCAAAGTACTGTAGAAGATAAACTCAACGTGTTTTTTTCATTGATATTATAATCAAAATTGAAGTTGAAATTATGGGTTTTTGACCATGTGTTTCGATTAAGTTGAGATTTCCAAGTCTCTTCAATATCTAAGTTATCATCTAAAAAATTAACTTCTTCCCTATTGTTTCTATTAATTTTATTCTGCGTATAACTGTAGTTTGCAGAGAAGTTTATTTTTTCAGATTTAAAAAAGTGGCTTGTTCCTGCATTATATCTAGGAAAAACACCTTGAGTATAATTAGCAAACACATTGCCTCTATAACCTGTAATAAGGTTTTTACTCATTACAATATTTATAACAGCTCCACTTTCAGCATCATATTTTGCCGAAGGATTTGTAATAACTTCTACAGCTTTTATGCTATTTGCCGATGCACCTTCAAGTAATTGACTTAGCTCTGCAGCTGTTAAATGCACCTTTCTGTCGTTTATATAAACCGTTGGCTCTGTGTTTTTAACCAATAAGTTGTTGTCTAATACCAAAACTCCTGGTGTACTTTTTAAAACCTGAAGCATATTACCTTCAGTTAATGCAGAGTTTTCAATATTAAAAACGACTCTATCAGCTTCTTTTTTTACTGTTGGCTTTTTATAGGTAAGTGTAATTTCATCTAAAGATTCTTGTTTTTCTTCTAAAATTAGATCTTCAAGAACAAGATCTCCATCTACTACAATAGTTATAATATTGTCTTTGTAACCAATAAAGCTCGTTTTAATGAGATAAGTATCACTCTCTATATCAAAAAAACTAAAAGCTCCCTTATCATTAGAGGAAACACCTTTAACAATAGTTGAGTCATTGGTCATTAGTATTACATTAGCGTAGGACACAGGGTTGTTGTCAATATCTAGTACACGACCAGAAATAGTAAACTCTTGACTTAGGCTAAGTAATGGGATAAAAAACAGTAATAATTTTATAATTCGTTGAATAAAATTCAAATTTTTATAATTTAATATTGCAATATACTATTTGTTTTAGAATTTTTTTTACTGAAAAACCGTAAACGTGTATAAAAGAAAAAACTATAAACCTTAATAAATCGATTATATTTGCAAAATCTTAGGATGAAGAATTGCACTATGAAGAACATTAGAAATTTTTGTATAATAGCACATATCGACCATGGCAAGAGTACTCTTGCTGATAGGCTGTTAGATTTTACTGGTTCGGTTACCGACAGAGAAAAACAAGATCAGCTCTTGGATAACATGGATTTAGAGCGTGAACGAGGTATCACTATAAAATCACATGCCATTCAAATGGAGTATATGCACAATGGTGAACAATATGTTTTAAACCTTATTGATACTCCTGGTCACGTAGATTTTTCTTACGAAGTATCGCGTTCCATTGCTGCTTGTGAAGGAGCGCTTTTAATTGTTGATGCAGCTCAAAGTATACAAGCGCAAACCATTTCTAATTTATATTTAGCACTTGAAAATGATTTAGAAATCATTCCTGTGTTGAATAAAGTAGATTTACCTAGTGCAAATCCTGAAGAAGTTACTGATGATATTGTAGATTTATTAGGTTGCGACCCTTCTGAAGTTATCCATGCCAGTGGAAAAACAGGGTTTGGTGTTGAAAATATTTTATCTGCAATTATTGAGCGTGTACCTGCTCCTAGTGGTAATCCAGAAGAACCATTACAAGCCTTAATTTTTGACTCTGTTTACAACCCTTTTAGAGGTGTTGAAACTTATTTTAGAGTTATTAATGGTAAAATTAGAAAAGGGCAAAACATTAAGTTTATTGCAACTGGTAAAACGTATTTTGCTGATGAAGTAGGAACTTTAAAGCTTAAACAACAGCCAAAGCAAGTTATTAACGCAGGTGATGTTGGGTATTTAATTACTGGTATTAAAGAAGCTAAAGAAGTAAAAGTTGGTGATACTATTACTGATGCTAAAGAGCCAACTAAAAACGCTATTGAAGGGTTTGAAAACGTAAAACCAATGGTATTTGCTGGTATTTACCCTGTAGATACTGAAGATTATGAAGATTTAAGAGCATCTATGGAAAAGCTTCAGCTTAACGATGCTTCTTTAGTATTTGCTCCTGAAAGTTCTGCGGCTCTTGGTTTTGGATTCCGTTGTGGGTTTTTAGGAATGTTGCATCTTGAAATTATTCAAGAGCGTTTAGAGCGTGAGTTTGATATGACAGTTATCACAACCGTTCCTAACGTAAGCTACCACGCGTTTACCAACAAAAATCCTGATGAAATCATCATTGTTAACAACCCAACCGATTTACCTGAACCTTCTACACTTAACCGAGTAGAAGAGCCATACATAAAAGCAACTATTATTACTAAAGCCGATTTTGTTGGTCCTGTAATGAGCTTGTGTATTGAAAAACGTGGTGTCATCACCAATCAAACATATTTAACACCTGAGCGTGTTGAGCTGTCTTTTGATATGCCTTTAGCTGAAATTGTTTTTGATTTTTATGATCGTTTAAAAACGGTTTCAAAAGGTTATGCATCGTTTGATTATTCTCCTATTGGAATGCGAGCTTCAAAACTTGTAAGAGTTGATATTTTATTAAACGCACAACAAGTTGATGCGCTTTCAGCATTAATTCATGCAGATAATGCCTACACCATAGGTAAAAAAATGTGTGAAAAGTTAAAAGAACTTATCCCAAGACAACAGTTTGATATTCCTATTCAAGCTGCAATTGGAGCTAAAATTATTTCTAGAGAAACCGTAAAAGCACTTCGTAAAGATGTAACTGCAAAATGTTATGGTGGAGATATTTCGCGTAAACGTAAACTTTTAGAAAAACAGAAAAAAGGTAAAAAACGTATGCGTCAAGTAGGTAATGTTGAAATACCTCAGCAAGCGTTTATGGCTGTATTAAAGCTTAACGATTAAAGTCCTTCGGGTTTTCCTAAGTATACTAACTGAAAGCCTTTTTCTATTTCAAAATTCTTATCTAAAGAGCAAAGTATATGTAGCTCTCCCGATAGATCTTTTATAAATAGAGGTATTGCTTTTTGTTCAGCATTTAAGCGCTCAATGGTCTTTAAATACATTTCTTTAGACTCTATATTTATTTCATTAATCACAGGATAATCTCTTGCAACTTCACTAAAGTTTAAGTAATCGTCTTTCTTAGAGAAAATAATATCAGTTGGAATAGACTCAGGATGCTTTATTTCTTCAGCAGAAATTAAACGATACGCTCCAGATTCGCCCAAATGCTTTTGAAATTTATTGATAGAATGTCTGTTTACCTCATCACTTCCTGTAAGTGCAAGTAAATATCCAATATCGCTTAGCTCAACATCGTTAGATAAGTCTTCAGAATACACATTAGCTTCCATTGCGTCAATATCTTTTGCTCTGGCTTTATCGATATTCTCTTTGTTACTATCAATTAACACCACATGTCGTCCATTATCAATCAAGTATTTTGCAATAATTCTAGACGCTTCAGACGCTCCAATAATTAAAATTCCGTTGCTTGATTTTAAGTAAACGCCTATCCATTTTGAAAAAGATCGTGCTGTTGTAGCATTAAGTAATACGGTTACTAAAACTGTTGTAAACACTAAAGGCGTAATATATTCAGCTCCTGGTTCTCCTTTTAAAACTAGCTTTGTACCAAATAAAGAAGCAATACCTGCAGCTACAATACCTCTTGGTCCAACCCAACTAATAAATAGTTTTTCGTTGACTTTTAACCTAGAATTTGTGGTGCTCAAGAACACACCTAATGGACGAAGAATAAAAATGATTATTGCCATTAATATGGCAGTATTCCAATTGAAAACAATTTCTAAATCTTCAATATTTACATTGGCAGATAGCAAAATAAAGAGTATAGAAATAAGTAAAACACTTAACGACTCTTTAAAATATAATAATTCTTTAAGGTTAGGAAGTTTGCTGTTACCTAACACCATTCCCATAACCACAACAGCTAAAAGACCAGATTCGTGTGCAAAAACATCAGACTCTACAAACACTAAAAGCACAACTGATAAAGCTGCAACATTCAATAAATAATGAGGAATTAAATGCTTTTTAATAGCAAAATACAATGCTAATGCTGCTGTTGTACCAAAAGAAAATCCAACAATTACAATTTTCCCAAACTCAATAAATGCTTGTAAAGTATAACCACTATCATCTCCAATACTTATAAACTCAAAAACCAAAACCGCTACTAAAGCACCTATTGGATCAATTAAAATACCTTCCCATTTTAAAACTGCAGAAACGTCTTTTTTAAGCGGAATATTTCTTAAAATTGGTGCAATTACAGTTGGTCCTGTAACTATTATTAATGCTGAAAATAGAAAAGAAATTTTCCAGCTTAAGCCAAAAATAAAGTGAGTTGCAATTCCTCCACCAATAAATGTAACAGCAGCTGCAACACTTATCAATTTTAAAATTACTGGTCCTACTTTGGATATTTCATTGCGCTTAAGGGTTAAACCACCTTCAAAAAGTATGACACCAATTGCTAAAGACACAAAGCTGTAGAGGCTTTCACCAGGAAAGAGTCCTTTGGTTCCGTTCCAAACAGGTTCAATCCATTTTGAGCCATCTTGAGATAGTAATGTAGAAATTGGTCCAACAAATAATCCTATTAATATTAAGGGTAAAATTGCAGGTATTTTAAATCGCCATGCAACCCATTGTGCTAATATTCCTAAAATTACAATTCCTGAAAGTTCAATCATGTATTTTATTTTTTGTTAAAATACTAATAAAAACCATAACCATCCATTACTCAACGGTAAAATAATTGGTTTTTAAAAGTATTATAGTGCGCTTCAATCACTTAAATTCCTTAGTATTTTTTTAATTTGCATAAAAATAAAATGTTATGAAATTATATCCTATTGAATCTGGAAATTTTAAGCTTGATGGTGGTGCTATGTTTGGTGTTGTACCAAAATCATTATGGCATCGTACCAATCCTGCCGATGCTAATAACATGATAGATATTGCTGCACGTTGTTTGCTTATTGAAGATGAAAATCGGTTGATTTTAATCGATACAGGAATGGGAGACAAGCAGAGCGACAAATTCTTTGGATATTATTACTTATGGGGAAATGACACTATTGATAAATCTCTAAAAAAATACGGTTTTCATAGAGATGATATTACTGATGTGTTTATGACGCATTTACATTTTGACCACTGTGGAGGTAGTGTACAATGGAATAAAGATAGAACAGGATATGAACCAGCATTTAAAAACGCACGTTTTTGGAGCAATAAAGACCATTGGTTGTGGGCAACTCAACCTAATAATCGTGAAAAAGCTTCGTTTTTGAAAGAAAATATTCTTCCTATGGAAGAGAGTGGTCAGCTAAACTTTGTATCGCTACCTGAAACCGAAATTTTAAAGAATTCTGAATTAGGTTTTGATATCTTTTTTGCAAATGGACATACTGATAAACAAATGATTCCTATAATTACTTATAAGGATATGAAAATATGTTTTATGGCCGATTTACTTCCAACTGCAGGTCATTTGCCTTTACCTTATGTTATGGGATACGATACACGACCTCTATTGACCTTAGATGAAAAAGAAGCCTTTTTAAATCTTGCTGCAAATGACAATTTTTACCTATTTTTAGAACACGACGCTCACAATGAGATTATAACTGTACAGCATACCGAAAAAGGTGTAAGACTAAAAGATGTTTACAGTTGTAGTGATTTGTTCTAAAAAACGTAATTGTAAAACATGAAAACAATTAAAGCTGTATTTTTTTGCTTACTACTTGTGTTGCTAAATAATTGTGGGTCGTCTCCTATTATCTCAACACCTGAGGAAAATATTGACAACATTCCTTTAAAAATCTCTAATTTATCTGAAAGTGAGCTAAAAAAATGGAGTCATTTAGATTTAATAAAAGACACAATTCCAGGTATAAGCCTTGAAAAAGCCTACAACGAAATTATTAAAACCAATAAAGGTGTTACAACCATAGTTGCTGTTATAGATTCTGGAGTAGATATAAACCATGAAGACCTTTCAAGTTCTATTTGGGTAAATACTAAAGAAATTCCAAACAATGGAAAAGATGATGATAATAATGGCTTTATAGATGATGTTAACGGTTGGAATTTTATAGGAGATACTTATGACGAGCAATTTGAGTTTGTAAGATTAATTGTAAATGGAGATTCTTCCAACCCACGATATGCTGATGCGCTTTTTGAATACCAAAAGCAGTATCAAAAATACTCTGAAGCAAAAACCAATACTGAGAATCTTATTCAACAAGTAACTACTGCAGATAATAGAATTTCAAGTTATTTAAAGAAAAAAAACTATACCAAAGAAGACGTATTTGCTATTAGAACAGAAGACCAAAATGTATTGGAAGCGGTTTCAATAATGAGATCTGTTTACACTTACAATTTTGAAACTGTTGATGCCATTAAAGCAGCTTTAAATAAAGATTTGAAATTAATAAACGAGCGATTAACTGTTCATTTAAATAAAAATCTAAAAGGCAGAAAAACTAAAGACAATCCTAACGACATAAACGATATAGGTTATGGAGATAATAATGTAAAACCTCATGATGCTGAAGAAACCCATGGCACTCATGTTTCAGGTATAATAGCAGCTAAAAGAGACAACAACAAAGGCATAAATGGTGTTGCAAACAATGTAAAAATTATGCCTATTCGTAACACACCTAATGGAGATGAATATGATAAAGACATTGCTCTAGCCATACGATATGCTGTTGATAATGGAGCAAAAATTATCAATATGAGCTTTGGTAAATACTTTTCACCTCATAAAGAGTGGGTTAAAGATGCTATTTTATATGCAGCAAGCAATGATGTACTCATTGTTCACGCAGCAGGTAACGATGCATTAAATTTAGATTCTTCTCTTAATTTTCCTACTGATGTTGATAATGGAAAAGAAATTGCGGATAACTTTATAAATGTTGGTGCTACGTATTATCGATATGGTTCCGACCTAGTTGCAGATTACTCTAACTACGGAAAACAAAATGTTGATATTTTTGCTCCTGGTTCTAGTATTTACTCCACAGTTCCAAATAATTCTTATGAGTCTGAAGGAGGAACTTCAATGGCTGCTCCATTGGTTACAGGAGTTGCAGCATTAATTCGTTCACAATACCCTAATTTAACAGCATCACAAGTAAAAAAAGCTATTTTAAATTCTGGTTTAGAAATTAATACCAAAGTAATTGTTGGCGGAAATATTGGAGATATAAAGTCCTTTGATACCTTGTCAAAATCTGGAAAACTATTAAATGCCTACAACGCATTATTAGAAGCTTCTAAACTAAACAACAACTAATTAATGTTCACCTACAACAAAAAAGAAAAATTAAAGAGTAAAAAGCTTATTGAACAACTTTTTGCAGAAGGACAATCGGTTTCAGCTTATCCACTTAAGCTTATATACTTGCCTGTTGATTTTGATGATTCGGTTTTATTAAAAGCAGGTGTAACTGTTAGCAAAAGAAAATTTAAAAATGCTGTTGATAGAAATCGTATCAAACGATTAATGAGAGAAGCCTATAGATTAAACAAGGCTGTAATTTTTAACAACATTACAACACAATATGCGTTAATGATTTTATACATTGGTAACGATGGTATAACTTTTGAGGTATTGGACACTAAAATGAAGGTTTTACTGAACAAATTCTTAAACGCATCCTCAAATAACTAAACTTAAGATGAAAACATTACTACGAAAAAGAATATTCATTCCTGTTTTGGCACTTTCAATTTTTGTAACGACAAGTGCCTTTAAAAGTGAGTTTTTTGAAATAGCAAAGCAAATTGAAATCTTCACGACGCTATTTAAGGAACTTAACATGAATTATGTTGATGAAACCAATCCTGGAGATTTAATGGATACTGCCATTAAAAGCATGTTAGAAGATCTTGATCCTTATACCAATTTTATGAATGAGCAAGATGTTGAAGCTGCTCGTATAAACAATACTGGCGATTATACAGGCATTGGAGCAAGCGTTTTAACACTTAAAGACAAGTTGGTAATTGTAGAGCCTTACAAGGATTATCCTGCAGATAAAGCAGGTTTAAAAGCAGGTGATGAAATTATAAAAGTTGAAAATGTAGTTGTTGCTGATTTTAAAGATGATGCTGGTAATTTATTACAAGGTGCTTCTGGTACAACAGTAAATGTAACTTATGTAAGACAAGGAAAAACACAAACAGCAGCTATAAAACGCGAAGCAGTAGAAATTCATGCTGTTCCTCATTTTTCAATGATTAATGATAAAACAGGTTATGTTGTTTTAAGAAAGTTTAATGATAAAGCCTCTAGCGAAACCATTAACGCTATAAGAAGTCTTAAAAACCAAGGTGCCGAAAAATTAATATTGGATTTAAGAGGAAATCCTGGTGGTTTACTGAGTGAAGCTGTAAATATTGTTAACATTTTTGTACCTCAAAACCAGTTGGTAGTTACTACAAAATCTAAAGTTAAAAAATACAACAAAACCTATTACACACAACGCGAAGCTATTGATACCGAAATTCCATTAGTGGTTTTAATAGATGGTAGAAGTGCTTCAGCAAGCGAAATTGTATCAGGTGCTTTACAAGATTTAGATAGAGCAGTTGTTGTTGGTGCAAGAAGTTTTGGAAAAGGTCTTGTACAGCGACCTAAACCGCTTATTTATGGAACTCAAATGAAAATAACCATTTCTAGATATTACACACCATCTGGAAGATGTATACAAGCTTTAGATTACTGGAATAGAGATGAAAATGGTAAAGCAACCAGAGTTAAAAAAGAAAACTATAGTGCATTTAAAACCAAAAAAGGAAGAACCGTTTACGATGGTGGCGGAATTCAACCTGACTTGGAATTAGTAGAATCGGTTTATAGCCCAATTACAAACGCTATTTTAAACGACAACTTAATATTTAATTATGCTACTGAATATTACTACAATAATAGTGTTACAGATTTGAAATCGTTTAAACTTTCAGATAATGATTTCAATAATTTTAAAGCCTTTTTGGTCAAGAATAATTTCAACTTTGAAACCAAAACCGAAAAAGCTTTTGAAGATGCTATGGAAGTAGCCAATGACGAGCAAATTTATGCTGCTATAAATACCGAATACACTAACTTAATTAATACCATAAATACCTATAAAAATAGAGCTGTAGATAATAATAAAGACCAGTTACTATCGCTTTTATCTGATGAAATTGTAAAACGTTATTTTTACAGAGAAGGACTGTATGAATATTATTTAGCTAACAACCTTGAAATTCAAAAAGCAAAGGAAATTCTTAAAAATCCTTCAACATATTCAAGTTATTTAAATTAATTATTTGACTGTATTTTATGTTAAAAAATAAAAATAATTTATCTTTAATTCCCCTTTTTTAAAGAAAAATGAAAAAACTAATAGTCTTACTCTTTTTAATATCTCAATTTGTTTGTGCTCAAAAAGAACTTACTCACGAAGTGTATTTTGAAACAGATAAATATGATGTTCCTGAAACTGAGCATAGTAGACTATTAATGTTTTTATCAAAAATTGAAGGGTTAGATATTGAAAAAATATCCATTTATGGCTTTTGTGATGATAGAGGTAGTGATGATTACAACTTGGTTTTATCACAGCAAAGGGCAAATTCTATCAAAGAAATATTTTCAAATAACGAGTTTGACGAGTCTGTTATTACAAATGTTGATGGAAAAGGAGAAGTATTATTAAAACTTGTTAAAGAAGAAGACATTAATAAAATACGTGGTTTAAATCGTAAAGTTCAAATTATTGTGCATCCTTATGATCCACCTAGAGTTGTTGTTGAAGAACCTAAAAAACAAGATGTAAAAGATGCTTTAAAAGGCGAACTTAAAGCTGGTGATAAATTTACTTTAGACAATATTTTATTTAAAACAGGTTATAGCTATTTGCTTCCAGAATCAGTAAAAACATTAGAAGACATTGCTAAAGTACTTGTTGAACGCGATGACATTTACTTTACAATACAAGGTCATGTGTGTTGTACGCAAAATAGTAGAGATGCTATTGACCGAAGAACAAAAAAACGAAATCTTTCTGTAGCTAGAGCTAAATATATTTATGACTATTTAGCTAAAAAAGGTGTGGATAAACGCCGAATGAAATATGTTGGTATGCGTCGTAAATTTCCGCTTGGTGGCGAACCAAAATATGATAGACGTGTGGAAATTTTGGTAACCTACGTTGGTGGTCAAGATAACTAGTTACGCTTTGTAAACCATAGTTATATGCGGAATACCATCTTCCAGATACTCCTCTCCTATAGCTTTAAACCCTAAATTATTATAAAACTTATTTAAGTAACATTGAGCTGATATTTTTATGTCGATTTCGTTGTAGTGTTCTTTTATAGCTTGTATAGAATATTGCATAATTTTATAGCCATGTTTAAATTTTCTTTCATGAGCTTCAACTACTACTCTACCTATACTAGCTTTTTCAAAGTAATCTCCTGGTTTAAAAATTCGCGTATAAGCAACTAATTTTTTTCCTATAAATCCTAAAACATGAAGTGCTTCTTGGTCTTTTCCATCAATATCTTGATATACACAGTTTTGTTCAACAACAAACACTTTACTTCGTAATTGTAGTATATCATATAATTCTTGAGTAGTTAATTCTTGAAATGTTTTGGTTGTAATATTTAGCATTAGTCTTGTACGATAACTTCTTTAGGATCTTCTTTATTAAACTCTGGTTGTATGGTTACATGATTTATATTAAACTCGTCATGTAATAGGTTTTCTATTTCTAATAATAAGTCATTAAACTCTGATGTTGAAATATCTTCTTTTAAATCTAAATGCGCTTCTAAATGCAGTTCGTCATCACTTAAATTCCATATATGCACATGGTGTAGTTTATTCACTTTTGGAAGCTTATTAACAACACGAACCACAGCTTTAATATCTATATGTTCTGGTGTAAAAAGCATCAGCATTTTAGTTGATGTTTTTAATAAATGATAACCAACAAAAATTAAATACACAGCTATTAAAAAGGTAAGCAAACTATCTACCCAAAACAACTGAAAATACTTCATTAATAAGCCACCTATCAATACTGCCACACTTGCTAACATATCTGTTAATAAGTGTAAGTAAGCCGATTTTATATTAATATTATTATCAGAATCTTTTTTTAGCAGTAACACACTATAACCATTACCAGCTATTGCAATAAGAGACAACCAAATAACAAGGTTTGATTCTATATTTTGCGGATATTGAAAACGCTCAACAGCTTCTTTTATAAGTATTACTGCAACAATTATTAAGGTTGCAGCATTTACAAAAGCCGCTAAAATTTCGGCACGTTTATAACCAAAAGTTCTATTTATTGATGCTTTTTGCTTTGATAATTTTGAAGCTATATAACTTACAATTAAAGACAGTACATCACTAAAATTATGCAGCGCATCACTTAACAACGATAAACTACCAGAAACCAAACCACCTATTACTTGAGTAACTGTAATTACAGTATTAAGTAATATGGTAATTAAAAGCTTTCGGCCTTTTAAATCTTTATGATCGTGGTTATGTGCATGCGAATGACTCATAATTTACCAACTTAAAAATTGGTAATTAACAAGATAAAGGAATCTTATCAATACGGTTTTGATGACGACCACCTTCAAAAGCTGTATTTAAAAATACATCTACCATTTTTATAGCTTGTGGTATTGATGTAAAACGCGCAGGAATACAGATAATATTAGCATTATTATGTAATCGTGTGAGTTCAGTAATTTCGCTTGTCCAGCAAACGCCAGCTCTAACATTTTGATATTTATTAGCTGTCATAGCTACACCATTTGCGCTACCACAAATAAGAATACCAAAATCTACCTCTTTATTATTAACATCTTTAGCTACAGGATGTACAAAATCTGGATAATCTACACTATCTTCAGTATCTGTACCATAGTTTGTAATAGAATATCCTTTAGATTCTAAATGGTTTACAATAGCTTTTTTGTAATCTGGACCTGCGTGGTCGTTACCAATTGATAATTTCATGTTTTTGTTGTGTTGTTGTTGTTGTAAAAGACATAAGATTTTAATGTTGAAATAAACTTCAAAACATTACTATCTTAATTATGGAGTAAAGGTACAAAATGTCCTTATAAACACTTATGTTATGTAGGTAATAGTTAACAATTAATTAGCATTGTTAATAGTTTATCAAATAGTAGCTCATAACTTGTTAATAACTGTTTACTTCTTTCTGAAAGAAATATTTTTAAATCTCAATTTTATTTACAAACAAAAATTGAAACCAATAAACCAAAAAATAACTTCGCTTTTTTTAGCTGACTTTTAAGCCATCTTTTTTACGTTTATAAACATAGAAATTTGAAAATATTATCAATACTTGGTTATTAACATGAGTTATTAACAGCTGTTAATAGCTTTTAAAATAGTTCTAATAATGAATGTATTAGATGCGTTTCTAATGTTAACTAAATATCAATAGAATGTAAACTACGTGTTTTCAAAATAAAATTTAAAAAAGTTATTCCAGCTATTAACAAACAATAATAATCATTAATATTTTTTTTAAATTTTTAAAAAGAAAAGATATTATATATATAAATGTGAATAACTGCTTTCTGTTCATTTTATCAAATAGTAGTCTTCTTTTTATTATTTCATTGTGTTATAAAACTATTAATTAATCTAGGCTGATAATTCATTTAATATTTAAATCGTAGCTTTGTATCAAATAACTTGGTGCAAGCACTTAAGGCATGAATAAGAAAAGAGTTTTAATGTCGAAGCGAGCCTAGGAAGATTTAAATCTCGATTATTGAGTAAACTTATAACCAGTACTTCACTTTTATTAGGTTATAAAATAACAGATTCCTATCTTTAATTAGGAAATGAAAATGATTACATAATACATGGCAAGAAAGAAAAAAAGGAAACCTTCACATAACAAGATTTCCAACCTTACTAATACAATCTTAAGTATTTTAAAAAAAGAGAAAAATAAAACGTTTAACTACAAACAAATAGCTGCTAAACTTGGTGTAAATGATGCCAGTAGCAGAAATCAAATTATAAAAAAACTTCAGCAACTTAAAGCGAAACAAGAAATAGAAGAAGTAGATCGTGGTAAATTTAAAGCCATTGTTACTGCAGAATATCACACAGGTATTCTAGACTTAAACGCTAAAGGTTCAGGTTACGTTATTTGTGACGATTTTGATGAAGACGTTTACATTGCTTCAAACAATATAAATAAAGCGTTAGATGGAGACGAAGTAGAATTCTATGTTTATAAACGTCGTAAACGTGGTAAGTTTGAAGGTGAAATTACCGAAATTATAAAACGTGCAAAAAGCGAATATGTTGGTGTCATTCAATTACATAGCAACTATGCTTTTGTAGTACCAGATAGCAATAAAATGTACAAAGATATTTTTGTACCAATTAATAAAACCTTTAAAGCTGAAGATGGTGACAAAGTACTAGTATCTCTTGAAGATTGGCCTGAAAAAGCCGATTCTCCTTACGGAAAAGTAATAAAAGTTCTAGGAAAACCAGGAGATCATAATACCGAAATTCATGCCATTTTAGCTGAATATGGTTTGCCTTACGAATTCCCGTATGAGGTAGAAAATTATGCCAATAATATAGATACTTCAATCACGAAAGAAGAAATTGCTAAACGTCGTGATATGCGAGATGTACTGACGTTTACTATCGATCCTAAAGATGCTAAAGATTTTGATGATGCCCTATCATTTCAAGTATTAGATGATGGTTTATATGAAGTTGGTATTCATATTGCCGATGTATCACATTACGTAAAACCAGATACAGTTTTAGATGACGAAGCTTACGAGCGTGCAACTTCAGTATATTTAGTAGATCGTGTGGTACCAATGCTACCCGAAATTCTATCTAACAACGCGTGTTCACTACGACCACATGAAGAAAAATATACCTTTTCAGCCGTTTTTAAAATCAATGATAAAGCCGAAGTTAAAGACCAATGGTTTGGTAGAACAGTCACTTATAGTGATGCACGTTTTGCATACGAAGAAGCGCAAGCCATTATAGAATCTAAAACAAACGAAATTCCTGCCGAAGTATCTTTAACAGGAAAAGCTTATAAAACCGATCAAAAAATAGCCGATGCAACATTAAAACTTGATGAATTGGCTAAAAAAATGCGTTCTAAACGTATGCGTTCTGGTGCCATTTCTTTTGATAAAGTAGAAGTGAAGTTCAACCTAGATGAAACCAATAATCCGGTTGGCGTGTTCTTTAAAACTTCAAAAGATGCTAACAAGTTAATTGAAGAATTTATGCTGTTAGCAAATAAAAAAGTAGCCGAATTTATAGGAAAGCAAAAGCCAGAAAAAACCTTTATATATCGTGTGCACGACGAACCAGACGATAGTAAATTGGCAGCTTTACAAAATATTGTTGGACGTTTTGGTTATAAACTCAATTTTAAAGACCGAAAAAGTACAACAGCTTCATTAAACAATTTATTAAAAGACGTTGCTGGTAAAAAAGAACAAAACTTGGTTGATACACTTGCGATACGCAGCATGAGTAAAGCAGAGTATACCACGCACAACATAGGTCATTACGGATTAGCATTTGACTATTACAGCCATTTTACGTCGCCTATACGTCGTTATCCTGATGTTATGGCACATCGTTTATTACAACATTATTTAGATGGCAGAAAAAGCGCTAATGAAGCTATTTATGAAGATAAATGTAAACATTCCAGTAATATGGAATATTTAGCCACAAAAGCTGAACGTGATAGTATTAAATACATGCAAATTAAATTTATGCAAGATCATAAAGACGAAGAATTTGTAGGCGTTATTTCAGGAGTGACAGATTGGGGAATTTATGTAGAAATTATTGATAATAAATGCGAAGGTATGGTTCGTATTCGCGATATAAAAGATGATTATTATGAGTTTGACGAAAGCCAATACGCTATTGTAGGTCGCGAAACCAAAAACATGTATCAATTAGGTGATGAAGTGATTGTAAAAGTAAAAGAAACCGATTTAGTTAAAAAGCATTTAGATTTTACATTAATAGGAAAACACGAGTAATATGATTTTAACAACCACAAATACCATTGAAGGACATCAAATTATAGATTATTTAGGTTTAGTCACTGGCGTAGGCGTAAACAGTAAAAAAGTATCATTTACGTTTAGTATGGATAAATTTTATAACGCGTTAGAGCAAAGTATTAACGAGGTTAAAGAAGATGCTTTTCAAAAATTACAGCAAAATGCAATCAATTTAAAAGCAAATGCAGTAGTTGGAATACATTTAGACATAGAAACATTTCCTAACACAACAGCCATAATAGTTTCAGTAACAGGAACCGCAGTTTCTGTGGCTTAATTCAATTTTTGGTACAATTACTGTAACAATAACGTTTTTATAACATCTTTACTACAATAGTATACGTAAATATAATAAAACACATACACATGAAAACGTTTATAACCATTGCATTTATAGCATTAACTTCAATTATAACAGCACAAAATCCTAAAGAAAAAGGAGTAGGAGATTTTACCGAAGTAAAAGTTTTTGATAGGATAGAAGTGAATTTAATTAAATCAGACGTTAACAAAGTTGAAATCACAGGTGATGATATTGATGATGTAGAAGTTATCAATAAAGATGGAAAACTTAAAATAAGAATGAAGTTTAATAAAATCTTTAATGGTGACAGAACATTTGTTGCTGTACATTACACTAAGTTAGATATTATTGATGGTAACGAAGGTGCTTTTATTTCTTCAAATGAGCTTATAAAACAAGATTATATAGAACTGAAATCTCAAGAAGGTGCTCGACTTAAAATAGGATTGGATGTTAAAAAAGTTGACATCAAAGCAGTTTCTGGTGGAGTAGTTGAAACCAGAGGAAAAGCCGATTCTCAAGATATAGTACTTAACACAGGAGGTGTTTATGAAGGTAAAGCTTTCGAGACCCAAAATACTACTGTAAGTATTAAAGCTGCTGGTGAAGCAGATGTTAATGCATCTAAATTAGTTGATGCTAAAGTTAGAGCAGGAGGAGATGTAAATATTTATGGAAGTCCAGCTACAGTTAACGAAGACACAATGTTAGGTGGAAGAATTAAACGTATGAACTAATTAATACGTCTTTTTTATTAGCTTTGTAGGAAACTTATTTCCTATATGTTTGATGATATTTTAGCTGCAATTCCCTTCGGAATAATCCTAGCATTCACTATTGGTCCAGTATTTTTTGTACTGCTCGAAACTAGTGCTACCAAAGGATTTAAAAGCGCTTTAGTATTTGATTTTGGAGTTATTTTTGCTGATATTGTTTTTATCCTAGTCGCTTTTTATAGTACCAATAAGCTTATCGATAAGATAAAAGACGATCCTAATTTCTTAATTTTTGGTGGTGCTCTTTTAGTGGTTTATGGTGTTATTTCTTTTATAAAAACATCAAAATCCTTCCGTACAATTGTTAGAGAATATCATAAAGTTGAAATGCCTAAAAATGCATATGGTAAATTATTCATTAAAGGATTTTTACTCAATTTTATCAATATAGGAGTACTTTTAGGATGGTTAGGATTTATCGTTATTGGAAGTTCTATTACCGAATCTGAAAATGGAGTTACAGTTTTTATAGCTACAATGCTTACCGTTTATTTTCTTGTAGATTTAGTGAAAATAGCTATCGCAAAAAGATTACGTAACAAATTAACACCAAGACTCATTTACAAAACTAAAAAAATCATTGCTTTAGTGATTTTAGGTTTTGGTGTATTATTATTAGTTCAAGGTATATTTCCTAAAGGAAAAGAACGCATTCAAGAAGAAATTGAACATAGGCTATAAAAAAAACCTCCAAGAAATACTTGAAGGTTTTTGAGGCGTCAAGCGGATTCGAACCGCTGTAGAAGGTTTTGCAGACCTCTGCCTAGCCACTCGGCCATGACGCCAATTATTTCTGCGAAAGCAGGAATCTCAATTTTCTTAAATAGAAAAGAAGAGTTGGCAAATGTAAAAAAAATAAAGTTTTTACACTATTTACTACTTATTTTTTCGTCTTTCTGTCATTTTTATCGTTACCATTTCTACGTCACCACCTATTGGAGGGTTTAATTTACTTACACAAACAGTAACCTTTTTAACCTTTTTATCTTCTTTTAAAATACGCTTAATGATGCGTTTAGCAACAGTTTCAAGTAGGTGAGATGGTTGTCCCATTTCCTCTCTTACAATTCTGTTTAAAAACACATAATCTACAGTATCACTTAAAGCATCAGTTTTAGCAGATTCTTTTAAATTGGCTTCAACCTCTAAATCTACTCTATAATCACTACCAATTTTTGTTTCTTCTGTAAGACATCCATGGTGTGCATAAATCCTAATGTTTTCAACTTTTATAATTCCCAAAATACTATTTTTTTACAAAGATATATTATTCACTTATTTTATAGTTATTTCCTTTAAATTTGTAGCCCTATTTAGATATATATTATGAGTGACAAATCACTAAATTTTATTGAGCATATTATAGAAGAAGATTTAGCAAACGGATTAGAAACTTCTAAATTACGTTTTCGTTTTCCACCAGAACCAAATGGTTATTTACATATTGGGCATACTAAAGCTATTGGTATTAGTTTTGGTTTGGGTGAAAAGTATAACGCACCTGTAAATCTTCGTTTTGATGATACCAATCCAGCTAAAGAAGAGCAAGAATATGTAGATGCTATTAAGGAAGATGTAGCGTGGTTAGGGTATCAATGGGAAAATGAATTATACTCATCAGATTATTTTCAGCAATTATACGATTGGGCTGTTTTATTAATAAAAGAAGGTAAAGCCTATGTCGATTCGCAATCTAGCGAAGCGATGGCAGAACAAAAAGGAACACCAACACAACCAGGAGTTGATGGTCCTTATCGCAATCGTTCGGTTGAAGAAAACCTAGAATTGTTTGAACGTATGAAAGCAGGCGAATTTAACGAAGGCGATCATATTTTACGTGCAAAAATAGACATGCAACATCCTAATATGTTAATGCGTGACCC
Source organism: Gaetbulibacter sp. NE (assembly GCF_025548475.1). Taxonomy (NCBI): domain Bacteria; kingdom Pseudomonadati; phylum Bacteroidota; class Flavobacteriia; order Flavobacteriales; family Flavobacteriaceae; genus Gaetbulibacter; species Gaetbulibacter sp. NE. The sequence goes on along the minus strand of NZ_JAOQHY010000001.1, from coordinate 910,143 downwards.
AATCATGTATCGTATTCTTAAAAAAGCACATCATAGAACAGGAAACGATTGGTGTATTTACCCAATGTACGATTGGACACATGGTGAAAGCGATTATATCGAGCAAATTTCGCATAGTTTATGTTCGCTTGAATTTAAGCCGCATAGAGAGCTTTACGACTGGTTTAAGGAGCAAGTGTATGAGTATTCAAAAAACACTTATCCAATGCTTCCTAAACAGCGTGAGTTTGCACGTTTAAATTTAAGTTATACCATTATGAGTAAGCGTAAGCTACTTAAGTTGGTTGAAGATGGTATTGTAAAAGGTTGGGATGATCCTAGAATGCCTACTATTTCTGGGTTAAGACGTCGTGGTTATACACCAGAATCTATCCGAAATTTCATTGAGCGTGTTGGTGTTGCTAAACGCGAAAATGTTATTGATGTGTCTTTATTAGAATTTTGTGTTCGTGATCACTTAAACAAAACAGCGCCTCGTGTTATGGCAGTTTTAGATCCACTAAAAGTGGTGATTACAAATTATCCAGATGATAAAGTAGAATGGTTAGAGGCTGAAAACAATCCTGAAGACGAACAAGCAGGTTCTAGAGAAGTTCCTTTTTCAAAAGAAATATATATTGAAAAAGCTGATTTTAAAGAAGAAGCAGGAAGTAAGTTTTTCAGGTTAAAACTTGGTGGTGAAGTTCGCTTAAAAAATGCTTACATCATTCAAGCAAATGAGGTTGTAAAAGATGCTAACGGAAACATTACCGAAGTACATTGTACTTACGATACTGATACGTCTAAAAAAGTAAAAGGAACACTACATTGGGTATCCATTAAGCATGCTGTTGAAGCCGAAGTTAGAGAATATGATCGTTTGTTTATGGATGAAGCACCAGATAGTCACCAAGACAAAGACTTTATGGAATTCTTAAATCCTAATTCGTTAAACATTACCAAAGCATTTGTTGAACCAAGTTTAAAAGAAGCTAAAGTAGGAGATAGGTTCCAATTTCAACGTTTAGGATATTTTAATGTTGATAACGATTCTACATCTAATGCTTTAGTATTTAATAAAACAGTTGGATTACGTGATACTTGGGAAAAACAAAAACCACAAGAAAAGCCGCAACAACAAAAAAAACCTAAACCGCAACAACAGCGTAAAGCAATTAATGTTATTCAGCAATTAGGAAAAAAGTACACGAATTACCCAGAAGATAAGCAAGCAAAAGTAAAGACAGAAATTCTTGAACTTGCCAATGAGGTTAGTTATGATGAGTTAGAACCTTTATTTGGAACTGCTGTAAAAAAGGTTGGAACACGTATTGCCGCTATGCTTACTTTAAAAGTGTTATTAACAAATGGTTTAGAAAAAAACGATGCTATTAATGAGTTTATAGAAAAAGCTTTAGAAGATAAAAATGCATTGTTGGTAGAAGAAGCTAAAGCGCTTTAAAAGATAATAAAACAGAAATTGTATTTCAATAATTACTATCTTTAGTACACTAACTAAAACATGATATTATGGAAATCAATTTTTTAGCACTTTTAGCAGCTGCAGTTTCTGCATTGATAATTGGTGCAATTTGGTACAATCCAAAAGTATTTGGTACAGCTTGGATGAAAGCTGCTGACATGACCGAAGAAAAAATGCAAGGCGCCAATATGGCTAAAATTTTTATCCTTGCATTTATTTTTGCGTTCTTATTAGCCTTTGCATTACAGTTTTTAACCATTCACCAAACTGGTGCTTTAGGTATGGTTGGTGGTGATCCTAGTCTTGCGAAACCATCTTTTGAAGCATTTATGGCAGATTATGGTACTGCTTTTAGAACCTTTAAACATGGTGCTTTACATGGCACAATTGCAGGAATCTTTATTGCATTACCAATTCTTGGAACCAATGCGCTTTTTGAAAGAAAAGGTGCCAAATACATTTTTATTAATGCTGGCTATTGGATTGTTACTATGGCAATCATGGGTGGCATTGTTTGCGGATGGCAATAAATTTTGTAATGAATTATAACATAAAAAGACTGACATAAGCGTTCAGTCTTTTTCTTTTTACATTGATACACTTTAAAATATACAATTCTCAAAACGATTTACCTGATTCGTGGCAAGTACTAACCACGCATGATGTATTTCTCCAAAAACCCTATTTAACTGCTGTTGAAAACGCCTCACCAGATAATATGTCATGGTATTATGTAGGTGTTTTTAATGCTGAAAATTTAGTGGGTATTGCTATCATTCAGCGTGTGCAATTGTATGTTGAAGATATTTTTAGAAACCATAAAGACTCTTGTTTTCAAGAACGCGTAAAACATTATGTTTCTAAAGTACTTAAAGGAAATGTTTTGGTTGTTGGAAACCTTATGCATACAGGACAACACGGTTTCTATTTTAATACTGAAGCCATATCAGAACGTGATTTTCTTTTCTGTGTTTTTGAGGCTGTGTATCAGTTGAAAAAAGATATAAAATCATCAAAAGGAAAAACCATAAGGACCTTAATTTTTAAAGACTATTTTGAAGATGATTCTATTCATTCGTATTCAGAATTGTTTAAAACGAATGCATTCAGAAAAGTCTCGGTTCAACCCAATATGATTATGCCAACGCATAAGAATTGGAATACCTTTAACGATTATCAAACCAGTTTAAATAAAAAATACCGAAGACGTTTAAAAACAGCTCGTAAAAAGGCGAGTGCTATTCAAAAAAAAGAATTAAACCTTGATGCTATTGAAACTCATTCTGAATTGTTATTTAGGCTTTATAAGAACGTTTCTGATAATGCAAGGATAAATACCTTTATACTTCCTAAAAATCATTTCTACACGCTTAAAAAAGAGCTAAAAGACCAATTTAAAGTCTTTGCGTATTATCTTGATGGTACTCTTGTAGGTTTTTATACATTAATTCTGAATAATAAGGTGCTTGAAACCTATTTTCTTGGGTATGATAGTGCACATCAATACAACCATCAATTGTATTTGAATATGCTGTACGATATGGCAGAATTTGCTATAAATAACAAATTTGAACATACTGTTTATGCCAGAACAGCTATGGAAATAAAGAGTTCGGTAGGTGCAAAACCTAAAAATATGTTCATATACTTAAGGCATACAAACGTGTTGTTAAATGCTGCTTTAAATTTGATTTTTAGCCTAATGAATCCAACAAGAGATTGGGAAGAACGTCATCCTTTTAACTAATTCTTAATACAGTTTGGGTTATATTTTTTGTATTTTAAGATAAACTCAAATAGTATGGAAACTGCAAAGGATTTAATAACAGAAATATCAGTATTAACGAGAGAAATTGAAACCAATTATCCTGAAATTTATGAGCATTTGGATGAAAATCCAATTACGATTCCTAATATGGAGCATCCAAAAGTCAATAACAAAGCACTTGAGGATTATTTAGAAAGTTTAAAACAACTAATTAATAAACACAAAAAAGCCTCAAAATAACTTTGAGGCTTTTAGTTTTTAATATAAATAATTAGTCTTCTTTCTTTTTATTTCTAGCTTCTTTCATAGCTTCTCCAATTTGGTTACTTGCAGCAAAACTAGCCACCATATCATTAAGCATATTACTTCCTGCTTGAGGAGCGTTTGGTAATAAAATTAAGTTACTATTAGTTTCTTCTCCTAACGATTGTAAAGTGTCGTAATGTTGTGTTACAACTATTAATGCAGAGGCTTCTTGTGAGTTAATACCAACGCGATTTAGAACTTCAACAGATTCTTCTAAACCACGAGCAATCTCACGTCTTTGATCAGCAATACCTTGACCTTGTAAACGCTTACTTTCAGCTTCTGCTTTTGCTTTTTCAACAATTAAAATACGTGCTGCATCACCTTCGTATTGAGCAGCTATTTTTTCACGCTCTGAAGCATTAATTCTGTTCATTGCAGCTTTTACTTGAGAGTCTGGATCAATATCAGTCACTAAGGTTTTAATAATGTCAAAACCATACTCTAACATTGCATCATTTAATTCGGCTTTTACAGCAATGGCGATATCGTCTTTTTTAACGAATACATCATCTAGTTTCATTTTAGGCACTTCGGCACGAACCACATCAAATACATAACTAGTAATTTGATCATGTGGATAATCTAATTTATAAAACGCATCGTAAACTTTATCTTTTATTACCATATACTGAACCGAAACTTTTAAGCGCACAAAAACATCATCTAACGTTTTGGTTTCAATAATCACATCGAGCTGTTGAATTTTTAAGCTCAAACGACCAGCTACACGATCGATTAAAGGGATTTTCATTTGAAGTCCAGAATGACGAATGCTTTGAAATTTTCCGAAGCGTTCAATAATGGCAGCTGACTGTTGCTTAACAATAAAGAAGGAAGAGATTAAAACGATTAATCCGAAAAAAATAATTGGAAATAAGATAAATTCGCCCATAACAAGTTTTTTAATGGTTAGGAAATATTTGTTTACTAATTTAAGTTATATTTTAATGAAGCACCATATTTTTTACGAATTACCAAAGTTTAAATCAAAAAATGATTAGGTTTGTTTATCCCTCAAAAATAAAATCATGAAAAAACAACTTTTCTTATTAGTAGCATTTAGTATAGCTTTTGTTACAACAGCATTAGCGCAACACCAAAGATATTCCATAAAAAATGGTATAGGAATATATGGTGGACTTACCCAGTTTGACATTATTACAGACAACTTTCAAACCGTAAAAGGCGAAGGCTGGTTAGGAGGCTTAAGCGCAACAGTAGATTTACCTCATAAGTGGTACACGGTTAGTTATAACATTCAATTATCTGAAAATAATGTTGGTGTTTTTGCTAGACCATCAAATGTAATTGCTAATGAAGAAGAAATAGATTATAAATTATTTACAGCGCAAGTGGCTTTTTTGTTTCATGCAAAGGTTTTACAAGATTACATTACTGTTGATGTAGGACCAATGATTCAATACAATAGCGAATTGGAATTAAAAGATGACAACCACGAAAACTACATTATTGGAAGCTATAACAATCTTTTAGCTAAAGATATCACAGGAATTTCACAGTTTAATGTCAATGGAGCAGTAGGAGCTACAGCAGGTTTTAAAGGGTTTAAGTTAAGAGCACAATACATTTATGGGTTTACAAACATGCTCAATAAACTTAATAACAATAATGATTTAGACACAACAGGAGGAAACAACAAGTTTAAAGGAAACCAGTCTATGCTTGCCTTTACAGCTATTATTGTCTTTTAAACGATAAAGAATAAAATAAAAAAGCGAGTTGTTACAACTCGCTTTTTTTTACTTTAAATTATTAGTAAGGTTTTGTATGCGTTGTACAGTTTCGTTTTTACCTATCATGTAAATAATATCAAACACATCAGGTCCTTGTAAAGCACCAACAAGAGCTAGTCGTAAAGGCATCATTACTTTTCCAAAACCAATATTGTTTGAGGTTATCCAACCTTTTATAACGGTTTGAAGGTTTTCAACTGTAAAATCATCAACAGATTCTATAATAAGAATAAGCGCTTTCATTAAGTTTAATGAATCTTCTTTCCATGCTTTTTTAGCTGATTTTTCATCATATTCAGTAGGAGTTACAAAGAAAAAATGACTCAAATCCCAAAAATCACTCACAAAAGTGGCACGTTCTTTAATTAATCCTATTGCTAGTTCAATATACTGTGTGTCAATTTCAGATAATTCAGTTTTAGAATTTTTAAATGCAACAGCTAAATCATAGTTGTCTTGTTCTTGCATATAATGGTGGTTAAACCATTTGGTTTTATCAGGATCAAAACGCGCACCTGCTTTATTAACTTTAGCTAAATCAAACGCTTGAGTTAAGTTTTCTAAAGAGAAAATTTCTTGCTCTGTTCCTGGATTCCACCCTAAAAAGGCTAAAAAGTTTACCACAGCTTCAGGGAAATAACCATCTTCTTTATAACCTCTAGATACATCTCCAGTATTTGGGTCTTTCCATTCTAAAGGAAACACCGGAAAACCTAATTTATCTCCATCACGCTTACTTAATTTTCCTTTTCCGGTTGGTTTTAAAATTAAAGGTAAATGTGCAAATTCTGGAGCTTCCCATCCAAAAGCATCATAAAGTTGAATATGTAAAGCAAGAGAAGGCAACCATTCTTCACCACGAATAACATGAGTGATTTCCATTAAATGGTCATCTACAATATTTGCCAAGTGATAAGTTGGCATGCCATCAGCTTTAAATAATACTTTATCATCTAAAATATTAGTGTCTATCTTAATATCACCACGAATAATATCTTTTAGATGAAGTGTCTCATCTTGAGGCGATTTAAAACGAATCACATAATCTTCTCCAGCGTCAAGCTTAGTTTTTACTTCATCTTCTGAAAGTGATAAAGAGTTTTTAAGTTTTAAACGGTTATGCCAATTATAGATAAAGGTTTTGCCTTTAGCCTCGTGGTCTTTTCTATGAAAATCTAATTCTTCAGCAGTATCAAACGCATAATAAGCTTTTCCCTCAGCAATTAATCTGTCAGCATATTCTTTATATAAATGTTTGCGCTCGCTTTGTCTGTAAGGACCAAATTTTTCATTCTTTCCTTGACCTTCATCAAAAGGAATTCCGCACCATTCAAGAGATTTTACAATATAGTTTTCAGCACCTTCAACATAACGGTTTTGGTCAGTATCTTCAATACGTAATACAAAAGTACCATTGTGTTTTTTGGCAAATAAGTAGTTAAAAAGTGCAGTTCTTACACCTCCAATATGTAAAGGTCCTGTTGGGCTTGGTGCAAATCGCACACGAACGTTTTTTGACATTGTTTTTAGTTTATGGCTGCAAAGATAAAACGATATTTAGGAATAGAAATAGTTAAGCTAAAATCATTTCACGTGGAACACGTTTATTCATAATTTTAAACCAAAGCGGAGGAAGCATTGCCAAAACCATTGAGGTTGGATAACCATAAGGCATTTGTGGACTCTCATCATGGCAATCTAATACTTGATATTTTTTAGAAGATTTAAAATGATGATCACTATGTCTTGTGAGTTCATAAAGCACAATTCTTCCAATAACATGGTTTGAGTTCCAGGAATGAATTTCTTTAACGCGCTCGTATCTTCCAGATTTAGTTTTTAATCGTAGCAATCCATAGTGTTCAATATAGTTAACCGTTTCAAGAAGTATAAAACCTATAATTGCTGCCGAAAGCGCAAATATTAAACCTAAAGTTCCAAACAACGCAAACATTGTAAATAAATAGCCTATTTGAAGCAAAATGTACCAAAACATGTCGTTTTTTGCCGAAAAGAACCCTTTTTTGCCGTTTTTTAGCAATTTTAGTTGAATGTTCCATGCATTGCCATATTGTCTAAATACTGAAGTAATCCAAAACGAATACACGCTTTGATTGTATCTTGCTGTTGCAGGATCCTCAGGAGTTGCTGCATGCAAATGATGTCCAAAATTGTGTTCAATATAAAAATGCATATACAATGAAGGTAACAACAAGGCTTTTCCAATAAAACGCTCGTTAGTGGATTGTCTGTGACCAAGTTCATGAGCCACATTTATACCATTAACTCCCAAAACAATACCTACTGAGAGTATTAAACCTATAAATTCATAAGTTTCAATTGTTGAGGTTGTCGCTTCATAAATTCCAAAAAAGAGTAGGCCATATACCAAAGGAAGATTAAGATACAGTAACCAATCAAAAAGTTTGCGTTTTAGTTTACTATCAACTTCTTGTGAAGATAAATTATGTGTATCAACAGGAAAAACTAGTTCTAGCAAAGGAATAATAACAAAGGCAAAAACAGGAGTTAAGTAAGAAAAATATCCCTTTAAGGAGATACCAATACACGCAACAATTGGAATTGAAAAAGCAGCTAAGTATTTTAAATCTTTCATAACAAAAGCAAAATGTTAGTCTTAAATTTAATACATCTTCTCGAAATTAACAGAATCTTACCAAAATTTAAGCATTTACAGACCAAAATAAATTTTATATTAGTAAGTTATTTAACCGTATGGCAAGTCATTTTAAAGAAATACAAGCTAAGCTAGAGCAATTTATTAGGCGATTTTATACTAATGAGTTGCTAAAAGGCATTATTTTATTTTTTGCCATTGGCTTGTTGTATCTTTTATTTACCCTTTTTGTTGAATATGTACTTTGGTTGAACCCTACAGCACGAACTGTTTTATTTTGGTTGTTTGTTGCGGTAGAGATTGGACTTTTTGCAAAGTTCATTGCTATTCCTTTAGCGAAATTATTTAAGCTACAAAAAGGTATTAACTATGAAGACGCTTCAAAAATTATAGGAAACCATTTTCCTGAAGTAAATGATAAGTTGCTTAACGTGCTTCAGCTTAAACAGCATGCCGCAGACTCTGAATTACTATTGGCTAGTATTGAACAAAAATCTGCAGAATTGAGCCCAATTCCGTTTAAAATGGCAGTTAATTTCAAGAAAAACGCTAAATATCTAAAATATGCAGCCATACCAATTGTTATTTTGTTGCTCTCTTACGCAACAGGAAAACTAAATTGGTTTAGCGATAGCTATGAACGTGTTGTGAATTACAATGTGGCTTATGAGCCACCTGCACCTTTTCAGTTTTTTGTTGTTAATGAAGATTTAAACGCTATTGAAAATAAAGACTTTAAACTTCTGGTTTCTACTACAGGAAAAGTAATACCTGAAAACGCTCAAATAAAATACAACAACGAAACTTATTTTTTACAGCAAACAGCTCCAGGACAATTTGAGTATGTGTTTACGCAACCAAAAGATAAAATTGAGTTTAATTTATCGGCAAATAATGTTAATTCTAAAACATATAGTTTAAATGTGGTAAACATTCCTAAGCTGGTGAATTTTGAAATGGTTTTAGATTATCCTTCGCATACCAAAAAAGCTGATGAAATCCTTAAAAGTACAGGTTCTACAACAGTTCCAGAAGGGACTAACGTTACTTGGAAAGTCAATACTAAGTCCACAAATACAGTAGCACTCTACGCGCAAGACACTATACAGTTTAAGCCTTTAGACAATGGAAATTTTGAAGCTAATAAACGCTTGTACAACAATTTAGAGTACAGTATTAGCACAAGTAATGATGCGTTGAAAGATTACGAAAATTTAGCGTTTTCAATTAATGTGATTAAAGACGATTATCCTGAGTTAACCTTAAAGGTTGAAAAAGATTCAATTGATAACCAATCCTTGTATTTTTTCGGACAGGTTAGTGACGATTATGGATTGAGCAAATTGCAGTTGGTGTATTATCCTTCAAACGATGATAGTGATAAAAAGACGGAAAACATTCCTGTAAGTTCATCTAATTTTGACGAGTTTGTAAGCGCGTTCCCAAATCAATTACAACTTACCGAAGGTGTAGATTATGAGCTATATTTTCAGGTGTTTGATAACGATGCAATCCATAATTACAAAAGCACTAAAAGTTCGGTATTTAGTTACAGAAAGTTGACAAAAGATGAAGAAGAGCAAAAGCAATTAGAGGAGCAAAATGAAACCATAAAAGACTTAAACAATTCTTTTGAAAAACTGAAAGATCAGGATAAGAAGCTCGAAGAAATTTCAAAAAATCAAAAGGAAAAAGAAGAGCTCAATTTCAATGATAAAAAGAAACTTGAAAACTTTTTAAAACGTCAAAAAGAGCAGGAGCAATTGATGCAAAACTTCAACAAAAAACTTCAAGACAACCTTGAGGAATTTCAAAATGAAGAACAAGATCAATTTAAAGAAGACCTTCAAAAACGTTTAGACGAAAACGAGCAACAACTTAAGGAAGATGAAAAATTACTTGAAGAATTAGAAAAACTTCAAGACAAAATTCAAAAGGAAGAGCTAACAGAAAAACTAGAACAACTTGCTAAGCAAAACAAAAATAAACAACGCAGTTTAGAACAACTTTTGGAGTTGACCAAGCGCTATTATGTGGCTAAAAAAACCGAGAAACTTCAAAAGGAATTAGAAAATCTTGCTGAAGAACAAGATAAATTATCTAAGCAAGATGAAGAAAACACTAAAGAAGCTCAAGATGAATTAAATAAAGCTTTTGAAGAGTTTCAAGAAGAGTTGGAAGAATTGAAAAAGGAAAACGAAGACCTTAAAAAACCATTTGCTATTCCTGATGATAAAGCTACTGAAGAAAGCATTAAAAAAGATCAACAAGACGCTTCTGAACAATTAGAGCAGCAAGAACAAAACGAACAACAAGGCGATAAACAAGATTCGCAAGAAAACCAAAATAACGCACAACAAAGCCAAAAGAAAGCTTCAGAAAAAATGAAGCAAATGAGTGCAAAAATGATGCAGTCTATGATGTCTGGTAGTGGAGAGCAGCTTTCAGAAGATGCGGCAATGCTTCGTCAAATTTTAGACAACTTAGTGCTGTTTTCATTCGATCAAGAAAACTTAATGAATCAGTTTAGAAGCATCGACATTAACCATAATCAATATGGCAAGCACTTGCGTAAACAGAACACTTTAAGAGAACATTTTGAACATATTGACGACAGTTTATTTGCGCTTTCACTGCGTCAACCAATGCTTTCTGAACAAGTAAATAAGCAAATTACCGATGTGTTTTTTAACATTGATAAGTCTATGTCTCAGCTTTCGGAAAATCAAATTTATCAAGGTGTTTCCACGCAGCAATACACTATAACAGCAACAAATGAGCTGTCTAGTTTTTTAAGCGATGTTTTAGACAATATGGAAGCTCAAATGAATTCCTCTTCTGGTCAAGGTTCAGGACAAGGATCTGGTCAATCAGGAAGTGGCGGACAAGAAATGCAATTACCAGATATTATTAAGAGCCAAGAGGAGCTTAATAAAGAAATGGAAGAAGGCATGAAAAAAGGTGAGAAAGGAAAATCTAAAGAAGGCGATGAGGGTAAAGAAGGAAATGAAGGGAGGGAAGGTGACCAAGGCAAACAAAACGGAAGTCAACAAGGAAGTCAAGAAGGCGATGGCGAAGGGAATAGTGAGGAATTAAATGGAGAACTGTTTAGAATTTATCAACAACAGCAACAACTAAGGCAAGCGTTACAAGATAAGCTAGCTAAAGACGGTTTACAAGGTCAGGGAAAAGACTTGTTGGAGAAAATGGAAGAGATTGAATTGGACTTATTAAACAAAGGATTCACCAATCAAACCTTGCAAAAAATGATGGATTTGCAGCATCAATTATTAAAGCTTGAAGATGCTACATTTACTCAAGGGCAGGATAATAAACGAAAATCTGAAACTAACGACAAACAGTTTAACAATACTACTACAGACCAAATTCCTAAGGCTAAAGAATATTTTAATACTACTGAAATTTTAAACCGACAAGCATTACCTTTGCATCAAGTTTATAAAAAGAAAGTTCAAGAGTACTTTAAAAAATCAGATGATTAGTTTTAACTATGAAACCCAGTTTCAATTATCCAATGAAACCATTTTTGAACAATGGATAAAAGAAACGATACAAAACGAAGGTTGCAGCTTAGGAGATATCAATTACATATTTTGTGACGATGACTATTTGCATAAAATTAATGTAGAATTTTTGGATCACGATACGCTAACTGATATTATTAGCTTCGATTATTCAGTAGGAAAAGAGCTACATGGAGATATTTATATTTCCGTAGAAAGAGTAGAAGATAACGCAAAGGATTTTAAAGTAGATTTTGATGTAGAATTGTCTAGAGTGATAATTCACGGTATACTTCATTATTGTGGTTATAAAGATAAGACTGATGAAGATGCCAAGGTAATGCGAGCAAAGGAAGAACAGTACATGAAGGTATTGGTTGATTTACAATAATTTCGCTGTATATTTGCATCCCAAAATTTTGAACAGAATCTAAATTGTTTCACGTGGAACACTATGAGTTTATTTAAAGATACATATGATGTTATAGTTGTAGGAGCAGGTCATGCAGGTAGTGAAGCTGCTGCTGCTGCAGCCAATATGGGTGTAAAAACCTTATTGGTAACTATGAACCTTCAAAATATTGCACAAATGTCTTGTAATCCTGCAATGGGAGGAATTGCTAAAGGGCAAATTGTAAGAGAGATTGATGCGCTTGGAGGTTATAGTGGTATTGTTAGCGACCGTACGGCTATTCAGTTTAAAATGCTTAACAAATCAAAAGGACCTGCAATGTGGAGTCCACGTGTGCAAAGTGACCGAATGCGTTTTGCTGAAGAGTGGAGAAACCTGTTAGAGCAAACTCCTAATTTAGATTTTTATCAAGAGATGGTGTCTGGTTTGTTAATGGAAGGAGATAAAGTTGTTGGTGTAAAAACATCTTTAGGTTTAGAAATTAAAGCTAAAAGTGTTGTGCTAACTAATGGTACTTTTTTAAACGGACTTATCCATATTGGAGATAAAAACTTTGGAGGAGGAAGAGCAGGTGAACGTGCTGCAACAGGAATTACTGAACAGCTGGTTGATTTAGGTTTTGATTCTGGCAGAATGAAAACAGGAACACCTCCTCGTGTTGATGGTCGTTCTTTAGATTATTCAAAAATGATTGAGCAACCTGGAGATGATAATCCTGATAAGTTTTCGTATTTAGATATTACAAAACCATTAACACAGCAACGTTCTTGTCACATGACATATACAAGTCCTGAAGTTCATGATTTGCTACGAGAAGGGTTTGATAGGTCGCCAATGTTTAATGGTAGAATTAAAAGTTTAGGACCTCGTTATTGTCCTTCAATTGAAGATAAAATAAATCGTTTTGCAGATAAAGATCGTCATCAATTATTTGTTGAACCAGAAGGTTGGAATACTGTTGAGGTGTATGTTAATGGGTTTTCCACATCACTGCCAGAAGATGTTCAATTTAAAGCATTGAGTTCGGTTGCAGGTTTTGAAAACGTAAAATTCTTTAGACCAGGTTATGCTATAGAATACGATTATTTTCCACCAACGCAATTAAAGCACACGCTAGAAACTAAGCTCGTAAGTGGTTTATATTTTGCAGGACAAATTAACGGAACCACAGGTTACGAAGAAGCTGCGTCGCAAGGGTTAATGGCAGGAATAAATGCTGCTTTAAAAGTTCAAGAAAAGGATGCTTTTACCTTAAGTAGAAGTGAAGCCTATATAGGTGTTTTGGTTGACGATTTAATTACAAAAGGTACTGAAGAGCCTTATAGAATGTTTACCTCAAGAGCTGAATATAGAACGCTACTTAGACAAGATAATGCCGATTTTAGATTAACTCCTAAATCATTTGAGATTGGTTTAGCAACTCAAGAACGCATGAAGCAGATGGAAAATAAGAAGGAGCAATCTGAAGCTTTTGTGTCGTTTTTTAGAGAAACTAGTGTAAAGCCTGAAGAAGCAAATCCTGTACTTGAAGCTAAAAATTCTTCGTTGATGAAACAATCAGATAAGATGTTTAAAATCTTTTCAAGACCAAATATTACTATTGAAGACATGCGTCAATTTGAAGCTGTTGAAGCATACATCCAAGAACATAATTTGAATAATGAAGTGATTGAACAAGCCGAAATTCAAATTAAATATTCAGGATATATAGAGAAAGAAAAGAACAATGCTGATAAATTAAATAGGCTAGAAGGGATTAAAATTCCAGCTAATTTTGACTATTCTAAACTTAAATCTATGAGTATGGAAGCAAGAGAAAAATTGAATAAAATTCAGCCTGTAACCATATCTCAAGCTTCAAGAATTAGTGGAGTTTCTCCTAGTGATATTTCGGTGCTTTTAGTTTATATGGGTAGATAGAATGAGAGAAATTGTATTAAAACAACATATTTCTATTGTATCAAAAGTTATATTCTTAATTCCTTTCTTGTTTGTATCTGTTGTTTTATCAATTTTCCACCCTATGTTTTCTTTTGCAATTATCATAGGAGCTTTGCTTTTTGTATTTAATTATGACTACTTGATAAAAGCGAATTTTGACAGTTATATTAGGTTTGGTTTTTTCAATTTAAGGCTTGTCAAACTTAAGATAAAAATCATTCAACCAGAATATATTTCATTGTTTAAGCAGCGATATAAAACAGTAATGGGTTTTGGTTTTCACACGCCTTTTGGTGAAGATAAGTTTGAAATGTATTCAATTAAATTTTTCAATAAAGAAGGAAATCAAACCGTTTTTAAATCTTTTAATAAAGCTGAAGTTTTAACTTTAGGTAAAGATTTATCTAACATGCTAAATGTTGAATTGTATAATACTTTAATTTAAGTTCCACGTGGAACACTTTTATTAATTTCTTTATTTTATCATTCTGAACTTGATTCAGAATCTATTTTAAAATGAATAAAAAACCAACATATTTAACTGTAAAAGACCATTCGGTTTCTGGTGAAGATTTTCAATTAGTGTATAATGAAGAATTGGATATGTTGGAAACAACTCCTCAACCTAGTGCAAATACACTTTCTGAATATTACAAAAGTGAAGACTATATTTCGCATACCGATTCTAAAAGAAATTGGTTTGAAAAAGCATATCATTTTGTAAGAGGAATGGCTTTGAAACGAAAATTAAAGTTGATCAATTCGTTTCCAGTTTCAGGAAAAACTATTTTAGATGTTGGTTGTGGTACAGGAGATTTTTTGCTAACCGCAAAAAACAATGCTTGGAATGTTTATGGTATTGAACCAAACGAAAAGGCAAGAGCCATTGCAAATTCAAAAACAATAAATCAAGTTTTTGATACTAATACTTTGCAGGAATTTGAATCAGGAACTTTTGATGTTATTACGCTTTGGCATGTACTTGAACATTTACCAAATTTAGAAACCGAAATACAAAACTTAAACAGACTTTTAAAACCCGAAGGAAGACTTGTAATAGCAGTTCCAAACTTTAAAAGTTATGATGCAAAACATTACAGTGCATTTTGGGCAGCTTATGATGTGCCTAGACATCTTTGGCATTTTTCACAAACATCAATCTCAAAATTATTTTCAAAACACAATTTAGAAATTGAAAAAACCTTGCCAATGACATTTGATGCATTTTATGTAAGCTTACTTTCTGAGCAATATAAATCAGGATCCAAAAATCCATTAACAGCTTTTTGGGTAGGATTACAATCTAATTTAAAAGCAAAACGCACTGGAGAGTATTCTTCGCTTATTTATGTGCTTAAAAAGAGCTAAAACGCATTTTAAGGCGTTTTAAGCGTTTTTGTTATTTGTGTCCTTGTCATTTATTGGCCTTTTTTTAAATCGTTATTACACGCTTTTATATAAAGCCGTTTTTTATAACTAAAATGAATTAATCGTTAATGAAGTATTATTTTTATTAATATGTTCGTTTTTTAAGATTTCAGTTCTCAACTTTATTACATTTGCAAAAAATTAAAAACTTTAAAAAATGAAATACCTAGTTTTAATACTTGTAACAGCGTTAAGTTTTTCTTCTTGTCAAGAACAGCAAAAATTAGCTTTTATTGATAACGGAAAAGTGATTAATGAGTATCAAGAAAAAATTGACTTAGAGAAAAAGTACGAGCAAAAAGATTTAGCTTTTCAAAAAAGAAGAGATAGTATGATTAGCAATTATCAATTAGAGTTAAAAGAAGCTCAATTAAAAGCTAAAAATATGTCTCAGGCTAATCTTCAAAAATTATCTCAAGAAATTCAGCAAAAAGAGCAGTTGTTGACTCAAAGAATTCAAATGGAGCAACAACAAATGCAAAAAGCATTTCAAACTGATATTGATTCATTAATCGTTAAAGTAAAAAACTTTGTAAACGATTATGGTAAAAAGAACCAATATTCTTACATTTTTGGAACTAGCGATACTGCAGCAAGTGTACTTTATGGTTCAGAAGACCTTTCTCAAACAATTATTGATGCGTTAAACGCAGATTATAAAAAAGAAGAGTAAGCGACTAAAATAATTTTAACATAACAAACGTTATTGTAAAGCTAGATGGATTCCGTCTAGCTTTTTTAGTTTAACTAATCATACACAATGCAAATACGAGAGTATTTAAAAGAACCTTTTGATTATTTTGATGACAAGAAATCGAAATGGCTTTACATAATAAGTGCTATTGTATTTTCTCATTTATTCCTTATTATTTTTCAGCCTTACGGTATTTCAGAAGAAATGTCAAACCCTGTTAACAGTACGCTTAATAAGTTTTTGTTTTTCTTTTCCATTGCATTAAGTACGTTTTTAGCATTAACACTTTCACAATTCTTTTTTAGGCAACTATTTGGTTTTCAAAATATTAAAATTAAAAAATATATATTTTGGCTGTTGATTGAGGCTTTAATTTTGCTGTTTATAAACTTTGGAATGTCTTTTATTATTCCTGATTTAGGTAACGATTTTGAACAAGAACTAAACATTTGGTTTCAGGTAAAAATGTATCCTAAGCTGTTATTGATTTTAATTTTTCCTTTTTTTGGAACAGTCATTTACATAGCCATAAAACGACTTCAAACCGAAGTAAAGGAACTAGATCAGCAACTACTTACATTTAAATACAAATACGATAAAACAAAGCAAAAAGACACGTTAAACTTATTAGACGAGAACAATCAATTAGACATTGCTTTATCTATAAATGAGATTGTATACATAGAATCTAGCAATCAATATGTTGTAGTTAATTTTATAAAAAACAATACTATTAAAAAACACATTGTAAGAAATAGACTAAAACACATATTGTCTCAAACCGAAAACTTACCAATTAAACAATGTCATAGGTCGTTTGCTGTAAATTTAATTCACGTGAAACATTTAACCAGAAAAAACGGAAAAGCATTTTTAGTGCTTAACACCAATTTTGAGGGGTTAAAAATCCCAGTTTCCAACTCTTTTTTAGAAGCTATAAAGAAGGATTTGGACAATTAAACACTTTTTATTGCTACAATTGATTCTAAAACCAGGACAATTCACTCCAAAACTGTAACAATTCACTCCAAAAGATCGTCTAGAATATGGATTTCATCAATATTTGAAATTATTTTGCGTTAACAAATCCATAAAGTAAAAATCGATTTTATTCTATTTCAAACCTTAATTTTATCAATCAAAAAACAGAACAAAAACTAATGAAACAATTATGTTTAGTCCTTTTCCTATTTACTAGCTTATGGTGTCAAGCACAGGAACAATACAGTATTAGCGGTACCATTAAAGACCTTACTAATGGCGAAACACTTTTAGGAGCAACCGTTTATTTAAAAGACACCAATTATGGAGCTACAACCAACGAGTATGGTTTTTTCTCTTTAACAGCTCCAAAAGGGAGTTACACTTTGGTTATTTCTTACGTTGGTTATTTGTCCGTAACTAAAGAAATAACCTTAAATGCCGATCAAAAACTAGATTTCGAGTTACAAGAATCGGCAACTGCATTAGATGAAGTAATCATTGTAGCAGAAGAATCTGAAGTAGTAAGCATTAGAAAACCACAAATGAGCGTTTCTAAACTTAATGCGCAAACCATAAAACAAATGCCAGCGGTTTTAGGAGAAGTTGATGTTGTAAAATCTATTCAATTGCTTCCTGGTGTAACCAATAATGGAGAAGGTTCAGCTGGATTTCATGTTCGTGGTGGAGCAGCAGACCAAAACCTAGTGCTTTTAGACGAAGCTATAATTTATAACACGTCACATTTCTTTGGGTTTTTCTCAGTATTCAATTCAGATGCTATAAAGAACATTAAACTCTACAAAGGAGACATTCCTGCAAAATATGGTGGTCGTGTGTCCTCTGTACTTGATGTGAGACAAAAAGATGGAAATAGCAAACAATTTGGACTTACAGGAGGTATTGGTTTAATCTCTAGTAGGCTAACAGCCGAATCGCCTTTATTTAAAGATAAAGGCTCGTTTTTAATTGCTGGTAGAGCATCTTATGCACACCTATTTATGCCACTTATTGAAAATGTAAAGGACGATAAAATTTCGTTTTACGACCTTAATCTTAAAACCAATTATGAGATTAATAAAAACAACAAGTTGTATTTGTCTGGTTATTTTGGTCGCGACGTATTTAATCTATCAAAAATTATAGAAAACAACTATGGTAACGCAACTGGTAACTTACGTTGGAATCATGTGTTTAACGATAGGCTGTTTTCAAACCTATCTTTTATTTATAGCAAATATGATTACAACATTGTGCTAGATTTTATTGAACTAGATTGGGATGCAGACATTACCAATTTTAATGTGAAATATGATTTAGGTTACTACGTAAATAATGATATTACGCTCGATTTTGGTATTAGTGGATTAACCTACAATGTTAATCCTGGAGAAGTAAGACCATCTTCAGAAACATCACCAATTAATCCTCTAAAATTAGACGAAAAACGTGCTTTTGAAGGTGCTGCTTACATAAGTGCGGAACATCAAATTTCTGATAAACTTGCCTTTAACTATGGGTTACGCTACAGTGCGTTTTCTAGACTTGGAGGACAAAGCATGACTAATTATGTAAACAATCAACCTGTGGTTTACAATAACGATTTAGGAATTTACGAACGTGGTGAAGCAGAAAGTGAAACAGCGTACAGTAAAAGCGAAAGCATTAAAACCTTTGGTAATTTTGAACCTAGACTAGGCGTATCTTACCAACTTAACAATGCGTCTTCCATTAAGGCGAGTTACACCAAGTCAACGCAATACTTGCATTTGCTATCCAACACGTCGTCAGTTACACCATTAGATGTTTGGACACCAAGTGGAAAGTACATAAAACCTCAAATTTCTAATCAGTTTGCTATGGGTTATTACAAGAACTTTAAAGACAACACTTACGCTCTGGAGTTGGAAACCTATTACAAGCATGTTGATAATAGAATTGATTATATAGACGGTTCTGATTTAATAGGGAACAACAATATTGAAACTGAAATATTAAATGGTGAAGCTAGAGCTTACGGTTTGGAAGTATTGCTTAGGAAAAACAAAGGTGATTTCACTGGTTGGTTGGCCTATACACTTTCAAAGTCTGAGCAACGTGCTGTTGGTGGAAATGCTGGTGGACCAGGAATTAACAATGGAGATTGGTACAATACACCTTATGATCGTACTCATGATATTTCTTTAACAGGAGTTTATAAACTGAATGACAAGTGGAGCTTCAGTTCAAATTTTGTGTTTCAAACAGGACGTCCTGTAACGTATCCTAACGGACAGTACAACTACGAAGGATTATCAGTTGCAACCTATTCAAACAGAAACGAAGACCGTTTACCTGCTTATCACAGATTAGACGTTTCTGCAATTTATAAACCAAACAGAAATCCTGATAAACGCTGGAAATCAGAATGGGTTTTTGGTATTTACAATCTGTACAGCCGAAAAAATGCAGCCTCAATTAGTTTTAGTCAAAATAGGGAAACAGGCTTAAACGAAGCGTCTAGAATTTCCATTTTTGGCATCATTCCTTCAGTAACTTATAACTTTAAATTTTAATTCCATGAAACGATATATATTAATAGTATTTACCCTAGGTTTTTTATTGACGTCTTGCGAAGACACCATAGATGTAGATGTTCCAACAGCACAAGCCAGATTAGTGGTAGAAGCCTCATTAGATTGGGAAAAAGGCACGACAGGAAATGTGCAGTCCATTTCATTGAGTATGTCAACACCGTTTTTTGATACAGACCAAGACACTAGTGTTACAGGAGCAATTGTAACTGTTACCAATGAAGACTCTGGAGAGGTTTTTCCTTTTGATGACAACAATGACGGCACCTATTCAACAAGTACTTTTGTTCCTATTTTAAATAATACGTATCACCTAGAAATTGTTTATGATGGTGAAACGTATGAAGCAACTGAAACCTTGATGTCGGTTTCAGATATTAATGAAGTTAATCAAAGCATTGAAGGCGGATTTGACGACGAGTTACTAGAACTCAATTTATACTTTACAGATCCTGCTAATATTGAAAACTTCTACCTAATAAAGTATGATGTTGAAGGTGATTTGTTTCCGTATTTAGAAGATGTGTCTGATGAATTTACTGATGGTAACCAAATTCATGATTTCCTTGAAAAAGACGATGATGAAGACAGTGAAGAAACGCCTTTTGAAGCAGGAGATGTCGTTAATATTAGCCTTTACGGAATTTCTGAACAATATTACAACTTTATACGTTTGTTAATTGAGCAACATGGTAGTCAAGGCGACCCATTTAGCTCTACAGCAGCTTTAATAAGAGGAAATTGTATTAACCCAACCAACCCAGATAATTATGCGTTTGGTTACTTTAGGGTTACCGAAGTAGATACTGCTACTTATACTTTTGAATAAAAAATAAAAGCCAGCAATTAGCTGGCTTTTTTATGTAATAAACGTGTGAGTTTTATTGATAAGTCGGTTAAAATAATTTTGGCATTTCCGTTTCGTTCTATATGATAAATAGCATCTTGCAGCTCGTTGGAAATATCCATAATATTATTACCATGAACAAAAGGCGCAAACTTTTCTAGCTTAAAACTTTCTGATTTTGGTTCTACAAAAACAAGCTCTTGCGCATTATAATTTAACAATAAGGCTTGCCTAAAATAGTCCATACAAAAATGTAAAAACTGCTTTTGGGTTTCACGACCAGTTTTGGCAATAGTTTCACTCCAAGAAATCAAATCGTGTATTGCGGCTTTGTTTCCTTTGGCTTTAAATGCCGAACGAATCCAATACACAAACCATTCTTCAAACTGAATGTCTTCAGAATCGTGATACACTAAATCACAAGCTTTGTTATAATTACCATTAGCTTGATGTGCAATTTTAGTAGCATCTGCTTCGGCAATATCAAACTGTTGTAGCAGTGCGTTTTTAATATCCAATTCAGCTAATGGCGGAAAATGCAGCACTTGACAACGTGATAAAATGGTATTTATAATTTGCTCTTCGTCTTCAGCAATAAGAATAAAAATGGTTTTTTCTGGTGGCTCCTCAATAAGCTTAAGCAACTTATTAGCAGCCGAAGTATTCATTTTTTCAGCCATCCAGATAATCATCACTTTGTAACCGCCTTCATAAGATTTTAAGGCTAAAGATTTTACAATATCTTGTGCCTCATCAACACCTATTTGACCTTGCTTGTTTTCAATTCCTAGTTTTTTGTACCAATCAAATAAATTGCCATAAGGTTGCTCTTTTAACAATTCTCGCCATTCTTCTAAAAAATGAGACGAAACAGGGTGTTTTTTCACCTTGTCGTTAGCAGCAACAGGAAAAGCAAAATGCAAATCAGGATGCGAATAGTTTTTAAATTTTAAGTTACAAGCATCATTTCCGCCTGTATTTTCACCATTTAAGTTTTTGCACAAAAGGTATTGCGCATAGGCAATTGCCATTGGTAAAGCACCACAACCCTCTGGACCAACAAACAATTGCGCATGCGAGATACGACCATTGTCGGCACTTGTGGTTAAATGGTTTTTTATATGTTCTTGCCCTATAACTTCTGTAAACAACATATCAGCAAATATATGTTTTTTAATACTTCTTTTAAGATGAAATCGTTTTCGTTGAAAAACCGATTTTTTGGAGTAATTTAATTAACTACATTTGTGCTATTAGGATATAAAATAAACAACCAATGAAAACAATAAACGACTTCAATTTTGAAAACAAAACAGCTTTAATTCGTGTAGATTTTAATGTGCCTTTAAACGACGCTTTTGAGGTAACAGATACCACAAGAATTGTATCAGCTAAACCTACAATTATTAAAATTTTAGAAGATGGAGGAAGCTGTGTGTTAATGTCGCATTTAGGAAGACCAAAAGGTGTTCAAGAAGAGTTTTCATTAAAGCATATTGTTGATAAAGTTTCAGAAACCATAGGTGTTGCTGTAAAATTTGTTCCTGATTGTGTTGGAGCAGAGGCAGAGGAAGTTGTAAAAAACCTTCAACCAGGAGAAGTAGTGTTGTTAGAGAATTTACGTTTTTATGCTGAGGAAACAGCTGGCGACAAGGCGTTTGCTGAGCAATTGTCTAAACTAGGAGACATTTATGTAAACGATGCTTTTGGTACTGCGCATAGAGCGCATGCCTCAACAACTATTGTCGCTGAGTTTTTCCCAGAAAATAAATGCTTTGGTAGTTTATTGGCTAAAGAAATAGAAAGTATTGATAAAGTAATGACGTCTGGAGAAAAACCAGTTTTAGCAGTACTTGGAGGCGCAAAAGTGTCTTCAAAAATTACCATTATAGAAAATATTTTAGATAAAGTTGACCACTTAATAATTGGTGGTGGTATGACATTTACCTTTGTTAAAGCTCAAGGCGGAAGCGTAGGAGATTCTATTTGTGAAGATGATAAAATGGAGTTAGCCTTAGATATTTTAAAACAAGCCAAATCAAAAGGTGTTCAAATTCATTTACCTGTTGATGTGCTTGCTGCAAATGCATTTAGTAATACTGCCGAAACACAAATTATGGATGTAACTAAAATCCCTGACGGTTGGCAAGGTCTTGATGCTGGACCAAAATCATTAGAAAACTTCAAAGAGGTTGTTTTACAGTGTAAAACTATTTTATGGAATGGACCTTTAGGTGTATTTGAAATGGAAACCTTCTCTAAAGGAACTATTGCTTTAGGCGATTATATTGCTGAAGCTACTAAAAATGGTGCCTTTTCGCTTGTTGGTGGAGGAGACTCAGTTGCTGCTGTAAAACAATTTGGGTTCGAAGACAAAGTAAGTTATGTAAGTACTGGAGGTGGAGCTATGCTAGAAAGCTTAGAAGGAAAAACCTTACCAGGTATTGCTGCTATTTTAGAATAACACAGTTTTTTACTGTACATTGAGTTTCTGTTAAAAAAGTATTGCTATCTTTCATTTTAGATAAAAAAATACGATTTTAGCTTATCTGCCGTTGGTAGATAAATACATGTTTTCGATGAAACCTAAACTAAAAACCCTAACACTAGGCGCATTGTTGTTGTGTGCTATTTGTTTTTCCCAAGAAAAGGCTAAAACAAAAACCACAAAAGACACTTTGGTTAAAACAACTGAAAAAGTAATAGATTCGGTTGTAGATGGAAAAACTATTCCTATAAAACCCATTTCTCCTGTACAAGATTCATTATCCATAAAAGAGCTTAAAGATCATGAATTGGCATTGGAACTTGACGAAAAATGGCTAGAGGAATTGTACAGTAACACGCTGTTTGATACCATTTATAAAACGGTTTCTGAACTAGATTACAAAGACATTGATTTTCCTGAACTTTCAACAGATACGCTTAAAGCAAGATTAGCAAAGTTAAACGCCAGAACACCTTTTAATGTTGAATATAATACGTCGTTAGAGAGTGTTATTAAACGCTTTTTAAAATACCGACGAAACTCTTTTGAAAGACTCATGGGATTAAGCCATTATTATTTCCCAATGTTTGAAGCAGAGTTTGATAACTACAACATTCCTTTGGAAATGAAATACCTTTCTATTGTAGAATCAGCTTTAAAACCCAGAGCAAAATCTAGAGTAGGAGCAACAGGTTTATGGCAGTTTATGTTTGCCACAGGAAAGCAATATGGGTTAGATGTAAGTAGTTATGTAGACGAACGTAGCGACCCAATAAAATCAACAAAATCTGCAGCTACTTATCTTTCAAAATTATATGAAATTTTTGGTGATTGGGATTTAGCTTTAGCAGCCTACAACTCAGGACCAGGAAATGTTTCCAAGGCGATTAGACGTTCTGGAGGTTATGAAAACTATTGGAATATAAGACACAATCTTCCTCGTGAAACAGCAGGTTATGTTCCCGCGTTTTTAGCTACAATGTACATTTTTGAGTTTGCCGAAGAACATGGTTTTAAACCTGAAAAACCTCAGTTTCATTATGTAGAAACTGATACGATAAGAGTAAAGCAAATGATAACGCTCGATCAAGTTTCAGAGGTTACTCAAGTGCCAATTGAAGAGCTTCAGTTTTTAAACCCCTCTTATAAACTAGACATCATACCACATATTGAAGGTAAAGATTATTACTTGCGCCTTCCAAGGCAAGCGGTTGGATCTTTTGTGGCTAACGAAGAGCAAATTTATGGTTATGCAAAAGCAGAGTTTGACAAAAGAGAAAAACCTTTACCACAGTTTTTTAATGCAGATACCAAAACAGTATATCGAGTTAAAAGTGGTGATTACTTAGGAAAAATTGCGAGAAAATTTGGAGTAAGAGTTAGTCAAATAAAGCAATGGAATGGTTTAAGAAGTAATAATTTAAGAATAGGACAACGCTTAACAATATACCCTCGAAACCCTTCGGTTTCAAGTAGCCCAAAGCCTACCACAACAGTTACTAAAACGGTAGATGTTGCTAATAAAAAGACCTACAAAGTTCAAAAAGGAGACTCTTTGTGGAGTATTTCTCAAAAATTTCCTGGAATTTCTGTTCAAAATATTAAAGATTGGAACGGTATTAGTGGTACAAAGTTGAAAATAGGAATGACTCTTATAGTTTCAAACTAAAAAAACTAAAGTTACACAATGAAAAAACTAACCACATTAGCACTACTTTTATTTGTTGTCCTAGTAGGATGCGATGAAAAAAAATCTAAAGGACAACGTATTGTTCCAAGTTCGTCAGGAAACATCAATGAACTTTTGGTTGTTGCCGACAATTTATTATGGGAAGACAGCGTTGGAGAAAGCATTAGAGGCATACTAGCTGCTCCAGTACACGGTTTGTCTCAAGACGAACCACTGTTTTCTATCAGTCAAATGCCTACTCAGGTATTTTCTGGTTTTACAACAAAAAACAGAACTATTTTAAAAATTGAAAAAGGCAAAGCTGCAGGAACTAAAATTGCACATGATGTGTTTGCAAAGCCACAAACCGTTATTGTTGTTTCTGGTCAAACAGATGCTGAAATTATTGAGCAATTAGAAACTAATGCTGATAAAATTGTTGATGCCTTTAAAAAGGAGGAAATTAAAGAAAAACAACGACGAATTAATCTTTCGCTTTTCGACTCAAAACCTATAGAGGATAAGTTGGGAGTGTCTATTAAATTTCCATCAGTTTATAGAATTGCAACTGCAACTGACGATTTCTTTTGGATTCGTAAAGACATCCAAACAGGAAATATGGATTTAATGATATATGAAGTACCTCTTGATCATATAAGAAAAGGCGATAGTGCAGTAATTGATATTGTAAGAATGCGAGATTCTATTGGAGAAAAACACATTCAAGGACGATTGGAAAACACACACATGATTACCGAAAAGGCGTATGCACCTTACATTTTTGAAACCATTATTGACAATAAGCCTACAATAGAGACAAAAGGTATTTGGGAAGTTAAAAACGACTTTATGTCTGGACCATTTATCAATTACGCTATTGAAGATGAAATTAACAAAAGATATATTGTAGTTGAAGGTTATGTTTTTGCGCCTTCAATAAATAAAAGAGATTACATTTTTGAACTAGAATCGATAATACGATCTACAACAATCAAATAAGAAAAAAGCCAACTTAAATGTTGGCTTTTTTTATTAGAATATATCAAGTTTATTCTTTCTTGTCGGAAGGTGTTTTTTCGTCTTCTTTACTGGCATCTTTAAATTCTTTAATACCACTTCCTAAACCTCTCATAAGTTCAGGGATTTTTTTACCACCAAATAATAATAATACCACTACAACTATTAAAACAATTTGCCATGGTCCTGGAGCTAAAAATATACTTGCTGCTATCATAACATTTTAATTTGAATTGCAAATTTAATAATTAAAGTTCAATTTAAGCGTTTAAAAGCAAACTTTAAGAAATAGCATTATAACTTGCGTTTATTTTAATTAATTTTGCTTTGCAATGGCTAAAAAAAAGAAAGAAAAAAAATTCGCTAAAAAACTGCTTCACAAGTATAGGCTAGTTATTTTAAACGAGGATACTTTTGAAGAACGTTTTGCTATAAAACTAACAAGACTTAATGTTTTTGTTATTGTAGCGCTTTCAACAATATTATTAATTACAGGAACCATTCTTTTAATAGCATTTACCTCATTAAGAGAGTACATACCTGGTTACTCTTCAACAGCATTAAAAAAACAAGCTACTGAGCTTAATTATAAAACTGATTCGTTACAGCAAGTGATTCATATGAATGAACGCTATTTCGAGTCCATTAAAAAAGTACTTACAGGAGATGTAAAAACGGTCGATTTCAATAAAGATTCTATTATTGAAGCTGTAAACAAAGACCTTAATGATATAAACTTAACACCTAGTAAAGAAGATTCATTATTACGAGAAAAAGTAGATAAAGAAGATAAATACAACCTATTTGAATCTGCTATTTCTGCATCAAATTTTGTATTGTTTCCTCCTGTTAACGGAACAATTTCTGAAGAGTATAATGTAAAGGACAAACACTATGCTGTAGACATAGTTGTTGCAAAAGACACACCTGTAAAAGCCACTGCTGATGGTACAGTTATTTTTGCCGAATGGACTGCAGAAACAGGTTATGTGGTTATTATTGAGCATACTTATGAGCTAATATCAGTTTATAAACACAACGCATCAATAACTAAGCAACAAGGCGATTTGGTAAAAGCAGGCGAAGTTATTGCTATGGCAGGAAACACAGGACAATTTACAACAGGACCTCACCTTCATTTTGAACTTTGGAATAGAGGCTATCCAGTAAACCCAACTAATTTTATCGATTTTAAGTAATGTTTTCAATAAAATCTGCACTTGCTAAACCGTTTGCCAAAAGAGTAAAAAAGTCGATATTAAAATGGGCTAATAACCCTATTAAAACACAAGAAAAAGTCTTTCAAGAACTAATAAGTACTGCAGCAGCTACGCAATTTGGAAAAGATCATAATTTTATTGGAATTAATAATCACAACGATTTTGTAAAAGCGGTTCCTGTAAGAGATTATGAAGACCTAAAGCCTTATGTAGAACGAGTTGTTGCTGGCGAAGAAGATATACTTTGGAAAGGGAAACCAATCTATTTTGCTAAAACCTCAGGGACAACATCTGGTGCAAAGTATATTCCATTAACAAAAGAAAGCATGCCAACTCATGTTGAAGCTGCTAGAAACGCTATTTTAATGTACATAGCCGAAACAGGAAACAGTAAGTTTGTTGATGGGAAAATGATTTTTCTTCAAGGAAGTCCAATTTTGGAGAAGAAAAATGGTATAGAACTAGGACGACTTTCAGGAATTGTAGCCCATTATGTGCCTAATTATCTTCAAAAAAACAGAATGCCATCATGGGAAACCAATTGCATTGAAGATTGGGAAACTAAGGTAAATGCTATTGTTGACGAAACTTTGCCTGAAAACATGACGGTTATTTCTGGTATTCCGTCTTGGGTTCAAATGTATTTTGAAAAAATTAAAGAAAAAACCAATAAAAACGTTGGAGATGTCTTTAAAAACTTCAGCTTATTCATTTTTGGAGGTGTAAACTACGAACCTTATAAAGCTAAATTTGAAAGCCTTATAGGCAGGAAGGTTGACAGTATTGAACTATATCCAGCAAGCGAAGGTTTTTTTGCTTTTCAAGATAAACAAAACGAAAAAGGAATGCTATTGCAATTAAACTCAGGAATTTTTTATGAGTTTATTAAAGCTGATGAGTTTTTTGAAGAGAGTCCCAAACGAATTACGATTAAAGATGTTGAGGTTGGTGTAAATTATGTTATGATTATCTCCACCAATGCAGGCTTGTGGGCTTATAATATAGGAGATACAGTTGAGTTCACTTCAATAAAACCGTATCGTGTAATTGTATCTGGAAGAATAAAACATTTTATTTCTGCTTTTGGAGAACATGTCATTGGTAAAGAGGTTGAACAAGCATTACAAGAAGCGGTTGAAGGGTCCAATATTCAGGTTACAGAATTTACAGTTGCGCCACAAATTAATCCAACATCAGGATTACCATATCACGAGTGGTTTATAGAGTTTGAAAACGAGCCTGAAAACCTTCTTGAATTAGAAGAAAAGATTGATAAATCATTACAAAAACAGAACAGTTATTACTTTGATTTAATCGAAGGAAAAGTTCTTAGACCGTTAAAAATCACTCTAATAAAAAAAGAGGGCTTTAAAAATTACATGAAAAGCATAGGAAAATTAGGCGGTCAAAACAAATTGCCTAGACTTTCAAACGGAAGAGATATTGCGACTAGTTTAATAAAGCTTAATTTAACTAAATAATAGTGTTATATTTGCTCGCCAAATAGTTAGTATGAACAAAAGTAAACGCCATGACAGAACGAGAGCTCAAGAAAGCTCGAATGCTATAGAAAGGATGTACATTACCATGAGGCATCTCTTTAATAGAGGATTTTATAAGCCTATGGGAGTTTCTGGTGAAACACTTCGAGAGTCGTTATTGCTACTTAGACCAGAAATTTACGGTTCTATTTCAGAAGAAAAAGCAGAGCTTGAAGGACTTCTGTATGTAATTGATAGATTACCTCAAGGTATTGAAGAATGTACGTTTATCAACTTAACAAGCGATGAAGGTTATGCAAATTCACATTTCAAACCCATAATTCCTCCAAAACGAAGAAGAAATTGCTACAGGATTGATGATGAGCAGATGAATATTGAAATCACTAGAGGACGTTCAGAGATTTACGATATTCTTACACACCTTACGTTTCTTTTCGTAGAGTCTCACAAAATAAGCAACCGTGTTTTAATAGACGAACAAGGTACAACAACAAGAGATTGGATAAAGCTTGAAAAAGCAGTTTTAAAAAGTAGTAAGTTAGATCAAAAAGAGCGAGAAATAGCTGTAACTCATACGGCAAATATTTTAGGCAGAACGTTTAACGAGTTAATGTCTATTTACGATAGTTTTTCTATACCTACACAACCAGAACGATTTTTACATATAGTATACTGGTTGGGTAAGTTAGCAATAGAAGAGACAGTTAATAATAACAAACGAACTGTAACTTTTAGTCCTGTTTTAAGAGAAAGATTAGGACATCATATTCATGGAGAAATTTGGGCTGATAACATAAAAAATGTATTAAAGAGCAACAATTTATTGGATCGCGAGATTCATGTTATTAGTGCTAATATGCACAGTGTTATGAACTCTCTATTTATGCCACAAGCGTTAAAAACGTTTGCAGCTAAGAAAGACATTTTTGATGTATACCAAGCTTTAAGTCAAAAAGAGAATAAGGCATTACGCAATAAAGTAGAAAAAGTTGCGTTGCAGAATGGAATGATTTATATTCCAGATAACTCAGGAGCTAATATTGATGTGCAAATTTTTGACACCTCTAAGATTGATTTCTCAAAGCTAGACATAGATGTTGATAGAGAAAAAGTATCTAAGACTAGCGAATTGCCTGTTATAATTGTTATGGATTATGCATTTGGAGAACAAGCTTACGAAACTATGGATGAGCTTTTAAAACCTTTAAAAGTAGGAGCAACAAACACACACCTTAATGTAGCGTCAATATCTTTAATGGGTAAAGCAGGAATTTTAGAAGGAAAAAAAGGAGATATTATGATACCTTCTGCGCATATTTTTGAAGGTACAGCAGATAACTACCCTTTTAAAAATGAATTAAGTAAGGCCGAATTAGAAGGTAATGATATAGATGTTTATGAAGGATCTATGATTACGGTCTTAGGAACATCTTTACAAAACAAAGAGATACTAAAGTTTTTCTTTAATTCTACATGGAATGTAATTGGCTTAGAAATGGAAGGAGCTCACTACCAAAAGGCTATCCAAGCAGCATCAAAAGTTAGAGGGAATATAGGACCTGATGTTAAAGTAAGGTACGCTTATTATGCTAGTGATAATCCTTTAGAGACAGGGAGTACATTAGCATCAGGAGGGTTAGGAACCTCAGGAGTTAAACCAACATACTTAATCACAAGACAAATTATTAAACAAATATTTAATTAATCATATCATCAAATGAGTAAAAATTTACCAGAGCATACACCTTCTGAAGAAATAGATTTAATTCAAATCTTTAATATGATTGGAGGACTTTTTAGTAGGCTGTATAACTTTATAAAGTCAATTTTTAAGTCAATTTTTTCTATTTTTATTTACGCCCTTCGAGCTATAATAGTTAACTTTAAAATTATAGCAATTGTTGTAGTAATTTCAGGGGTTATTGGATTTGCATTAGAAAAAACAAGACCTGATGTTTATACGTCTCAGATGTTAGTTAAACCCTATTTTGACTCTAAATTTCAGTTAGTAACCAATATAAATTATTATAATGCACTTATTGGAGAGCGTGATCATAAGCAACTAACTGAAATATTTGGTATAAAAGGTGAAGATGCTGAAAAATTAATAAAATTTGAAATTCACCCAGGGCCTGAAAACGAAAACGACCAAATAAAACAATACGATACCTTTTTAAAAGGACTAGATAGTATTAGAGCTCAAGAAGTAGAGTTTGAGGAGTTTTTAGAGAATAGAAGTATTTATTCAGGAGATATATTTGAAATTAATGTTCAGTCATTTAAAAAGGATATTTTCAGGTCTTTAGAAGATGGACTAAACTCAACTTTTACCAACACATATTCAATCAAGAAGATGGAAAAAAGAGATTCTTTGATTGCTATTAAGAAGCAAAGAATTTTGTCATCTATTAGGGTTGTAGATTCATTAAAACAGGTATATGTGAATGTAATGGAAGAAGAGTCTAAGGCCAAAGATGGCTCTTATACTACTAGAGATGGATTGTCATTTATTCAAGAGAAAACAAACACAAGAGAATATGACCTTCTTCAAGAAGAAATAAAATTAAGAAGGGAATTAAGTGAATTAGAGTCACAAAAGGTTGAAGAGGATGTGTTTTTTGATACATTATCTAGTTTCCAAGATGTTGGAGCAAAATATACAACAATTTGGGAGAGATATTCTTTGATTTTTCCTCTATTGGCTTTTTTAGTAATGTGTATAATTTATCAATCTGTCAAAATCATTAAATATGTCAACTCTTATGAGGGATAAAAGTATATTAATTACAGGAGGAGCTGGTTTTATAGGCTCACATGTTGTTAGGTTGTTTGTAAACAAGTATCCTAATTACAATATTTTTAATTTAGATAGTTTAACCTACGCAGGTAATCTAGAGAATTTAAAGGACGTAGAGCATAAAGAGAATTATCACTTTATTAAGGCCGATATCAATGATGAAGAAACAATTGATAGTCTTTTTCAAGAACATCAATTTGATAGTGTTATACATTTAGCTGCGGAATCTCATGTAGATAGATCTATTAAAGATCCTTTAGCATTTGTGAAAACAAATATTATTGGCACCATCAATCTTTTAAATGCCTTTAAAAAGTTGTGGAATGATAATTTTGAAGGTAAAAGATTTTATCATGTAAGTACAGATGAGGTTTATGGAACTTTAGGAGAATCAGGGTTATTTACAGAAACAACATCTTATTCCCCAAACTCACCATATTCAGCATCTAAAGCAAGTTCAGACCATTTTGTTAGGGCGTATGGGGAAACTTATAATTTGCCTTATGTAATCACGAATTGTTCTAATAATTACGGACAAAATCAATTTCCAGAAAAGCTTATTCCTCTTTTTATAAATAATATAATTAATAACAAACCATTACCTGTTTATGGCGATGGTAATTACACAAGAGATTGGTTGTATGTTGTTGATCATGCTATAGCTATTGACTTAGTTTTTCATGAGGGAAAAAATGAGGAGACATATAACATTGGAGGCTTTAATGAGTGGAAGAACATAGACCTTGTAAAATTACTGTGTAAACAAATGGATGAAAAACTTGGGAGAGAAAAAGGCACTTCTGAGAAACTTATAACTTATGTAAAAGATAGACCAGGGCACGATTTAAGATACGCTATAGACGCTAATAAAATAAATAAAGAACTTGGTTGGAAACCATCCGTTACATTTGAACAAGGATTGTCAATTACAATCGACTGGTATTTAGGTAATCAAGAATGGTTAAACCGTGTTACGACTGGAGAATATCAATCATATTATAAAAAACAATATCAATGAAAGGAATTATACTAGCCGGAGGTTCTGGTACTAGATTACACCCTTTAACACTATCTGTAAGCAAACAATTAATGCCTGTATACGATAAGCCAATGATTTATTATCCATTGTCTACTTTAATGTACTCTGGCATTAATGAAATCTTGATAATTTCAACACCTAAGGATTTACCGCTTTTTAAAGATTTATTAGGTGACGGTAAAAAGTATGGCTGTACTTTTGAATATGCTGTGCAAGAGTCGCCAAATGGCCTTGCAGAAGCTTTTATTATTGGTGAAAAATTTATTGGCAATGACAAAGTTGCGTTAATTTTAGGTGATAATATATTCTATGGAACAGGTCTCTCAAAACTTCTACAGAGTAACAATAATCCTGATGGAGGTATTATTTACGCTTATAGGGTTCATGACCCAGAGCGTTATGGCGTTGTTGAATTTGATGAAAATGGACAAGCAATATCTATAGAGGAGAAACCAAAAAAACCGAAATCCAATTTTGCTGTTCCAGGAATTTATTTTTATGACAATGAAGTCGTAAATATTGCTAAAAACATTCAACCTAGTAGCCGTGGGGAACTAGAGATTACTGATGTTAATAAAGAATACCTTAAAAGAAATAAATTAAGTGTTAGTATTTTAGATAGAGGTACAGCGTGGTTAGACACAGGCACTTTTGAATCCTTAATGCAGGCATCGCAATTTGTTGAAGTAATAGAAAATAGACAGGGTTTAAAAATTGGCTCTATTGAAGCAGCAGCTTACGAAATGGGATATATTACAGAAGAAAAGTTTAAAGCTTTAGCGAAACCACTAATGAAGAGTGGTTACGGAAAAAATCTTTTAGGCTTAATAAAAAACAAAAAATGATAGCAACTGAAACAAAACTTAAAGATTGCTTTATTATTGAGCCCCGTGTTTTTCAAGACGATAGAGGATATTTTTTTGAAAGTTTTAATCAAGAAGCATTTAATAAGTTAATAGGAAAGTCTGTTAATTTTGTGCAAGACAACGAGTCTTTTTCGTCAAGAGGTGTAATAAGAGGGCTTCACTTTCAAAAAGGAGAGTTTGCTCAAGCTAAACTTGTTCGAGTTGTAAAAGGAGCTGTATTGGATGTTGCAGTAGACATAAGGAAAGAATCCCCAACATTTGGTCAACATATTTCAGTAGAACTTACAGAAAAAAACAAAAAGCAACTCTTTGTTCCAAGAGGCTTTGCCCATGGTTTTTCAGTGCTTAGTGAAACGGCAATCTTTTCATATAAATGCGACAACTTTTATAATAAAGAGTCTGAAGCTGGTATTCTATATAATGATCCCTCATTAAATATTGACTGGAAAATAAAACAAGAAGAAGCGCAATTGTCTGATAAGGACATAATTTTACCAACTATAGAAGCATATTTTAAATGATTCCTAAAATACTAGTTACTGGAAGTGGCGGACAATTGGGAAAGTGTATTAAAGACCTAGATGAAGGTTTGTTAAATATTCAATATGTAAATTCCTCGGAACTTGACATAACAAACAAGAGGCAAGTTGAATGTTTCTTCGAGAAAAACAAGTTTGATTGGTGTATTAACTGTGCGGCTTATACAGCAGTTGATAAAGCAGAATCCGATTACAAGACAGCTTTTAAGGTTAATGTTCAAGGAGCAAAAAACTTAGCAGAATCTTGTAAGGAATATAGAGTAAAATTGGTACATGTTTCAACTGATTTTGTTTTTGATGGAGCATCCAACAAGCCTTATAAAGAGGTTGATGACACAAACCCTATTGGAGCATATGGAGATACCAAATTAGGTGGAGAAAATGAAATTGCTAAAATTTTAAATGAATACTTTATAATAAGAACCTCTTGGTTATATTCAGAACACGGAAATAATTTTTTAAAAACAATGCTTAGGCTTTCTAGAGATAGAGATCAACTAGGTGTTGTAGGCGACCAAATAGGCACACCAACCTATGCTAAAGATTTAGCTAAAGCAATTTTACACATTATTGAAAATGATCTTTCCGATTATGGGATTTACCACTATAGTAATAATGGGGTTGCTAGTTGGTACGATTTTGCAAAAGCCATTTTTGATATTACTAACTCAAGCATTCAGTTAAATAATATTACTACTGCTCAATTCCCTACACCGGCAAAACGACCTCACTTTAGTGTTTTAGATAAAACAAAAACAGAAATAACATTTAAACTAGAAATACCTTATTGGAGAGATAGTTTAATAGCTGCAATACAAAATATAAAAAATGAATAAACAGTTACAAACAGCTATCAAAGCATCATTAGAAGCAGGAAAAGTAAT
This sequence comes from Gaetbulibacter sp. NE, assembly GCF_025548475.1. Classification (NCBI taxonomy): domain Bacteria; kingdom Pseudomonadati; phylum Bacteroidota; class Flavobacteriia; order Flavobacteriales; family Flavobacteriaceae; genus Gaetbulibacter; species Gaetbulibacter sp. NE. The sequence goes on along the minus strand of NZ_JAOQHY010000001.1, from coordinate 875,791 downwards.
TATGCAAGTATATGATACAGCTTTTGATGTAGAAATAAAAGACGACAAATCACCTTTAACAGAGGCAGACAAAAAAGCTAATGATGTCATTAATTCGTACCTGATTCCTACGGAAATTCCAATAATTTCAGAAGAAAATAAGCAAACAGATTATACTGTTAGAAAAACTTGGGAAACGTGCTGGGTTGTAGATCCAGTAGATGGTACTAAAGAGTTTATAAAACGTAACGGAGAATTTACGGTAAACATCGCATTAGTAACCAACGGAAAACCTGTTTTAGGAGTTATTTATGTACCAGCAGTAAAAACCATCTATTTCGCTAATGTAGAAAACAACGAAGCATTTAAGGTAGATTTAGAGTCTCATGATGTTGCTGTTGAAACGATATTAGAATTAGCCAAACCATTACAACCAAAGAATAATAATTCAAATAAAGTTGAGGTGGTTGGTAGTCGTTCGCACATGAACCAAGATACGTTGGATTTTGTAGAAAGCTTGAAAGCAGATGGCAAAGAGGTTGAGATTGTTTCAAAAGGAAGCTCGTTAAAATTTTGTTTGGTAGCCGAAGGAAATGCTGATGTATATCCACGATATGCACCAACAATGGAGTGGGACACTGCTGCAGGTCAAGCCATTTGTAACGCTGTTGGTTTGCAAGTTATTTCAAAAGAAACAAATAAACCATTAGCATACAATAAAGAAAACCTATTAAACAGCTACTTTTTAGTCAGTAAGTAAATGGCAGACGTTTCTTACAAAAGACATATTGCCAAAACCATTACATGGAGAGTTGTTGGAACAATAGACACAATAATTCTCTCTTGGATAGTTACTGGAGACCCTTTGGCAGGTCTTAAAATAGGATTTGCTGAAGTCACAACAAAATCAGTATTATACTACTTACACGAACGTGTTTGGTACAAAATTAATTTATCGAAGGATGGTGTTCTTCTTGAAAGTAGAAAACGACATATTGCCAAAACCATTACGTGGAGGTTTATAGGAACAATAGATACTATGACGTTAGCTTGGATTATTTCGGGTAATCCACTTGCTGCTTTACAAATAGGCTTCGCTGAAGTGATTACTAAAATGATATTGTATTATTTACATGAGCGTGTTTGGTATAAAATAAACTTTGGTTTAAGTAAAAGAAAAAAAGAATAAGATGAAAGAGAACATTATTCCGCACGATTATCAAATATCTATTGAAGATAGACGAAAACAGAATGGACATAATTCTTTTTTATTATGGTTTACAGGATTATCAGGATCAGGTAAGTCTACCATCGCTAATGTGGTTGAACAAAAATTGCATCAGAACGGTATTAAAACCTTTACGCTAGATGGTGACAACATCAGAAAAGGAATTAATAAAGACTTAACCTTTGCTCCAGAAGATAGAACTGAAAATATCCGTAGAATTGCAGAAGTGGCCAATTTAATGGTTGATGCTGGTTTAGTGACACTTGCAGCTTTTGTGTCGCCTTACAAAAAAGACCGAGAGAACATTAGAAGTATCGTTAAAGATGTTAACTTTGTCGAAATATTTGTTAATACCAGCGTTGAAGAATGTGAAAGACGCGACGTAAAAGGGCTTTATAAAAAAGCTCGAGCTGGAGAAATAAAAAACATGACAGGAATTTCAGCACCTTATGAAGCGCCAGAAAACCCTGATATTGAAATAAAAACAGAAAACGAATCAGTTGAAGCAGCTGCGCAACGAATCGTAGATTACATAACACCAAAATTGTCAAAGCAACAATGAGTAAGTATTATTTAAATTATTTAGATGAATTAGAGAGTGAAGCAATTTTTGTTTTACGTGAAGTTTGGGCACAATTTGAAAACCCAGTAATTTTATTTTCAGGAGGAAAAGATTCTATCTTGGTAACGCATTTAGCAAAAAAAGCATTTTATCCTGCTAAAATACCATTTCCATTAATGCATGTTGACACGGGTCACAATTTCCCAGAAACCATTCAGTTTAGAGATGACATTATTAAAGAATTAGGCGCGCAACTTATTGTTGGTTCTGTACAAGAGTCTATAGACGAAGGTCGTGTTGCTGAAGAAAAAGGGAAAAACGCTACGCGTAACGCACTTCAAATTACAACACTTCTTGATGCTATTGAGGCAAATAAGATTGATTGTGCTATTGGTGGTGGACGTCGTGACGAAGAAAAAGCAAGAGCAAAAGAGCGTTTCTTCTCTCATAGAGATGATTTTGGACAATGGGATCCTAAAAACCAACGACCAGAACTGTGGAATATCTTCAACGGAAAGCATTTTGAAGGAGAGCACTTTAGAGCATTCCCTATAAGTAACTGGACAGAAATGGATGTTTGGAACTACATAAAACGCGAGAATATTGCTATTCCATCATTATACTTTGCACATGAACGCGAAGTCGTTTGGAGACAAGACTCTTGGATTCCAAATTCTGAATTTTTAGTACTAGAAGACCATGAAGAGGTGGTGACTAAAAAGATACGTTTTAGAACATTGGGTGATATTACTATTACTGGTGGTGTAGAATCTGATGCTGATACATTAGAGAAAATTGCTGCTGAAGTTGCTGGTATGAGAAATACCGAGCGTGGAAACAGAAGTGACGATAAGCGATCAGAATCTGCTATGGAAGACCGTAAGCGTCAAGGATACTTTTAATCAAAATTAAATAAAAAATTAACTGTCATGCCAAATTATATTTGGCATCTCATATAAAGAATAACATGTTAGACAACAATCAATTATTACGTTTTACAACTGCAGGAAGTGTAGATGATGGAAAAAGTACATTAATAGGGCGTTTGCTATACGATTCTAAATCTATTTTTGAAGACCAACTAGAAGCTATTGAAAATACAAGTAAGAAAAAAGGTCATGAAGGTGTAGATTTAGCACTATTTACAGACGGTTTAAGAGACGAAAGAGAGCAAGGTATTACCATTGATGTTGCATACAGATATTTTACAACACCAAAGCGTAAATTTATAATTGCTGATACACCAGGACATATTCAATATACACGTAATATGGTTACTGGAGCATCAACAGCTAACGTAGCAACTATTCTAATTGATGCAAGACATGGTGTAATCGAGCAAACTAAACGTCATGCATTTATAGCGTCGTTATTGCAAATACCACACATTATTGTTTGTGTAAACAAAATGGATTTGGTTGATTTTTCTGAAGACGTATTTAATAATATTGTTTCAGAATTTGAAGAAGTGTCTTCAAAAATGCTTGTTAAAGACGTTCGTTTTATACCAATGTCAGCGCTTTTAGGAGATAATGTGGTAAACAAATCAGAAAATATGCCTTGGTATCAAGGAGCACCAATGCTGCATACTTTAGAAACTATGCATATTAGTAGTGATATTAATAAAGTAGATGCGCGTTTTCCTGTACAAACTGTAATAAGACCACAACGTGAAGGTTTTATAGATTATAGAGGTTATGCAGGTCGTGTAGCAAGTGGCATTTTAAGAAAAGGTGATGAGGTTACTGTGATGCCTTCAGGCTTTACTTCAAAAATAAAAAGTATCAACCTTCATGATAAAGAATTAGAAGAAGCTTATGCACCAATGTCAGTTTCTATAACTTTAGAAGACGATATAGACATTAGTCGTGGTGATATGATTGTGCGTTCTAACAATAAACCAGAGCCTTCTCAAGACATTGAGGTGATGTTATGTTGGTTAAATAATAGTCCTGCTAAACCTAGAGCAAAATATACTATTAAGCATACTTCTAACGATCAAAAAGCGATGATTAAAGAAGTGGTTTACAAATACGATATCAATACTTTAGAGCGTAATAGTGAAGATAGTGATTTAGCAATGAATGATATTGCTAAAGTTAAAATACGCACTACAAAGCCATTAATGATTGATGCTTACAGAGAAAACAGAACTACTGGAAGTATTATTTTAGTAGATGATGCAACAAATGAGACCGTTGCTGCAGGGATGATTGTTTAATCTAATAAATGAATTATGAATAAAAGAATATTTACTATTGTAACAGCTCTATTTTTAGTCATCTTTTCTTGTAAAGAAAAGAAAGAGTCGAAGAAAGAAGATGTAGGTTCTTCTCAAGAGATTACAAAAGAAAAAGACAGACCTTTTTTTTCTTTTAAGTTAGATGCTGAAATTAAAAGTGATGACAAAATAGTTTTTTACTACTTAACTCCTGAAACCCAACAAATATCTAAAAAGCAGTCGTTAGAAAAAGAAGTTTTAGGCTCAAATGGTAATCAATCAATAAATTTCAATTTACCAGAAGAAATCCTTCCAACGAGAATTTTAGTGAAGTTTGGAGAGAATGGAGATCAAGTCTTAAAAATAAACAAAGTATCTTTAAGCTATGGGAATAATAAAATAGATGTACCTGATAGTTTGTTCTACCAGTTTTTTACACATAATAAGGCAGCATTGTATAACAAAGAGAATAACTCTATTAAAGCAATTAAAAACGAAAAACAGAAACCAATGTTTTTTTCAAGAAAGGCTTTAGAGAATAAAATTGATCTTAATTTTTTCTAAAAGAAGATACTTTACAGTTAAACCTTTAAAGAAATATGTTCTTTTAGTTAGCTGTATTTTTTTAGAGTTAACTGATAGTTACTATGATAACTAAAATAAAAAACAAAGCTAATAAGCTTCTTGCAATATTTGATTTAGAAAAGCTTTTTGTCAATTCTGGAAATGTATTTTTAAGAAGAGTTTTAGGTTTAGTTTTAAGTTTTTTATGGATAATGCTAACCACAAATCTATTTGGAGCTGAAGTCTTCGGGTTGGTATCTTTAGGGCAAATGTTTATTAGTTTTGGGGCAATGTTTTTTGGTTTAGGGTTGGACACAGCAATTGTTAAGTTAGGGTCAACCCATGATCACTATTTTAAAGGGGTACTTCAGTCTAACTTTTTAAAGAAGTCTATTATCTTAACTTTTGTAGCATCATTAATCTTTGGTGTTTTACTTTATTTTTTTAAAGATTTAATTGCCATAAAAGTATTTAACAATCAAAAATTTTCAAACTATCTACTCTTTATAAGTGTTTTCTTTTTTATGTTTGTTTTACATAAAACAACAGCTAGTTTTTTGACAGTACAAGAAAAGTTCACAAAATTTGGAAACTACTATTTCTTTTTTCCAAACTTGTTAATTTTAATTTGTGTATTAATTGCATACCAATTTAAACTTCCTGGTTATTATATAATATTAGGGTTTTTACTCTCTTATGGTATATTTGGGTTAATTCTACTTTTTTCTTTTTTTAATATACCATTAAATATAAAAAAGAATATTAGTTATAAGTCAATTCTAAATTTATCTATGCCAATGATGATAAGTGCTTCTTTTTTGTTTATTTCAAATTGGACCGACACTTTTATGTTAGGCGCTATGGTAAGTAAGAGTGAGTTAGGGGTTTATAATGTTGCTTTTAAACTAGCGTCTTTAGCTCTTGTAATAATTGCTTCAGTTAACACTGTTCTTGCGCCAAAAATAGCTAAATTATTTACAGATAATAATATAGAAGGAATTAAAAGAGAAGTTCAAAAAGCAACAAAATTAATTACATGGGTCGCGTTTCCATTAGTAATGATATTAATTTTGTTTAGAACAAAAATCTTACTACTTTTTGGAGATGAGTTTGTAATAGGAAGTCAAACATTATTTATCATTTCACTGGGAATGCTTTTTAATGCAATGTCAGGAAGTGTTGGTCAAGTGTTGAATATGACAAATAATCAAAAACAGTTTAGAAACTTTACATTAATTAGTGCATTTATAAATGTTTTATTAAATTTTTATTTAATAAAAAGCTTAGGTATTAAAGGCGCTGCGATAGCTAGTTTAATATCTAATGTTTTATTAAACACTTTATGTATTATTTATATTAAAAAAACACTAGGTTTTTTTAGTTTTTTTAAATTTAAATACTAATGAATAAAATTGATTTTTTCTGTATAGGTACGCAAAAAGGAGGGACAACAACGCTTCATGATATATTAAGCCAGCATCCAGACTTATGTTTACCAAGTAAAAAAGAAACTCATTTTTTTTCAAATGAAAGTCTTTATGCTAAAGGTAAAGACTATTATATTAATAACTATTTTAAAGAAAGAGACGAATCAAAGTTCATTGGAGAGGTTGACCCAGAGTATTCTTACTTCAAAGACTCTGCTAAGCGTATATATGAGACTTTTGGTCAGACTAAAATTCTATTTATAATTAGAAACCCTATAGATAGAGCATACTCTCATTATCTTATGACTAAAAGAAGAGGATTAGAAAGCTTAACTTTTGAAAAAGCCTTAAGTTTAGAAAAAGATCGTATAAAAACCGATTCAGATGCGATGCATTATAGTTATCTTTCTAGGGGTTATTATTTAAATCAAATATTAGCTTTTGAAAAATATTTCGGTATTGATAATATTAAAATAGTACTTTTTGAAGACTTTATCAAGAATACAGAGAAAAGTATTAACGAGATTTCTGACTTTATAGGGCTTCCAGAGTATTCTTATGATACTAGTAGAATAAGTAACCCTGCATCATCTCCTAGATTTAAAAAAATACAAAAGTTTATATATAAAGATAATGTCCTCAAGAAATTAATAGGAAAGTTTATAAAATCTAGAGATTTTAAAAGAAAAATTATGCAATCTTTAGAGTCACTTAACCTAAAAGAGGGAAAAAAAGATAGATTATCTTTAGAAAGTAAGAAAGAATTTTTTTCAAAGTACTATATTGAAGAAGTTGAAATGCTAGAAAAAAAGCTTGAATTAAACTTATCAATTTGGAAAGAATAACGAGTATTAAAATATCAAAAGATAAACTTTTAGCAGTAATGTTTTTTTTATTACTGTATTTTTTTAATTCAAAAACAGGAGTTGAATTAAAATTTATAGTCTTATTTTTTTTTAGCGCCTACTTTTTTTTAAAAAGATTTAAGGTATATACTGACTTTTTAAATATGATATTACCACTGATAGCTATTTTTATTATAGCTTTATTTAGCTCAGTGTTTTACAATCCTCAATTTTATGATATTATAAAAGACACCTTATATTTAACAAAGCCAATAATAGCTATTTGTTTTGGGTGTTATTTTGTGCAAATGTTCAATAATAAAAGATTTATTTTAAAAGCCTTAGTGCTTATTTGTTTTATTACATCCATTATTCATATCTTAACTATCATAATATTTTTAAAAGGAGAATGGGATACAGCTTTAATTAGATATATTGGAGGGAAGGGTAGTGATTTTGAGGCTTTTATTTTTAGTGTTTTTGTAGTTTTTCTGAGAAAGAAAGAGTTTGATTTGTTTTCTAAAAGATTTAAAAGGTGGTTTATTGTTGTTGTTTTTATTTCAATCACACTATACTTATCTCGAACTACATTTATTGCTTTGGCTATCTTTTTAATATCTTTTTATGGATTTACTCAAATAAATAAAAAACAAGTCATTTACTTAATCGGAGTGTTTGCATTTTTTGTGACATTTATGGTGTCCCTACAGTTTATGGATATTGATCGACAAGCAACAGGAATCGAATCTTTTTTTTATAAACTACAAATGGCTCCTTCAGAGATTTTTGATTCTGAAATAGATACTTCTGACCACAGCCAGCTTTGGGATGGTTGGAGGGCTTACGAAGCCAAAAAAGCATTTGATACGATGGGCAACGAAGGTAGCCTGTTACCTTACATTTCCGGAATGGGTCTAGGAGGATTAGTAGATTTAGGGTTTGAAGCTCCATTAGGAGAATCGGATTTACAATTTATTCCTCATATCCATAATGGCTATGTATATGTGATTTTTAAATCAGGTGTATTAGGTCTTTTATTTTTGTTGTTCTGGTTACATTCATTATATGCAGGTATTTATAAAAGCACACCTGCTTATGAGAGTATAATGTTTAATAGGATAATTTCAGGATTGGGTATGTATCTTACTTTTTCTACGTTAGTAATAACAGGAATTTATAATATGGGTTATACCTTAGCCATTTTATTAGGTTTAATGCTTGGGTTAAAGATTAAAAAGGAAAGTTTACTTTTAAAGAATAAGCATATATGAAAATAGGGATTTTAGGGACAAGAGGGATACCTAATCATCATGGTGGCTTTGAACAGTTTGCTGAGTTTTTTGCTGTTCATGCTCAAACAGAAGGCCATGATGTATTTGTATATAACTCTCATAACCATCCGTATCAAGAAAAAAAATATAAGGACGTTACCTTAATTCATTGTTATGATCCAGAAAACAAAATAGGAACAGTAGGACAGTTTATTTATGACTTAAACTGCATAAAAGATGCAAGAAAAAGAAACTTTGACATTATATTGCAATTAGGGTATACGAGTAGTTCGGTTTGGGGAAGGTTTCTTCCTAAAAAAGCAACAATAGTTACAAATATGGATGGTTTGGAATGGAAAAGAAGCAAATATTCTAAAAAAGTTCAAAAGTTTTTAATGTATGCTGAAAAATGGGCTATTAAAACAAGTGACTATTTAATTTCAGACTCAATAGGAATTCAAGATTATATAAAGACAAAGTATGATGTAACATCTAAATTTATAGCCTACGGTTCTAGTATCTTTTCGCCTTCAAATGAAAAAATTATTGCTAATTATGATTTGATTCCTAATGAATATTTTGTGTTAATAGCAAGAATGGAACCTGAAAACAATATAGAAATGATATTGGATGGTTTTGTGAAAAGCAATTCTAAAAAAACCTTTTGTGTAGTAGGTAATGCCGAAACAACTATTTTTGGAAGATATTTAAAAGAGAAGTTTTCTAAAAACAAAAACATTCGTTTTATAGGAGCTGTATATGATTTAAATTTTTTAAATCATTTAAGGTGTTACTGTCAGTTGTATTTTCATGGCCATTCAGTTGGAGGGACAAACCCATCTTTATTAGAGGCTATGGGTTCTAGAGCTTTAATTGCTGCACATAAAAATGTATTCAACAAAGCTATTTTAGAAGAAGACGCATTCTATTTTAAATCTGTAGATGAGGTATCAAATTTAATGACATCAATTAACAAACAAGATAATCTAATTAAAATAGAGAACAATATTTCTAAAATTAGAGAAAAATATAATTGGCCAATAATAAATGAGCAGTATTTAGACTATTTAATTCAGTGTCGTAATGATCAACATAACTAAATCTTGGGATTCAGGGTTTTTTGGAGTGAGTTTGTTATTGCTTGTTTCTATTCCATTTGGGTATTTTTTTAGTAGCCTAACTTTTGTTATTTGGGCCATATATTCTTTTGTTTGGATTATAAAAGAAAAAAAGTTTAAGCTTAATAAGCTAGCTTTACCTTTGTTGTTTTTTTCTGTTCTCTTTTTTATCTCTTTGTTGTGGTCTCAAGATTTGAGCTCAACATTGCATGGAATTGGCAGGCAACTTCCTTTATTTGTGTTTGCCCTTGTTGGTGTTTTTTTACCTGAGATATCAGAACAAAAATTTCGATTAATGCTTAAAAAATATGCTGTTTTATTATGTGTTTTAGGAGTTATACTGTTCTTAATGGCCATACTAAAGTACCAAAAATACCAATATAGAAATTTCCTGTTTTATCATGATTTGGTATCTCCTTTAAATTTAAACGCCATCTATGTTTCATATATTATTTCTTCAATTTTTTTGTTTAAATTAAATACATTAAGAAAAGGCATTAAAGATCTTACTATCGTATCTTTTTTATTTATTTTCTTGGTTTTTTTAAGTTCAAAAACGATACTTTTCACTACTATTTTGACCAGTTTGGGAATTATTTTTTTTAGAATAAAAAGTAAGTTTTTAAAAGCTTTGAGTTTCTTGGTGGTAGTGCTTTTAACTTTAAGCGCTCTTGTTTTTGTTAAGCCACTTCAAAATAGATTTACGAGTGAGTTTGATACTTCGTATATCGAGATTTTCAAAAATGAATCATTTAAAAAAGGACGAGTATATACAGGGCTTGAAGCTAGGCTCCTTCAAATTAGAGTGTTCAAAGAAATTGTTAATAAGCCTTTTGAATATGTATTTGGTGTTGGTCTTGATGCTTCAGAAAAAGAGATAGAAGTAATACATAAACGCCTAAATACACCTGAAGTTTTTCAATCTTATAATTTCCACAATCAATATATACAGGTTTTAACAGAATTAGGCTTAATAGGGTTTATTTTGTTTGTATTAGTTTTGATAATTTTAGTAAAAAAAAGCGCATACTTTAATTTTGTTTTTCCGTTTACCGTTATTACTATAGCTTTGTTTTTTACAGAGTCTGTATTATGGAGGCAAAGAGGAATTATGTTTTTTGGATTAATGTATATTTTAATAATGTCAATAAATAATTGTAATGAAGGCAAACAACAAATATCAAAAATATAAATATTATATTTTAAAGAAAAAGGAAATCTTTTTACATGGATTACAAAAATCTCAAAAATTAGGAAGAGAAATTGGACCTAAAGTTGTATTAAATTCATTACCTAAGTCAGGAACACACCTTCTAGAGAGTTTGTTTTTCCAATTACCATTAATGAGGCATTGTGGAAAAAGAACACTTAAAATAGAAACACAAAATCCAATAGAGTCTAAACTACCAACTATATCATCATTAAAAAAAGGACAATTTTTGCTGTCTCATATGCAATATCATGATTCTATATTAAAAACAGCAAACAACAATGATGTAAAAATAATTCACCTTGTACGAGACCCAAGAGATGTACTTTTATCTCATTTGAACTACATAGAAAAAATGGATACGACACAAAAGTCTCACAAATTTATTAAGCAATATGATACCAGGTTAGATAAGCTAAAAGCAATGATTGAAGGAAATAAAGACGTATTAGAACCTTTTCCTGAAGTGTTAAATAAGTTTCAAACTTGGAAGGATCAACAAGAAGTTTTGTGTGTAAAATTCGAGCATCTTATTGGACCTAATGGAGGTGGGGACAAACAAAAACAAATAGAGGCTGTAAATAAAATATCTCAATTCATTTCAGTTAAAATTGAAGATAAAGAACTAAATAACATTTGTGACAATATTTTCTCTTCAAAAAGCTCGACGTTTAACAAAGGAAAAATAGGAAATTGGAAAAATGTTTTGAATGATGAAGAAAAAGAGTGGCTTAATACTTCTATTAAGGCTCAAATAAAGAATTATGGCTACGACTAGATAGGCTAAACACATATTATATTGATTTCAAAACTTTAGCAGGAACTCCACCAATAACTACATTTTTTGGGAAAGAGCCTCTTACAACAGAGCCTGCAGCAACAACACAATTGTCGCCAATCTCACAACCATCTAAAAAAGTAGACTTTGCTCCTACCCAAATGTTATTACCAAGTACAATCCCTTCAGAAGTTACACCTTGTTCTCGAATAAGTTTAGAATTATCTGAAAAGTTGTGATTTTCTGAGTGAAAACTTACATAAGGACCCATAATAACATCGTTTCCAATTACAACACCTCCTGAACAACCAAAAAAAGAATATTCACCCACACCACTATTGTTACCTATCTTCAAGCCTAAACCATATTTGGACATATGGCTAGTAACACCTATTGTAGAGTAAGCTCCTATTTTAACTGTATCTCCGAAAACAACACTATTTTTAGCATAGCAATCAATTGAAACATATTTCTCTAGTGTACAATTTGCCCCAAATTTAAAGTTGCTTTTATTTTTTATTTTTACAGCTTTACCAATAAAAATCTTATGTTGAAAAAAGTAAAGACCTCTTACAAGCATTATAAAACGTGATTTAAACACTTGTAGAATAAATTTATCTGATAGATTAGGATCTGGTGTATAATTTTTACCGTTTTTCTCAAGAATTTTTTTTAAAAGACCTTTTAGCATCTTTGAACTTAAAATTAATAATTAATGCTAATTTAGATAAAATTTTACTTATTCCATTTATATGTATATCCACATAAAGGTTTAAGCTTTTTTTTAGCATATGTTGCCTACTGTCCCCATATCCACCATAGTGAATATAACCACTTATAGGAATGTATTTTAATAAATAACCTAGATTATTTACTCTTTTACAATAGTCAATATCCTCAGCGTACATAAAGAACCTTTCGTCTAGCCCTTTTAATTTCTTCCAAATATCTATTTTAGTTAATAAAAAAGAACCTTCAATCCAATCGATTGTTTTTGGTGTTTTAGTTTTAAAACGCCCAGTTTTAAAACTCCCTCTTTTTTCAAACAAAAGAGACAACTTTAATAATCTTATTGGGTTAGGATACCTTCCTGCAGAATACCTATATTCTTTTTCACTGCCTAACATTTTCATTCCCACGACCCCAACATTGCTTTCTTTTTCCATCAATTTTATTGCAATCTTAGGAGACTTTAGTAAAATAGTATCATTGTTTAACAATAGTAAATATTTTCCTTTAGCGTATTTTGCAGCAGCATTATTTCCTCCCGCAAACCCTAAATTATCTTTTGAAGCAATAAGCTTTATTTTATCAATGTAATTGTCTTGTAAAAATTCAATAGAATTATCTTTAGAGTCATTATCCCAAATTATAATTTCATAGGAAAAACCTTGGCATTGTTTTTCAATAGACTCTAAACAGTCAGATAAATATTTTTCTCCGTTATAATTAACAATGATAATTGATAAATCCATAAAGAATTAAATAGATTTTAAAATAGTTAAAACTTCTTTAGCTGCTTTTTCCCAACTAAATGACTTTATTCGCGACTTTCCTTTTAAAATTAAAGATTCTCTAAAAGACTCATCTGATAGCACTTTATTTATTTGTTTAGCAATTTCTTCTTCATTATCAGGATTTACATAAAGACTAGCATTACCACAAACTTCAGGTAAAGATGTTGTGTTGGAAACAACAGTAGGAGTTCCATAATACATAGCTTCTAAAGGCGGCAATCCAAAACCTTCAGCAAAAGAAGGGAAGCAGAAAACACTAGCGTTTTTATACAAAAAAGAAATGTCTTCTTCAGGAACAAAACCTAACCTATAAACACGGTTTGTTATATTTAATTTTTTTATAAGCGAATCCCAATCAATTGTTTTATGGTCATCTTTACCAACAATTACCAAAGCAGTATTATCATCTATGTTGGGCATAGCTTTTAAAAGAGATTGTATGTTTTTACGAACATTTAATCTTCCGAGATATAAAATATAGCTTTTAGGAAGTTTATACTTTTTAAATACATCAACGTCTTTAGATAATGAGCTATTTTCTTTTGATAAACCTAAACCATGGTGGACAACACTTATTTTTTCTTTTTTTGAAAACCCATGAGTTGCCATCCTTTCTTTTTCAGAATTAGAAATGGTTATTATATGATCTGAAAGCCGAGATAGATATTTCATTGGCCAAAAATAAACCCTTTCAAAAAAAGTAAAATATTCTGGGAAATCCATGAATAAGGCATCATGAACATAGTTAACTCTTTTTTTTGCCCCAAACAAAGGAGCATAATTTTGATAAAAGCACACATCTAGTTTATACTTATTAGTATAAAATGGAAGGATAAAAAAATTTGTAAATGCATTAATTATATTAGGTACATAAACTAGATGTACATTGCTTTGTCTGAAAGGAAATATAAGGTTTTTGTCTTTTTTGTCTAAAAAAAGATAATAATCGTTAGAGGGTTCAATCTCAACAATCTTATTTACAAGGTTTTCTACAACAACCTTTCCGCTTGGGTGTCCATTAAAATACCACTTGGCATCTATTCCAATTTTCATTGATTTCAATCAAATTAATTTGATTGCTAAAGTAATAAGATTAATTTTAGTACTACATTATTAGTATATTTAATTCATATATTTGAGCATTTTTTATGAAGCATATATTTAAAGTTTACTTTTTGTTATTTATAATTTCTCTTAGTACAACCTCTTGTTTTGACTGTTGTAATGGAGAGGATTTTAAGTTTAGAATTAGATTAGAGGTTTTAATGCAGCAAAAAAAAACAATAGAATTATTTTTTACAGATAAAAATAACAAAACACAAAGGGCAAAAGCCATAACTGATGGGAATTTTGTTGAGTTTTGCTTAAACGCAGAACCTATAGACATTCAATTCACTTTTAAAGGAAATTTAAAAAAAGAAAAACTATTCATAAAAAGTCTCCTTTTGGAGAATAAGGACAACCAAATGTTTATTGAAAAAAACATGATTCATTCATATTTTATCCCAAATAAAGGAATGAGATATAACAACGAGGAATACTCCTACAGTTTCCTTGAGGGTACACCTATTCAATTAAAACCAACACTAAGCTCAAGAAAAAGCTTAATTTCTAGACTAAAAAAAAGATTGGCACTATAAGTTTTTAAAATTGTTTACTTTACAAATAGCTTCTTTTTAACTTAACGTATTATCCAAACTTAAAATTAATATAAATCGTAAAAAGAACATTCTACTTAAATAATTTCTATTTTTGCTAATAGTAAATTAATTAAATGAAAATATCAGTAATAGGAACAGGATACGTCGGCTTAGTTACAGGAACATGTTTAGCAGAAACAGGTAACGAAGTTCTTTGTATAGACATAAATGAAGAAAAAGTAAAACAAATGCAAGAAGGTATAGTTCCAATCTATGAACCGCATTTGGACGTGCTTTTTGAACGAAATATAAAAGCCCAAAGACTCAAGTTTTCAACTTCACTAGAAGAAGGTATTGAACATGGAGATATTATCTTTTTAGCATTACCAACCCCTGAAGATGAAGACGGTTCTGCAGATCTTTCATATGTATTAGGTGCAGCAAAAGATATAGGAAAACTTATAAAAGAGTACAAAGTTATAGTAGATAAAAGTACAGTACCTGTTGGTACAGCTGATAAGGTGACTGAGGTTATCGCAAAAGAAACTAACGTTGACTTTGATGTAGTATCAAACCCAGAGTTTTTAAGAGAAGGTTTTGCAGTTGATGACTTTTTAAAACCTGAGCGTATTGTAATTGGGTCAAGCTCAGAAAGAGCAACAGCTTTAATGCAAAAGCTCTATAAACCTTTTGTAAGATCTGGCAACCCTATTATAGTAATGGACGAAAAGTCTGCTGAGCTTACCAAATATGCTGCTAACTCATTCTTGGCTACTAAAATTACTTTTATGAACGAAATTGCCAATTTCTGTGAGAAAGTTGGTGCAGATGTTGATATGGTAAGACGTGGTATGGGAACCGACTCTAGAATTGGTAAGCGATTCCTTTTTCCAGGAATAGGTTATGGTGGCTCTTGTTTTCCAAAAGACGTAAAGGCACTTCACAAGTCTGGTAAAGACAGTGATTATACGTTTGATATCCTTAATTCGGTTATTAGTGTTAACAATACCCAAAAAACAATCTTAATACCTAAGATTGAATCATATTATAATAATGATATAAACGGTAAAACTTTTGCTGTTTGGGGATTAGCATTTAAGCCAGAAACCGATGATATTAGAGAAGCACCTTCTATTTACATGATGGAAAAACTTCTTGCTGGAGGAGCAAAGCTTAATGTTTTTGACCCAGAAGCGATGCCTAATATTAAAAGAAAGTTTGGAGACACTTTAAATTATGCAAATAATATGTATGATGCAACAAAAGATGTAGATGCATTGATTATCTGTACAGAATGGAGTATATTTAGAACACCAGATTTTAATAAGCTTAAAAAAAACATGAATAGCCCTGTTATATTTGATGGTAGAAATCTATATGATATTCAGGAAATGAAAGGAGAAGGGTTTTACTATAACTCAATTGGTAGAGTCACTGTTAAATAATTTATGAAAAGAATATTAATAACAGGAGCTGCGGGATTTCTTGGTTCGCATCTCTGTGATAAATTTATAAACGAAGGATTTCACGTTATAGGAATTGATAATCTTATAACAGGAGACTTAAAAAATATAGAGCATTTGTTTCCTCTAGAACATTTTGAGTTTTACCATCATGATGTTTCTAAGTTTGTACATGTGTCAGGTGAGTTAGATTATATTCTTCATTTTGCATCACCAGCAAGCCCAATAGATTATTTAAAAATTCCAATACAAACTCTAAAAGTTGGTTCTTTAGGAACACATAACCTTCTTGGATTAGCTAAAGCTAAAAACGCAAGAATATTAATTGCATCAACTTCTGAAGTCTATGGAGACCCATTGGTACATCCACAATCTGAAGGTTATTACGGTAACGTTAACACGATAGGTCCAAGAGGCGTTTATGATGAAGCAAAACGCTTTCAAGAATCTATAACAATGGCATATCATAGATTTCACGGTTTAGAAACACGCATTGTGAGGATATTTAATACCTATGGACCGCGAATGCGATTAAATGACGGAAGGGTAATACCTGCATTTATAGGACAAGCGTTAAGAGGTGAAGACTTAACGGTTTTTGGAGATGGCTCTCAAACACGTTCGTTTTGTTATGTATCCGACCAAATAGAAGGAATTTACAAGCTATTGTTTAGCGACTATGTGTATCCAGTAAATATTGGTAATCCTAATGAAATTTCAATTAAAGATTTTGCCGAGGAGATAATAAAACTCACAGGAACAAATCAAAAAATAGTTTATAAACCATTACCTCAAGATGATCCACTACAAAGACAACCTAATATAGATTTAGCCCAAAAAATATTAGATTGGGAACCAAAAGTTGGCAGAAATGAAGGTATGAAGCTAACATTTAATTATTTTAAAGGTCTTACAGAAGAAGAGCTGTATAAAAGTGAGCACAAAGATTTTTCTAAACACATAAAGCGATAATTTGAGTACGTTTAAGCAAGGTAGATATTCAGGGTATTTAAGACCAATTTCTTACTTAATTGATTTAAGTATAATTAATGGGTTGGCGATATCATATTTTTTTAAAGGAGTCATTGATTCTCAAGATTTTGCTTTAACAATTTCTCTTGCTTGGGTAATTTTATCAGTTTCATCAAAATTTTATGATGTTTATAGATACACCAGAGAGGTTACAATGCTGTCAATGATAATTAGGCAATCAATACTTTTCTTACTTATTGTCTTTGCTTATTTTGGTTATAATAATCACTTGGGAATTAAACCTTCTATTGTAATCAAATATACTTTGTCGGTATTTTTTCTAATAACACTTTTTAAATTTACTATATATTATTTACTTCAAAAGTATCGTACTGCTTTTGGCGGTAATTATAGAAAAACAGTGATTTTTGGGGTTAATAAAAAGACTTTAGCTCTTGAAAATTTTTTCAATAAAAACCCTGAGTATGGTTACATTCATAAAAAGACATTTTCTTTTAAAGATAAAAAAGAAGTTAATCTTGAAAACTATTTTGAATTCATTCTTCAAGAAGGTGTAGATGAGATTTACTGCTCAATTTCTGAGTTAAGTAATAACCAAATAGGAGAAGTAATTGACTTTGCTGACAATAACCTTAAAATACTTAAGTTTTTACCAGACAATAAAGAGATTTACGCTAAAAAACTTAAATATGAATATTATGATTATATACCAATTCTTTCGTTAAGAAATATTCCTTTAGAAGAATCAATAAATATGGTTGTAAAACGTATTTTTGATATTGTTTTTTCAGGTTTGGTTATAATATTTATTTTATCATGGTTAACACCAATAATAGCATTACTTATCAAGCTAGAGTCTAAAGGTCCTGTTTTTTTCAAACAATCAAGAAATGGGTTTAACTATACAGAATTTGATTGCTATAAGTTTAGGTCTATGATGCCAAATAAAGATGCCCATTTACAACAGGCAACAAAGAATGATATGAGGGTGACTAAGGTAGGTCGCTTTATTCGAAAGACAAGTATTGATGAGTTGCCTCAGTTTTTTAATGTGTTATTTGGAGATATGTCAGTAGTTGGACCACGACCTCACATGGTTAGTCATACAAACATGTATGCTAAAAAGGTCGACAAATTTATGGTGCGTCATTTTGTTAAGCCAGGTATTACAGGTTTAGCACAAATAAGTGGATTTAGAGGAGAAGTAGAAACAGATAAAGACATCATTGGGCGAGTTAAATATGATATTTTCTATATTGAAAACTGGTCTATTTTCTTAGACCTTAAAATTATTTTCAAAACCTTTATGAATGCAGTTCAAGGTGAAGAAAAAGCCTATTAAACTATAGTTATTAATTCATTTAATTGCTTATTAAAATTAAAATGCTGTAATGCTGTTTTTTGGATTATTGTTTTAGAAGCGATTGTCAAATCTTCTTTTTTAATCTTGTTTAGAACAGAGTTTAAATCTTTATAATTACTAGATTCTGCTACCCAACCCAAGTTATAGTTTCTTATAACAGTTTCGCCTTCACCACCACCAAAATAAACCATAGGAAGCCCTAAGCGAGCATATTCAAATATTTTGGAAGGCACTGACCCATAAATCCTATTAAGTAAAGGAATAATGGTTAAATCGTATTTTAAAAGCTCTTTATGAAGCAACTCTCTCGATATTTCTCCATGATAGATTATTGGCAAGTGAGGTTTTTTTGAAATAAAAGTTTTAATCTTTTCTTTTTCAGCTCCTGCACCATAAATATGAAACTCAATATTGCTATAATCTAGATGTTCACATAATTTATAAATACCTTGGGCTATCCCAAGCAAACCAGCATAAACCACTTTTATTTTTTCATTAGAAACAGCCTCTTCAATTGTTGGAGGATTAAAATCAGGAAAGTTTCTATAAAGGAAAACATTTTTACTAGGACATAAAGACGTAACATGCTTTAAAATCTCATTGCTTTGGCCTAAAACTAAATCGGCTTTCTTATAGTTGAAATGCTCAATTCGTTCCAAAATTCTATAACTAAAATTCTTTTTAAAAGCACCTAACTCCAAGCCTGCAATAGGCCATAAATCGCTTACGTTTAATATGAGTTTTCTCTTTTTTCGACGCAAAAACAACATACATGTAAACGCAACAAGTAAAGGAGGAGACTGTACAATAACTTTGTTTGGGATTTTATTGCTTATAAAAAACAAGATTAAGCTAAAGCTATACGATAGCATTGCAAATAAACGTAGAATCTTGTTTTTAGAGTTGCTTGCATAAATCCATAAACGATAAATTTTGATATTGTTTTCGGTTGAAGTCTGCCTGAATTTACCTTTATACGCGTCAAAAATTTTTCCTTTAGGATAATTAGGTAAAGGTGTGATTACCGAAACATTAAAATGATGCTGTTCTAAGCCATTTGCCAAATGAAAAATCCTATTAGAAGCAGCTCCTGTCTCAGGTGGAAAATAACTTGTTATGATAAGAATATCTGACACTATAAATTATAAATTTCAATGATATGATTTGCAATTCGCTGTGCTGCATTCCCATCCCAAAGTTCAGGAATTTGCCCTTGTTTCCAGTTGTTAGACAATAAGGATTTAAACGCAGTTTCAATTTTTTTAGAGTCACTACCAACCAACACATTAGTTCCAATATCACAGGTTTCAGGTCGCTCAGTGTTTTCGCGAAGCGTAATACAAGGGATATTCATAACTGTAGTTTCTTCGGTTATTCCTCCAGAATCTGTTAATACTCCCAAAGCATGTTTCACTAAGTAATTAAATTCCAAATACCCTAAAGGACTTATATAGTGCAAGTTTTCAAAGTTTAAATTGAGACCTTCCAATAGCTTTTTTGTTCTTGGATGAACAGGAAATACAATTGGATAGTCTTTTCCTAGAGTTACAATTTGGGTAATGATTGATTTTAATTGTTGCTCTTCATCAACATTACTTGGTCTATGTAGCGTTATCACAAGGTATTGTTGGTTTTTTAAACCTAGTTCGTTCCAAATTTTGGGTTGTTTTAAGCGTGATTCGTTTTTTCTAAGCGTATCAATCATCACATTGCCTACAAAATAAATCTGCTCATTTTTTACACCTAAGTTTTTAAGATTGTCATTAGCTATTGTTGAGGTAGTGAAAAAATAATCGGTTAAACTATCAGTTACTATTCTATTTATTTCTTCAGGCATTGCCATATCACCCGATCGAATTCCAGCTTCAACATGCGCAACATCAATGCCAGCTTTTTTGGCAACAATAGTACAAGCCATTGTTGAGGTAACATCACCAACAACTATTACGAGGTCACAAGGGTGTTGTGCTAGTTCTTTTTCAAAACCAATCATTATTCCTGCAGTTTGTTCAGCCTGTGAGCCACTTTTCACCTCAAGATTAACATCAGGAAAAGGGATGTTTAATTCTTCAAAAAACGTATCGCTTAAATTTTTATCGTAATGTTGACCTGTATGCACTAAACGAAAGTTTATATTAAAACCTTTGTTTTTATTTTTTTTGATAGCCTCAATTATTGGTGCTATTTTCATAAAATTTGGACGTGCTCCAGCAACTATGGTAATGTTCATGTGTTATGTTTTACAAATGACGAAAACTGTTTCAATTTACCACTTTTTGTGCGGTTTAAAACATCCTGTCGTTCAAAAATAATATGAAGCCCTTTTTCAAGATAAGTCTCTATTTCTGCTTTAATTATCGCTTCTTTTTTAGCCGATAAAATCGTTTTACTTACGTAAATAACTTTAAAAGTATCATGCTGTAATTGCTCAATAATAAACTCTTTTACATTGCCATCATCTTCAATAATACTTTTGGTGATGTAGTAAAAAGTTAATCCAGCAGCTTTTTTACCACTTGGTAAAATCGCAATGTCATTGGTTCTTCCAATAAGTTGTTTTAAAATAGGTGTTTTAGCTGTGCTTTCTTTTGAAAGGATGCCAATATCTCCAATATCATAGCGAATAAAAGGATGTGCTTTGTTGTATAACGAGGTAATGACTATTCTGCCTTCATTTCCGTTTGGTAATATGTTGTTTTCTTCATCTAAAATTTCAACAAACAAGGTTTCGCTATTAACCTGCCATTGGTTGTTTTTATTTTCAAAAGCAATTAAATCTAATTCAGAAGCGCCATATTCGTTAATTACAGGAACACCAAACTGTGTTTCCATAAGTGTTTTGTCATCTTCAAAAAGCATTTCAGAAGTTACAACGCAAGCCTTTAAACTTGGACAAACTGTAGTTAAAACCAATTGTTTTCGCTCTAAAAACTTTGCAAACTGAACAATTGAACTCGTGTAACCATTAATGTAATCAAAAGAAGATGTTTTAAATTTTTTAAGGCAGTTTTCAAAAGCATCATCACTTAAATCAAAAACCGAAAACCGATAACGATGCCCTAACCAGTCTTTAAATCGTTCTTTATAATACCCTTTTTTATCTAATGGAATACCATAAAAACGCGCTTGCTTGGACTTGTTGAAGTCTAAACCAAACCATCCAAATCGATTTTGAATAACAGCCCATGTTAATGCATGTGAGAATTTATCTTTAGCAAACACAAAAGGGTCTCCAGAAGAACCAGAAGTTTTATTAATGTATACATTACCTTTACTAAAACCGTTTGAGAGTCTTTGCTCCAAGGGTTGCTGCAAATCACTTTTAGTCATTACAGGGATTGAATTCCAGTCTTCAACGGTAATGTTTTTAGATAAATTCTTGTAAAAGGGATTATGCTTTAAATGATAGCTAACAATGTTTTGTTTTTCTTGTTCAATGTAAGCCTTAAATTCGTTATCATTTTGTTGTTGAACAGCTTTTAAAACAGCTCTTGCCTTTTTAATAGGAAAACCGTTGAGTTGTAATGAAAGGTCAAATAAATTCAAACGAAAAGCATATTAGATGTTTTCTGTAAAATAATTATTTTTTGAGCGTAAAAGCAATTATTTTTGCGGCAAACAACACAAACTATGACAATTTTAATCCTAGGTTCTGGAGGAAGAGAACACACATTCGCTTGGAAAATAGCTCAAAGTCCTTTATGTAAATCACTTTATGTAGCTCCTGGTAACTCAGGAACTGCTGAAATTGCTCAAAATGTAAACATTGGAGTTACCGATTTTTCTGCTATTAAAACCTTAGTTTTAGACAAGCAAATTGACATGGTTGTTGTTGGTCCTGAAGACCCATTGGTACAAGGCGTTCATGACTTTTTCTTAAATGACGAAGCACTTAAACATATTTCTGTAATTGGTCCTCAACAAGCTGCTGCTGAGCTTGAGGGCAGTAAAGAATTTGCAAAAGAGTTTATGATGCGTCACAACATTCCTACTGCTGCTTACCAAAGTTTTAATGCAAGTAATGTTGAGGAAGGTTATGCGTTTTTAGAAACTTTAAATCCACCTTATGTATTAAAAGCAGATGGATTGGCTGCAGGTAAAGGTGTTTTGATTTTAAATGATTTGAACGAAGCTAAAGCCGAATTAAAAAACATGTTAGTTGATGCAAAATTTGGTAACGCAAGTTCAAAAGTGGTTATTGAAGAATTTCTTGATGGCATTGAATTGAGTTGCTTTGTACTAACCGATGGTAAAAACTATAAAATTTTACCAACTGCAAAAGATTACAAGCGTATTGGCGAAGGCGATACAGGTTTGAACACAGGAGGAATGGGAGCTGTATCTCCAGTTCCATTTGCAACACCAGAGTTTTTGAATAAAATAGAAGAACGTATTGTAAAACCAACTGTTGCAGGATTACAAAAAGATAATTTGCCATACAAAGGATTTATTTTTATTGGCTTGATTAAAGTTGGTGATGATCCTAAAGTCATTGAATACAATGTACGCATGGGAGATCCTGAAACCGAAGTAGTTTTACCACGATTAAAAAATGATTTAGTTGAAATTTTCCAAGCTATTTCATACGAGACATTACATACAATAGATATTGAAATAGATGAGCGTGCAGCAACAACTGTAATGTTGGTTTCTGGTGGTTATCCTGAAAGTTATGAAAAAGGAAAAGAAATCACAGGAATTGAAGCTATTACTGATTCAATACCTTTTCATGCTGGAGCAATTGTAAAAGATGAAAAAGTGGTAACCTCAGGCGGTAGAGTTATGGCAATAACGTCCTATGGAAACACGTATCAAGAAGCCATAAAAAAATCTTATCAAAATATAGAAAAACTACACTTTGATAAGATGTATTATCGAAAAGATATTGGTTTCGATTTATAAATATCTGTGAGCTGTAACGCTTTTGTCTTCTTCGTTGTTATTGTTGAATTTTTTAAGCTGACCCATCCAGTAAACAAATGCTACAAAACAGATTACCATAAAAATCCAGTTAAGACCATTTGCAGCCCACCAATTTTCTAATTCAAGTGCTCTTAAACCATCAAGTGGAGTAAATAATACATTTACAAATAAATCTTGTATTGCGTAAAAAAAATCTTTCATTGTGTATAAATTAATGCTCTTATATGAGCTTAAAAAGGATTATCAATATATTTACAAGGCAAATATACAAACATTATAAATGATTTCAAGTTTTTTTAGCAAAGCAAAACCAATACATTTTGCTGTTATAAGTGTCATACTATTGCTGGCTTTTACTCTAGCAAAAGTTTTTATGGCTAATATTTCAGGAAATTTTGTTGCTATTTTAAAGCAATTGCTACTTTTTGGAGTTGTTTTGTTATCGGTTTTTGTGTTTGATTTTGTTACAAGCAAAAACAATCTTACTAAAAAAAACAGCTATAGGATTTTGTTCTTTACGTTGTTTATGATAATGGTTCCGCAAACATTTTTAAACTCTAGTATATTGATTGCTAATTTGTTTGTCTTACTTGCTCTAAGAAGAATTATTAGCTTACGAAGTCAAAAAGAAATGAAAAAGAAACTTTTTGATGCTGCGTTTTGGATTAGTCTAGCAACGTTACTCTTTTTTTGGTCGAGTTTGTTTTATGTGTTAATATTTGCAGCACTATTTCTTTTTAGAATTACCGATATTAAAAACTGGATTGTTCCATTAATAGGAGTGCTAACGGTTGCAGTAATAGTTGCCAGTGTACTAATAGCAACAGGTTATGACATATCCAACTATGTGGCCTCTATAGATCATACAATAAGCTTAGACTTCACTAATTTAAATTCGGGTGAAATTATAATCGCTTCAACTATTATTTTGTCTTATTTCGTCTGGTCTTTGTTTTACTACGTTCGAAATATTAAAAACAAGGCAAAAAGTTTAAAACCGTCTTACTTTTTAATCTTAATAGCTACACTTCTTGCAGCTATTATCATTATCATTTCACCTATTAAAACAGGAGCAGAGTTTATTTTTCTTTTTGCTCCATTGTCTATAGTTCTTACAAATTATATTGAAGTATCTTCTGAAAAATGGTTTAAAGAAGTATTAATTTGGATATTAATAATCACGCCTTTTGTAAGTCTAGTGCTGTAGTTTTGCTCCAAAAGCTAAATCACCTGCGTCTCCTAATCCAGGAATAATATAACCTTTTTCGTTTAGTTTCTTATCAATAGTAGCAATCCATAAATGGGTGTTAGCATCAAAATGTTGTGAAACATAATCAACACCTTCTTGAGCGCCAATAACATTAACTAAATGTACATCTTTTGGTGTTCCAAAAGGTTTTAAAGCTTCAAAAGTTGCAACCATAGATTGTCCAGTAGCAAGCATAGGATCTGCTAAAATAAGCGTTTTGCCCTCCAGGTTTGGACATGCTAAATACTCAACAATAATTTCAAAACTTTCAGGATTGTCTTTATGATGCCTGTAAGCCGAAATAAATGCGTTTTCAGCTTTATCAAAATAGTTTAACAAACCATTGTGTAATGGCACACCAGCTCTTAAAATAGAGCATAATACAATATCATCATTAATTAACATAGTTTCAGAAATGCCCAATGGAGTAGTGATAGATTGTGTTTTAAAATTAAGAGACTTACTTAACTCGTAACCCAAAATTTCTCCTGTTCGTTCAATATTTCTTCTAAATCGTAATGGGTCTTTTTGAATGTTTTCATCTCGCATCTCAGAGATAAATGTATTGAGTATTGAATTTTGAAGTGATAAATTATGGATGTGCATCTGCTTTGGTGTTTTTACAACTGTAAAGTTATTAAATAGGCTTATATTTGCAGTCATAAAAATACCATAATATGTTTTCAGATAAAGCCAACAGCATTTTTCAAGATGCTATAAACACGTACAAAATTAAAAATACCGTAGATCAACCATTTACTAACAAGTATGATAAAAACGAAGATGTCATTGCTCATTTATTATACAGAAAATGTTGGATTGATACTGTACAATGGGCTTACGAAGATATTATTAGAGATCCAAATATCGATCCTGTTGATGCATTAGCTTTAAAACGTAAAATTGATGCTTCAAACCAAGATAGAACAGATACTGTTGAATATATTGACAGCTACTTTTTAGATAAATATAAAGATGTTACTCCAAAAGCAGATGCTACGATAAATACCGAAAGTCCTGCTTGGGGAATTGATAGATTGTCAATTTTAGCATTAAAAATTTATCACATGAATGTAGAGGCAACAAGAACTGACGCTAGTGATGCGCACAGAGCAGCTTGCCAAAAGAAGTTAGACGTGCTTTTAGAGCAACGTGTAGATCTTTCTACCGCAATTGATACACTTTTAAAAGATATTGAAAACGGAGACAAGTACATGAAAGTGTATAAGCAAATGAAAATGTATAACGACGATGAGCTAAACCCAGTTCTTCGCGCTTCAAGTAAAAAATAAACTGTCACCTCGAGCGTGTCACTTCGAGCGGAGTCGAGAAGCCAGAGGTCTTAACTATGCCAAGACCAATTAAACACATACTCGTTATTCGTCTTTCAGCAATGGGAGATGTTGCTATGACAGTAAATGTGTTACGTGCGTTTACACAGCAATATCCTGATGTAAAACTTACTGTATTAACACGCGCTTTTTTTAAACCGTTTTTTAGAGATTTAAAAAATGTTAGCGTGTTTCATGCTGACGTAAAACATAAACATAAAGGCCTTTTAGGGCTTTACAAATTGTCTAAAGAGTTAAAAGCATTAAAAATAGATGCTGTTGCCGACTTGCATAATGTGTTGCGTTCTAATATTTTAAAAACGTTTCTCTTCGGAATAAAAACCGTACAAATAGATAAAGGTCGTGCTGAAAAGAAAGCCCTTGTTTCAGGGCAGGAATTTAAGCAACTTAAAACAACACATCAGCGATATGCCGACGTTTTTAAAACACTAGGATTTCCGATAGATTTATCAAATCCTAACTTTCCTGAAAAGAAGCCATTAAGTAAAAAAGTAATTGAAACTATTGGGAATGCGCAAAAAAAGCGCATTGGTATTGCGCCTTTTGCTGCACACGAAAGTAAGATGTATCCGCTTGATTTAATGCAAGAAGTGATAGAGCAACTTGCTGAAAAGTATACTGTTTTATTATTTGGTGGCGGAAAAAAAGAAATACAAACACTAACCTATTTTGAATCTCAAGAAAAAGGCATTATTAATCTAGCAGGAAAATTAACGCTTGATGAAGAGTTGGATGTTGTTTCAAATTTAGATGTTATGCTTTCTATGGATTCTGGTAACGCTCATATTGCTGCTATGCTAGGTGTAAAAACCATGACGATTTGGGGTGTTACACATCCGTATGCTGGTTTTACTCCTTTTAACCAACCAGAAGATTTTTGCTTATTAGCAGATAGAACACAATACCCAAAAATTCCAACGTCGGTTTACGGTAATAAATTCCCAGAAGACTATAAAAATGCCGCTGGAAGTATTCCTGTTAAAACAGTTGTAGAGAAAATACAGTCAGTTATTTGAGCGTAGACAGGAATCTATTTAAAGAAACTTGTCATTTTGCGCTTGACGCTGAATCCCATTGAAACATATTAATATACATGGATGCTGCATCGTAGTGCAGCATGACAAAACAAGGTGTTTTTTTAAGGTGAAACAGTCTAAAATCTGAATCTATTAATTAAATATCATCATAATCCACAACAATTACTGGTGTTGTAGGATGCGCTTGACACGTTAAAATTAAGCCTTCAGCAACTTCATTATCGGTTAAAATATTATTTTGACGCATGGTAGCTTCGCCTTCTTTAATTCGCGCTAAACAACTGCTGCAAATTCCGCCTTGGCAAGAATATGGTGCGTCTAGATCTTCATCTAAAGCTGCTTCAAGAATAGATTGTTTTTGAGACATTTCAAAAGTTGCTTCTTCATCATCAACAATTACTGTGATTTTTGTTTGTCCTTCACCAATTGAACTATTATCAACTTCGGTAGGTTTTGCAGCTTTAAAAAGTTCAAATAAAATTCGGTCTTTTGCTATTCCGTTTTCGGTTAATACATCTTTAACGGTGTGAATCATAGCTTCTGGACCACATAAATACACAGCATCAACATCTATGTTTTTATGTTTGTTTTTCATAACATAATTCACTGTGCTTTTTTCTATTCTACCAAAAATAGCATCATCTTCATCAGCTTGACTAAACACAAATTGGATAGAAAAACGCTCGCTGTATTTATGCTGTAGTTCTAAAAGTTCGTTTAGAAACATGGTGTCTTGTGTGGTTTTGTTCCCGTAAACCAAAATCACTTCACTATGAACTTCTTCTTCTAGTGCACATTTTATAATACTTAATATAGGAGTAATACCACTTCCTGCAGCAAATGCAGCAATGTTTTTGGTTTTTTTATCATTAGGAACAAATGTAAAATGTCCTTTTGGTGGTGCAACATCTATAGTATCTCCTGCTTTTAATACATTATTTGCGTAGGCAGAAAATGTACCGTCTTTTACCTCTTTTACGGCAACTTTTATCTCACCACTTTTAGGCGACGAACACAAGGAGTAATCACGACGTACTTCGTTACCATTTAAGGTAGTTCTCAACGTAATGTATTGTCCTGCCGTAAACGAGAATTCGCTTTTTAATGTTTCAGGAATATGAAAACTAATAGTTACAGATTTATCAGTTTCTCTTTGTATATCTTTTATTGTGAGTTTATGAAATTGCGCCATATTCTATTTTTTACAAAAGTAAGAAAAGCAGTTAGGAATTATGTTTTGATTGTAACAAAAAGTGTTTTAATATTACTAACAGTTTAAACCAATCTTTAAAAAATGAAATTAAAACACTTTTTAAATCTTGAGTGGAAACAATACTTTAGGTCATCGTATTGGCAAAAAAGTATGGCGTTAAATATTTTACTTGTGTTTTTTGCCTTGTACTTTGTGGTAATGTTTTTGATAGTAGGAGTAGCAATTTATCCGATTCTAAAAGACCAATTTCCAGATCAAGACCCATTATTTATAGTTAATAGTTATATTTTTTATTGGATTATTGTTGATGTACTCATGAGGTTCTTTTTTCAGAAACTACCAGTAATGAGTGTTAAACCTTTATTGACATTGCCTGTTAAACGCAGTAAGGTGGTAAACTATGTGTTGGGGAAATCTGCTTTTTCTTTTTTCAACTTTTTACCAATGTTTGCCATTATTCCTTTTGGGATAATGCTGTTAATAAACGACTACCCAACGGTTTCAGTTTTAGTGTGGGTACTAACCATACTTTGTATAACGCTAATTATTAATTTTCTAAATTTTATTTTAGAAAGTTTTTCAGCTGAAACCGAATTGTCTTTTCTTCCGGTAATTGCAATTTCAGGAGGATTATTTGCTTTAAACTATTTCAACATTATTTCGTTTACCGATTTAGTAGCGCAAGCAGTAAATGGTGTTTACAACAATCCTGTTTTATTGCTAGTTCCAATATTGATTTTGATAGCATTGTATGTTGTAAACTTTAAAATGCTGAGAAAAAAACTGTTTTTAGATAGCTCATTAAAATCAAATGTTAAAGAAGTAAATTCTTCTAATTTGGAGTGGACCAGAAAGTTTGGTGACTCAGCACCTTTTATGCAGTTAGATTTACGTTTAATTTGGAGAAATAAGCGTCCGCGTTCTTCGGTATTTATTTTAATTATTGGATTGTTGTATGGGCTATTTTTCTATCCAAACCCAACCTATAGCGAAATGCCTTGGATTTTTGGTTTTGTAGGCATTTTTGTAACGGGAATTTTCTTAATCAATTTTGGACAATTCGTTCCTGCTTGGGATAGTGGCTATTACAAAATGTTAATGAGTCAAAATATTCAATACAAACAATACCTTAAATCTAAGTTTAATTTAATGGCTTTTAGTGTGGTTGTTATGCTTGTATTGAGTATTCCTTATGTGTATTTTGGGTGGAATATTCTGTTAGCACATGTAGCTGCAGCAATATATAACATTGGTGTAAACACGCATGTGATTTTATTAGGAGGGTCATTTAACAGAAAAAAGATAGACCTCAATCAACGTGCTGCGTTTAATTATCAAGGTACAGGAGCTGTTCAGTGGTTAATTGGACTTCCGCTTATGCTATTACCATTAGTCATTTTTGGAGTTTCTTACTGGTTGACCAACTTTGAAATAGCCTGTTTAATATTAGCACTTATAGGTGTTGTAGGAATTGTTTTCCATCAAAAATTAATGAAATTAATAGTCGATAAATATTTGGCTTCAAAATATAAAATGATTGACGCATTTAGTCAAGATTCTTAAAAACTAAAAACTATGATTGTAACTTCTAATCTTTCAAAATCTTACGGTAGCAAATCTGTTTTAAACATTGCTGATTTAAATATTCCAAAAGGTCAAAGTTTTGGTTTGGTTGGTAATAATGGTGCAGGTAAAACCACATATTTCAGCTTGCTATTAGATTTAATTCAACCTACTACAGGCTACATAAAAAACAATAATATAAAAGTAAATGAAAGCGAAGACTGGAAGCCTTTTACTTCGGCATTTATTGATGAAAGTTTTTTAATAGGCTATCTAACACCAGAAGAATACTTTTATTTTATTGGCGAACTTCGAGGTCAAAACAAAGCCGATGTTGATGCTTTGGTGGCACAATTTGAAGACTTCTTTCATGGTGAAATACTTAACCAAAAGAAATACTTAAGAGACCTTAGTAAAGGAAACCAAAAGAAAGCTGGTATTGTTGCTGCTTTAATAGGCAATCCAGAAGTTATTATCTTAGATGAACCTTTTGCAAACCTTGATCCAACGACACAAATAAGACTAAAAGCTATAGTTAAAAACCTAGCCGAAAAACAAGGTATTACGGTTTTAATCTCTAGTCATGATTTACTTCATGTTACCGATGTTTGCGAACGTATAGTTGTACTCGAAAAAGGAGAAGTAGTGAAAGACTTAGTTACTAGTGAAGCCACATTAAAAGAGTTGGAAGCACATTTCTCGGGTTCGGAAACCGTTTAAAAACCATCCGTTTTTTCAATATAATTCAAAAAGATGCTTATTTTTACAGCAATACATAATATATGTAGCTGTTTTTAGTTATCTATAAACCAAATACAACCAACGTTGAACACATCTTTTAGAACTATATTGATCCTATGTTGTGCAGTATTACTTGTAACATCTTGTTCTCGTAAAAAAAATAAGTTTTTAAACAGAAACTTTCATGCACTAGGAACAAAGTACAATATTCTTTACAATGGTGACATCGCTCTAGAAAAAGGTAGAGAAAGTGTCGATAATGCTTTTACTGATAATTATTGGGAGCTCCTTCAGGTAGAACGTATGGAAGACCTTGAAGAAGTGGTGCTTCCGGGTCAATCTAAAAATCAGGATTTTGAACGTGCCGAAGAAAAAGCCATAAAGGCAATTCAAAAACACGGAATGAATATTCAAGGAAAAGAATACAATCCGCAAATTGATGAAGCATATTTATTGCTTGGGAAAGCAAGGTATTTTGATCAGCGCTTTGTACCTGCATTAGAAGCCTTTAATTATATTCTCTACAAATATCCTGCTAGTGATAAAATCAATACTGCAAAAATATGGCGCGAAAAGGCTAACATAAGGTTGGAAAACAACGAGTTAGCAATAAAAAACCTTAAACGCCTTTTAGAACAAGAAGAATTAGAAGACCAAGATTTAGCTGATGCCAATGCAATACTTGGGCAAGCTTACATAAACATTAAAGCTAAAGACAGTGCTTTAACAAGGTTGAGTTTAGCTGCTGAAACAGCAAAAAAACACAACGAAAAAGCACGTTACAATTACATTGTTGGGCAGTTGTATAATGAATTTGGAAAAAAGGATAGTGCAAACTTAGCCTTTGACAAAATCATTGATATGCATAGGAAAATTCCAAGACCGTATTACATAAATGCGCATTTGGAAAAAATAAAGAATTTTGATGCTAACGAAGGAAATGTATTAGAGTTTGAAGAGTATTTGGTCGACTTAGAAGAAAACAGAGAAAACAGGCCTTTTTTAGATAAAATCTATTATTATATTGGTGAGTATTACAGAGGAAAAACTTCTGATAGTATTGCAGAATCTTACTATAACAAATCACTTAGAACAAATAGCCAAGACAAGCAGCTAAAGGCATTTGATTATTCCATTTTAGGAGACATGAGTTTCGATAGAGCTGAGTATAGTATTGCAGGAGCATATTATGACAGCACCATGAGTAACATGGTATTAAACTCTAAACCCTACAGAATCATTAAACGTAAGAGAGACAATCTTGAAGACGTTATTCATTACGAAGATATTGCGCAACGCAATGACAGTATTCTGGATTTAGTAAATATGTCTGACGAAGATAGACTAGCGCTTTTTAAGGCATTTACTGATGACTTAAAAGCTAAAGCAGAGGAAGAAGCCGAAAGAAAAGAAATTGCTGAACGAAAATTATCTGCAGCAGCAGCTTCAAACGATCTTAATTCAAAATCATCAAACAGCAAGTTTGCAACAAATAAAAGTGGAGGAGAAACTTTTTACTTTTACAATTCTACAACTGTGGCTTATGGAAAAAGTGAGTTTGCAAAAACTTGGGGAGACCGAACTCTTAAAGATAATTGGAGATTATCAGCAGGAATTGGCGCATCAACAACTTCTCAGCAAAATACCGACATAACTCAAGGCGCTTCAGAAGAAGAAATTTACAACCCTGAGTTTTACATTGCTAAAATTCCAACCGATCAAAAAGTGTTAGATAGTTTAGCTAAGGAACGCAATTTCGCATACTATCAATTAGGAATAATCTATAAAGAAAAGTTTAAGGAATATGTATTAGCAAAAGACAAGCTTCAACAATTGCTAAAAAACAATCCTGAAGAACGATTGATTTTACCTTCTAAGTATAATTTATATAAAATTTACGAAGAGTTAAATTTAAACGATGAAGCCGAAATAGCTAAAAACGATATTATTGCTAATTATCCTGACTCTAGATATGCTGAAATACTGCTGAATCCTCAGTCAGAATTTTCAAAAGATGAGAATAGTCCTGAAAGCTTATATGAGAGCCTTTATCAATTATTTACAGAACAAGAATATGCTGAGGTCATCAATGGCTGTGAAGAGAATATAAAGCTTTTTGAAGGCGATATTATAGTGCCTAAGTTTGAATTACTTAAAGCATCTGCAAGAGGTAGGCTTTATGGATTTGAAGCTTATAAAGAAGGAGTAAATTATGTGTCGCTTAACTATCCAAATTCCGAAGAAGGAAAACAAGCACAAGAAATAATGACCAAAGTAATTCCTGTGCTCTCTAAAAAGGAGTTTGTAGATAATGCAACAGCTAAAAACTTTAATGTAATTTACAGGTTTAATGCCGATGAGGACATTAAAGAGTTTGTTGAAAAACTCAACAAGGCTGTGTCAAATATTAGTTATTTTGATTTAACCACATCAGTTGATGTTTATGATGAAAACACTAAATTTGTAGTAGTTCATGGTTTAAAAAGCGTTGAAGGAGCTTCAGGTTTTGCCGAAATACTTGAAGAAAACAAGCATAAAATTGTAAAAGAGCACTTTGCAATATCTTCGCCTAACTATGCCATAGTACAAATGCACAAAAACATAAATGAATACCTAGAATCTCAATAAAATTTAACCTATGTTTTCGGATCAAAAAAGAGGAAGAATGGCAACAGAAACAATTTCACAACAAAATAGCATTGCTAAAGGCACCACAATTACAGGTGATATTATTAGCGATGGTGACTTTAGGATTGAAGGTACTGTTCAAGGTAATATTAAAACACCTGGTAAAGTTGTAATAGGAAGAACTGGAGTTATCAATGGAACTCTAAAAAGTTCTAATGCAGATATTGAAGGGAAATTTTCAGGAAAGCTTATTCTTTCAGATACCTTATCATTAAAATCCTCTGCTTTTGTAGAAGGTGAAGTTGAGGTTGGCAAACTTGCTGTAGAACCTGGAGCTACTTTTAATGCTACATGCGCAATGAAAGGAGCAATTAAAGAATTAAGTAAAGGTGGCGAGTTACAACGACCAGCACAAGAAAAGCAAGGACAAGGGCAATCAGCTTAATGCTTATGCTAAACTTTCAGGTTTAGTTATTCAAATGGCTGCTATTATTGCAATAGGAACATTTTGCGGTGTCAAACTTGACGAAAAATTTCCAAACGAACACAACCTTTATACAATTGTATTATCATTTGTATCTGTAATTGTATCAATTGTTTTTGTAATAAGACGTATTATTGCAAATTCAAAAGACAATTAAGTTATGAATTCAGCTTTTAAATCTAGGCAACTTTCTTTTTTAGTACAAAACATAATTTTTACGCTAGTACTTTTTGGTTTACATAGCTATCTATTATCATATTTTGCAACAGACATTTCTTTTTTCTTCCCTGTTTGGCAAATCTATGTGTTTCATTTTGTTATTACTACGTTGCTTTATACAGTAATAAACTATAAATACTCTAGTGGAAAGACTGAGGTTTTTAATGTGTTTATGATGAGTACATTTTTAAAAATGATATTAGCCATTGTGTTTTTATTGCCTCTTCTGCTTTCTGATAAAGAGAATAGACAACCTGATGTTTTCAATTTCTTTATTCCTTACTTTCTGTATTTATTTTTTGAAGTCTTTTCACTTACAAAGTTTCTTCAGAAAACCCCTTAAAAATGAGTTGTTTCGCCGAAAAAATCTAGGGTTTAAATAATCCTTAAAATAGTGTTGGACAATTAATATAATGTACGTACATTTGCACGGAATTTAAAGCAAGGTATTTTTAAGTAATACACAATGACATTAAACACCTTTAAAAGCGCACTATTTTCTGTTCTGTTTTTAACCGTATCATTTTTTGGTTATGCTTCAGAAGATGCTCATTCTGAGAACAAAGAGGAATTCAATCCTAAAGAGATGATTTTGCATCACGTAAAAGACGCTTACGGTATGCACATCATAGATATCAATGGACACCCAATTTCTATCCCACTTCCTATTATACTTTATACTGATAGTGGATTAACAACATTTATGTCTTCAGAGTTTCACCACGATTATAATGGAGAAGTAGTTGTTGAAAAAGATGGGCAACGTTTTGTAAATGTTCATGAAAAAATTTACCGATTAAATGATGGTGAAACAACAGTAAAATATGATGCAGAACATCATCCTATTAATGCTGAACGTCCTTGGGATTTTTCAATAACAAGAAACGTTTTTATGATGTGGGTTTCAGTTATTGTATTGCTTTTCATTTTCCTTACTACTGCAAAACAGTACAAAAAATCAGGTAACTACGTGCCAAAAGGAATTGCAAGTTTCATGGAGCCTCTTATTGTATTTGTAAGAGACGAGATTGCAAAACCTATGATTGGTGAGCACAAGTACAAGCGTTTTATGCCATACTTGTTAACTGTATTTTTCTTTATATGGATTAACAACATTTTCGGTTTAATTCCAATTTTAAATGGTGCTAACCTTAGTGGTAACATTGCGTTTACGTTCTCTTTAGCATTTTGTACTTTTTTAATAACAACATTTAGCGGAAACAAACATTATTGGAAACATATTTTCTGGATGCCTGGTGTACCAGTACCAATGAAAATATTTTTAATGCCTATTGAAATTGTAGGTATGTTCGTAAAACCAATTTCATTAATGATTCGTTTGTTTGCAAACATTACTGCTGGTCACATTATTATACTAGCTTTAATGTCGTTAATATTCATTTTTGAAACCATTGCTGTTGCACCAGTATCTATAGCGTTCTCATTATTTATTGGCATTATAGAAATTGTAGTAACTGCAATACAAGCATATATTTTTACAGTATTATCAGCGCTATACTTTGGTATGGCAACAGAAGAAGCACATTAATTAATTTAAATTTTATATTATGACTATTACAGGAATCGCAGCAATTGGAGCTGGTTTAGCAGCAATTGGAGCTGGAATGGGAATTGGAAGAATCGGTGGATCAGCTATGGATGCTATGGCTCGTCAACCAGAAATCCAAGGAAAAATCCAAACTTCAGCACTAATCTTAGCAGCCTTCGTAGAAGCAGTAGCTTTATTTGGTGTTGTTGCAGCATTAATCGTTTAATGATTAACAAGAAACTACAAAAGTAGCGGTTGGCTGCTTTTGTAGTTTATTTTAAAATTTAAGTTATAAAGACATAAAACCATGGATTTAATAAAACCAGATTTTGGACTCGTATTTTGGTCGTTAATTACATTTGTAATTTTACTTTTTGTTTTAAGAAAATTTGCTTGGAAACCTATTCTTGGTGCAGTAGAAGATAGAGAAGAAGGTATCAAAAGCGCTTTAGCATCTGCTGAAAACGCTCGTAAGGAAATGGAAAATCTTAAAGCAGATAATGAGCGCATCTTACAAGAAGCTCGTAGCGAACGTGAAGCTTTGTTAAAAGAAGCACGTGAGATTAAAGCCAAAATTATTGCAGATGCTGAAGAAGATGCACAAGCTAAGGCTAGCAAAATGATTGAGCAAGCACAAGCTGCAATTGAAAGCGAAAAGAAAGCTGCAATGGCAGAGCTTAAAAACCATGTTGCAGGTTTATCATTAGAAATTGCAGAAAAAGTAGTTCGTGAAGAACTATCTAACAAAGACAAACAATTACAATTAGTTGAGTCTATGTTAGGCGAAGCAACATTAAACTAAAACAAGTATTAACTAAACAATAAAAGTCCTTTCCTTAAAAAAGGGTTTAGTATTAGGAAAATGGCAGGAGCAAGAGCAGCAGTACGTTACGCAAAAGCAGTTTTAAGCTTAGCATCAGATCAAAACACAGCAGATGCTGTAAATAATGATATGAAGCTTATAGTAAACACTATTGCAGAAAACAAAGATTTAAGCAACATGCTTCAAAGTCCTATTGTAAGGTCTTCGGTAAAAAAAGAAGTATTGTTAGAGGTGTTTAAAAACACAAACTCAGTTACAAGTAATTTAATTGATACACTGATTGCTAACAAAAGAATTTCTCTTATAGGCGAAACAGCTTCTAAATACAATCAGTTATACGACGAGTTAAAAGGAACACAAGTTGCAAAAGTTACAACTGCTGTGCCTATTACTGATGATTTAAAAGTAAAAGTTTTAGCTAAAGTAAAAGAACTTACAGGAAAAGAAGTTGAAGTTGAAAATATTGTAGATGAAAGCATTTTAGGTGGTTTTATCTTACGTGTTGGAGACATTCAATACAATGCAAGTATTGCAAATAAATTAAACAAACTAAAAAGAGAATTTACATTAAACTAAAGATAGTTTTATCTTAAATAAATAATAAGATGGCAGAAGTAAAACCAGCTGAAATATCAGCAATCTTAAAACAACAACTTTCAGGTTTTGAAGCAGGTGCTTCATTAGATGAAGTAGGAACAGTATTAACTGTTGGTGATGGTATTGTACGTGCTTATGGACTTTCAAATGCGCAATACGGAGAATTAGTAGAATTTGAAGGCGGATTAGAAGGTATTGTACTAAACCTTGAAGAAGATAACGTAGGTATCGTATTATTAGGTCCTTCTAAAGTAATCAAAGAAGGTTCTACAGTAAAGCGTACAGGACGTATCGCATCTATTAACGTAGGTGAAGGTATTGTTGGTCGTGTGGTTGATACTTTAGGTAACCCAATTGATGGTAAAGGTGCTATCTCTGGTGATACTTATGAAATGCCATTAGAGCGTAAAGCTCCTGGTGTTATCTACCGTCAGCCAGTAAACGAACCATTACAAACAGGTATCAAGTCTATTGATGCAATGATTCCTGTAGGTCGTGGACAACGTGAGTTGGTAATTGGTGACCGTCAAACTGGTAAAACAACAGTTTGTATTGATACCATCTTAAATCAAAAAGAATTTTATGATGCAGGTGAGCCTGTATACTGTATATATGTTGCTGTAGGTCAAAAAGCATCTACTGTAGCAAATATTGCTAAAACTTTAGAAGATAAAGGTGCTTTAGCATATACAACAATTGTTGCTGCAAACGCATCAGATCCTGCTCCAATGCAAGTATATGCACCTTTCGCAGGAGCTGCAATTGGTGAGTATTTTAGAGATACTGGTCGTCCAGCTTTAATTATCTATGACGATTTATCTAAGCAAGCGGTAGCTTACCGTGAGGTATCTTTATTATTACGTCGTCCACCAGGACGTGAGGCGTACCCAGGAGACGTTTTCTACTTACACTCTCGTTTATTAGAGCGTTCTGCTAAAGTAATTGCTGATGATGCTATTGCTAAGGACATGAATGACTTACCAGAGTCGTTAAAGCCAATCGTAAAAGGTGGTGGTTCTTTAACTGCATTACCAATTATTGAAACTCAAGCAGGTGACGTATCAGCATATATCCCAACTAACGTAATTTCTATTACAGATGGTCAGATATTCTTAGAGTCTGATTTATTCAACTCTGGTGTGCGTCCAGCAATTAACGTAGGTATCTCTGTATCTCGTGTAGGTGGTTCGGCTCAGATTAAATCAATGAAAAAAGTAGCAGGTACATTAAAATTAGACCAAGCACAGTTCCGTGAACTAGAAGCATTCGCTAAGTTTGGTTCTGACCTTGATGCTGCAACTCTTAATGTAATTGAAAAAGGTAAACGTAACGTTGAGATCTTAAAGCAAGCTCAAAACGATCCATTTACTGTAGAAGATCAAGTAGCTATCATCTATGCAGGTTCTAAAAACTTATTAAGAGATGTTCCTGTAGAAAAAGTAAAAGAATTTGAAACTGATTATATTGAGTTCTTAAAAGCAAAACACAGCGACGTGTTAGCTACTTTAAAAGCAGGTAAATTAACTGATGAGGTTACAGATACATTAAGTACTGTAGCAAAAGAATTATCAGCTAAATATAAAGCATAATAATTACGCTCACGCAAGTGAGTTCATATTTACAATATGGCAAACTTAAAAGAAATACGTAATAGAATATCTTCGGTATCTTCAACGATGCAGATTACTAGTGCTATGAAAATGGTATCTGCTGCAAAGTTAAAGAAAGCACAAGATGCTATTACTGCAATGCGACCTTATGCAGATAAGTTAACTGAACTTTTACAAAGTTTAAGTGCAACTTTAGATGCAGACTCAGGAAGCAAGTTTTCTGATCAACGTGAAGTTAAAAAAGTATTAATCGTTGCTATTACTTCAAACAGAGGTTTGTGTGGTGCTTTCAACTCAAATATCATTAAAGCTGTAAGCAAACTAACTTCTGAAACATACGCAAATCAAGAAGTATCTTATGTAGCTGTTGGTAAAAAAGCAAATGATGCTTTTAAAAAGACCAATAAAGTTATTGCTAATAAGAGTGAAGTTTTTGACGATTTAACTTTTGATAACGTTGCTGAGATAGCTCAAATGCTTATGGATAAATTCGTAGCAGGAGAGTATGATAAGATTGATATTGTTTACAACAAGTTTAAAAATGCTGCAACGCAAGAAGTAATGACTGAACAGTTTTTACCAATTGTTCCTGTTGAAGCTGATGCTAATGTAAACTTAGATTATATTTTTGAACCTTCAAAAATTGAAATCGTTGAACAATTAATTCCTAAGTCATTAAAAACACAGTTGTATAAAGGTGTAAGAGACTCATTTGCGTCTGAACATGGAGCGCGAATGACTGCAATGCACAAAGCAACTGATAATGCTACTGAGTTAAGAGATCAATTAAAGTTAACTTATAACAAAGCACGTCAAGCTGCTATTACCAACGAAATCCTTGAAATTGTTGGTGGTGCTGAAGCATTAAACAATTAGACGCAGTCAAATGCTTCAAAGAAAAAATGAAGCATTAAATTACTAAATACTGTTATGCTGTCCTAAAGTATCGGGAGTTTCAGCATCTCATAATACAAAAGAAACCTCACCAAATCGGTGAGGTTTTTTTATGGCATTGATTTTGAAATAGTATCTTTATAATCGTTAAGTTTTAGAAATGAGATTAATAAAACACACTTTATATTTAATAGCTTTATTAGTTATGTTAGGATTCTATCAATGTTCTAGTGCGCAAAAACTGCAAGAAAAGGCTCCAGTTAACTTTGGAGAGGTCTACTATCAAACATGGAATGCTGGTGTAAAAGAAGGAGGGTCAGGTACAAACGTTTTTATCACTGTAAAAGAAGATAAAATCGTATTGGACAGTATCTATTTTAGGGGACAAGGAGTAAAGCTTGAACGCTTAGAGAAAGACACTTTAGTTTATGTTGGCAGGTTTAAATCTATACAAAACAAAGACATTGTATTAAGCAGCGAAATGAATGAAGAGCATAAAAATCAATTGCCTTATTTACCATCTCAACTGCCTTTTAAACTTGAAAATGACGAATGTGTTATAACTTACAAACAACACAGAAAGACAAACTATTATAAGATTTCAAATATTATTGAAAAACCTACGTTAAATTACCCAAGTCCTCCTCCCAAAAAGGACTAATCCCAAATCTTAAAATCTTAACCTATGAGACCTTTTAAGCCAATCCTTCTGTTTCTCATTATTACCTTAATGGGATGCTCAAATGCTTATAAGCTACAAAAGCAAGTACCTTTTCAGTATACCAGAGCCTATTATCAGGTATGGATATCCAATATTAAAATAGGAAGTGAAGGTATCGATTTTCATATTGCCAACTTAACGCCTAACAATAATGTAGTTATTGATAGTATTTATTTTAGAAACTTAAAAGGAGCATTAACACCTGTTAAAGGAAAATACGTTTCAAGATTAATTAAACGCCACCCAATTTCCGAAGGTCATCAACTAGCATTAATTAAGGAATTTCCATTTAAAATTTCTAATAGAGAATGTGTGGTAAGCTATAGAGAAAATGGAGAAAAAAAATATTTTAAAATAAGTAACCTTGTAGAAAACGAAGGTATTTATTATGAAAACGGACCTCCAAATTCCCAATCAGATTGACATTGCATTTCCTTTTTTAAAACAGTATCTTTAGCAGAGTAAAAAATCACTCTTGGGCGCATTAAAAAAGTTTTTTAAAGACACTATTATCTATGGTTTAGCAACAGTTTTACCTAGATTAATGAACTTTGTTTTAGTGCCATTACATACCGATACTTTAGAAACCACAAGTTATTCTGACAACACAACGTTTTATGTGTATGCTGCTTTTTTTAATGTATTGCTAACTTATGGTATGGAAACGGCTTTCTTCAGGTTTTTTAGTAAAAGTGAAGAAAAGCACAAGGTCTTTTCTACTGCATTAATAAGTTTAGTAGTTTCTACTGTCTTGTTCTTTGCAATTGTCTTTAGTTTTAATCAACAACTTTCAGAGCTAGTAAATCTAGACCAAACCTACTTTAATTTGTTATTAGGAGTATTGGTGTTGGATACACTTGTTGTAGTGCCTTTTGCGTATTTAAGAGCAACAGGAAGACCAATAAGGTTTGCTTCAATAAAACTTTCTAATATACTCATATATGTTGCGCTGAACTTCTTTTTTCTTTGGGCAATACCAGAGTTTGGAATAGAGTTTTCTAGTTATGACAGTAGCAACTTAGTAAAGTATATATTCATTGCTAATCTTGTAGCGAGCATAATAACGCTATTGTTACTGTCACCTTACTTTTTTAAGACAAAGCTTCAATTTAGCACGACAGTTTTTAAACAACTTCTCAATTATGGTTGGCCAATAATGGTTGCTGGACTAGCCTATGTAATTAATGAGAATTTTGATAAATGGCTTTTACCAGAATTGTTAGGAAAAGATATTAATGGAGCATATAGTGGTTGCTATAAAATTGCAGTTTTTATGACCATTTTTATTCAAGGATTTAGGTTAGGAGCAGAACCGTTCTTTTTTAATCATGCTAAAGAACACAATGCAAAAGAAACCTATGCGACTATAATGAAATACTTTGTGATTTTTGGAAGTTTCATGTTGGTCTTTATAGTAGCTTATCTCAATATATTCAAAGAACTTATTGTTAGAGATGAAAGTTACTGGATAGCAATAGATATTGTTCCTATAGTGCTTTTAGCAAATCTTTGCTTAGGTATTTATTTCAACCTTGCTATTTGGTATAAGTTAACTGACAAAACGCGCTACGGAATGTATTTATCAATCGTAGGAGCTATAATCACAATTGGGTTCAATTATATAATGATTCCTAAAATTGGGTTTATGGCTTCCGCTTGGGCAACTCTAGCAGCTTATGCTGTTATGATGTTATTGTCATATGTTTTAGGACAAAAGCATTATCCTGTTCCGTATGATTTAAAAAAGATAGCTCTATACTTAATTCTAGCAGTAGTAATGTCAATAATAGTATTAAAAACCAATAGCAACTATTACCTAAATACAGGCTTAGTTTTATTATTTTTGGCGATAGTATTTGTTTCTGAAAAAGAACAAATCAAACAACTCTTAAAAAGAAAACAATGACCATAAAAATAATTAACAAATCCAATCACGCTTTACCTAACTACGAAACCATTGCATCAGCAGGAATGGATTTACGTGCTAATTTATCTGAATCTAGAACCTTAAAACCATTAGAGAGAAGCATTGTAGGTACAGGGTTATTTATGGAACTTCCTATTGGTTATGAAGCTCAAGTGAGACCACGCAGTGGTTTAGCAGCTAAAAAAGGAATTACAGTGCTCAATGCTCCTGGAACTATTGATGCTGATTATAGGGGAGAGATAGGAGTTATTTTGGTAAACTTGTCTAATGAAGATTTTACTATCCAAAATGGTGAGCGTATTGCACAATTGGTTATTGCAAAACATGAACGTGCAGAATGGGAAGAAGTTCAAGAACTTTCTGAAACCTCAAGAGGTGAAGGTGGTTTTGGAAGTACAGGGACGAAATAAATTCCTGCGAACGCAGGAATCTCTTTTAGCAATTGTATGAAACTGTGGTATGTGTATATAATGAGCAATAGAGCTAATGGAGTTTTGTATATTGGTGTTACTGATAATATTGAAGAAAGGGTAAAAGAACATAAACTAAAAGTTTACCCAAAATCTTTCACAGCCAAGTATAATTGTACTATGCTTGTCTATTTTGAAGAGTTTGAAAATGGAAAAGATGCTGAAAAGAGAGAAAGGCAATTCAAAAAATGGAAAAGAAATTGGAAAATTGAATTGATAGAAGAAATGAATCCTAATTGGATAGATATTAGTGCCAATTGGAATCTAAATTTTAGCAAACTAAGAGAATAAAGAGATTCCTACTTTTATAGGAATTAAGTTTAACACAATAAAGATACCTGCTTTCGCAGGCAGTAATATGAAAATAATAGTACCAATGGCTGGTCGAGGCTCTCGACTTCGTCCGCACACATTAACAGTTCCAAAACCATTAATTCCTGTTGCTGGACAACCAATAGTACATCGATTAGTAAAAGATATTGCTAAAATTTTAAATCAACCAATTGAAGAAGTCGCTTTTGTTTTAGGAGATCATGCTTTTTTTGGCGACGATGTTGTAGATAGTTTAACTGCATTAGCGACCGATTTAGGTGCTAAAGCGTCAATTTATAGGCAAGACCAACCTTTAGGAACAGGACATGCTATAATGAGCGCTAAAGCATCACTTTCAGGGCCTGCAGTTATTGCCTATGCTGATACATTAATAAGAGCCGATTTTAATTTAGATCCAGAAGCTGATGCTGTAATCTGGACTAAACAGGTTGAAAACCCTCAAGCGTTTGGAGTTGTAAAACTTAACGCTAACAACGAAATTATTGAATTGGTTGAAAAACCT
The DNA here is from genome assembly GCF_025548475.1 of Gaetbulibacter sp. NE. Taxonomy (NCBI): domain Bacteria; kingdom Pseudomonadati; phylum Bacteroidota; class Flavobacteriia; order Flavobacteriales; family Flavobacteriaceae; genus Gaetbulibacter; species Gaetbulibacter sp. NE. The sequence continues at coordinate 832,777 of NZ_JAOQHY010000001.1, read as the reverse complement.
CAAGAGTTTGTTAGTGACCAAGCGGTTATTGGTATTTACTATTTTAAAAATGTAGGCGTTTTAAAAAGCAAACTACAAGAAGTTCTTGATGAAAATATTATGAATGGTGGCGAATACCAAATAAATGATGGTATAAAACGCATGATGGCAGAAGGAAAAGTCTTTAAAACAGGAACTGTTGATGAATGGATGGACTGTGGTAACAAACCTGTAACGGTTCAAACCAATAGTAAAATGCTCAATTTTCTTAAAAATGATGGTGAGCACCTAATTAGTGATTCTGTGACACTTCACAATTCAAAAATCATAGAGCCTTGTTTTATAGGAGAAAACGTGGTATTAAACAATACAACAGTAGGTCCAAACGTTTCTATTGGCAATAATTGCGTTATTGAAAATTCAACCGTTAAAAATAGCTTAATTCAAACGCATACAACCGTTAAAAATGCTAATTTAGAGGATGCTATGATTGGTAATCATGTTTCCTATGACGGAAATTTTAAAACCATTAGTATTGGAGATTATTCGGTTTTGGAATAAATTCCTGTGAAAACAGGAATCTTTTAAACCTAAGTTTGGAATAACAATTGCAATAGCATTCAAGACAAAGCAAAGAAACACTAATAATGAAATACAATACCTACATCGTTGCCATACTATTTGGACTATTTTTTATTCCACAAACTAGTATTGCTCAAGTCGATTTTAACAAACGACCAGACGATGATTTAGGTAATGTCGAAGATGCATATCAAGAATTATTTTTTGAAGCCCTAAAGCAAAAAGGTATTGAAAACTACCAACGTGCAGTAGATGCTCTTTTAAAATGCATAAAAATTGACGATTCTGATGCTGCTTTGTATTTCGAGTTAGGTAAAAACTATAATAAGCTTAAAAACTTTGGAGCTGCTGAAGATGCTCTAAGAAAAGCCATTTCGAAGTCACCAGAAAACGAATGGTACATGGACGAGCTTTATGATGTTTACATTCAGCAGAATGATGTTGACAAAGCAGTAAAAACCGTTAAGCAGCTTGTTAAATACCATCCAGACTACAAAGAAGACCTAGCAGGATTATACATAAAAGCCGAAAAGTATAAAGACGCTATAAAACTTCTTGATGAGTTAGATGAAGAATTTGGGATTAGTGAGAATAGAGATTATATGCGAAATCAAATCTATAACATAACAGGGAATGATGACGATCGCATTGAAAATCTTGAAGACCGAGTAAAAAACAATCCTCAAAACGAAGACAATTATTTAAAACTCGTGTACAGATATAGCGAAATAGGAGACACACAAAAAGCGTTTGATACAGCGCAACGTCTTTTAGAAATCAATCCTGAATCGCAATTGGTTCATCTTGCATTGTATAAGTTTTATTTAAATGATAATGACACTCAAAATGCCATTAACTCTATGAAAATTGTACTTACAAGTGCATCGATTAACCCTGAGGCAAAAACCAAAGTGTTTAACGATTTTGTAGAGTTTGTGTCTAAACATCCTGAGTACGAATCGCAATTAGTAGATGTTACAGCTTTGGTGGATAATGATAAAAGCAAAAAAACACTATTAGAATTAGGTCAGTATTACTTAAAATCTGGAGATAAAACCAAAGCACTAAGCTACTATGAGGAAGCTTTAAAGCAAGAACCTAGCAACTACAACATTATTAAAGATGTATTGTTACTTCAGTTAGAACTTAATCAGAATGATAAAGTAGTTGCTAAGAGTAACCAAGCGTTAGAACTTTATCCTGCGCAACCTATATTTTACCTTATAAATGGTGTTGCAAACAATAAGCTAAAGCAACCAAAGCAAGCAATTGAAAGTTTAGAAACAGGATTAGATTATATTATTGATGATCCTAAAATGGAAGCCGATTTTTATACGCAATTAAGCACTGCATATAAATTGAATAATAATATATCAAAATCTGAAACGTTTGCTAAAAAAGCCCAAGCTATTGCTGGTGGTCAACAATAATGTTCCTGAAAATCTATGATGAAGCAAATTAAAATAGTAGTTGTTACAGTTGTGGTATGTGCTGTTTATGGATGTAAATCTACCAAAAGCGTTACTGACACTGGAACGCTCAATACAAGCATTACTGCAAAACAACTTATTAGAGAAAATTCTAAACAGGAAATCCGATTTAAAACCTTGCAAGCCAAAGTAAAAATAGACTATACTCAAGGTGACGATTCTCAAGGCTATACAGTAAACCTTAGAATAAAAAAAGATGAAACCATCTGGTTGAGTGCTACTTTGGGTTTAGCTAGAGCCATGATAACACCAGATAGAGTTCAGTTTTACGACAAAATAAACAATCAGTATTTTGATGGTGACTACACCTTACTAAGTAATATTTTAGGAGTAGAATTAGATTTTAAAAAGGTTCAAAACCTACTTGTGGGAGAAGCTATTTATAATCTAAAAGATGACACCTACAAAGCATCAACTCATCAAGAATCTTATGTGCTTGAGCCTAAAAACCAAAAAGCAGTATTAGAGCTGTTTTACTTAATAAATCCAGGACATTTTAAAATGGATTCTCAACAACTGTATCAACCGTTACAGCAACGTATGTTACAAGTAGATTATAAATCCTATCAGGAAGTACAACGACAAATAGTTCCAGAAAATATACACATTTCTGCAGTTGAAGCAACCAGTGAAGTCACTATTGATTTGGAGTACAAATCAGTGTCGCTTAATGAAGAAGTACGTTTTCCATTTAAAATACCTACAGGGTTTAAAGAAATAATATTATAACATGTATAGTAAGCCAACCTTAATAGTAATGATATGTTTCTTTATGAACATTGGTTTCGGTTTTGCGCAAAGTGATAAGCAAAAGGAACTCGAAGCCCAACGTAAGAAATATCAAAATGAATTAAAGCAATTAAATGCCTTGCTATTTTCTGATAAGAAAAAGGAAAAGTCAGTAATTTCATTGGTAGAAGACCTTAACTACAAGGTAAATGTTAGAAAAAACCTGATTAAAATTACTAATGACCAAGCCAATTTATTAACCAGAGAAATCAACGATAACCAAAATGAAATTTCCAGCCTTAGAGAGCAATTAAAACAGCTTAAAGCAGATTATGCTGCTATGATTGTAAAGTCTTATAAAAGCAAGTCAGAGCAAAGTAAAATCATGTTTCTGTTATCAGCAGATAATTTTCAGCAAGCTTATAAGCGTTTACAATACCTAAAGCAATATAGAAATTACCAAGAAGAACAAGGCGAAGCGATTAAATCAAAAACTGTACGTTTACAAGAATTGAATACGTCTTTAATACAACAAAGAGAAGACAAGCAAAAGCTTATTGAAGAAAACCGAATTGCCAAAAAGCAGTTGGAAGGAGAACTCAAAGAGCACGAAACACTTATGGCTTCTATACGCCAAAACATGAGTAAATATGCGTCTCAAATAAAAGTAAAGCAGCAGGAAATAGATAAAATTGACAAAGAGATTGACAGGTTAATTAAAGAAGCCATTGCAGCGTCAAATAAAAAAGCAGGAAAATCCACTACATCTAAAGGGTTTGCTTTAACTGCCGAAGCTAAACAGTTGGCTGCTAATTTTCAGTCTAACAAAGGACAATTACCTTGGCCTGTTGAAAAAGGAGTTGTTAAAGTACGCTATGGTAATCAACCATCACCAATTGATAGAACTGTAACGTTTAATAGTCCTGGAGTTAGAATTGCAACCGAACAAGGTGCAAAAGTGCGAGCGGTTTTTGATGGCGAAGTTTCTGAAATTTTAGTTATACCAAATGCTAATCCTGTAATTATGATTAGACATGGTAACTACATCACGGTTTATAAAAACCTATCAAAAATTTACGTCAAAAAAGGTGATAAGATTACTACTAAACAAGAAATAGGAGAGGTGTTTACCAACAAAAACACAGGTGAAACTATGCTAGGTTTTGGAGTTTACAAAGACTCTCAAACTCAAAATCCTGCAAGCTGGATTTACAAAATGTAATAGCATTTTGAAAACTATTTTAGGATTTACAAAATGTGAAGAATTCCTGTGAAAACAGGAATCTTATAGAGTCAAATAATGACATTAAATCTGTCATTCCGCACTTGATGCGGAATCCAAAAAAACATAATTAAAGTAAATAATGTTTGTGTTTATAAGTGTCACTTCGAGTAAAATTCTGCAAGAATTTTGTATCGAGAAGTACATTTTTGATGGAAATTTTCTTGTTTTTGATACAAATTCCACTCATTTTAATCGTGAAAATTTACTCTAACGTACGAAAATTTCTTATCCATTGTTCACGTTAATTACTCAAACAATGCTTTAAGTTCAGTTGCGTCGTTTGGTTTTAGCTTTCCTGCAAGTACTAAACTTAACTGTTTACGTCTTAAGGCAGCATCAAAGCGTTCTTTTTCTAAATCGGTTTCAGGAACAATTTCAGGAACAGATACAGGTCTTCCAGTTTCATCTACAGCTACAAAAGTGTATATAGCTTCGTTAGCTTTGGTTTTAATTCCAGACTCTCTATCATCAATCCAAACGTCAATATAAACTTCCATAGATGTTTTAAAAGCTCTTGATACCTTAGCTTCAACAGTCACAACACTTCCTAATGGCACTGACCTATTAAAAGCCACATGGTTAACCGAAGCAGTAACTACAATACGTCTGCTGTGGCGTCTTGCTGCAATACTAGCAGCACGATCCATACGAGCTAAAAGCTCTCCTCCAAAAAGGTTGTTTAATGGATTGGTTTCACTTGGAAGTACCAAGTCGGTCATTACAGTTTTAGATGCATTGGGTGTCTTTGCTTTCATGTCTATGAATTTGAATGCAAAGGTAAGGTGCTTTTAAAAACTAAAGAAAGAAAATATTAGTTTAATGCTTTTACTAATAACCAAGCGTCAGGATTGTGCGTTCTTTTTATGTCACGCAAGGTTTTAAGAGCTTCAAGTCTATCAACATGACTAGAATATACTACCTCGTGTAAGCCATATTTGTTAACACCAATTTTTCTAGCCTTATAACCAAGTGCTTTTAACTGTGCTACTTTCTTATCAGAGTTTTCTTCAACTCTAAAAGCACCAGCAATAATGTGGTAGTTGCCTTGTTGTTTTTCAACAGTTAGTGTTGCAGCAGGTAAAGGATTTTCAATTACAAATGTAGCCTCTTGTACTTTGTTGTCTAGTTGGGTGTTAGCTTCTTCTTGTGCTAATTGATTTTGAGATTCTATTTCATTAATGTAGTAGTTAGAAGCTACAAAACCACCAAGACCTAAAAATAGAACAGCAATGGCAGCATATTTTAAATAGGGTCTAGATTTGCGTTTTTCAGGAGTTACGGTAATTGGAATGACGTTCTCAATAGTTTCAACGTCTTCTTTGTATACTTCTCTAGTAACTTGATTTGATACAAATTGAGATAAACCAAAAGCATCAGTTAAGTAATTGATGTGATAAGAAGGGTCAAAAACAATTTTTCCTTCAGCATTTAAAACCAATTCACCAATATTATCAAAGGTTAAGGTTTCACCTTGAACCAAATACGATTTAATAGATTTAACGTGCTTGTTTAGTTTTTGAGAAGCAACCTCATAAGGGATTTTTTCTACCTCAGCAATATAAGATGATAATAAACCATCATTATGTTGTAGTTGCTCGTTAAAAGACAACACTTTTTTTGGAGGGTAGAATGAGTTAGTAGACTCATGTACTTTTGCAGAAACGCTTTTGGTTAAAAACGCTCCAAACTCTGGTATAGTTACACAATCATATCTGTATAACAAATCACTTATGTAGGTTTCCAATTGCATAAAAACAAAGTTAAAAATTTTTGTATGCGAATAAAAATTCGCCTTAACTATTTATTAACACTTTAAAATTTAGTTTATTGTAGGTTCAAAACCAGCGTAATAGTTATGAACACCGAACAATTAATTTATACATTGGCGTTACAACACGTACCAAATATTGGTGATATTACCGCTAAGAAGCTTATAAAAAGTTGTGGTTCTGCTGAAGCTGTTTTAAAAGAAAAGAAACAAAACCTTTTAAAAATAGATGGTATTGGTAGTGCTACAATTAGCGATTTGTTTAATTCATCGCATATTTCAGCTGCTGAAAATGAAATTAAATTTATTGAAGACAACAATATTGCCTGCTTATATTTTATGGATAACGATTATCCAGAACGGTTAAAACATTGTATTGATGGACCAATTGTGTTGTTTCAGTCTGGAAATATCAACCTTAAAGAAAAACGCATTATTAGCATTGTTGGAGCAAGAAAAATTACTACATATGGTATAGCGTTTTGCGAAAAGTTGGTTGAAGAATTAGCTGTTTTTAATCCTGTAATCGTTTCAGGGTTTGCTTATGGAACAGATATTACTGCCCAAAAAGCAGCATTACAACATAATTTGCAAACCATAGGCTGCTTAGCTCATGGTTTAAATCAAATTTACCCTAAAACCCATAAAAAATATATGGTTGATGTTGAACAACATGGTGGGTTTTTTACCGATTTTTGGAGTACTGACGTTTTTGACAGAACCAATTTTTTAAAACGCAACAGGATTATAGCAGGACTTAGTGAAGCTACTATAGTTATTGAATCTGCAGAAAAAGGAGGTAGCTTGGTTACTGCTGATATTGCAAGTTCATATAACAGAGATGTATTTGCTGTTCCTGGAAGAACTACCGATTTGCAAAGTGTAGGTTGCAATAATTTGATTAAATATCAAAAAGCACATGCATTAACTACACCATTAGATATTCCATATATATTAAATTGGCAGTTAGAAGGCGAAAAAAAGCCAGCAGTACAAAAGCAATTGTTTGTTGAACTCGATACTACAGAAAAAGCAATATATAATTACCTAAAAGAAAACGAAAAGCAACAACTAGATGTCATAGCCATTAACTGTAATTTGCCTATTTTTAAAGTAAGCAGTACGTTGCTAAATATGGAGCTAAAAGGCGTGATAAGACCTTTACCAGGAAAGCTGTTTGAGGTTATTTAATAACCAGCTTTTTCTCTAACTCTTTTTAAAACATCGTCAGCAACCACTTTGGCTTTCTCAGCACCTAAAGCAAGTGCTTTATCAATTTCGCTAAGGTTATTCATATAGTAGTTGTATTGCTCACGTTGTTTCGCAAATTTTTCAATAATTAATTCAAACAAAGCCTGTTTAGCATGTCCATAACCATAACCACCTTTTTCATAATTGGCTTTCATGGTTTCTATTTGACTTTCAGTAGCTAGTAAACTATAAATCGCAAAACAATTACAAGTTTTCCAGTCTTTTGGCTCTTCAAGAGGTGTGCTATCCGTTTCAATAGACATAATTTGTTTACGCAACTTTTTATCAGCTAAAAAAATATTGATAAAATTACCTCTACTCTTACTCATTTTTTCACCATCGGTTCCAGGAATGAGTTTGGTACTTTCTTGAACTTTAGCCTCTGGTAAAATAAAAGTTTCACCCATTTTAGTATGAAAACGAGTCGCTACATCACGTGTCATTTCAAGGTGTTGTAGTTGGTCTTTTCCAACAGGAACAATATTGGCATCGTATAATAAAATATCAGCAGCCATAAGCATTGGGTACATAAACAAACCAGCATTTACATCGTCTAACCTATCAGCTTTGTCTTTAAAACCATGCGCTAATTTTAAACGTTGATAAGGAAAAAAGCAATCTAAATACCAAGCTAGTTCGGTTACTTGAGGTACATCGCTTTGTCTGTAAAACACAGTTTTTTCAACATTTAACCCAAAGGCTAACCAGGTTGCTGCAACAGAGTAGGTATTGTGTCGTAACTCTTCAGCATTTTTTATTTGTGTAAGAGTATGCAAATTGGCAATAAATAAAAACGATTCGTTTTTTTGATCGTTTGCCATTTCTATTGCTGGTATAATTGCACCTAAAATATTACCTAAATGTGGAGTTCCTGTACTTTGTATTCCTGTTAAAATTCTTGCCATATCAACTTCCCGCTTAAGGGAGAATCTCATTAAATTAAACTTGATTATATCGTCAGCAAAGGTAATTTTTTTAGTAGAATTGTTGAATTAATTTGAGTAGTTTTGAGGCTTATGAAAATTTTTAAGTACATTTTTTGGGTTTTATACAGGATTTGGTTCTACATTTTAGTAGCACTACCTATAATTGTGCTCTTTCCTGTACTTTTAATTTCTATCTTAAAAGAGTCTTGGTATCCATTTTTTTTCAAGTTAGCACGCATTTGGGCTAAGTTTATTTTAATTGGGATGGGTTTCAATTACAAAATTGAAAGAGAGCAAACACCTGAAAAAGGAAAAAGCTATATGTTTATTGCTAACCATACCTCTATGACAGACATTATGCTAATGCTAGTGGCTGTTAAAAATCCATTTGTGTTTGTTGGAAAAGCTGAATTAGCTAAAATACCTTTGTTTGGATTTTTCTATAAACGTACAAGTATATTAGTAGACAGAAGTAGTGAAAAAAGCCGAAAAGCAGTTTTTTTAAGAGCGCAACGAAGACTCAAACAAGGTATGAGTATTTGTATTTTTCCTGAAGGTGGTGTTCCTGATGAAAGTATTGTTTTAGACGAATTTAAAGATGGCGCTTTTAGAATGGCTATTAACCATCAAATACCAATTGTACCTTTAACTTTTGCTGATAATAAAAAACGTTTTTCTTATACTTTTTTTAGTGGAGGACCAGGGAAAATGAGAGCTAAAGTACATAAGTTTTTAATCACTAATGGACTTAAAGTTGACGCAACAAAACCATTGAATTCTAAAGCGCATAGCATTATTTTAAATCAGTTATCAAAGTATCATAAAACCTAAAAAGCTGCCCTTGGCACAGAGCAGCTTTTAGTCATCATTGCGAGTTTGCAATAACTAATCTAACCAACTAAAAAAACCTAAAACTTATAACTTAAGCCTGTATATACGCCAATAAAGTAAGGTTGAAAATCGCCTGAACTGTTAGAGAACGTATTTATTTGGTACTTGAACATAGGTTCAAGATTTATTTTTACTTTTTCTGATAAGTTATAGTTCATTCCTAATCCAAAATTGGCACTATAACTCATGTCTTTTATATTAGTAGCTTCACCTATAAGAGTTCTACCATTTTCATTAACAGCATAAATTTCATTTTTGTTTACAAACAACGTACTGAAACCACCAATAACATTAATTCCTACCTTTTTATTTAATAATGTGTACTCCAATTCAATAGGAACTTCTATAAACCCAAATTGCTGATCGATTGAACTATTTGCTTGAGCTTTTATAAGTTCTGGTGAGTGAACATTGTTTAAACTTTGAGCGCTTATTAGTGTATTGTTAGAGGCACTGTTGTTAAGTTTTACATTGCTTAACCTAGCACTCATAGAGTCAATGTTTTGGTAGGCAATAACATTGTTTGTGCCATAACCTAAATCTACTTTATTTACACCAACCCTTACTTTTAGTTTATCGTTAAACGCATAGCTACCGTTAATACCATAACTCATGCTGATTTCACCAGTTTTTGAGTTGTCCACAAACTGCTCGTCAATAGCTGAACCTTTACCTAGTGAATTGAAATAAACAGGCGCCACATTTGGAGAAATGTTCCACCTGCTTAGTTTCGATTCTTCTTTTTCTTCTTCATTTGTATTGTTAGCTTCAGCAATAGCATCTTCTATAGTTTTGTCTTCTGTATTTTCGTTTTCTTCATCTATAGCATTAGTTTTAGGATCATTGTCCTCTGCTGTATCACCATTATTGTCTTTATTTGATGATTGAGCAACAGTCGTTTCAGAATCTTTAGCTCCTTTTATAAGATTATCTAAGTCTTCTTTGTTTTTCAAATGGCTTTCAGGCTTTTGATTGCTATTTGATGATTTAGTATCATTTTGGGCAACAGTGGTTGCTTTATTTGGATTGGTAGTTGGGTTGTTTTGATTTTTAGAAAAATGCTTTTGATTTTCTTGAGTTTTATAATTGATGTCTTTGGTAGTGTTGGAGCTTGCTACTTTAGATGTTGAATTTGATGAGTTATCACTTATACCTTTTGATGTTTTATTTTTATCTTCTTCAAAAGTACTGGTGTTTTCATTTGCAACTTCAGTGGTATTACTTATTGAGGTGTTGTTGTTTTCAAAATTACTATTATCTTTGTTAGAATCTTCGTTGTTTGAAGCTCCATTGGGAGTTTCAGTATCTACAATTTCAGAAGGTGTGTTTGTAGTGCCAGAATCTGACAAAATACTATTACCTACAGTAAATAACAGCACTAACAATGCTGCAACACCTGCAACTTTCCACCAAATAGGAATAACTCTGCGTTTACGTTTTTTATTATTTAAGTTAGCCTGAATGTTTTCCCATACAGCATCATTAGGAGTGGCTTCAAAGTTTTTGAGCTTCTCCTGAAAAAGTCTGTCTATGTTCTTTTTTTCACTCATTATAATGTTTGCGAGTTTATGCTCGCCTTGTATTGTTCAATCTTTTCTTTTAAAATCAATCGTGCTCTGGCAAGATTAGATTTTGAGGTTCCTGTTGATATGTTTAGCATCTCTGCTATTTCTTTATGCGAATAACCGTCTAGAGCATAAAGGTTAAATACTAACCTATAACGATCTGGTAACTCTTGAATAATGCTTAGTAAAAAGTCAATAGTTACTGCGTCTTCATCAATTTCTACACTAACATCTTCAATTTGCTCTTCATTAACAATATCAAAAACACCAACACTTCTATACCTTTGTAACGCAGTGTTAATGGTTATTCGTTTCATCCAGCCTTCTAAAGAACCTTTGCTTTTATATTGTGATATTTTGTTGAAAATAGTCACAAAAGCATCTTGCAGATTGTCTTCTGCCTCTACATAATTTCTTGAGTACTTAAGACAAAGCGAAAATAGTTTGCTCGAATAGAGCTTATATAGTTGACTTTGAGCTTTAGTATCATTTTTTTTACAATGTTCTATGAGTTGCTCTAAACTCACATTATAAAGGTATTAGTTAGTCCAAATTAATTACTCAACAACAGGAATTTCTACTATGTAGTACAAATCGTTACCATTTTCGTCTTCACCTTGCCAAAATCTAAACACATAAGTACCATTACTGTTTACCATAAAGTTAAAGGATACTTCCTCTAAAGTAGCTGATTGGGTACAGCTTTGCTCTGGGTATACTGTGTTTATGACAGCAATAGTTCGTTGGTTTAACTCACTATCGTAATAAAAGTCATTAAACACATAACAGCCTGATGGTTTGTAGTAGCTTACATATATTGTGTAAGTTTCACCTAATACAAATTCTTCTGGCATATCCACACTCTCTATAGGTAATATCTCATAGTAAAATGAGGGAGCATCATCTTCTAACGAACATGACGTTAGTGATAGGATAAAAACAAATAGAAATAATATTTTTTTCATAGTTAAATTTGGTTTTGGGTAATACCTTTTCAAAAGGTAGATACATAAAGTGTAAAAAGGTTGCGTTAAAAAATAAAAAAAATCCCGTTTTAAGGGATTTTTAAGTTTTAATTAGCTTCTTTAATAGTATTCCTAACTTTCTCTTCGAGTTCATCCATAAGTTCAGGATTGTCTTTAATTAGGTTTTTTACAGCATCTCTACCTTGACCAAGTTTGGTGTCATCATAACTAAACCACGAACCGCTTTTCTTTATAATTTCATGTTCAACAGCAATATCCAATATTTCACCAACTTTTGAAACTCCTTCTCCATACATAATATCAAATTCAGCAGTTTTAAACGGTGGAGCGACTTTATTTTTAACCACTTTAACTCGTGTTTTATTACCAGAAACATTTCCATCAGATTCTTTAATTTGAGTAGAGCGTCTAATGTCTAATCTAACTGAGGCATAGAATTTTAAAGCATTACCACCAGTTGTAGTTTCAGGGTTTCCAAACATAACACCAATTTTTTCGCGTAATTGGTTAATGAAAATCATTGTACAATTAGTCTTACTGATAGAGCCTGTAAGTTTTCTAAGCGCTTGAGACATTAATCGTGCATGCAGTCCCATTTTAGAGTCACCCATTTCACCTTCAATTTCACTTTTAGGTGTAAGAGCAGCAACAGAATCAATCACAATAATATCAATAGCTCCAGAACGCACTAAGTTATCAGCAATTTCAAGTGCTTGTTCACCATTGTCAGGTTGAGAAATGATTAGATTTTCTAAGTCAACACCTAATTTTTCAGCGTAAAATCTATCAAAAGCATGCTCAGCATCAATAAAAGCAGCAATACCTCCAGCTTTTTGAGCTTCAGCAATAGCATGTAAGGTTAAGGTTGTTTTACCAGAAGATTCCGGACCATAAATTTCAATAATTCTACCTCTTGGATAACCACCAACTCCTAATGCAATATCAAGCCCTAATGAACCAGAAGGGATAGAATCAACATCTGCAACCGCTTGGTCACTCATTTTCATTACAGTCCCTTTTCCATAGGCTTTATCTAGTTTATCTAAAGTAAGCTTAAGTGCTTTTAATTTAGCGTCTTTTTCAGTACTCATCTACACAGTGTTTTTCTTAAATTAATCATGCTAAAATACGATAACTTTTCATTTTTTTCAATCATACGACGCAACCTTTTTACACTTTTTGCATCTACTTAATAATTAAGGGAAATCTTGCTATGAAATTCTTTAAAAAAACAATTGTAAACAATGTATTAGGTGTTTCAGTTGCTATACATGTAAATAGTAACTGTAAAGCCGATGGAGGTTAACTCGTGTTATATTTTGGATTTTTAAATGAAAAAATATTAATAACGAGTTAGTCTACTAAAAGCACTTTATGAAAACCATAAAGTGCTTTTTGCATTTTAATAAGGCTAATCCTTAAAAAATAGTACCTTTGCCCAAAATTAATCTTTAACCTTAAAAAAATAGTATAGCATGCAACTGTACAATAACTTAAGTGCTAAAGAAAGAGCAGAACTTATTGAAAAAGCGGGAAAAGAACGCTTAACAATCTCTTTCTACAAATATGCCAAAATTGGCAACACTCAACTTTTTAGAAATCACATGTTTTTAGCTTGGGACGATCTTGACGTCTTAGGAAGAATTTATGTTGCACACGAAGGTATTAATGCACAACTTTCTGTTCCTGCAGATAACTTTGATGCTTTTAAAACTCATTTAGATACCATCACTTTTCTTGAAAACGTGCGTTTAAACATTGCAATTGAACACGATAATTATGCGTTTTTAAAGCTGAAGGTAAAAGTGCGCGACAAAATTGTAGCTGATGGATTAAACGACAATACTTTTGATGTTACTGATAAAGGAGTTCATGTTGAAGCTGAAAAGTTTAACGAACTTATTGAAGACCCTAATACTGTTTTGGTAGACATGCGTAACCACTACGAAAGTGAAATAGGACATTTTAAAAATGCCATTACTCCAGATGTGGATACCTTTAGAGAATCTTTAGACCTAATAGAAGAAGACTTAAGAGAGCACAAGGAAGATAAAAAGCTAGTGATGTATTGTACTGGTGGAATTAGATGTGAAAAAGCTAGTGCCTATTACAAACATAAAGGCTTTAAGCAAGTCTATCAGTTAGAAGGCGGTATTATAAATTATGTAAGACAAGTTGAAGAAAAAGGGCTTGAAAATAAGTTTATTGGTAAAAATTTTGTGTTTGATCAAAGACGTTCAGAACGTATAAGTGATGATGTTATAGCGCAATGCCATCAGTGTGGTGAACCTGCTGATATGCACACTAACTGTGCTAATGAAGCTTGTCATTTACTATTTATTCAATGTGATGCTTGTAAAGAAAAAATGGAAAACTGCTGCTCTACAACATGTATGGAAATAAACCGTTTACCACATGAAGAACAAAAAGCATTACGTAAAGGACAAGGCAATAGCAATGACATTTTCAAAAAAGGAAGAGCAGATCATTTACCGTTTAAAAAAGATTTGCGCAATATTTTTGAGACTATAGGCAAAAAGTCATAAATGAACATATATAAACTTTTACAACTCAACAGAAAAATTAAAAGCCATCGCATAAAGTTTTTAGGACTTTTTCTGTTGCATAAATTTAACAAACGTTATTTGGCTGTCAATTTAGACCCTGTAATGGCTTGTAATTTACGTTGTAAAATGTGCTACTTTACAGATGCCGATTATGTAAAAACTCTTAAAGGCCAGTTTAAGGAAGAAGACTTAAAGCTTGTCGCAGACACTATTTTTAATAGAGCTTTAAAGCTTCAAATAGGTTGTGGTACTGAGCCTACTTTATATAAGGATTTGCCAAAAATTGTGGCGTTAGGTAAGCAATATAATGTACCTTATATTTCGTTAACTACAAATGCGAATTTATTGACTGAAGAAAAGATTGAAGAACTTGTTAAAGCAGGCTTAAATGAGTTTACTATTTCATTGCATGGAGTCACTAAAGAAACCTATGAAGGCTTTATGAAAAAAGCTAGCTATGAAAAGTTTCACAATGCATTTAAGGCTTTTGCTAAGTTGAAAACTAAATATAATTTTAAGGTTCGAATTAATTATACATTCAATAAAGACAATTTTTACGAACTAAAAGAGTTTTTCAATCACTTTAATCCAAATAGTTTTGATATTCTTCAAATACGACCTATTCAAAAAATAGGAAATACTGAGTATAATGATTTTGATATTTCATCATTAACTCAGGACTATCCTGAGGTAATAGCTAGCATAAAAGAGGTTTGTAAAACAAATAACATAACTCTATTAGCACCTAATACTCTAACGGGTTTAAATTCTGAAAATCAATCTAGCTTTGTGTTTGACTATACATTTTGCTACATTTCGCCTCAAAAGTTTTGGAAAGAAGGCTTTAATTGGCGAGAAGTAAGTTTTAATGAGTTTTCTAAACAAATAAACTGGAGTCAAACACTGTTTTCAAATATTTTTAGGTCTAAAAAACAACTTAAGTCACTGTCTAATAGACTTAATTATGAGGTTGAATTTAACTAAAACCAAATTTTACTTTTTTATCAGTTTTATAGTTTTTGTTTCTGAAAGATCGTTTTTCATAATCAAAAAATACATTCCGTTAGACAATTGAGATAAATCAATACTTGTTATTCCTTCAGAAATAGAATCAATAGACATTATGTTCTTTCCTAATACATCAACAATATCAGCATTAATAATTTTTGAGCCTGATTTAATTATAATCACATCGTTGAAAGGATTTGGATAAACAGAAGTAGAAGCAAAGGTTTCTTCTTCAACATTTAAAACACCAGATATGTTAAAAGTGTGTGTAACGGTTTCTCCGTTATAAGTTGCTTCCCATTTCCAAGCACCATTCATATCGTAAATACCAGAATAATACCAATACCAATAAGAAGCAACATAACTATCGGTTAAATTGAAATCCCAATTGTACAAAATGGAGTCATCAGGTTTTATGATTTTTAAATTTACATTTGTTCCTGCTTCTTGATCTCTAAGGTAAAGTGCAAAATATACTGTGTCTTCAGTGTCAAAGTCGTCGTTTTCGTTAGTGATTTCTTGAGTTGGACAAGCAGGAAAAATAGGAGGAGATGTGTGAGTCATTAAAGCGTTTACTCTTGGGTTGTTATAAGGTTTTTGCGACTGCCACCAAGTATCTCCATTAAGACTATTACATGCTCCTTGATATGGGTCGACTAGTTGAGTGTAAGTATTGTCGGTATACACTTCAAAATGTAAATGAGGTCCAGTAGAACTGCCAGAGCTACCAACAATTCCTAAAAATTCTCCTTCAACTACCATTTCCCCAACATTTTTAGTTGTTAATGATCCATTTTTCATGTGGCCATACCACGCAACGCTTCCATCAACATGCTGTACATATACTGCATTCCACGGATTGTTATTAAGTCCACAGTTTCTATCATATTCTCCATCGCCTTTAGCTATGATTTGACCTGGTGCAGCAGCAACAATTTCGGCTTCATCAAAATCCATCATCTTCCAACCAAAAGGCCATGTAAAAATATCTATTCCTTGATGGTTGTAACCACTGCTTAAGTCGTAAGTTTTTGTGCCACAATTATAGTCAGTAAGTTGATCTGGATAAGAAGGGTTTTGATCTACATAATTTGAAATTCCCCAAACATCGTTATAACTCGCTCCAGTAGCTTTTTGAACAGGCCAGATAAAAAGTGGATGTGTGCCAGCACGATTATTTCCTAGAAACATTAATTTGTTTTCACGACGTAATTCTTCAACACTATTGTGAAGCATTGATTTAATATTATCTCTTTCAACATCAGTTAAACAGGGAAGATTATTAGTATTAAACACATATTCTCCTCCAACTGGATTATTAACGGTTTGAGCGTTAATTACGTTAGCAAGACAAAATAAAAAAGCAAAGAGTAAAGTTTTAAAATGCATAGTAATGGTTTTTAGAGTTTGTACTATAGTATCGAGAAAAATCAAAAATGTTAGCATTCTTTTTTAATAAAATTTAATTTTTATCTAATATACTGATAAATAGTGTTTTGAACTTTAATTAAATAAGATTTTCTAAACAATCAATTGATTTATTATACTCAATAAATAATCTTATCTTTACATTTGAAAATAAATATTAATCAGCATTCAGAAACCAATTGGTTTACTGAATTTTATATAAAATTTTATGGCTTGTAACAGTTGCTCAACTGGTAAAGATGGTCAACCAAAAGGATGTAAGAATAATGGAACATGCGGAACAGATAGCTGCAATAAACTAACTGTTTTTGATTGGTTGGCAAACATGTCTTTACCTAATGGAGAAGAACCTTTTATTGGTGTTGAGGTTAGGTTTAAAAATGGAAGAAAGCAATATTATAAAAACACTGAGAACTTAACATTAAGCATTGGAGACGTAGTTGCTACTCAAGCTAAGTCAGGACATGATATAGGTATGGTAACGCTTACAGGAGAATTGGTAAGAATTCAAATGAAGCGAAAAAAGGTTGACATTAATGACGAAGAAGAAGTCTTAAAAATTTACCGTAAAGCCAACCAAAAAGATATTGATGTTTGGTCTTCTGCAAGAGATAAAGAAGAAGCTATGAAAGTTAAAGCAAGACAGTTTGCGATTGACTTAAAGCTAAAAATGAAAATCTCTGATATCGAATATCAAGGAGATGCTAGTAAAGCTACGTTTTATTATACTGCTGAAGAGCGTGTGGACTTTAGAGAACTTATAAAAGTATTTGCTAAAGAGTTTAGAACACGTATTGAGATGAAGCAAGTAGGTTTTCGTCAAGAAGCTGCAAGACTTGGTGGTATTGGCTCTTGTGGTAGAGAATTATGCTGCTCAACTTGGTTGACAGATTTTAGGTCTGTAAGTACTTCAGCAGCACGTTACCAACAGTTATCGCTTAATCCATTAAAATTAGCAGGACAATGCGGAAAGTTAAAATGCTGCTTAAACTATGAATTAGACGCTTATCTAGAAGCACTAAAGCAATTTCCTAAAACTGAAATTAAACTTCATACAGAAAAAGGAACAGCAGTTTGCCAAAAAACGGATATTTTTAAAGGCCATATGTGGTATGCTTATGAAGGCGAATGGATGAATTGGCATAAGCTCACTACTGACCAAGCTAATGAAATCATAGAAAAAAATAAGAAAAAGCAAAAGGTTGCAAGCCTTGAAGAATACGCAGTTGAACTACTTGAAGATACTAAAGTTGCTTTTGAAAACGTTGTTGGTCAAGATAGTTTAACACGCTTTGATAGTCCAAAACG
This sequence comes from Gaetbulibacter sp. NE, assembly GCF_025548475.1. Taxonomy (NCBI): domain Bacteria; kingdom Pseudomonadati; phylum Bacteroidota; class Flavobacteriia; order Flavobacteriales; family Flavobacteriaceae; genus Gaetbulibacter; species Gaetbulibacter sp. NE. Next base: position 815,014 of record NZ_JAOQHY010000001.1, on the reverse strand, counting down.
TAAAAAGAAACGTAGAAATAATAGAGGGAAACAAAAACGAAATAACAAGTCTCGAAATAATGCTAAAAAATAGTTGTATTGCACTTATAATGAGTATCCTTTGTTGCTCATGCGATTCCAATCTTGTTTTTGATGAGTACCAAACTGTACCTAACCAATGGAATAAAGACTCAGTAGTTTCGTTTAATGTAACACCTCCAGATTCAACCAATACTTATAATCTATTTCTCAATTTAAGAAACAACAATAGTTATAAGTACAGTAATTTATTTCTTATTGTTGAAATGAACTACCCAAACGGTAAGGTTCAAAAAGATACTCTAGAGTATGATATGACTGCTCCAGATGGCACTTTTTTAGGAAAAGGATTTACCGATGTTAAAGAAAATAAACTTTGGTATAAAGGTTATGAAAAACCATTTGTATTTAATGAAGTAGGAGAATATACGGTTAAAATTCAGCAAGCAATGAGAGAAAACGGTAAAGTTGATGGAGTAGAAAATCTAGAAGGAATTACTGAAGTAGGATTTAGAATAGAACATTCAAATACTAATTGATTATGGCTAAAAAAGCAGCTTCAAAAAAACAAGAAACGAACGATTTCTCAAAGTATATACGTTGGTTTTGGATCGTATTTTTAGGAGGAATCCTTTCAATAGGTTTAATATTTCTATTAGCATCTTGGGGCGTTTTTGGTGAAATGCCTGATCATACGGTTTTAGAAAACCCTAAAACAAATTTAGCAACCGAAATTATTTCTTCTGACGGAAAAACCCTAGGGAAATTCTATTTTGACGACAACCGTACACCTGTTGATTATAGCGAGCTACCAAAAAACTTGGTTGATGCTTTAATTGCAACCGAAGATGCGCGTTTTTATGACCATTCAGGAATTGATGCTAGAGGAACATTAAGAGCTGCAATAAAACTTGGAAGTGGAGGAGGAGCAAGTACTATTTCGCAGCAATTAGCGAAGCAGTTATTTCATGGAGAAGGTTCAAAAAACATTATAGAGCGTGTATTACAAAAAGCTAAAGAATGGATAATTGCTACAAGATTAGAACGTCAATATACTAAAGAAGAAATTATCGCTCAATACTTCAATATTTATGATTTTGGTAATAATGCTGATGGTATAAGAAGTGCATCAAGAATTTATTTTGGAAAAGAACCACAAGACTTAAACCTTAAAGAATCTGCAATGTTGGTAGGAATGTTCAAAAACTCATCATTGTACAATCCTAGGCGAAATCCTGTTGGAGTTAAAAATAGACGTAATGTAGTCTTAGCTCAAATGAATAAATATGAGTTTATTGATGAAACAGTAAAGGACTCATTACAAAAAACCGAATTAGATTTAGATTACACTCCAGAAACCCACAATGCAGGAATAGCGACTTACTTTAGAGAATATTTAAGGGATTTTATGAAGCAGTGGATTAAAGATAATCCAAAACCAGATGGTGAAAAATGGAGTTTATACAACGACGGATTAAAAATTTATACCACAATAGATTCTAGAATGCAACAGTATGCCGAAGACGCTGTGCAAAAGCACATGCCAAGGCTGCAAGCTGAATTTGACCATCAAAACACACCAGATAGAAACCCAACAGCTCCTTTTTTAGAATTAGACTTGGACGAGATCGATGCTTTAATGAAACGCAGTATGCGTCAGTCAGAACGATGGAGGCACATGAAATATGATTTGAAAAAATCTGATAAAGAAATTATCGAGTCTTTTGATAAACCTACACAAATGGAAGTGTTTTCATGGAAAGGAGAAATTGACACCATCATGAAACCAATAGACTCTATGCGTTACTACAAATCATTTTTGCATACAGGTATGATGTCCATGGATCCTCAAACAGGACATGTAAAAGCATGGGTTGGAGGAGTCAATTATAAACACTTTCAGTATGATCATGTAAAACAAGGAAAGCGTCAAGTAGGTTCAACGTTTAAGCCTTTTGTATATGCCACAGCAATTGACCAATTGCACCTTTCACCTTGTGACACGCTTCCAAATACCCAAATTACAATAGAAGCTAACAAGTATGGAAATCCAGAGCCTTGGACTGCTAAAAATTCTGATGGAAAATATGGAGGTTTTAAAACATTAAAGAACGCTTTAGCCAATTCTACAAACACTATTACTGCAAGACTAATGGATAAAGTTGGTCCGCAACCAGTTATTGATATGGCAAAAAACTTAGGCGTTGAAGAAGAAATTTTACCAGTACCTGCAATTGCATTAGGAACACCAGATTTAAGTGTTTACGAAATGGTTGCAGCATATTCAACCTTTGCAAATAAAGGAGTTTACAACAAGCCTGTTTTGGTGACCAGAATAGAAGATAAAAATGGTACAGTATTATTTCAGTTTACTCCAGAGTCTAAAGACGTTTTAAGTGAAGAAGTAGCCTATGTAACCGTTAATCTTATGGAAGGTGTTACCCAAGGTGGTTCGGGTACTAGATTAAGACATACTTGGGCAGGAAATACTCAAGTATATAAAGAAATAATCACAGGTTATCCTTATGGTTTTGATAACCCAATTGCTGGAAAAACAGGAACTACACAAAACCAAAGTGATGGTTGGTTTATGGGAATGGTGCCAAATTTAGTAACAGGTGTTTGGGTTGGTGCCGAAGATAGAGCAGCTCACTTTAAAACTATTACTTATGGCCAAGGAGCGTCTATGGCATTACCAATTTGGGGATTGTATATGAAGAGTTGTTATGAAAATCCAGAGCTAGGAATTTCTAAAGGTAATTTTGAAAAACCTAATGAATTATCCATACAAGTTGATTGTGACAATTATCAACCCGATGAAGGTGCAAGTCAGTCAATTGATGAGGATTTAGATGGAGTCATAAACTTTTAAAAAAATCAAAAGCCATTCATTTTAGAATGGCTTTTTTATTTTGTATTTTTCGGTAGAAAATATTCTTAAAAATGATAAATAAAAAAGTTGCAGATGTCACAGAAGCGCTCAAAGGTGTTTCTGATAATATGACATTTATGCTTGGTGGTTTTGGGCTTTGTGGTATTCCTGAAAACAGTATTTCTGAATTGGTTAAACGCAATGTAAAAGGTGTGACTTGTATTTCTAACAATGCAGGTGTTGACGATTTTGGATTGGGATTATTACTTCAAAAACATCAAATAAAAAAAATGGTGTCTTCTTATGTAGGAGAAAACGATGAGTTTGAACGCCAAATGCTAACTGGAGAACTCGAAGTTGAGCTTATTCCTCAAGGCACTTTAGCTGAACGTTGTAGAGCTGCTCAATCTGGTTTTCCTGCATTTTACACTCCTGCAGGTTATGGAACCGAAGTTGCGGTAGGCAAGGAAACAAGAGAGTTTAATGGAAAAATGTATGTGCTAGAACAAGCCTTTGAAGCCGATTTTGCTTTTGTAAAAGCTTGGAAAGGTGATGAGGCTGGTAACTTAATTTTTAAAGGTACAGCAAGAAACTTTAACCCAGTAATGTGTGGTGCAGCCAAAATAACTGTGGCTGAGGTTGAAGAGCTGGTACCTATTGGAGAATTGGATCCAAATCAAATACATATCCCTGGAATTTTTGTACAGCGCATTTTCCAAGGAAAAGACTATGAAAAACGAATTGAGCAACGCACAGTAAGACAAAGAGATTAATTATGTTAGACAAAAACGGAATTGCAAAACGCATAGCAAAAGAAGTGCAAGATGGTTATTATGTTAACCTTGGTATTGGAATACCAACCTTGGTTGCCAATTATGTAAGAGATGATATTGAGGTTGAATTTCAAAGTGAAAATGGTGTTTTAGGTATGGGACCTTTTCCTTTTGAAGGTGATGAAGATGCTGATATTATTAACGCTGGAAAGCAAACTATCACCACACTACCAGGAGCTAGTTTTTTTGACTCTGCTACTAGTTTTTCAATGATTAGAGGTAAGCATGTTCATTTAACAATACTAGGTGCTATGGAAGTTGCTGAAAATGGAGATATAGCCAATTGGAAAATTCCTGGACGTATGGTAAAAGGTATGGGAGGCGCAATGGATCTTGTTGCAAGTGCCGAAAATATTATTGTAGCAATGATGCATACTAATAAAGCAGGTGAATCTAAACTTCTAAAAAAATGTTCATTACCGCTAACAGGTGTGGGATGCGTAAAAAAGATTGTGACCAATATGGCTGTTTTAGAAGTAACCGATGAAGGTTTTAAACTTTTAGAAAGAGCTCCAGGTGTTTCGGTTGAAGCTATTAAAAATGCAACCGAAGGTCGTTTAATTGTAGAAGGAGATATTCCTGAAATGGACGTTTAAAATTCAATATAAACTATAATAAATTGAGCCACTTTTTTTAAGTGGCTTTATTTTTTTACAACTTATATTTGTAAGAAAAATCTTCAGACAATCGTTTAAATGTTAAAAATTTATGCTTTTTATCGATTTTTTATGTATTTAAGCCGATTTATTCAAAAGTTTATTTCATATTAGCAAAACCAAATCGAAACTAAATAATTAACCAAATCTGTCATAAACTTAATTTATGATTTTCCCCAAATCTATCATAAATTTCTACTTATGAAAAATGTAGCCCCAAATCTACCAAGACCTACTTTTTTTGAAAGCAAGATTTTTTCAACCTTTCAAAGCACGTTAAGATTAGTGAGAAGCATCTTAGCGTTAACCAAAAAAATATTCATGCTATAACCCTTTTGGGATGGCATGAATTAATTTTTTTGTGTACTCTTTCTGAGGAGAGTTGTAAATTTCATCAGCATCATTCATTTCTTCTATTTCACCTTTATTCATAACCACTAATTGGTCTGACATATATTTCACTACAGATAAGTCGTGCGAAATAAAAATATATGTAAAGTTGAAGTTTTCTTTCAACTCGTTTAAAAGATTTAATACCTGTGCTTGAACCGAAATATCTAAAGCCGAAACCGATTCGTCACAGATAATTAACTTTGGTTGTAATGCTATAGCTCTTGCAATACCTACTCGTTGACGTTGCCCACCAGAAAACTCATGTGGATACTTATAAAAAGAATCATTATCTAAACCAACCCTTTCTAGTAAGTCCATTACTTTCTCTTTCCTTTCATTATTTGAAGTTCCTATACGATGCACTTTCATAGGTTCCATTATGGCTTTACCAATAGGTAGTCTAGGATTTAACGAAGCATAAGGGTCTTGAAAAATAATTTGGATGTCTTTTCTAAGAGCTCTGATTTTAGATTTTGATAAGGTATTAATGTCAACTCCATTATATAGGATTTTACCAGCTGATGCTTTGTCTAATAATAAAATGGCATTTGCTAATGTTGACTTACCGCAACCAGATTCTCCAACAAGCCCCAAAGTTTCTCCACTGTACAATTTAAAACTTACATTATTAACCGCTTTAAAAACTGTAGGCTTAGAAAACCATCCAGATTTTGAGAAATACTCTTTTTCCAAATTAACTATTTCAAGCAATGGAGGTTTTGAGTAAATAGTTTTATGAGTTATTTGTCTTTCTTCAGTAGATACAACAGTATAATCAGTAGTTTTATTAATAAAATCGCTAATGGTTGGTAGGGTTTTAAGTCTAACATCCAATGAAGGTTTTGAATTTATTAATGCTTTTGTGTAAATGTGTTCCGGTGTTTTAAAGACTGTATTAACATCACCTTGCTCAACAATTTCACCCTTGTACATAACAACAATTCTGTTCGAAATTTCTGAGACCAAAGCGAGATCATGAGAAATAAAAATAATGCTCATGCCTTCGTTTTTTTGAAGCTCTTTTAAGAGTTTAATAATTTCTTTTTGAACAGTAACGTCTAGAGCTGTTGTAGGTTCGTCAGCGATAAGTATTTTGGGTTTACATGCAATAGCCATGGCTATCATTACACGTTGCTTTTGTCCGCCAGAAATTTCATGAGGATATGCGCTAAACACACGTTCAGGTAATGGCAGTTTTACTTTTTCAAAAAGAGATAAAGTTTCTGCTTTAGCTTCAGTTTTTGAAAGTGAGGTATGTTTTAAAATAATTTCAGAAACCTGCTTGCCACAAGTCATAGAAGGGTTTAACGAACTCATTGGTTCTTGAAAAATCATTGCAATATCATTGCCTCTAATATGTTCAAAAGCTTTAGGTTTTAATTGTGTTAAATCAAGGTTGTTAAATACAATTTCACCAGAAGTTATTTTTGATATTTTATTAGGCAAAAGCCCTAAAATAGCTAGAGAAGATACTGATTTTCCAGAACCAGACTCTCCAACAATTCCTAAAATTTCATTTTCATAAAGCGTATACGAAATGTGTTTGATAATGTCTTTTTCTCCTGAATTTGAAGAAAATGAGATAGACAAGTCGTTAACCGAAAGTAATTTTGATTTGGACATGTGTAAATGTAATCAAATTTTAAGATGAAATTTTGAGGTTTAAGATTGCTTATTGAAATATGTAAGACATTTCTTGTGATGCATTACGGAAAAACCGTAAAAATCAACTTTTATTGCGAAGTTACCAACAAAACAGTTAAATTTTTGAATTTAAATATTACTTTTAATAAATAATTAACAAAAATTCTGTCAATAACCCTTAAATCCCTAAATGATGAAAGTAAAATTACTTTTACTCATTTTTACAATGAGTATGAGCATTGCTATGGCTCAAAACAAATCTTTATGGCAAAAACAATCACTTAATAGTAGTGAAAAGATCAAACCTTCAAAAGCAAATTTGCCTAGAGCAAATAGCTATGTTTTAGACATTGAAAGTTTAAAACATGCGCTTAAAAGAGCGCCATTAAGGTCTTCTTCATTAAATTCATCAAGTGTTGTTTTATCTTTTCCTAATTCTGAAGGACAACACGAACGCTTTAAAATATTTGAAGCTCCTGTCTTTAGTCCAGAGTTAGCTGCAAAGTATCCTAACATTAAATCTTATATAGGAAAAGGTGTTGAGGATCCTTCTTTAACAATACGATTTAGTGTTTCTCATTTAGGTTTTCAATCTATGCGATTAGCTGCTGATAAATATGCAACATTTATTGAAGCTATAACTGACGATTTATCATATTATACAGTTTATAAAAGAGCAGATAAAATTGATTTTTCAGATGATTTTGAATGTGAAGTTACAGCGCAAATGAACTCTAGTTTAAATGGTCAAAACCCTCAAATGGCTATGAGAAATGCCGATGATGGTATACTACGAACGTATAGACTTGCGGTTTCTGCTACTGGAGAATACACACAATATCATGGAGGTACAAAAGCCTCAGCATTGGCAGCGATAAACGCAACTATGACTAGGGTTAACGGTGTTTTTGAAAACGACTTTAATGTTAATATGGTTTTAATTGGCAATAATGATGACGTAATCTATACAAACGCTAATACTGATCCATATAGTAATGGAAGTTATAACAGTCAGTTACAGTCTACCCTTACTAGTGTAATAGGAGAATCTAATTATGATATAGGTCATTTATTTGCAAGAGCTTCTAATAATGGAAACGCAGGATGTATAGGTTGTGTTTGTGTAAATGGTCAAAAAGGTAGTGCATTTACATCGCGAACTGATCCTGAAGGAGATCCTTTTGACATTGATTATGTTGCTCATGAAATTGGGCATCAGTTTGGAGCAAATCACACTTGGACTTTCAATGGAAATGAAGGCACAAATGCACAAATGGAACCAGGAAGTGGTTCAACAATTATGGGTTATGCAGGAATTACAGGTGCAACAGACGTACAATCAAATAGTGACCCTTATTTCCATGCAGTTTCAATTGAGCAGGTAACAGACTATATTAAATCTACAAGTTGCCAAACAAATACAAATACAGGTAATGCTGTTCCGGTTGTAAATGCGGGAGCTAATTATACTATTCCAAGAGGAACTCCATTTGTATTAGAAGGTTCAGCAACCGATGCTGATTCTGGAGATGTACTAACCTATTGCTGGGAACAATATGATGAAAACAATGCATCTACAACTTATCCAAGTGTTAATGCAACTAGTGGAGTTGCGTTTAGATCATATAACCCAACAACTGACAATAAAAGATACTTTCCAAGATTATCTACCATAAAAGCAGGTAATACATCGTGGCAATGGGAAGCGGTACCTAATGTAGCAAGAACTTTAAATTTTAGATTGACCGTTAGAGATAATCAAATAGGAGGAGGAACTAATAATAGTGACGACATGGTTGTTTCTGTAAACAGTAACGCAGGACCATTTGTGGTTAACTCACCAAATACAAATGTTACATGGAACGCAGGTACAACTCAAACCGTAACTTGGGATGTTGCAGGTACAACCGGAAACGGAGTTAATGCTGCTAATGTTGATATTTTCTTATCTACTGATGGCGGAGATACTTATCCAATTTCGTTAGCATCTGGTGTTCCAAACGATGGTTCACATGATATTATAGTTCCTAATAACCAAGGAAATCAAAACAGAGTTATGGTTAGAGGTTCAAATAATATATTTTTTGACATCTCAAACAGCAATTTTACAATTGCAGGACAAGTGGTTTGTAATGCAACAGTTCCAACTGGGTTATCAGCATCTAATATAGGCTCTAACTCAGCGACATTAAGCTGGGATGCAGTTCCTGGAGCGTCTTACGATGTTCAGTATAGGGAAACTGGAGCGCCAACATGGACAACCTTATCTGTAAATGGAGTATCTACTAACTTATCTGGTTTAGCTACATTAACGCAGTATGATGCAAGACTAAGAAGTGTCTGTCCTGATAACGCTACATCGTCTTATAGTAGTATTATTAATTTCACAACTACTGATGTGCAATTAAACTACTGTTCATCTACAAGTTCAAATGTAAATGATGAATATATAAGTAGAGTACAGCTAAACACAATTGACAATAGCTCAGGAGCTCAGTTCTATTCAGATTTTACAAGTATATCAACAACTTTAACTAAAGGAAGTCAATATACAATTACTGTAACACCAACTTGGACAGGAACAACCTATAACGAAGCATATTCGGTATGGATAGATTACAATAGAGATGGAGATTTTAATGATGCAGGAGAACAAGTGTGGACACAATCACCAACACAAACAACACCAGTTTCTGGAGCATTTACTATTCCAACAAATGCAGTAGAAAACGCAACAAGAATACGCGTGTCTATGAAATATAATGGAGTTCCAACTGCATGTGAGTCGTTTACCTATGGTGAAGTTGAAGATTACACAGTTATTATTCAAGGTTCAGGACCAGATGTTGAAGCTCCTAGTGCACCAACTAGTCTTACTGCTTCAAATACAACTCAAACCACAACAGATTTAAGCTGGAATGCTTCAACCGATAATGTTGGAGTTACAGGTTATGATGTCTATCAAGATGGAAGCGTAATAGCAACAGTTACTGGTACAAATTACCAAGTTACAGGATTAACGGCTAGTACAACTTATGCGTTTTATGTGGTTGCTTTTGATGCTGAAGGAAATGAATCGAATAATAGTAATACAGCTAACGTAACTACCTTAGACCCACCAGATACACAAGTACCAACAGTTCCAACAAATTTGGTAGCTTCTAATACAACACAAACCACAACAGATTTAAGTTGGAGCGCTTCATCTGATAATGTTGGTGTTGCTGGATATTATGTATACCAGGACGGAGTTAATATTGCAACAGTTTCAGGAACTACATATCAAGCTGTAGGCTTATCACCAGAAACATCGTATAGTTTTAATGTAGCTGCATTTGATGCTGCAAGTAACACCTCTTCACAAAGTAATACAGCTAATGTAACAACGTTAGTACAACCAGATACACAAGTGCCAACTGCACCAACAAGTTTAACAGCGTTCAATACAACTCAAACTACAACAGATTTAAGTTGGAATGCTTCAACTGATAATGTAGGTGTTTCAGGGTATGATGTGTATCAAGATGGAAGTGTAATAGCAACAGTTACTGCTACAAATTACCAAGTTACAGGATTAACGGCTAGTACAACTTATGCGTTTAATGTAGTTGCTTTTGATTTAGCAGGAAATCAATCTAGTGCTAGTAATACAGCAAATGTAACTACTTTAAGTCCTCCAGATACTCAGGCACCAACAGCACCAACAAGTTTGACTGCATCAAATACGACTGACACATCAACAGATTTAAACTGGAATGCTTCAATAGATAATGTAGGTGTAACGGCTTACAATGTTTATCAAGATGGAAGCTTAATAGTATCTACGCCTTCAACAAGCTATCAAGTAAATGGGTTGAGTCCTAGTACAACGTATACGTTTTATGTAACTGCGTTAGATGCAGCAGGAAATATGTCTTCGCAAAGTAATACAGTTAATGTTACTACTCAAGATGTACAGATTACATACTGTTCATCTACAAGTTCAAATGTAAATGATGAATATATAAGTAGGGTACAGCTAAACACTATTGATAATAGCTCAGGAGCTCAGTTCTATTCAGATTTTACTAGTATTTCAACTACCTTAACTAAGGGAAGTCAATATACAATTACTGTAACACCAACTTGGACAGGAACAACCTATAACGAAGCATATTCGGTATGGATAGATTACAATAGAGATGGAGATTTTAATGATGCAGGAGAGCAAGTGTGGACACAATCACCAACACAAACAACACCAGTTTCTGGAACATTTACTATTCCAACAAATGCAGTAGAAAACGCAACAAGAATGCGCGTGTCTATGAAATATAATGGAGTTCCAACTGCATGTGAGTCGTTTACCTATGGTGAAGTTGAAGATTATACAGTTGTGATTCAAGGTTCAGGACCAGATACAGTTGCGCCTGTTATAACACTTAATGGAGCTTCAGCAATTAATTTAGTTGAGGGTTCAACATATAGTGAGTTAGGAGCTACTGCTACTGATAATGTTGATGGCGATATTACAGCAAATATTGTTATTGGAGGAGATGTGGTAAATACAAGTTCTGTTGGTACTTATGTAGTAACGTATAATGTTAGTGATGCTGCAGGTAATGCCGCTGCAGAAGTTACTAGAACTGTTACTGTAACCGAAGCACCTGATGGCTGTTCAGGAGGAATTTCGTCTTTCCCTTATACCGAAGGGTTTGAAAATACTTTAGGTGCATGGACACAATCAACTAGCGATGATGTTGATTGGACAGTAGATGCAAATGGAACACCGTCAAGCAATACAGGACCTTCAAGCGCTTTCCAAGGATCTTACTATGTGTATGTTGAGGCTTCTAGCCCTAATTATCCAAATCAACGAGCAATATTAAACTCACCTTGTTTTGACTTAAGTGGCTTATCTGATGCTACGTTTAGTTTTAAATATCATATGTATGGAGCTGCTGATATGGGAACTCTTGATTTAGAAATTAGTACTGATAGTGGAAATTCTTGGGGTAGTATTTGGAATCAATCAGGAAACCAAGGAAATGCATGGCAAACTGCTAGTGTAGACCTTTCAAGTTATGTAGGTTCAGCAGTTCAATTACGTTTTAATCGTTTTGTAGGCGGAACATGGCAAGCTGATGTTGCTGTTGATGATATTAGTTTATCTGAAAATGGAAGCACAGGAGGTAACGGTTGTGTTAGTGGTATTAGCTCTTATCCTTATTCTGAAAGTTTTGAAAACACAATTGGAGCTTGGAGTCAATCTTCATCTGACGATTTAGATTGGACAGTTGATGCAAATGGAACTCCATCTAGTGGTACAGGACCATCAAGTGCTGCTCAAGGGTCTTACTATATCTATGTTGAGGCTTCGGGTCAAAATACGGGTTACCCTAATAAACGAGCAATTATCACATCTCCTTGTTTTGATTTAAGTGCAGTGGTATCAGCTTCGTTTAGTTTTCAATATCATATGTATGGAGCTGCTGATATGGGAACTATTGACTTAGAAATTAGTAATGACAATGGAGCTAGTTGGACTAGTCTATGGAGTCAATCAGGTAATCAAGGTAACTCTTGGCAATCACAAACGGTAAACTTATCTGCATATATTGGTGAAAGTATTCAATTACGCTTTAACAGATTTGTAGCTAGTACTTGGCAAGCCGATTTAGCAATAGATGCTATTAATTTAACAACAGCAACAAGTGCTAAAACTGAGACTTCAAAAGGAGAAGATATAGCAGATGTTTTTGATGATATTAAATTGTATCCTAACCCAGTAAAAAGTAATGTGTTAAATATTCAAACTAGTCATAGCAATATTGCATATGAAATTTACAATACTATTGGTCAAACAGTAGCTAAAGGAGAGGTGGTCAACAATAAAATTGACGTTTCAAATTTAAAAGGAGCTGTTTATCAAGTTAGGTTTACTATTGAAGATAAAATTGTTGTAAAACGATTTATTAAAGAGTAAAATAAGTCTACCAACAAAAAAGTCCGAATTTTAAATTCGGACTTTTTTATTTTTTAGAGGTATTTAAATATGAATAATCTCGTTATCATGCAGCAGTTCGTCACCACGCAATCGAAGTAATATTTGTGCTACTGCAATTGTATCTTTTTCACAATAAGTAACAATTCGGTCAATATCATTTTCTTCATAATACACTCTGTAAACTTCACTACCATCAATATCATCCTTAGGCGAAGGAATACCTAAAACATTAGTTAAAAGCTTTAAAGAAGTATAGGTTTTGTAATCACCAAATTTCCAAAGTTCAAGAGTGTCTAGGTGAGGTACTTCCCAAGGTTTTTTTCCGAAAAGATTGAGTTTATAGGGTAATTCTATATTATGAATAATCATTCGTCTTGCTATGTAAGGAAAATCAAATTCTTTTCCGTTATGAGCACAAAGCAAATGCTTGTTTTGACTAAAATGAGTAATCAATAAGTTTTTAAAATCTTTTAAAATTTTGATCTCATCACCATGAAAAGAGGTTACTCTAAAGGTTCTAACATCTCCTTGCATTTTAAAATAGCCTACTGATATGCAAACTATTTTACCAAATTCTGCCCAAATTCCTGCGCGATCATAAAATTCTTCAGCAGTGTATTCGTCTTGTCTTTGGTACCTTGATTTTGCTTCCCAAAGAGCTTGCTTAGTATCGTCTAAATCTGAAAAACGAGGTGTCTCTGGAACAGTTTCAATATCCAAAAAGAGAATGTTTTCAAGATTTAGTTTACTAATCACAATTTATTGTTCTAACATTTTATAGGCTTCATTAATATACGCTGAAATATCAGGTGTAAAAGATGCCACAGCATCTCCAGGGCCTTTAGAGTGTCCTAAACGAACTATAATAACATTGTCATTTGGTTCAACAATAACATATTGTCCTAGATGACCACGCATCATAAAAAAGTGTTTATCGCCAACTGTTTTTAGCCACCATCCATATCCATACTCTGGGCTTTCAGTAAAACGAGGTGTAATAGATTTAGCTATAAATGCCGAATCCAATAACTGCTTCCCATTCCATTTACCATGGTCTTTATACAATTTACCCATTCTTGCAAAGTCCTTAGCATTACTTGCTATACAACAATAGGCTTTAACCAAATCGTGGTCTTCACTATCTACTTGCCAAAGTGCTTGGTTTTCGCTACCTAAAGGTTCCCAAAAACTTTCGGTTAGATAGTCATATAATTTTTTTCCAGATGCACGTTCTATTGCAATAGCTAGCATTTGAGTATCACCACTGGCATATTTGTAAGATGTACCAGGTTCTCTAACTACTTTTAAGCCTGTCATCACCTTGGTTAAATCGTCATCAAAATACGCACGAGTAGTTATTGAAAATGGCGAGTAGTAACGTTCGTCCCAGTTGGTTCCTGAAGCCATACTAGATAAGTCGCCAACGGTCATTTTTGCAGCTTCGCCTTCACAAAATTCTGGTATAAAATCGCAAACAGGTTGGTCAAGATTTTTTATGTAACCATCCATAATCGCTTTTCCTAATAGAGCAGACACATAACTTTTTGCCATAGAAAAAGAGTTGGATTTAGAATCTTCATCAAAACCATCATAATAGTTTTCAAACCAAATACTGTCATTTTTTATAATAACGTAAGCAATCGTACCGTTTTGAGCATTAACATTTTTAAGGGTTTCAGTTTCTTTTACTGAGTTATAGTCTTTGTGATTTGGCCAAGGCTGAGGTGTTCCAATATCTAGAGGTTTATTGTCGAAATGTTTGTAATCTTCTAGATATGCGGTTGTATGACCTTTCATGTAAATGGTTCTTACAGCTTTTAAAAGGTAATCAGTGTCAGTGACGTAAAGTGTAATTATGAGTAAGCCAAATAGAATAGCAACCCATTTAAGGAGTTTTTTGAGGAATTTCATTTATAAGTTTTATTGATTATAAATATACTAAAATCAATATATAATTATTCTAATTTTTTAAGGTCAAAGTTTTTTAACAAAGTTTCTAATGCCCAACTCAAAGTTTTTTTAGCAGTACTATTTTTAAGAAGACAGACATCTTTAGTTGTTATTAAAGACTCTATTCCCATTAAAGTTGTCGCAGAAACAATTAGATTTTTATAATCTTTACCTAATTGTTTTTTATAAGGGCTTAACACAAGCTCAAGTGCTGCTGTTCTTCTAGCTCCTCTAATAGATTTTTTAGTGTCTGAAAAGTCTTCTTTTAGATAGATGCTTAAATATTTTCTAAAAGCCACTTCATTATCTATAGACAATTGATTGTAGTAATCCTGTATGTATAAAATTTGATTAGTTAGTGGTAAATGTTTGCATTCTTCAAATAGAGTTTCTGGAGATTTTGTATTTATATCAATACTCGCTTCAGAACACAATATATCTATATTTGAAAAATAGCGATATACAGTTGCTCTTGATGTGTTGGAGTGTTTAGCAACATCTTCTAATGTGAATTTCTGACCTTTGGAAAGTAATTTTTGTGTTGTTTCTAAAATATTTTGACGCGTCCTTTTCTTTTGAGATTGTCTTCCAGTATTGAGAGAAAAATTATTCATGAGACAAATATCTCATAAAATTTTGAAAACTCAAAAAAAGAAAATACATTTGTGAGACAAAAATCTCACGAAATGAAAACAATTGAAACGTTTTGGGTATTAGGGCATAAGGTAACTAATTATGAAACTACAGGAGATTATGATTTTTCTGTTGGCGAAACACCAGCGCATACACAAGGTCCACCACCACATATGCACAATAAGTTGTCAGAAACTTTTTTAATTACTGAAGGTGAAATGGAATTTATGTTGAATGGAGATGTTAAAATTGCAAAACCGGGTGATTTAATTGATTTACCTCCAAAAACTGTTCATACGTTTTCAAATAAAACAGATAAAACTTGTAAATGGGTTAATATTCATAGCCCAAAAGGCTTTCGAGGATTTTTTGAATTTGTGGGAATTTCAGTTGACAAACAAAACGCTCAAAAGGATTCAATTTCAGAAAGTGTAATTAAAACAGTTATTGAGAAAGCAGCTGATTTTGATATGTATCTTAAGCTTTAAAACAACGATTGTTGTTTATAAGGACTTTCGTGCTCTAAAAGCCATTGTTTTCTATGAAGCCCTCCAGCGTAACCTGTTAAACTACCATCAGTTCCTATAATTCGGTGACATGGTACAATAATCCATAACGGATTTTTACCATTAGCATTAGCCACAGCTCTAATGGCTTTAACATCTCCAAGTTGTTTTGAAAGTTCTAGGTAAGACATCGTTTTTCCATACAGAATAGTTAAAAGCGCGTCCCAAACTGTTTTTTGAAAATCGGTACCTTGAGGATTTAAGTTTAAATCAAAAACTTGTCGTTTGCCTTCAAAATATTCGTTGAGTTGATACACGCAGTCTTCTAAAGACTCAGGAATAATATCAGAGATTTGCTCTTCAGAATTTAAAACCGTTACACTTGCAATACCATCATTATCACCAGTTATTTTGGTGTAACCCAAAGGTGTTTTGATGATACAGGCTTCCATTATTGGTTGTCGTCTTTAGTATCTTCAAAAAGTCCAAGATGCTTTGCTCTTGTTTCCCAACTTTTTCTTGCAAGTAATTGTAGGTCAGGAACATTGTCGCTTTCGTCCATTATTTCTAAACCAAGTAAAGTTTCTATAACATCTTCTTGAGTTACTAAACCGCTTACGCTTCCATATTCATCAACTACCAATGCCATATGGTTTTTACTTTCAATAAGTTTTTCAAAAAGATCAGGAATTGGCAGGCTGCGACCCACTATAATAATGTTTCGTTTAATGTCAGACAGCTTTTTGTCGCCATTATCAAAGGCCATTTCTTTAAAGACATCGTCCTTTAAAACTAATCCTGTAATATTATCAGGATCATTGGTGTATACTGGAATTCTTGAAAAGCGAATGTTGTGGTTTTCAGCAAAAAAAGACGAGATAGTTGTGTTTTCATTTTCTGTTTTAATCACAGTTCTAGGCGTCATTACATCTTTTGCCATTACGTTTTTAAAGGTCAAAAGATTTCTAATTACTTTACTTTCAGATTCATGAAAAACACCTTCTTCGTGCGCAATATCAGTCATTGCAAGAAAACCTTCTCTACTTAAAACACTACCATGACCTTTGCCACCAATAAGTTTTGTGGTAAGTTGTAATAACCATAAAATTCCTGTCCATTTTAATGGAAAAATTAAAACGTTTAAAGCTTTTGCGGTAAAGTTTGCAAGTTGTTTCCAGTAAGTTGCACCAATGGTTTTTGGTATAATTTCAGAAGCTACGAGAATTAAAACCGTCATTATAGAAGATACAATACCAACCATAACATCTTCGGTAATTGTAAGTCCAAAAACAGTACTAGGATTACTTCCGTAGAGTTCGGCATAAGCAACTTTGGCTTGTACACCAACTAAAATTGCACCTACAGTATGCGCAATAGTATTAAGTGTAAGTATGGCAATAAGTGGCTTGTCAACATCTTTTTTAAAGGTCTCTAGAGTAAGTGCATAGGCTTTGCCTTCTTTCTTTTTAATATTAATAAACGTTGGTGTTACACTTAAAAGCACAGCTTCTAGTATTGAACATAAAAAGGAAAAGAAAATAGATACGAGAGCGTAAAGTATGAGTAAACCCATTAGTGTGTTTTAGTTTGATTAATGCGAAGTTACGAAATTGGTTTAGTATGTAACAGAAATAATATAATTGTAAAGGTTGTTTATTTCTTTATTACTTAAATTTGGAAAAGGCATACATTCAATTTCGAATTGATTAATTCGTTTTCTTTCTTCATTTCTTACAAATTTCTGAAAACTTTCAACTGTATAATTCTTAATGTTATTTTCTAGAATTGGTGGATCAGAAATTTTATTTAACCTATGACAAGCAGCACAATTAGTATTAAAAATAGCTCTACCCTCTGAAGTTTCTTCATCATAAAACGTTTTTGTGCCACAGAAGTTTTGAGGCTCTTCGACACCACAAACAGGAGTTTTATTTGTAGTTAAAACAACAACCAATAAAGCAATACCTAAAACAATAATAGCAGTAAATATTACTATTGCCTTTTTCATTTTTAAGAAATTATTTTCACAACATCTTTAGCAAAATAAGAAGCAATTATATCTGCACCAGCACGTTTTATGGCAGTAATTTGCTCCATCATAACAGCATCGTGGTCTAACCAGCCTTTTTCAGCAGCTGCTTTAAGCATAGCATATTCACCAGAAACCTGATATACTGCAACAGGAACATCTACTTCATTTTTGATTTCGCGAACAATATCCAAATAACATAAACCTGGTTTTATCATAACAATATCAGCACCTTCATCAATATCCATTTCGGTTTCTCTAATGGCTTCAAAACGGTTAGCAGGATCCATTTGGTAGGTTTTTTTGTCTTTTGGGATATTTTGAATATCAACAGGAGCAGAATCTAAAGCATCACGAAATGGTCCATAAAATGCCGAAGCGTATTTAGCAGAATAACTCATAATCCCAGTGTCTGTAAACCCATTATCTTCTAAAGCTTCGCGAATAGTTAAAATACGACCATCCATCATATCGCTTGGTGCTACAAAATTAGCGCCTGCTTCAGCGTGAGATAAGCTCATTTCAGCTAAAACATCAGCAGTTTCATCATTAAGAATAACACCGTTTTCAATTATACCATCATGTCCATAAACAGAATAAGGGTCTAAAGCAACATCAGTCATTACCAACATGTCTGGACAAGCATTTTTAACTGTTTTTATAGCGCGTTGCATAAGTCCGTTAGGGTTTAACGCTTCCGTACCTTTGTTGTCTTTAAGGTTGTCAGGAACTTTTACAAACAACAATACTGATTTTAAGCCTAAACGCCACAGCTCTTTAACCTCGTTTTCCAAAAGGTCTAAACTATACCTAAAGTAATTTGGCATAGAAGCAATTTCTTCTTTTACACCTTTACCTTCAACCACAAAAAGTGGAACTAAAAAATCATTTGGTGAAATTATAGTTTCTCTAACTAGGCTTCGAATAGCTTCGTTGGTTCTAAGTCTTCGGTTTCTTCTTAGTGGGAACATATCCTTATAATTTTAAACCCAATTTTTAGGGTTTTGTAATACTTTAATTAGTTTTTCTTCTTCACTTCCTGTTTCAGGATGATGATCATAAATCCATTGCACATGAGGTGGTAAGCTCATTAAGATGCTTTCAATACGACCATTTGTTTTTAGTCCAAACAACGTGCCTTTATCGTGCACCAAATTAAACTCTACATAACGACCACGTCTTATTTCTTGCCAATTTCTTTGAGTTTCAGTGTATGGAAGCTGTTTGCGTTTTTCAACAATTGGAACGTAAGCTTCTAAAAAGCTATTGCCAACTTCGGTTACAAAATCATACCAATTTTCCATGCTCATTTCATCTGTTGCTTTGCAATAATCAAAAAACAAACCACCAATACCACGTGCTTCGTTACGATGTGTGTTGTAAAAATATTCATCACATCGTGCTTTGTAGTTTGGGTAAAACTCTGCATTGTGTTTGTCGCAAGCCGTTTTACAAGTTTGGTGAAAATGTTTTGCGTCTTCCTCAAAGAGATAGTATGGTGTTAAATCTTGTCCGCCACCAAACCATTGGTCAACAATGTTTCCGTTTTGGTCATACATTTCAAAGTATCGCCAATTGGCATGAACCGTTGGAACCATTGGGTTTTTTGGGTGAAGCACTAAACTCAATCCACAAGCAAAAAAGTCGGCATCTTTTACGCCAAAATAGTTTTGCATGCTCTCAGGTAAAGCACCATGAACAGCAGAAATATTTACACCTCCTTTTTCAAAAACAGCTCCATTTTCAATAACACGAGTACGTCCACCACCACCTTCAGGTCGTTTCCAAAGGTCTTCTTTAAATTGAGCAACACCATCAATAGTCTCGAGTTTTGAGGTGATAGTGTTTTGTAAATCTTGTATATATTGATAGAATTTATCTTTCATGATTATTGTTTTAAATGGCTTCTTTATGCAATTCATAAAGTTCCATATCTAGAGTAGATTTCCCAGAAACATACTCTTTTGGTAAGGTTTTAACCCAATTAAATCCAGAACGTTCAGCTACATTTACACTTTCGGTATTGGTTTTATGTACTACTATTTGCAACGTGTTTAATTGTAATTCTGAAAAGGCAAAATTTGTTACTGCTTTAATGCTTTTGGTCATCCAGCCATTACCAGAATATTTGCTTCCTAAGCAATATGCGAATTCACCTAATTTAGATTGATAATCCAAGTGTTTTAAAATCACTAAGCCAGCAATAGCATTAGAGTCTTTATCTTTTATGGCAAAAGTGAATTCGGTTTTATTCTGTATTTCACTATTCTTTTTTTTGATATAGTCTTTTGAAGCGTCTTCAGAAATATTTTGAGATAGTGTTATTGGTAAATACTTTTGAAATCGTTTTCCGTTAGAAATCATTAATCGGCTTAAGTTTGAAGCGTCTGAGGGTTGTAACGTTTCTAATCTAAATATGTCAGTAACCAATACCATTTTTAAGCGTTTGATGAAATATGATTATTGGCTTTTAAAATAGAAACGGTTTCTTTTGAAGCTGCTGTAACCGAAAACGGTAATACCAAAATAACTCCCAAAACAGGAATTAACAAAAACAGCATAAACACAATACCATTTCCTATGGCAACACCTCTATTTTTACGAACAAAACGTAAACTTTCCCCATATTTAAAATGACGTTCTAAGGTGTAGTCCATGTTTCCAAATCCAGCATAGTAGGCTTGTACTAAAAACAATATAATACTAGACAAAAATCCTATTACTGGAATAAAACTTATAAGAAGAATAGGAATGGTAAGTAAGAGTTCCATACATAGGTTTCTGAGGTTAATTCTAATACCTCTCCACAGTTGCTCTTTAAACGAAGTGTTTCTATGAGAATGCTCCTCAATATTTAGTAAGTAAGCTTCAATTTTTTCAGATACAGGACTCATAAAAGGCGCAGACAATGCCATAATAATATGCTTGTATAAAATAAGCCCTAAGACAATAATAGTAAGACCACCTATAACATTACTAATTGTAGTAAAAGTTTCTTTTCCCCAATCCCAAACCCAAATTTTTGAGATGTAAAACCCTAAATTATCAGAAAGCCCATAAGCAGAAAGTCCTATAACTATTGCAGTAAATAAGCTAATAGCCATAGGAATAGCAAAATACTTCCAGAGCTTAAGTTTTGAAATTAAACCCAAAGCTCCAAAGTATGCTTGTATGCCTTTTGCTATATTTTTAAACATGATACTCTTTTACTGCATCAACAAACGCTTTAGCATTATCTAAAGGAATGTTTGGTAGTATACCATGACCTAAATTTACGATATATTTATCCTTTCCAAACTCATTTATCATTTGATGCACCATTTTTTTAATTTCTGCAGGAGGAGACAATAATCTTGAAGGATCAAAATTTCCTTGTAGTGTAATATTTCCACCTGTTAGGTAGCGTGCATTTTTAGCAGAACATGTCCAGTCTACTCCTAAAGCCGAAGCACCAGATTTTGACATTTCATTAAGCGCAAACCAACAACCTTTTCCGAAGGCAATAACAGGAGCATCGTCTTTTAATGCATCAATAATTTGCTGAATATATTGCCAAGAAAATTCTTGATAATCTACAGGAGACAACATGCCTCCCCAAGAATCAAATACCTGAACTGCATTACAACCTGCTTTTACCTTTTCTTTTAAATAAGCAATAGTAGTGTCGGTAATTTTTTGAAGTAATTGATGCGCAGCAATAGGATTGGTAAAACAAAATTCTTTAGCCTTATCAAAGTTTTTGCTGCCTTGACCTTGTACACAATAACATAAAATGGTCCAAGGAGAACCCGCAAAACCTATTAAAGGAATCTCATTATTTAGTTTTTCTTTGGTGGCTTTTATAGCTTGGTAAACATAATCTAATGCAATGGTTACGTCAGGAACAATAACATTATCGACATCTTTTTGAGAGCGAACCGGATTAGGTAAATACGGACCAAAATTAGGTTTCATTTGTACCTCAATGTTCATAGCTTGAGGAATAACCAAAATATCTGAAAACAAAATGGCAGCGTCCATACCATATCTGCGTATAGGCTGTACGGTAATTTCACTTGCTAACTCAGGTGTTTGGCAACGTGTAAAGAAGTCGTACTTAGCTTTTATTTCCATAAATTCAGGAAGATAACGTCCTGCTTGACGCATCATCCATACAGGAGGACGGTTAACAGTTTCTCCTTTTAATGCTCTTAAGAATAAATCGTTGCGAATACCTTCGGAAGAAGGTATCTTATTAATGTTGTTTTCCATATTTATGTTATTCCTGGATTGTCAGGAATTTAGTTTAATTGTAACTTTATGTTTTAAGATTTCTGCTTTCGCAGGAAATACTCATTCACCAATTCAATAACGCTTTCAACAGTTGGCACTTTTGCAATACGAACATCTTTAAAATGCTTTTGTGCTTCTTTAGCTGTGGTTTCTCCAATGCAAAACGCAACAACTTCAGCGTTGTTTTGCTGAACAAAGCTTTCTACTGTTGAAGGGCTATAAAACATGACACTTTCAATAGCCTTATCAACTTTTAAAGCATCGTATTTTGTTTGGTAGGCTTCAACTTCGTTAAGTTTTATTTGGTGCTCGCTTAAAATATTTGGTAAATCTTCAAGTCTTATGTCACTGCAAAAGAATGTAGCTTCAGTACCATCCATAAATTCAACCATATATTCAGCTAAAGCTTTAGCATTCTTTTCAGAATGGGTAACTTTTCCTATTCTTTGTTCTATTAATCGCTTGGTACGACGACCAACACAATAAATGTTTTTAAATTTTAATTCTTCAGCTGGACAATTGGTTAAAATAGCTTCTACTGCATTTTTACTAGTGATAATCACGTTTTCTATTGGTGATTTTAAAACAGTAGGCGGAATTCTATTCAAGCTAATTTTAATAGCATCGTTGCTTTCAACCACTAAATTTTCATTAAACAGAAAACGCTGGTCTTCGGTTAAAGACTTGGTAGAATAGATGTTTGTAGGTTTGCCTGAATGTTTAATATCATCCATAAGACGTTTGCCACCACGCTCAATAATATAATCGCTTGCATATTGTGCAATGTCATGATGGTTGCCTAATTTTTCTGAACGCGAAACTTCAATTTTTTTGCTTCCGTCAGGACTTAACAATACACCTTTAAAATGAACTTCTTCGTTTTTGATAATTGCTAATGCGCCAATTGGAGCAGAGCAACCACCTTCTAGTAGTCTTAAAAACTGACGTTCAATAGTGGTGCATATTTCAGTGTCTTCGTGGTTTATTTGTTGGCAAATGGTTTTAGTTTCTTCGTCATCATCTAGTGCAACTACCATTATAGCACCTTGCGCTGGAGCTGGTATCATCCAGTCTAGATTGATTGAAGTTTCAGGTCTTATCCCTAATCGTCCTAATCCTGCAGCAGCAAAAATGGCTCCATTCCAATCGTTGTTTTCAAGTTTTTGAAGTCTTAAGTTTACATTTCCTCTTAAATCTACAACGTTGTGAGTTGGATAGCGGTTAAGCCATTGCGCTCTTCTGCGTAAACTTCCTGTTGCGATAACACCTTCTCTTTGTGATAAAAACTCTTCGTTGTTTTTAAATACCAAAAGGTCTTTAGTATTACCACGTTTTAAAACAGCAGCTTGTACAATACCATTAGGTAAAATTGTTGGTACATCTTTTAAAGAATGAACAGCAATGTCAATATCTCCATTAAGCATAGCAATGTCCAATGTTTTAGTGAAAACACCAGTGATTCCTAGCTCATACAATGGTTTGTCAAGCACTAAGTCGCCAGTTGACTTTACAGGTACAAGTACAGTTTTGTGCCCTAATTGTTCTAGTTGTTGTTGTACAGTTTTGGCTTGCCACAGTGCAAGTTCACTATCGCGAGTTCCAATTCTAATGAGTTTAGACATGGTTTTTTGAAGGTTCTTCTAACTGAAATACTTTTTTAATTAATTCAAGGCTTTCAATGGTAGAAATGCCATCATCTTTTAAATGATGTGCAAAATGATTGGTTATTTTTTGAATAATATTGTTGCTGATGAGTTCAGCTTGTGCTTCATTAAAATCGACTAATTTTTTACGTTGCGAATCTAATTCAGCAATTTTAAAATCGTTGAGCTTGTGTTTTAATGCTTTTATGGTAGGTGCAAATTTTCTTGTTTCTAGCCAATTGTTGAATTCAATTTTAATCTCTTCTATAATGGTTTCGGCATAAGGAACTTGACCTTTACGTTTTTCAAGTGTTTCGTCAGTGATTTGAGATAAATCGTCGAGGTGTATTAATGTAATATTGCTCAAGTCTTTTACATTACTGTCAACATTCTTTGGGATAGATAAATCTAAAACTAACAAAGGTTTTTTACTTTGTATTAAGTGTTTATCAACCGTTGGGTTTTGTGCTCCTGTTGCTACAATTAATATGTCAGATGCGTTTATTTCTTCTTGAAGATTAGCATAATCTTTAACCAACACATTAAACTTTCCAGCAACTTCTTCGGCTTTGGTTTTTGTTCGGTTAATTAATGTAATGTGTTCGTTTTTGGTGTGTTTAATAAGGTTTTCGCAAGTGTTTCTACCTATTTTTCCTGTTCCAAAAAGCAATATATTTTTGTTTGAAATATCACTTACATTATTCAAAATATATTGAACTGAAGCAAAAGAAACCGATGTTGCTCCTGAAGAAATATCAGTTTCGGTCTTAATGCGTTTACTGGCTTGTATTACTGCATTTACTAAACGCTCTGAATAGGCGTTAAGTAACCCTTCTTTTTTAGCAGATTTTGCGCTAACTTTTAATTGGCTTATAATTTCAAAATCACCAAGGATTTGACTGTCCAGTCCACAACCTACTCTAAAAATATGAGAAATAGCTTCGGTGTTTTTATAGATATAGGCTACGTTTTGAAACTCTTCAACAGTACCTTTTGTGTTGTCGCAAAGCAATTTTATTAATTGGTATGGATGTTCAGCAAAACCGTAAATTTCGGTTCTGTTACATGTAGAAATAACTATTAAGCTTTCAACTCCATTGATTTTAGCTTGTTGATACAAGGTTTGCTTACCTTGTTCGTCTAAGCTAAAATGTCCTCTAGTTTCAGCATCAGCCTTTTTGTAGCTTAAGCCAATAGCATAAAAGTAGGTCGTCTTTGATTTATTATTGTATTCCATTAAATCTATTTGGAAAAATATGAAAACAAAAATATAAGTATCATCGACAAAAAAATAACGCTCAAAGAACAATAAGTATCGCTTGTGGTTTTTTAACGTAGTTTTTTAATAAAATGTGATAATTGTCATATTTTTGTAGAATTAACAGCGCTTTTAAAGCTTTTAGTTTAGAATCAATCTAAATAATATTAAAATGAATTCAAGTTTTAATACCATAAAAAATATCGCTAAAGGGTCTTTTAACGAAGTTGAAATTGATAAAGATTTTTATGTGCTTACTTATCAAAACAATAATGATGAGGTTGAAACACTTGAGCGAGAAATAGATAGTAGTTTTATACAATTTCACTTTTGTTTAAAAGGCTCAAGTAATTTTATTTTTAACAACGGAAATTACACCTTAGAGATTAAAGATGAAAATTCGTTGTTGCTTTACAATCCACAACGCGATTTGCCTATTCACCTTAAAAGTGATCCTGATAGTTGGTTGGTTTCGGTTTTAATTTCTATTAAAAAATTCCATAGCTTGTTTTCTCAAGAAGCCGATTATATTACGTTTCTAAGTGATGATAACAAGGATAAAAAGTATTATAAAGATGGAAAAATTACACCATCAATGGCTGTTGTGTTAACTCAGCTTATTCATTACAACCTTAATAAGTCAATCAAAAACCTTTACTTTAAAGGGAAAGCTTATGAACTTTTAAGTTTGTATTTCAATAGAAGTGAAGATGCAAATATTGAACAATGTCCATTTTTGGTAGATGAAACCAATGTGATAAAAATTAGAAAAGCTAAAGATATCATTATTGCTCGTATGACAGAGCCTCCAACACTACAAGAGTTAGCTGATGAAATTCAACTTAGCTTAAAGAAACTAAAAGAAGGTTTTAAAGAAATTTATGGCGATTCAGTTTTTAGTTTTTTATTTGATTATAAAATGGAAGTTGCTAGAAAATTACTAGAGTCTGGAAACAATAATGTTAACGAAGTAGGACTTAAAGTTGGGTACAGTACTGCAAGCCATTTTATTTCAGCTTTCAAGAAAAAGTATGGAACAACTCCAAAAAAGTATTTAATGTCTTTAACCTAAAACTTGAATAATACTGTCGTATTTTTGCTAAAAACAAATTTAATAATGAAGCACTTTTTAACGCTTGCCCTTTTTTACCTTATATCTTTTTCAACATTTTCTCAATCTCATAAAGAGGGAATCACCAAAGAAGTCAATGTGTATTTCAACAATATGACAACTCAAAATTTTGATGGTGTTTTAGACTACATGTATCCAAAAATATTTGATATGGCTCCAAGAGCTCAAATGAAATTAGGTATGGAACAAATGTTTAACGCTAAAGATATGCGTATTGAATTTTTGGCTAATGATATTACTAAAATTTCAGATAAAATGGAAGTGGATGATATTGCATACGCAGCCGTTTTTTATGATAGTAAAATGAAAATGACCTTCTTAACCGAAGACAACCAAACCCAAGAAGACAAAAAAGGATTTTTAATGTTTATGAAATCCACCATGCAAACCCAATTTGGTGAAGATAATGTTACTGATGATTTAGACACTATGTCGTTAATTATAAAAATGAGTGCAACAATGTATGCGATTAACGATCCTCAATATCAAGGATGGAAGTTTTTAGGCAATGACGATGCACTTAAAATGTTAGTGGACAAAATTGTTCCAGAAACCGTTAGAACACAATTGCTAAATAATTAAAATTGATTTATGAAAGGCGTTTTACTTGTAAATCTAGGTTCTCCTGATAGTCCAAACCCAAAAGATGTAAAAAAGTATTTGGGTGAGTTTTTAATGGACGAACGTGTTATTGATATTCCTTATCCTGCAAGAGCAGCTTTAGTAAAAGGAATTATTTTAAAAACAAGACCAAAGGCATCAGCAGCTGCTTACAAAAAGATTTGGTGGGAAGAAGGTTCTCCGCTTATTGTAATTTCTGAACGTTTACAAAAAGGAATTCAACAGCATACTGATATTCCTATTGCATTAGCAATGCGTTATGGAAGTATGACTATAAAAAAAGGATTACAAGAGTTGGTAGATAAAGGTGTTGATGAGGTGTTGCTATTTCCTTTGTATCCTCAGTTTGCAATGGCAACTACCGAAACAATTACGGTTTTGGTTGGCGAACTTCAAAAGGAATTTTTCCCAAATTTAAAAATTGAATCTGTTCCTGCATTTTATAATAAGCCAGATTATATTGAGGTACTTTCAAACTCTATTCGATTTCATTTAAAAGATAAAAACCCTGAACACATATTGTTTTCTTATCATGGTGTTCCTGAACGTCATATTAGAAAAAGAGATGTCACAAAATCACATTGTAAAATTGATGGAAGCTGTTGTGTTACACCATCAAAAGCGCATGAGTTTTGTTACAGACATCAATGCTTGGAAGTTACACGATTAGTTGCTGAAAAATTACAGCTTAAAGAAGGTACTTACTCTACATCGTTTCAATCGAGATTAGGATTTGACCCATGGTTGCAACCTTATACTGACCGAACTATTGAAAGAATGGGAAAACAAGGCACTAAAAATATGGCTATTGTTACACCAGCGTTTGTTAGTGATTGTCTAGAAACTCTTGAAGAAATTGCTATGGAAGGTGAAGAGATTTTTTATGAAATGGGAGGCGAAGAATTTACTACAATTCCTTGTTTAAACGATGATAAAGAGTTTGTTGAGCTATTGGCTAAATGGATTAATACTTGGGTAAGTAAAAACTAAAGCAATGAATGGCTAAAATAAAAGCTACAGATTTAGGGACGCAACCTATAGGTAAGCTATTGATTAGACAAGCTGTGCCAGCATCAATAGGTATATTGGTAATGTCTTTAAATATTTTAGTAGATACCATATTTGTAGGAAACTGGATTGGCTCTATTGCTATTGCTGCCATTAATGTAGTATTGCCTGTATCATTTTTTATTGCAGCTCTAGGAATGAGTATTGGAGTAGGAGGTTCTTCAATAATATCAAGAGCGTTAGGAGCTGATAATAAAGAAAAAGCCTTAAAAACCTTTGGTAACCAAATAACTTTAACGCTTTTATTTACTTCAACTTTAGCAGTTTTTGGATTAGCTTATGTAGATAGTATTATTCCTGCTTTTGGAGGTAAAGGAGCTATTTTTGAACCTGCTAAAATTTACTACACAATTGTGCTATATGGAGTGCCATTTTTAGCACTGAGCATGATGGGAAACACTGTCATAAGAGCAGAAGGTAAACCTAAATTTGCCATGTATGCAATGATGATTCCTTCTGTTGGAAACCTTATTCTAGACTATGTATTTATTAATGTTTTAGATTTTGGCATGCAAGGAGCTGCTTGGGCTACTACTGGATCTTATGTTTTATGTTTAGGGTTTATTATTTGGTTTTTCTTTTCTAAACACTCCGAATTAAAAATAAACCTATCACATTTTAGGTTGCAAAAAAGTATAATTTCAGAAATTGGTTCGCTTGGATTTGTCACTTTAGCTAGACAAGCTGTGGTAAGCATTACTTACTTGTTTATGAATAACATATTATTCAATTTAGGAGGAGAAACTTCGGTAACAGCCTATGCTATAGTTGGTAGAATGCTCATGTTTGCGCTTTTTCCTGTGTATGGAATTACACAGGGATTTTTACCTATTGCAGGCTATAATTATGGTGCATTAGCTTATAGTAGAGTTAGAGAAACCATTAATACAGCTATTAAATATGCAGTAATTTTAGCAACAATGGTTTTTGTGTTGCTTATGGTATTTCCTGAGTTTATTACAAGATTATTTACGCACGATGCTGAAGTTATTAAGCAAACACCTAGTGCAATGCGTTGGGTATTTGCTGCTACACCAATAATTGCAGTACAGTTGATAGGAGCAGCGTATTTTCAAGCTATAGGAAAAGCGACTCCAGCATTATTATTAACCTTAACACGACAAGGCTTTTTCTTTATTCCTTTGATATTTATTTTACCAGAATTTTATGGAGAATTAGGTGTGTGGATGTCATTTCCAATTGCTGATGTGTTATCTACCTTGGTTACAGCCTACTTTTTACATCGTGAAGTCAAGTTAAAATTGGTGTCAGAATCTAATTAACCGTATTTAATTATTATTTTTAGTCCACATTGATATTAAAACCAACCAAAATGAAACGCTCTTTTCTGTTTTCGCTATGTCTAATTTTTACAACCTTAAATTTTAATGCTCAAGATTTTGAACAATCTGATTTTTCTGCTTTAGAATATCGTTTAATCGGTCCTTTTAGAGGAGGAAGAAGTGCAGCAGTAACAGGTGTGCCAAACCAACCTAATCTATATTACTTTGGAGCAACAGGAGGAGGAATTTGGAAAACAAAAGATGGAGGACGAAGCTGGGAAAATATTTCCGATGGTTTTTTTGGTGGAAGTATAGGAGCCATTACAGTATCTAAAAGTGACCCAAACGTAATATATGTTGGTGGAGGAGAAAAAACCGTTCGTGGTAATGTATCTTCAGGATATGGTATTTGGAAAAGTGTTGATGCAGGAAAAACATGGACATCTTCAGGATTAAAAACGTCTCGTCATATACCAAGAATTGCAGTAGATCCAACAAACCATAATATCGTTTATGCAGGTGTGTTGGGTAACATCTATAAACCAGCCCAAGAAAGAGGTGTTTATAAAAGTACAGATGGTGGAGCAACATGGAAAAAAACCTTATTTGCTAACAATCAAGCAGGAGTTGTCGACTTATTGATTGACCCAACCAACCCTAGAATTTTATATGCTTCCACATGGAATGTACAACGAACGCCTTACAGCTTAAGTTCAGGTGGAGAAGGATCTGCGCTTTGGAAAAGTACTGATAGAGGTGAAACCTGGACAGAAATATCAATCAATGAAGGCTTTGCCGAAGGTACTTTAGGTATTATAGGAGTGTCAGTATCGCCAATAAACAATCAACGTGTTTGGGCTATGGTTGAAAATAAAGATCAAGGTGGTTTGTATAGAAGTGATAATGGAGGAGAAACTTGGACTAAAGTTAATAGTGATAGAAACTTGCGACAAAGAGCGTGGTATTATACTAGAGTTTATGCTGATACCAAAGACGTAGATGTGGTATATGTGCTAAACGTAAGATACCATAAAAGTACTGATGGAGGTAAAACGTTTAGTTCGTATAATGCACCACATGGAGACCATCACGATTTATGGATAGCACCTGAAGATCCAAATAGAATGATTATTGGAGACGATGGAGGATCTCAGGTAACTTATGATGGTGGAGAAACCTGGAGCACCTATCACAACCAGCCAACATCACAATTTTATCGTGTTACAACCGATAATCATTTTCCGTATCGTATTTATGCAGCACAACAAGACAATTCTACAGTAAGAATTTCGCATAGAACAGATGGACGATATATTACTGAAGATGATTGGGAGTCAACTGCTGGTGGAGAATCGGCTCATATTGCTGTAGACCCAGAAGATAACGACATAGTTTATGGTGGAAGTTATGACGGATTTTTAACACGATTAAATCACAAAACAGGTACTGTAAGAGCTATAAACGTATGGCCTGATAACCCAATGGGACATGGAGCTGAAGGGATGAAATATCGTTTTCAATGGAATTTTCCAATACTGTTTTCTAAGCATAATCCTAACCGACTATATACGTTTTCTCAACATGTTCATGTTACTGAAAATGAAGGGCAATCTTGGGATATTATAAGTCCTGACTTAACACGAAATGATCCTGAAAAATTAAAATCTTCAGGAGGACCTATTACTCAAGACAATACTTCGGTAGAATATTACTGTACCATTTTTGCTGCTCAAGAATCTCCAATTACCGAAGGTTTGCTTTGGGTTGGTAGTGATGATGGATTAATTCATGTTACCAAAGATGGAGGAAAAAGCTGGGAAAATGTTACACCTAAGGGAATGCCTGAATGGATGATGATTAACAGTATTGAACCAAGTGCTTTTGATGCTGGCACATGTTATGTTGCTGGTACAAAGTATAAAACAGGAGATTTCACACCTTATTTGTATAAAACAACCGATTACGGAAAAACTTGGAAAAGAATCACTGATGGAATTAATTCAGAACATTTTACCAGAGTTCTTAGAGAAGACCCAAAACAAAAAGGATTGCTGTATGCAGGAACAGAAACGGGAATGTATATTTCGTTTAATGATGGAAAAAACTGGCAACCATTTCAGTTAAATCTTCCTATTGTTCCTATTACAGATTTGACGATTAAAGATAATAATTTAATTGTTGCAACTCAAGGACGAAGCCTTTGGATTATTGATGATTTAACAGTGTTACATCAACTGTATGGCTCTTTTTCCGAAGGAAATAAATTATTCAAACCAAAAGACACCTATAGGATGAGTGCTGGTTATAGAACAGGAAGTAAAACAGCAGGAACCAATCATCCTAATGGAGTGATGACCTATTTTGATTTAAACAAATATGATAAAGAAAACGATGAGGTGTCTTTGACGTTTTTCAATCAAAAAGGAGATACTATCAATTCGTTTTCTACTAAAAACAAAAAGAAAAATACATTAGAAGTTAAAGAAGGAATGAACCAGTTTGTTTGGGACATGACATACGATGGAGCCGAAAAACTAGATGATATGATTTTATGGTGGGCAAGTCTTGATGGTCCAAGAGCAATACCAGGAACTTATAAGGTAAGCTTAAATGTAAACAGTAATGTTACTTCCCAAACATTCAATATTGTTGCTGACCCAAGAGCTGAAAGTTCTCAGGCAGATATGCAAAAACAGTTTGATTTTATTACTGATGTGAATAAAACTATGGACAAAGCACATAAGTCTATTAAAAAAATAAGAAACATAAAAGAACAGCTCACAGCCTTTGAAACGCAATATAAAGGGAATGACGATTTAAAAGAGTTGCTAGAAGCTGCCAAAAAACTAAAAGAAGACTTTACTAAAATTGAAGAAGCATTATATCAAACTCAAAATAGAAGTGGACAAGACCCTTTAAACTTCCCAATAAGACTAACAAATAAGCTGGGACACCTTAATGCCTTAGTTGGTATGGGAGATTTTGCACCAACTGATCAGGATGTAGCTGTAAAAAATGAATTGACTAAAAAAATCAATGTACAATTAGATGCGTTTAATCAATTAATAAATACTGAAATCAGCGCTTTTAATACAGCATTTAACGAAAAACAATTAAATTATCTATTTGTTGAAGATTAATGGAATATTATAATTACATAAAGGCATTACACCTCATTTTTGTGGTCACTTGGTTTGCAGGTTTGTTTTACATTCCTAGGTTGTTTGTGTATCATATTGAAGCGTCTCAAAAACCATCTCCTGAAAAGGAAATTCTTTCTGAGCAACTCAAGTTAATGACCAAACGATTATGGACTATCATTACATGGCCTTCAGCTATTTTAGCTACCATTTTTGCGGTTTGGTTGCTTATACTCATACCAAGTTGGTTACAACAACCTTGGATGCATGTGAAACTCACATTTGTAGTGTTACTTTTTATCTATCATTATAAAACGCATGTATTTTACAAACAGCTGCAGCAAGACGATATAAGGAAGACCTCTAACTTTATGCGATTATGGAATGAAGGAGCAACATTTATCCTTTTTGCTGTGGTGTTTTTAGTCATTTTAAAAAATGCTATTTCTTGGGTTTTTGGTGTTATTGGTTTGGTGGTTTTAGCAATACTTTTAATGCTAGGATTTAAAATGTACAAGCGCATTAGAGAAAAAAATAAGAGACCTTAAATGCATTTTTCTGTTTTTTAAAACACCTTAGGTGGTTTGGTGCGATTATTGTTATCTTTAGCTTCACAAGCTATTACATGAAACTAAAAAAACTCTCCTTACGATTTAGAATTTTTATAGCCATGATACTATTGGTATTATTGGCTTCTATTTTAATAGCTATTGTTACCATTTACCAGTATAATGAAGAAGCCCAAGACTATCACAAAGAACGACTAGAACGTAAAGAAGAAAACATAAAAAGTAGTATTGATTTTACCATTAAAGAAACTACTTATCCTGTAAACACTGAGAATATTCCGTTGATATTTAAGGAAAAAATCCATGAGATTGCAACCATTCATAAATTGCAAATTAACCTTTATGATTTAGATGGAACCATACTAAAAAGTTCTAAAGAAAGCTTTTCAAAAAACGATACTATAACTAAATGCATTGATGTTGAAATACTGAATGCTATTTCTAATACTGCCGAACATAGATATGTAATTAAACGTGTTGAAAACGGCAAGAATTATCAATCGTCGTATTCATACATTACAGACACTAAGTTCAAGCCTTTAGCTATATTGAATTTACCTTATCTTGAAGACGACGATTTCTTAAACAAAGAGCTTAGAGAGTTTTTAGAGCGTTTGTCGTATGCGTATTTGTTTATGCTACTTATTGCTATTGGGTTAGCATATTTACTGTCAAAATACATTACAAAATCACTTAAAACAATAAGTGATAAAATGAATGAAACACGACTGGAAAAGCGAAACAAGAAAATTGAAATAGAGTCCTCTAGCGAAGAAATTGAAACGCTTGTAA
The DNA here is from genome assembly GCF_025548475.1 of Gaetbulibacter sp. NE. Taxonomy (NCBI): domain Bacteria; kingdom Pseudomonadati; phylum Bacteroidota; class Flavobacteriia; order Flavobacteriales; family Flavobacteriaceae; genus Gaetbulibacter; species Gaetbulibacter sp. NE. The sequence continues at coordinate 781,716 of NZ_JAOQHY010000001.1, read as the reverse complement.
AATCGTACAATAGTATGATTGACGAACTCGAAGAAAGCGCAGTAAAACTAGCCACTAGCGAGCGTGAACAAGCTTGGAGAGAAATGGCAAAACAGGTAGCTCACGAAATTAAAAACCCGTTAACTCCAATGCGACTGAGTGTGCAAAGTTTTCAGCGTAAGTTTGATGCCAACGATCCTGATATCGATAAAAAAGTGAATGAATACAGTAAAACACTTATTCAGCAAATTGATACCATGAGTTCTATAGCTTCGGCGTTTTCAAACTTTGCTAAAATGCCAGCTCAAAAGAATGAAATACTTAATGTGGTTGAAATTACTAAGCTAGCATTGGATATTTTTAGTGAAGAGTACATTCATTTTAGTTATGATAAAGAAGTTATTAAAGCTAAATTTGATAGAACCCAACTTATAAGAGTTATTACAAACCTTGTAAAAAATGGTACACAAGCCATTCCTGAAGAGCAAGAGGATAAGAAAATTGTGGTGAATGTTTCAGAGGTTGATGACCAAGTACTTATCACAATATCTGATAATGGTGTAGGCATTTCCGAAGAAAATAAAGAAAAAATATTTGAACCAAAATTCACGACTAAGTCAAGCGGAATGGGTCTTGGATTGGCAATGGTAAAAAACATTGTGGAAACTTATAAAGGAAATATTACCTTTACAACACAAAAAAATAAAGGCACCACTTTTAAAGTGTCTTTTCCAAAACAATAACTATGGATTTCCAAAATATTCTTTTTCAAGTCAATAACAGTATTGCACAAATAACAATAAACAGACCTAGCAAACTCAATGCTTTAAACAAAGCAACTATACAAGAGCTTCACGAGGCTTTTGATACTGCTGATAAGGACAAAGCAGTTAAAGTTATTGTTGTTACAGGAAGTGGTGAAAAGGCATTTGTTGCAGGAGCAGATATTAGTGAGTTTGCGCATTTTGATGTTGAAAACGGAAGCAAATTGGCACAAAAAGGACAAGAATTATTGTTCGATTTTGTTGAAAACCTATCCACTCCTGTTATTGCAGCAGTTAACGGTTTTGCGCTTGGTGGTGGACTAGAGTTGGCAATGGCTTGTCATTTTAGAGTAGCGAGCGACAATGCAAAAATGGGCTTACCAGAAACCTCTCTTGGTGTTATTCCTGGTTATGGTGGTACGCAACGTTTACCGCAACTTATTGGTAAAGGTCGTGCTATGGAGTTGGTAATGACTGCTGGTATGATTGATGCGCAAACAGCCTTAAACTATGGTTTGGTAAACCATGTCACTACACAAGACGATTTATTGCCATTAGCTGAAAAAATTGCAGGTAAAATTATGCGAAACTCCTCTGTGGCAATTAGTAAAGCTATTAAAGCTGTAAATGCCAATTTTAAAGATGGTGTTGATGGTTTTGCTGTTGAAATTGAAGAATTTGGTAACTGCTTTGGAACCGAAGATTTCACCGAAGGAACTACCGCATTTTTAGAAAAGCGTAAAGCGGATTTTCCTAGGAAATAGTTTAGAGATAATGAGCTATATACGTTGTTGTAAGCTGGATTTTTTCATATATCTATGTCTTAAATACAATCCGATTCCAAAAATCCCTAGTCCGATAGAAATTCTAAATCCGAATTTTGAATGAGACTTCGATTCCTCAAAATCATATAGTATTTTTCCATTTCTATCAGCTATTTGAAAAACTATTGGTTTATAATCCTCTTTTTGATTTTTTTTTATCCATACTGTAGCTCTTTCCGATTTCTTTAATTGTTTTTCTAATTTTTCGAATCTTTCATAATATCTACTTTGCCCAATATTTTTCATTAGAATATAAATACTTTGTGTCGAATTGAGTGTGAATTTAAGTTCAGATTTAATGCTTTTTGAGCCTCTTGAATCTTCTACTTGAGTATAAAAAGTTTTTAAATTTTCAATTTCTCCGTTTTGTTCGATTAGTGAACTTTTAAAAGTAAAAAGAGTTGGTGCAAAAAAATAAAAAGCACAAATAATTGCAGTAATTCCGACGTATAATCCTTTTTCAGCATAATAAACTTTATTCATTTATTTTTCAGCTTATTGTCAACTATTGGTCATTGATAAATATACAATAGTTTTTGGGTAAAGGTTGAGGCACATTCTAGTACTTGTTACTTATTTAAATTTACTATGGAGGCTTTAGAGATTAACAGTCTATTACGCTTTTCAATTAGTTCTATATTGAGTAGGACATTATCCCAATATGTGGTTTTTGCTCCATAAATGCTCACATATTTAACTTCTATTTTTATTGTGTCATTATCAATTTTTCCTTTGGTAATCTCATAAGATTCAGGTTCTTCTTGAGCATTAAGCCAATACATGTAATCGGCAAAACAACTTTCAGGTTCCCAAATACCATCGTAGTTATCGTCCTTTTTTACTTTCATTTTTTCAAGAACATCAATGCAAGGTTTCATTCTGATAGATTCATCTTCATAAAAGCTAGAATCAAAAATATTTAGGGAGTCTAACTTTTTAAAATAGCTTAACATATCTACTTGATAATACCCTTTGTTATTAATAGTCCATTCAGGATTAATATTTCCAAGAGCAATTTCTTTGAAAAATATCATAACAGTAGCGTCTACCTTTTCTTTAGTTTTCTCAAAATCAAGTGTAAATAACTTTTTTGTGGATACTTCGTCATTTGCGGTTGAATCAATAGATTCAGGTATTGATGTTTTAAAATTAGCTTTTGTTTCAGATTCAGTAAAGCAGTCGAATTCTATTTTCCGTTGATAAAAGCCATCCCAAAATTGCTCATAAGTGAGGTTGTCGTCAATTATTAAGTTTATTTTTTTGAAAGTGTGAGCGACACTGTCTTTAGGGTAATAAAGTTCAAATTCATTTTTTCCTCTATAACTAACTTTGGCTTTTGTTTTATCTGCTCTCTCACCAAAGGATAAATGATAAATAGTGTCATTTTTTATTTCAAATTTTCTCCAATTTGATAGCCAATTCATACTCGTAGCAGATTGAATAGAGTCATTTTCAATATACAGTTCAGCATAAAGTCCGTTATGGCAAGTACAGTAATTCCCATTGAGTTTTCTATCGGATTTACACCCAATACTTGCAAAAACTAAAATCAGTAATATTACTTTTAATGTTTTCAGGATGCTTTTTTTAATATTGTATAAACATTAGCTATTGATAAATATACAATAGTTTTTGGTTAAAGGATTGTGGTTATACATTGTTGTTGGCGACTGGATTTTATTCTAAATATAAACGGTGTTTTACTTGTTTGGATTCGATAATATTAATCAATCGTTTTGTTGGATCAATTACTTCTCCATCTTTATTCCAGAACTTCCATTTTTTTAAATCAACTTTGCTTTCAAAGTATTTAAATACACAACCACCTGAGGAATCATTTTCTCTGATAAGCACGTCATATTCTCCTTCCGCAATTTTTATGTTTTCTGACGTGATAAATTTCCATTTTCCAGTTCTATAAGTGTAATTAACTTCTGTTGCAACAGTTCCGCAAAAAGTATAAGATCCACTTTTTAATTCTCCAATTGCCTCAACGTTGTGAAAAACTTTTTTAAATTGACTCGAGTTTGAGTTTTCAGTTTTACAACTAACAACTAAACTAATCAAGAATAAAAATAATAGTGATTTATTCAAATTATTCTTTGTTTTGACTTGGTTTCTCATCTTGTTGCCAACTATTGGCTGTTGATAAATATACAATGGTTTTACCGTATACAATGTTGTATAGCGTTTTATCCATTCCCTACGAATTTCGACTATTTATTTTATAAATTCAAGAGCATAAGCGATTTAATACTCTTTTTCGCGTTTGTTAATAACCCATTTTTGTTTTAACAGTTTCAAGAGCAATTAATCCCTAATTTTAAGTCACCACTTTTTTAAGTACTCACTTTATACTTTACTGTTATGAACCCAAAACCTACCATAAAAGGACGTGGTGCACAACTAAACGTGCACAATAAATTCTTTGAACTCAGTCATGAAATCCGAGACGATTTTTTAGAATATTGTGCTAAAGAAGGTGAAGAGGCTGATAAAAACAAAACGCTTTACTTACCTGTATTTCCTAAAACCATCGTTAATAAAGTAGAGAGTCCAGATGTTGGTATGGCGTATTCTATGAACATGTATCAAGGTTGCGAACATGGTTGTATTTATTGCTATGCCAGAAACAGTCATGAGTTTTGGGGTTATAGTGCAGGATTGGATTTTGAACGTCGCATTTTGGTGAAAAAAGATGCTCCTAAACTTCTAGAAGCACTACTAAAAAAGAAAAGCTGGAAAGCGCATCCTATTGTTATGTCTGGTAATACGGATTGCTACCAACCTGCCGAAAAAGAGTTTGAAATTACAAAGCAGTGTTTAGAGGTGTTTTTAAAATACAAGCATCCTGTGGCAATCATTACTAAAAACGCACTAATATTAAGAGATTTGGAGCTTTTAAAAGCCTTGGCAAAAGATAATCTTATCAACGTTAATATATCCATTACTTCATTGTCAGAAACTACAAGACGCGTTTTAGAACCACGAACAGCAACAATAAAAAAGCGGTTAGAAACAGTAAAAGTGTTATCGCAAAACAACATTCCTGTAAATGTGATGTTGGCACCTATAATTCCGTCTATAAATAGTCATGAAATTTTACCGTTAGCAAAAGCAGTGTCTGAAGCTGGAGCATTATCAATAGCGCATACTATTGTGCGATTAAATGGAGCTATTGGTGAGATTTTTACCGATTGGATTAAAAAAACACTACCAGACAGAGCTGATAAGGTATTGCACCAAATTGAAAGTTGTCATGGTGGTAATCTCAACGATTCGCGTTATGGAACACGTATGAGAGGAGAAGGTAAAATAGCTGAACAAATAAATATGCTAGTGCGATTAGCGCGTAAAAAGTATTTTAAAGACAAGGCAATGCCTAAGTTGAATACTGAACTGAATGAGCAGTATAAAGACGGACAGTTAAAGTTGTTTTAAAAAGTAAGTGGCAAACCAAAGGTTTGCCGCTTTACTAACTAACATTCTAACATTATTTAAATAATCAATTTAAATCATTTTTACGGTTTGGGTAAACTCTCTTCCATCTGTTTTTATTACAACTTTGTAATCTCCTGTGTTACCCTTCATTAATTTATAAACACGTTCAAAAATTTGAGAAGTGCTATCTATGTTTTCAGAATAGATTAATTCAAAATCTTTATGAGTAGCTTCATTATTTGCATAATGAATTTCTAAACTTAAAGGCGCATTGTTTAACGAGAACTTTGATACAAACAAACGGTTGTCTTCCATTCTCAAAATAGGTTTAAAGACCTTAGACTCTAAACTCTTGTTAAATTCTACTCTGTTTTCTACAACTTTAAACGGAATGACATTAATTTCAACATCCTTGTTCAACTCAAAAAAGTAATCTCCATTAGGAAGTTGAGTAAGGTCAAACAAATTATTGTATGTTCCTGTTGCGTTTATGGTTTCTTTATATAGTATAATACCATTAACATCTTTTATTAGTAGTTGCTGTCCTTGTTTAACATCGTCTAATGCTAACATTGTTTTTTTCTCCTTACCAACTATTAAAGTAGCAGTTGCATTTGCGTTGGTTACCATGGCAGCAATAATAGCTACCATAACGATACTGTTTTTAATTGCTTTTTTCATGACATATAAATATTTAGGTTAATAATTTTGGACACTTCAAAAGTACACTGAAACGCAAGGTTTAAAAACATCAATTTTTCCTAATTTATATACAGAATTAACTCTATTAACAATACTATAACTATAGGTTGTTAAAATAGTATATAATTGAGGTAATTTTAAATAGGTTTTTAATTTCATTACTTGTAATTTTGCATTGAAAGTTATGGGTATGATAACACGAAAACCTACACTCGAAAAAATTAGTCCAGAATTTGGAAGTTCCATTTTTGTGAGACGACATGAAAACTACACGTTTCAAGAAGAAGTAAAACCGTTTTGGCATTTTCATCCTGAAATTGAACTTATTTACGTAAACAAAGGAAAAGGAAAGCGTCATATAGGTAATCACTTATCGTATTTTAATAATAGTCAATTACTGTTAATTGGTCCCAACTTACCTCATAATGGATTTACTGACCGTTTAACCATTAACGGTTCGCAAACTTTAATTCAATTTAAACCTGATTTTTTAGGAACACATTTTTTTAATATTCCTGAAATGGAACGTATTAATAACTTGTTTGAACGTTCTAAGAAAGGTATTTTGTTTGGAGTTAAAACCAAGAAAAAATTAGGCGATAAAATTGAAAGGTTTGCTAAAAAGGAAGGATTTAAAAAAATACTGGTTCTACTTGAAATTTTACACACTTTAGCTAAAGCCGAAGATTATACACTTTTAAATGCTGATGGGTTTGCTTTTGAAACCGAAGCTCAGGATAGTGCAAAAATTGACATCATTTTTAAACATGTCAATCAAAATTTTACTGAGCATATAAGCTTAGATGAAATTGCTGATAAAGTGAGTATGACAGTACCTGCGTTTTGTAGATACTTTAAAAAGGTAACAGGAAAAACCTTTACAAAGTTTGTTAATGAGTATAGAGTAGTGCATGCTACCAAGCTACTTTCTGAAAGTCAAATTAGTATTACTGATGTGTGTTATGAGTGCGGATTCAATAACTTTTCGCACTTTAATAAAGTCTTTAAGGAAGTAACAGGTAAAAGTGCATCAAAATATAGAGGCGAAGTAAAACGTATTATCCACAATTAATTAAGCTGCTTTTCAAACACTATTTTGGTTTGACCAGTTTTATTTGTGTAAACACTTTTAATGTCAAAGCCATTTTTAAGGTTTAAAATCATCATAGGCTTAAAACGATTCATGGATTTGGTTCTTAACGTATTATAACCCTTTTGCTTTATAGCTTGCTCTTGCAATTGCGATAGTTGTTTTCCAATACCATTTTTTCTGTATTCTGGTAAAACGCCACCAACCCAACTGTAAAAAGTACTAGCATTATACTTGTAACCAATTTTAAAACCAATTAATTGCTTTTGATGATAACAAAGTAGAGTTAATAGGTCTTCTTTTTGGTGAATTCGGTCGTTAAAAAAATCGATATTATAGTCTTCAAAAACAGATTTATAAACGGTTAAAATTTCGTTTAAGTTGTTTTTAGAAGGAATGCCTTCTAGTGTTTTAAAAGTAAATTTAGCGTTCCCCATCCCATTCTGCATAAAATTGCTCTAGATAGGTTTCCATAAATTGATGTCTTTTAGAGGCAATTTGTTGTCCTGTTTTGGTATTCATTTTGTCTTTTAACAACAATAGCTTTTCATAAAAATGATTTATTGTAGGTGCTGCAGAGGTTTTGTATTCCTCTTTGGTCATATTCATGTTGGGTTGTATTGAAGGGTCAAACAACGGTCTGTTTTTAAAACCACCATAATTAAAACAGCGTGCAATACCAATAGCTCCAATGGCATCTAACCTATCAGCATCCTGAACAACTTGTAATTCTTTAGATGTAAATTCAGCGTTTCCACTTAGAGAGTTTTTAAAGGAAATGTGTTTTATAATATTTACAACATGCTCAATAATTAAGGAATCAATATTTAGTTCAAACAAAAATACTCTTGCCATTTCAGGACCCACCGTTTCATCTCCATTATGAAATTTACTATCAGCAATATCATGTAGTAATGCTCCAAGTTGTACTACAAAATCATCAACAGGTTCTTTTTTAGAAATCAATACAGCATTGTTGTATACTCTTAAGGTATGAAACCAATCATGACCACCTTCGGCATTTTTAAGAGCCTCTTTTACATAAGCTTTAGTAGCGTCAATTATTTGTTGATTAGTCATGATTTTACTGAAGAAGTTATGGTCTGTTCAATATTGTTAATAAGTGCAATATGGTCTTTACTGTCGTTTAAAATTATAGGTTCATGAACAGTAAACGTAATATGAGCTCCAAGTCCCATTGGAAATTTACCATAACGCAAGGTTTTCCATGAGTTGTTTATGGTTACAGGAACTATGGTTGCAGAAGGAATATGCTCAAACAAGGTAAGTAGTCCTTTTCTTTGAAAAGGTTTTGGTGTTCCAGTTCTACTTCTTGTCCCTTCAGGAAAAATCACAGCTGCACGCTTGGTGGTTTCAATATAGTGCGAAAAATCTTCAATAGCTTTTATGGCTTGTTTTGGGTTTTTTCGGTCAATCAATGCAGAACCACCATGACGTAAATTAAACGATACACTTGGGATGCCTTTACCTAATTCTTTTTTGCTAATAAACTTTACATGATGTTTTCGCATGTACCAAATTAAAGGAGGAATATCGTACATGCTTTGGTGGTTAGCAACAATAATAACTGGTTGGTTACTGCTAATTTGATACGGATTGGAAAACGAAAAACGAGTACCTAAAACATTAAGGCATCGCATAATAAAAAACTGCAACCAATCTACACTTATCTTATGAGCTTTATACCCAAATACATTAAGACACAGCCATTGTATTGGATGAAAAATAACTAGCGTTAATCCAAACAATATAAAGTAAATAACCGTTAAAGGGTAGGCAAAAAGTTTTGTCATATTACAAAAGTAATTCAATGAAATGTATGCACAAAAAAACCACGACTATATCGTGGTTTTTTCATAATTCTTTAATGTTGTAGCAAATTAACAGTGCTCGTTATAAGCATCAACTAGGTTGTCAGCAATCATATCAGCTGGACGACCTTCAATGTGGTGACGCTCTAACATATGAACCAATTCACCATCTTTAAATAAAGCCATACTTGGTGAGCTTGGAGGAAAAGGAACCATGTAAGCTCTAGCTTTATCAGTAGCTTCTTTATCTACACCTGCAAAAACAGTTACTAAGTGATCAGGACGTTTAGCATTTTGTAAACTCATTCTAGCTCCTGGACGTGCATTTGCTGCAGCACAACCACAAACCGAGTTTACAACTACTAAAGTTGTTCCTTTTTTTGCTAAAGCAGCATCAACAGCTTCAACAGTATGTAATTCTTCAAAACCAACATTGGTCAAATCTTCGCGCATTGGTTTTACTAATTCTGCTGGATACATATATCGTAAATTTTATAAGATTAATAATTTATTGTGCAAAGATACGGAAAAATAGCAGTCAATCGACAGATTGTAGTTGTTAGAATAAATAGAACCATTTAGGTTTTCAATGGGTAATTTCAGTAACAAAAGCTGTTAAAAAACTACTAACTATAGTATATTTGAGTCCCTTATAAAATTAAAATACACATATGAGTTTTTCAAAATGGATTGGAGCTTCAATTGGTTGGTCTGTTGGAGGTCCAATAGGAGCAATTGTAGGTTTAGCTTTAGGTAGTATTGTTGATGCTATGACCAATGGAAATGGAGGCCCGCTTTTAGGACAAAGTGAACCAAAACGTACAAGACAAGGTCGTTATAGCTCAAGACCAACTAAGGCACCAAAACAAACACAATCTGGCGATTTTGAAGTAAGTCTACTCATTTTAGCGTCTATAGTTATAAAAGCCGATGGTAACCAAGACCAAAGAGAACTGGATTTTGTAAGGCAACAGTTTACCAATATGTATGGTAAAGACCGAGCAAATAATGCGTTTAGACTCTTTAAAAGTATTAGTAAGCAGAATATTTCTACAAGACAAGTTTGTATGCAAATACGAAGTATGATGGATCATGCGTCACGTTTACAACTACTTCATTTTTTATTTGGAATAGCAAAAGCTGATGGACACGTTACTGAAGATGAAGTAAGACAAATTTATACCATTTCAGGGTATTTAAGCATTAGTTCACGCGATTTTGAAAGTATTAAAGCCATGTTTTACAACAGTACAGATAGTGCTTATAAAATACTTGAAATCACTAAAGATGCAACTGTTGATGAAATTAAAGCTGCCTATCGTAAAATGGCAAAAAAATACCATCCTGACAGGGTAGCCCATCTAGGAGAAGAACACCAAAAAGGAGCTGAAGAGAAGTTTAGACGTGTACAGGAAGCGTACGAAAAACTACAAAAGGAAAAACGATTTTAAATGTACTGGATTATAGGAATTATCGTCGTTTTTGTACTGGCTTATATCATTATCAAGCTTACTATTAACACAAAAGAAAATCCAGATTCAAGTTTAGGTGTTTTAGAGCATCCAAGTACTTTTGAAAAACAGCAAATAGAGAGGGTTGATAAAACTTTAACTATAAAGGATAAAAGAATAGAAAACGAAAAGTCAATCAACCTCTAAACAAAAAGAAATCGTCTTTCATGTCTTCAATTTGGGCATCTTCGTTTGTGATAATATAATCTATTGCTTTTGAAGTAAATTCGTCGCCTTTTTCGGTAAGTGACACAATCTTATTGTCAATTTCAATCATATTGTTCTTTTGAGCCAAATCCAATACGGTTTTACTGCGCACTTTTTGCCAATTGATATGTTCGTTGAGGTGATTGACATGACGTTCTTCAATATCGTCATGGTTTTTTAAATGCAGTAAAAATGTAAGTAAAGACACTTCAATACGTTGTTGTTTTTCTCGGTACATTACTGCTATTAAGCCTTTACTTGGAGCAAACAAATACACAATTAAAAAAAGTAAACCTAGCATAGTTGTTATTGAGCCAGCAATTGAAGCATCTAACCAGTGTGCAAACCAATAGCCTGAAATAGCACTAAACACACCAAATATTATAGCGAGTAAGAGCATTTTCTTTAAGTCGGTAGTTATTAAATAAGCAGCAGCGGCAGGTGCAATCATTAAAGCTACGACCAAAATAGCTCCAACAGCATCAAAAGCACCAACAGTAGTTACCGAAGACACAGTCATTAACCCATAATGAATTAAAGCAGGAGAAAACCCGAGTGAAGCTGCTAATCCAGCATCAAAGGTGCTTATTTTTAGTTCTTTAAAAAAAGCAAAAAGTAACCCTAAGGTAATAAGTAGAATAGCGCCAATAATCCATAACGATTTTGGACCAACATCAGTTCCTGCAATAAAAAGTCTGTCAAAAGGCGCAAAAGCCAATTCGCCCAAAAGTACAGCATCTACATCCAAATGCACGTCGTTGGCATTTTTAGCAATCATAATTACGCCAATACTAAACAAGGCAGGAAATACCAATCCAATTGCAGTATCTTCTTTTACCAAACCTGTTTTTTGAATGTGCTCTACCAAAACCACTGTAATAATTCCTGTGATGGCTGCTAACAAAATAAGTAAAGGCGAGTTGAGGTCTTGCGTTATGAAAAATCCAATTACAATTCCTGGTAAAATAGAATGACTGATAGCATCGCTAATCATTGCCATTTTTCGAAGCACTAAAAACGTTCCAGGAATGGCACAAGCCACAGCAACCAAACTGGCAATGAGCTGTATTTCAATTTGAGCGCTATTCATCGGTCTTGTGTTGTTGGTTATATAGGTTAGCGGCTTTTTCAAAGCCTTTTGGAGTTAAACTCCACATCGTGCCATCAATGGTGACATAGTCTTTATCAACCAGTTTTTGCAGTGTTTTACGTGTAAACCCTTGAAAGTTATTTAAGATTTTAATGGTATGAGGATGCGAAATGTCTTCATGGGTTTCAGCAATATGGTACATAAAGGCTAGGGTTTTTTGCTGTTCCAAATCGCGTCTATTGGCAATAAATCGGATTTGTCTGAACAATAATCCTCTACTTGGAGAAAAGATAAAGGACACAACAACAAACACTGATGCTACAATAACAATAACAGGACCAGTGGATAGGTTGTTCTGACTTGCGCTAATGGCAGTACCAAACACTCCTGAAAAGGCGCCAAAAATAGCAGCTAAAAGCACCATCTTACTCAAGCTATTGGTCCATTGTCTTGCAGCTGCAGCAGGTGCTAATAACATAGCACTCATTAAAACCACACCTACAGTTTGCAAGCCTAAAACAATGGCTAAAACAATAAAGCTCGTAATTAGGATGTCAATGGTTTTGGTGTTGAAACCTAATGTTTTTGCATAGTCTTTATCAAACAATAATATTTTGAATTCCTTCCAAAAGAGTAAAAGCACCAATAAGCACAGTCCAGTCACGATAGCCATTAACCACACATCGCTTTCCACTAAGGTTGCCGCTTGACCAAACAGGTATTTGTCTAATCCAGCTTGATTGGCATTGGGTTGTTTTTGAATAAAGGTGAGCAATAACATTCCAAAACCAAAGAACAAGGATAAGATCAAGCCCAATGCAGTATCCGATTTTAAATGTGTTTTGGTAATGATACCTCTAATCCAGAACGTACCAAGTAACCCGCTTACTAAAGCTCCTAACAATAAGGTATTGCTGTCTTTTGCTCCAGTAATTAAAAATGCAATTGCAATTCCTGGTAAAGCTGCGTGGGAAATAGCATCTCCTAGTAAACTTTGTTTTCGAAGTACAGCAAAACTACCCAACATACCAGTAACAGCACCAAGAATTGCGGTTCCAAGTGTGATGGTTCTTAAGGTGTAATCGTTAATTACGAGTTCTATGTATTCTAGAAAGTCTATTGGTATTTTGTTGTTAGAGGTTAGACATTAGTTTTTGTTTTTTCATTTTGCAATGTCACACTGAGCTTATCAAAGTGTTGATGCGGAATCTATATTTTCTATTGTTCATTATTCATTGTCAATTGTTACTCTTGTATGCTCACTTTATAATTAATGCCGTAGGTTTTAGTCAGGTTGTCATCATTAAAAATATCCTTGACAGGACCTGTGGCAATTTTTTTCACATTCAAGAAAGTTACCCAATCAAAGTATTCAGGAACAGTTTGCAAATCGTGATGTACGACAATAACGGTTTTTCCAGCTTTTCGCAATTCCTTTAAAATATTGATAATGGCAATTTCAGTAGTGGCATCAACACCTTGAAAAGGTTCATCCATAAAATATATTGAAGCGTCTTGCACCAAAGCTCGTGCTAAAAAAATACGCTGTTGTTGTCCTCCAGATAACTGGCTGATTTGCCTGTTTTTAAAAGACAATATACCTACTTTTTCCAAAGCTTCAAGAGCTGCTTTTTTTTCTTTTTGACCAGGACGTTTAATCCAACCTAAACTGCCATAAGTTCCCATCATTACTACATCTAAGGCTGTTGTTGGGAAATCCCAATCTACACTTCCTTTTTGAGGCACATAAGCAACCAAATCACGTTGTTTGTCGTAAGGTTTTCCATAAATAGAAACACTACCAGCAATAGGTTTTAAAATACCCAATATGGCTTTGATGAGTGTCGATTTCCCTGCGCCATTTGGTCCAACAATAGCCATAAGAACACCTTCAGGAATTTCTAAATCAATATCCCAAAGTACAGGTTTGTAGTTATAAGCAACCGTTAAATCATCGACTTGTACAGCAATCACTCTTGTAGAAGTAGGAGTCTCTATATTTTTAACTTGTTTTTTCATAAATTTTGTTTCTATTCATTTTGTCTTGATACAAAACGAACCAAAAAATCAAAATCAAAATTAGGAAATTGCTGAAGCATCATTCGTTATCGGAATTTCGTGCTTGAAGCTTTGCTTCGCACCTTCATTCCTTCACTCATTATTTCTGAATTTTGATGTTTTCCGACTTCGTCGGAATTTAAACGTTATTAAAATCAGTAAAAGTTTGACTGCAAACAGCTACTGAATACTGTACAACTATTTCAACGCATTAACAATAGTGTTTACATTGTACTCAAACATGCCAATATAAGTACCTTCATCGGTTCCAGCATTTCCAAGCGCATCTGAATATAAAGTTCCGCCAATTTCCACATTGTGACCTTTAGATTTTACTGCAGCTTGCAGTGCTTCAATAGTACGTTTTGGCACTGAACTTTCTACAAAGATAGCCTTAATGCCTTTTTCAATAATAAAAGCTGATAATTTTTGAACATCTTGAACACCAGCTTCAGTTGCTGTTGAGAGTCCTTGTAGGCCAACAACTTCAAAATCGTAAGACCTTCCAAAGTAATTAAACGCATCATGAGCTGTTACTAAAACGCGTTTTTCCTTAGGTAATTCTTCAATTTTTAATGTGATATCAGCCTTTAAGCTTAAAAGACGCTTGTAGTAGTTTTGCCAATTTTCCTCATACAGTTGGGCATTTTCAGGATCTTTTTCTTGTAAAACCCTTGACACTTCACTTCCAAAGCTGATAAAATAATCGATATTAAACCATACGTGAGGATCGTAATTTGAAGCAAAATAGTCGGAACCTATTAAGGTAGATTTGTCAATGACATGAGTTAAGGCAATTGGCGTTTTTCCACTTCGTTCCATTTTTTCAAAGACTTCAACGAGCTTACCTTCCAAATGCAATCCGTTGTAAAAAATAATATCGGCATTTACCAATTTGGTAACATCGCCTTCGCTTGCCTTGTAAAGGTGAGGATCGACACCACTTCCCATTAATCCTTGAAGGTTAATATTATCTCCTCCAATGTTTTTAACCAAATCCGTAATCATGGTTGTTGTGGTAACCACATTGAGTTTGTTATTGCTTTTTTTGTCTTTTTTACAGCCTAATAATGTTACTGCTATTACAACAAATAGTATTTTTTTCATGGTTTATTTTTTTGCTCTGTAACTAAATCCTATTCCTAATAAAATGTCTTGTCCTTCAGTGATGCTAGTGCCTACGTAAGCGTCTAATTGCAGATCGTTAGATACTAAATAGGTCATACCAGCATCCCAATAGTGATTAGCCGAATGGTCTTCAGGTAAATCGCCATACACTTCAGCATAGATTCCAAACCTGTCTGTGATACTGTAACCATAAGCTAAAGTGTAAACACAAGTGGCTTCAGGAGAATCATTTCCCCATTCTACACCAATATTGTACCCTAAACTTGATTTTTCACTTAAGGTGTGTGACAATGAAAATCTAAAATCTACTCCTGTATGTTCTGGTCTATAGTCAGTTGAAGCACTAAAAACAGGAAACACATGACCAATAAGTGCAATTTCAGGCATTAATCCATTTTCTTCGGTAATATCCACTTTCATACCCAATAACAAAGGCGAAAATCCGCTAGTAATATTATCCAGTTTGTTGCCATTTACTTTGGAGATGCCTTCTACAAAATCCCAACCCAAGCGTAATTCCATGTTATCGAGAATTCCATAACGAATCAGCATGGTGTTGTAGGTATAGTTTTCGTTTTTTATGCTGTTGTTTTCGTAAGATTCATAAATTCCGCCAGTTTCAAATTGTAAAACACCTTTGCCAACGGTTGAAGACGACTCGGTTGCGTCTGGTCTGTCGGTTACTAATGGTTCATCGGAAAAGCTAATTAATTTCCCTTCTAGAGCAGAAACAATGTTTAAACTATCATTTTGTGAATAGACAGCACATGATAACATACCAAAAAACAAGGCTGTTATAATTGTATTACGCTTCATTGACATAGATAATGTTTGTAAAATCTTCATTTAAAAGAATAGTGTTAGTGTTGATGGTAATTTGTGTCATTTTGTTTTTACTGAACTGCTTTGTCACGACTATAGAGTTGCCATATTTTAAGCCATTTAATGCACAAAAATCAAAGAACTCTTTGTCGTCACTCATCAAACGTGAAATAATGTATGATTTTCCTTCCTCAGCATTTGAAAGCGAAATAGAATGATCTTCGGTAGTTATTTCACCACGTTCATTTGGAATTGGATCACCATGAGGATCAAATTTTGGGTTGCCTAAATATGCACTGATTTTGTTCGCTAAAAAATCGGAGGTTTCGTGTTCCAAAAATTCTGCTTCACGATGAATTTCATGTAAACTCATGTCAAAAAGTTTGAACAAAAATGCTTCCCAAAGCCTGTGCTTTCTCACGACGTTAAGAGCCATTTTTGTGCCAGCTTCGGTAAGTTGAAGTGCTTGGTATTTTTCATATTTCAACAAATCTTTAGAGGCTAATTTCTTAGCCATATCTGTTGCAGCAGCATTAGATATTCCAAGTTTTTTAGCAATGTTACCAGGTTTGGTATCATGATGATCTTGTATGTTGTTGTTGTAAATGGCCTTTACAAAGTTTTCAATAGCTACAGACATTTATAATTACTTTAAATTAAATTTAAGTATACTTAAATATTTTTCAAAGATAACTAAAATATTTAATTTAGGAAGAGATTTTAATAATTAGTAACTTTCGCTTTTAATATTTAAATACACACAATGAACCGTCTTTTAGTCTTCTTAATTAGTGTTATGAGTTTTGGCTGCTTAACCGCACAAAACGAAAAAATACCATTTCAACCTTTAGATGTTTTTGAATTAGAATGGGTTAGTGATCCACAAATTTCACCTGATGGTACAGAAATTGTTTACCGAAGAAACGGATTTGATATTATGAAAGATAACTCTAGAGGCAATCTATGGATTATTAATACTGACGGAACATCACATCGAAAATTAACATCTAGAGAAGTAGGAGAGTCACAAGCAACATGGTCGCCAAATGGAGATCGAATAGCGTTTGTAAGTTCTACCAATGAAGGTGCCGAAATTTACATGTATTGGGTAAGTTCTGGTCAAATTGCCAAATTATCACAATTAGAAAAATCACCAGGAAACCTAACTTGGTCACCAGATGGTTCACAAATAGCATTTACCATGTTTGTAGATGAAAAGCCACCTGTTGTAGCACAAATTCCATCAAAACCTAAAGGCGCTAAATGGGCAGAACCAGCACGAATTACAGATAGACTAAAACACGAAGCCGATGGTAGAGGTTATATGCCAACAGGCTTTACACATATTTTTATGATTTCTGCTGAAGGTGGAACAGCACGTCAATTAACATCAGGAGATTACAGTCATGGAGGAAGCTTGTCGTTTTCACCTAACGGAAAAGAGATTTACTTCTCCGCAAATAGAGTAGACGATTGGGAATATAGATTTAGAAATAGTGAAGTCTATAAAGTGAACGTGGATACCCAAAAGATAACCGCTTTAACTACTCAAGATGGACCAGATTATGCGCCAAAAGTATCGCCAGACGGAAAAACAGTTGCGTTTTTAGGCTATTTAGACAAAGTTCAAGACCATCAAAATACGGTTTTGCATTTAATGAATACTGATGGAAGCTACCGAAGAATTATTTCTTCTAGCTTGGATGAAAGCGTTTCAGATATTACTTGGGATACTTCAGGAAAAGGCTTGTACTTTATGTATGACGAGAAAGGAAATACCAAAATAGGTTACATTACAACCTCTGGAAAAATTTCAAAACTTACTGATAATGTTGGTGGCACAACCATAGGAAGACCTTATGCGTCTGGGTCGTATTCGGTATCAAATAAAGGTGTTATTGCTTATACGCAAACACGACCAGAATATCCTGCAGAATTGGCTGTAATTCAAAATAAAAAAACGCCAAAACTTATTACCAGTTTAAATGCTGATGTTTTAGCACACAGACAACTTGGTGAGGTAGAAGAAGTGTGGTACAAATCGACGTTTGATGGAAGAGATATTCAAGGATGGATTGTAAAGCCACCTTTTTATGATGCTTCTAAAAGCTATCCGTTGTTGGTTGAAAATCATGGAGGACCAATTTTAAACTATGGCGATCGTTTTACAGCTGAAATTCAATTGTATGCAGCTGATGGTTATGTGGTGTTTTATCCAAACCCTAGAGGAAGCACAAGCTATGGTGAGGAATTCGGGAATTTATTGAAGAACAATTATCCAGGACAAGATTATAACGATGTGATGGATGGAGTGGATTATTTGGTTGAAAAAGGCATTGCAGATAACGACCAGTTGTTTGTAACAGGAGGAAGTGCAGGAGGTATTATGACAGCGTGGATGATAGGAATGAATAATCGATTTAAGGCAGCGGTTGTGGTAAAACCTGTAATGAATTGGATTAGTAAAACTTTGGTTGCTGACAATTATTTTTATTACAAAGACACACGTTATCCTGGACATCCTTGGGAGAACTTTGAAAACTATTGGAAGTTTTCACCAATTTCATTGGTTGGAAATATTGAAACACCAACAATGGTTATGGTCGGGATGAACGATTTACGAACACCACCTAGTGAAGCGAAACAATTATATCATGCTTTAAAGCTACGTAAGATAGAAACTGTTTTGGTTGAAATTCCTGAATCGTATCACAATATTGCTGCAAAGCCGAGTAACTTGATTAGTAAAGTAGCACATACTTTAGCGTGGTTGAAGAAGTATAATAAGTAATAGCTGTTTTTTTTATAAACCCTTTAATGGTAAATAAGAGTATTATTTCAATTCCAATTGAGAATATGATATATAATATATTTATGTTGAATTGATATCTTAAAATTAAAGCATACAAGACAAAACAACCAAAAATCATCAATCCAGACTTTAAATCAGATATAAAAGTGTCTGGTTTTGATTTGTAGTCAAAAAAATAAGCAATAAGAATAATTATTATAGCCAATTTAGGTTTTTAGCTGCAGCCACAATCACTGTTGCCACAAGATTTAGTTGTCGCTTTTTTTGGCTTCCAAATAAATTTTTTAACCAAAAATAATATTGCGATTCCTAATGTAACAAAAACCAATATGTTTTGAATAGTATCGTTCATCTTATTTTAAAAATTGAAATGCCAATAAAGCAACAATATACGCAAAAACACTCATAGTTATAAGTTGCAGCATTGGCCATTTCCAAGAATTAGTTTCTCGTTTTACTATAGCTAATGTACTCATACATTGCATTGCAAAAGCATAAAACAGTAATAAAGAAATCCCTGAAGCTAGCGTGAATACTTTTGTGCCATCGTTGTGTGTTTCGGCAGCCATTTTGTTTTTTATGGTGTCTTCATCTTCGTTATCATTGGCGCTACCAACACTGTAAATGGTGGCAAGTGTTCCCACAAAAACTTCACGAGCTGCAAAAGAAGTGACTAGTCCAATACCAATTTTCCAATCGTAACCTAAAGGTTTAATTACAGGTTCAATGGTTTTACCAACAATACCTATATAGCTATATTCTAGTTTATGAGCAGCGATTTTATCATTCAATTCGTCTTCAGAAAGTTGAGGGCTTTCAGTTTTTACTATGTTTTCAGCGTCGTTAAATCGTTCTCCAGGACCATACGAAGCTAAAAACCACAATACAATAGAAATTGCTAAAATGATTTTACCAGCTTCGAACACAAAGGTTTTGGTTTTTTCCAAAACGGTCAATCCTACATTTTTCAACAAAGGAAATTTATAACTAGGCATTTCAACCACAAAGTAAGATTTGCTCTTTATTTTCAGCACTTTGTTTAATATATAAGCTGAAAATATAGCGGTTAAAAAACCAATAATATATAAAGACATTAGGGTTAATGCTTGATAGCTTAAACCTAAGAAACGTCCGTCAGGAATAACCAAAGCAATAATAATAACATACACTGGTAATCGTGCAGAACACGTTGTAAAAGGTGTAACCAATATGGTAATTAGACGTTCTTTCCAACTTTCAATATTTCTTGCAGCCATAACAGCTGGAATAGCACAAGCGTTTCCTGAAATTAAAGGCACTACGCTTTTTCCGCTTAGTCCAAAACGACGCATTACACGATCCATTAAAAATACAACGCGACTCATGTAACCGCTTTCTTCTAGTAGAGCAATAAAGAAAAAGAGGAATGCAATTGGTGGGATAAATACCATAATACCACCTATTCCTGCAATAATACCTTCGGCTAATAAATTTGTGAATACGCCTTCAGGTAAGGTGTTTTTTACCCAATCGGCTAAAGTAGCAAACCCTTCATCAATCAAATCGGTTGGGTAAGCTGCCCAATTATAAACCGCTTGGAACATTAATAGTAAAATGGCAAAGAAAATTACATAACCCCAAACTTTGTGCGTTAAAATCCTGTCTAGTTTAATACGAAGGTCCTTAGCGTTTTTAAGGTCTATGGTTTGTCCTTTTTTAAGCACATTGTTTATAAACTGATAGCGCTTAATAGTTTCCTTTTGCTGAAGTCGTTTTAAATCGGCTTTACTTTTGGTTTTAAAATCTTCTAAACTATCAAACTCTTGTCTTTCAACAGTGCCAAAATTTACATCTTGTGTAATGACTAACCAAAGTTTGTATAGTAGCTGATCTGGAAATGCGTTTTGAAGGTTTTCAAAATAGGCTTTGTCAATTTCAGAAGCGTTTAAACATCCCTTTGTAGATAGCTTTTTATAATCTGAAATGAGCGTTTTAAGCTCAGAAATACCAGTATTTTTTCTGGTACTCACTAGTGCTATTTTTGTGTTAAGCTCTTTTTCTAAATACTCAATATCTAAAGAAATACCTTTATAATCCATTCTGTCAGACATGTTAATTACCAAAATAGTTGGTATTTCTAAGTCTTTAATTTGGGTAAATAATAAAAGGTTACGCTTTAAATTTTCAACATCGCTAACAACAACAGCTACATCAGGAAAATCTTTATCGTTTTTGTTTAAAAGTAGCTCAATAACTACATTTTCATCTAGTGAAGAGGCGTTTAAGCTATAAGTTCCAGGAAGGTCAATAATATGAGCTTTTACACCACGAGGCAGTTTGCAAACACCTTCTTTTTTATCGACAGTAATTCCTGGATAATTACCAACTTTTTGGTTGAGTCCTGTTAAGGCATTAAAAACCGATGTTTTTCCTGTATTGGGATTACCAATAAGCGCTACGTTAATTTGCTTACTCATATAACAATATCAATTAAAATATGAACAGCAGTTTCTTTTCTAATAGCTAAATGCGATCCATTAATATTCAAATACATTGGGTCCGAAAAAGGCGCTACATGTAACAGCTCTACACTATTACCAGGTAAACAACCCATCTCCAATAATTTTAAAGGAATATGAACAGATGAAACATCTTTTATAATTCCTTTTTGACCACGTTTTAAATGTGCTATAGTGTGTTGCAAGCTTATTTAGATTGATTTTAAAGAAGCAAAAATAAGAGAAATATTTAGGGTAAAAAAATGCTTAACAAAAATCTAAGGTTTTTCCTGCTTTAATGTTTCAATGTCTTCTAATAATTGTGTAATATCTTCAGGTTTTGTGCCATCATAAAAACCTCTTATTTGGCGTTTTTTGTCAATAAGCATAAAGTTTTCGGTATGAATCATATCATACTCATCACCACTCCCAACGGTTTTAACTGCTAAGTAACTTTTTCTAGCAAGCTCGTAAATTTGCTTTTTGTCACCTGTTACCAAGTTCCATTTTTTGTCATTAACGCCTTTTTGTTTTGCATAGCGTTTTAACTGCGCAACAGAATCAATTTTTGGAGTAACCGAATGCGATAATAGCATTACTTCATCATCATCAATTATTTCCTTTTGAATTTTATACATATGGTCTGTCATTATTGGGCAAATGGTTTGACAGGTTGTAAAAAAGAAATCCGCCACATAAATTTTATCCTTGTAATCGTTTTGGGTTATGGTTTGTCCGTTTTGATTTGTTAAGGAAAAGTCTGCAATTTTATGATACTTTTTTTGGTGCTGAATAGTGCTGTCAACCATCTCATAATTCACCATTGCAGGTTGATAAATAGGAAGTACTTTTTTAGGTTTTAAAATAGAATAGAATATTGAAATTATAATTGCCGAAACGATTAATAAAACAATTCCGAAAAATTTGTATTCTTTAAAAAAAGACAGCATTTTGCTTGATTTTGAGGTGAAAACGTAAGATTTGAATACAAAAATACGACACAATACCATAAAAGTGGTATTTTTAACATGATAAATTAAAGCTATGAGAACATTTTTACCTTACCTGTTTTTTGTCCTTTCAATTACTGCTTTTGGGCAAGATTTTAATGAAACTTTGAACACTATTAGAGAAGCTGAAGCCAAAGCAGCACTTAACCAAATGTTCTACAGAGCAAATCTCAATACAGGTAATTATGATTTAAAATATCATAGATTAGAATTAAATGTTGACCCTTCAGTATCATTTATTTCAGGAGATGTCACCACTTATTTTGAAGCTAAAGAAGCATTAACCGAAATTACTTTTGACCTTGCTGATAACATGACCGTTTCGCAAGTGTTACATAATGGTAATACATTATCGTATACACAAAACTCTGATGATGAACTCATAATTACACTTCCTGCTGTACAAAACTCAGGTGTGCTAGATTCTTTGACTATAAGTTACTCTGGTAATCCCATAAGTTCTGGGTTTGGTTCTTTTGAACAAACAACTCATAATGGAGACCCAATAATATGGACATTATCCGAACCTTATGGAGCTAAAGGTTGGTGGCCTTGTAAACAAGATTTAATTGATAAGATAGACTCTGTTGATGTGTATTTAACAACACCTCAATTTAACCCTTCAAACGAAGCTTATGTTGCTGTGTCAAACGGTTTGGAAATAAGTCAAACCACAAACGGAAGCGATAAAACCACACGATATAAGCATCGTCATCCAATTCCTGCATATCTAATAGCAATTGCGGTTACTAATTATGAAGTGTATTCGCATACTGTATCCAACAATGGTAACCCATTTGATATTGTCAATTATGTGTTTCCTGAAAACTTAGCAAGCGCTCAAGCTAGTACTCCAGTTACTGTTGATATAATGAATATTTTTTCTGATTTATTTGAAGAATATCCTTTTGCTGACGAAAAATATGGTCATGCTCAGTTTGGTTGGGGAGGTGGAATGGAACATACAACGGTTTCATTTATGGGAAATTTTAGCAGAAATCTTATTGCACACGAGCTAGCACACCAATGGTTTGGAAATAAAATAACTTGTGGTAGCTGGAAGGATATTTGGCTTAATGAAGGTTTTGCGACTTACTTATCAGGAATTATAATTGATGAGTTAGACGGTAATGATGCTTTTAGAACTTGGAAACAGCAACGTACAAATTCCATTACATCAGCACCTGATGGAGCTGTGTATTTATCAGATACCGACACGTTAACTGTTGGTAGGATTTTTAGTGGTAGATTAAGTTATAATAAAGGCGCAATGGTATTGCACATGCTACGAAAAAAACTTGGAGATACTGAGTTTTTTGGAGGCCTTCAAACTTATCTAGTAGATGAAGACCATGCTTTTGACTATGCAAAAACAGCAGATTTTATTAATATTATTGAAACTAATAGCGGACAAGACCTAACAGAGTTTTTTAGCGATTGGTTGTATAACGAAGGGTATCCTAGTTATACAATAAACTGTACGCAACAGTCACCAACAGAAATAGATATTGAAATAAGCCAAACCCAAAGTCATGCATCAGTATCGTTTTTTGAGGCTCCAGTACCCATTCGATTAATTGGGACTGAAGGTGAGACGCTAGATTTAGTACTAGATAACACAACAAACAATCAAGTCTTCAACGAGAGCATTAATTTTATTGTAGATACTGTCATTTTTGACCCTGAAGCTGATTTAATTTCAAGAAACAATACAGTATCATTGAGTATTAACGAAGAAGCTTTCAATAATAAACTACTTATTTATCCGAGTCCAGTTTCTGAAACGTTAAACATAAAAAAACCTGACTTTTTACAAGTAGAAGAAGTAAGGGTTTATAATGCCTTGGGTCAACTATTGTACAATAGCGACTGGACCTCCACAATCGATACAACTCCTTTTTCAACAGGATTACTTTTTGTTCAACTTCAAACCAACGAAGGAATAATTAATAAATCTGTGTTAAAAAACTAATGAATAGTTTACATAATGTTTTCAAAATGCGGTTAAAAAGTTATTTTTGTGGCTTAATTTTTTAAGAGATACATGGAGTTTGTAATAAAAATATCTCAATTTTTATTGAGTCTTTCACTTCTAATCGTGCTTCACGAATTAGGACACTTTATACCAGCAAAAGCATTTAAAACCAGAGTAGAAAAATTCTACTTATTCTTTGATGTAAAATACTCGTTATTTAAAAAGAAAATAGGAGAGACTGTTTACGGTATAGGTTGGTTGCCACTAGGAGGTTATGTTAAAATCTCAGGAATGATTGATGAGAGCATGGACAAGGAGCAAATGGCACAACCACCACAACCTTGGGAGTTTAGATCTAAACCTTCATGGCAACGTTTAATTATTATGCTTGGTGGTGTAACGGTTAACTTTATTTTGGCTTACGTTATTTATGTATTTATTTCATTTGCTTATGGTGATATTGATATTACATCAAGTAGTGTGAAGGATGGTTACATGGTGACTAACCCAATATTGAAAGATTTAGGTATAAAAACAGGAGATAAGGTTATAGCTATCAATGACGAAGAGATTGAAACCGTATCACAAATAAGAAGAAAAATTATTTCTGCGGAAAAACTTACAATTTTAAGTGGTAACGAGACTAAAGAAGTTGTGCTTCCTGAAGATTTTTTAGGTCAGTTCAGTTCTAGTGAAAGTAAGAGTTTTTTCTCGTTACGCTACCCTTTTATCTTAGAAAAAATTCCTGATACATCTATAAACGCTTCTGCAGGTTTACAACCTAAAGATGTTATTGTTTCTTTAAACGGAAAATCCTTAAAGTATTATGACCAGTATGATGCTATAATGGATTCATTAACTGCAACACACAAGACAATTGATGTTGGTATTTTAAGAGATGGTCAACAATTAACAAAGACGCTTAAGGTTGAAGACGGTAAATTTGAAATTAAAGCAGGAGGCGATCTTAATGACTTGGAGCGCTTAGGTTATTATGACATTGTTAAGACCAATTACACTTTTGGAGAAAGTTTTGGAGCAGGATTATTAAAGTTTAAAGACCAAGTTGCTAGTTATGGCGAACAGCTTAAAAAAATATTCAATCCAAAAACAGGAGCATATAAAGGTGTAGGAGGTTTTAAGGCTATTTACGACGTGTTCCCTGATACTTGGAGCTGGCAAGATTTTTGGGCGCTTACAGCGTTTCTATCAATTATGTTGGGTGTATTAAATTTATTGCCAATACCAGCTTTAGATGGAGGTCATGTAATGTTTTTACTTTATGAAATGATATCAGGAAGAAAACCAAGTGAAAAGTTTTTAGAGCGTGCTCAAATGGTTGGTTTCTTCATTCTTATTGCTTTAGTATTATTTGCAAACGGTAACGATATCTTTAAAGCATTATTTAAATAGAAATATTTTTCAAATAAATTTGTTGAAATTAAAAAATAACATATATTTGCGCTCGCAAAAGCGAAAAGAAACACTCCTCCTTAGCTCAGTTGGTTAGAGCATCTGACTGTTAATCAGAGGGTCCTTGGTTCGAGCCCAAGAGGAGGAGCAAAAAAAATCCCATCGATTTCGATGGGATTTTTTATTTAATACAATTTTTTAAAAGTCAAAACCTAAATAAAAATGCCAAACGCGGTTTTGAGGTTTACCTTCGTCATAAATATCTCCTAAACCTAAATGATATCTTACACCTAGGCTTATTCCTGTATTGGTTTTTAAACCACCTCCAAAATTAATTCCCCAATCAAAGCTGCTAGGTTCAAACTCCTGAGATGTATCAAAAAGATTAAAGTTGCTATCAAATTCTTCTTTATGAGAAATTGCTAAACCTATTTGAGGTCCAGCTTCTAAAAACAAATTACTACTAGGATATGCTTTTAACATTAGAGGTAGGTTTAAGTAATTAAGTTTTTGTGTAAAAGTTCCATTGCCATCTTGTATTTCATAACCTTGTTGAGAATAGATTAACTCTGGTTGTAATGCAATACTTTGATTTAAAAAGGATTCGGCATAAAAACCAATATGAAAACTGTGTCTTTGACCAGTTTCATTTTCACCATCAAAACTTACTGCGGCTAAATTGTAACCACCTTTTAAACCAACATTGCTATTTTGAGCAAAAACTGTTACTGTACTAAAAAAGATTAATGTTATTATAAAATTTTTCATTGTTTTAGAGTTTTAAATTTTATTTTCCACCATTTGCTTGCAAATCAGCAATACACTGAGTGTCTAATTGAGGTATTGTTCCTCCTGATACCATATTCATAACACCACTTCCGGTTTCGGCAGCATAATACATTAAGCAATTTTCTTCATTGCAATGTTTAGGATGATCAATATCTTCATGGTTGTTTTGCATTTGTGTTCCTAAATTAGTTAAGCCTAATAAATGACCAAATTCATGCAAGACTACAGTGGTTTCAAGGTCACTTCTATTAGGTTCAAAAGCACTATTGCTTAAATCGTGTATTGTGTTTTCATATACTACAAAAGAAGTGTTTAGGTAAGCTGTACCAAGTGTAAGTGATGATTCGGTATTTGAGGCTGCTTCACCATCAAGAAATAATATCCAAATGGCAATTTTGTCATTAGTGTTAAAATTTATTCTATATGTGTTTTCAATTGCAACTATATCATCAATAGTATAGTTTGAATTTCCTGGTGGAACTATTTGGTGTTGTTCAATAGTAATGCCGTTGGGTTTGTTTACTCTGTTTTCAAGAAATGACTGTAAGTTGTTAATTGTAGTTGTTGATGGTGCATAACCATCAATATATGTTAATTCTATAACCATACTTTTAAATTGATTGTTGGAAAGTATATGGTTTGCTGAAGCACCTGTTGCTAATGCATTGCTTACAATGCTCGGTTGGTTATTACCAGAGTTTGAGTTAGTATCATTTGAACAAGCAGTAAAAAAAGCTATAATTAAAGCGTATATAAATATTTGTTTCATTATAATTTAATTTAAGAGTTAAAATAGCTGCCGAAATGCTTCGACAGCTATTTTCCCCATAACATAATCAACTAAAAACCTAACCTTGAGTTTTGTTTATATTTGGGATAACACCAAAGTTATTGCTGCATTAGTTGTGCTTTGTAATTCAATTGTTGAATTACTAAAACTAGTTACTTCCCATGTTTGGTTAAGTAAGTTAAAAGATGTATTGCCATTAAAATTAAATGTTAGGAACACATTAGTATCTGTTGTTACTTCATAAGTCCCTTGCACATTTTCTATTGAAGTGTTTATTGTGTTTTCGGCAGTACAAGTTAAATCGTTAGCAAAATCAATACTGTATTCAGCGTAATCGTTAGCAATGTCTACACTATTGTTAACGAATGTTTCTACATAAAAAGTCCCATCAACTAAAATACCTTCTAATTCATTACCTGCTTCATCAGCATCATCTTCAATTTCTTCATTTTGTAAGCAATCTTCAATGCTAGCCTGTAAATCAGCATCACTTTCAATAGTTACTGAGTTTCCACTTGCAGTTGTAACTGTTATTGGGTAGCTTATAGAAAATAGTTCGTTATCTCCAAAGGCAGTAATATAGCTATACATTTCTTCTTGTGATTGAATAACCACACTTCCTGTTTGATCAAAATCTAAACTATAAGTTAATATTGTTATTGGATAATTAATATCAACACATGAAATGGCACCTTCCATTTGACTTTCAGCTTCTTCACAAGCGTTTTCTAACTCATCAAATTCGGTTTGATTGGTTATTACAACTTCAGTATAATTACTCAATTGTACTGTAAGCGGAAATTGAAACACAACGGTATCTTCATCATTATTAAATTGAGCTAATATACTTAACACTTGTTCGTAATCACTTTCATTAATAATTGTTATTTGAGTATCATTGATAGTTGCTGTAACAGGTAACACTATAGATGCGCATGAAATTCCATCTAGGAAATCATCAAAAGAGCCATCATACATGCTTGTGCGTTCTAGGTTGCTTGCAGTTAAAGAGCTTGCAGAATTTGTGTTTGGGTTTTCTCCATTTTCATTATCAATTTCATCTTGACAAGAGGTTAAAGTAATTAATCCTGCGATTAAAAAGGTTGAAAAAATCTTTAAGTTTTTCATAATTCTATAATTATTAATTTGGGTTAAAAATTTATTTTTCTGTTTCTATTAGTAGGACAACCAATTTTAATTTTACCCTACCAAAAAATTAATTTATTTGATTAATGAGGAAAATTGAATATGTCAAAATTGCGATTACAAGCACTATAAGTGTAAATTCTATAATCTCTAGTAGATTTTCTTGATTCATTTTTTAATATTAATAGGTTGTTATAAGCCTTAGACAACATAAGATAAATTTACCCTACTTTTGTTTAATAAATAATTACCCAATAGTTTATGGATAGCCCTAAATATAGCCTTTGCGATGAAAATCATTTTAATGACTTTTATCGAGAGCAAGTGCAAGCCGCAAGCAATTTTGCCTACTATAAATGTGGCAATGAGGCTAATGCAATAGATTTAGTACAGGACGCATTTATTAAAATTTGGCAAAATTGCTCTAGCATAGATTTTGATAAAGCAAAGTCGTACCTATTTACTACGGTAAATAATTTGTTTTTAAATGTAGTTAAACATCAAAAGGTGGTGTTAAATTATGCAAAAGCAGCACCTTATCAAGACAAGAACAACCAAGACCCTGAATATATACTAAGAGAAGAAGAGTTTAAAATTAAACTCCAAAATGCGATAGCTGGTTTGAAAGAACCTCAAAGAGAAGTTTTTTTATTAAATCGAATTGAAGGAAAGAAATATCGTGAAATAGCCGATTTGTTGGGTATTTCTCAAAAAGCTGTTGAAAAACGTATGTCTAGTGCTTTAAAATCACTAAGAGAAAAAATTGAACATATATAGTAGGGTAAAATTTAAATAAGTTGTCTTAAGGACACAGCAAGATAAAATGAAAAACGAAAAAGAGATATTGCATTATTTTAACAACGAGCTGTCTGAGAACCAAAAGCAAGAGCTGCATCAAGCTGATGATTTTGAGTTTTATTCTAAAATAGCTCATTATGCTGAACAGTTAGAAGCTCCTAAAATTAATGTTGAGCAAGCTTTAAAAGAATTTAAAAATAAGCAGGTTCCAAAAGGGAGAGTAAAAACAATAACCTTTAAAAATTGGTATAAAGTTGCAGCTGTTTTGGCTATTATGTTATGTTGCTCTTATATTTTGTTTTTTAATAATGAAAAATTATACACAACTAAAATAGCCCAAACAGAAGCACTGTATTTACCAGATGATTCACAAGTGATATTAAATGCCTCATCAAATTTAAAATATAATAAGAAAGAATGGAAAGATGAGCGTAATTTAACTTTAATAGGAGAAGCGTTTTTTAAGGTAAGTAAAGGTCAAAAATTTACTGTGCAAACAAGTGCTGGTTCAGTTCAAGTATTAGGAACTCAATTTAATGTAAAACAACGTTTAGGTTACTTTGAGGTACAGTGTTATGAAGGTTTAGTAAGTGTTTTGCACAAAAATCAAACAGTTAAACTTCAACCAGGAAAAACTTTTAGGGTTATCAATGATAAAATAACACCAGTTAATGATTTTAGTGCTACAACACCTTCTTGGATACAAAATGAATCTAGCTTTGATAATATTCCTTTAAGTCAGGTTATAGCAGAGTTAGAAAGACAATATGATATACATATTAGTACAAAAGGTATCGATATAACGCAATTATATACAGGTGCTTTTGCTCATAATGATAAAAATGTTGCGCTAACAGCAGTGACTGTTCCTTTAAAATTAAGTTATAAGATTAATGGTAAAAATGTTATCTTCTACCATTACAATGGTAAATAAACAACTTGTATACATAATTTTGTTTTTTTCAATGATTTGTTCTAGTCAAACAACAGAGCAGTCATTAGTAACTGTGTTAAATGACATAGAAGCACGACTTGATGTTAAGTTTTCTTATGCAGTTGAAGATGTTTTTGATGTAAGAATTAATACACCAAGCCCAACCCTATCGCTAAATGAAACCTTAAACTACCTTAACCAAAATACTTTATTAAACTTTCAAAAAATAAATGATCGATATATAACGGTTTCGGTTATTGGTAAGACTATATCGGTTTGTGGTGTAATACAAGATGCAAATGGCAAACCACTTTTTGGAGCAACCATAGCAGTTCAAAATATGCAAAAAGGTGCGGTTTCAGATATAAACGGTCAATTTCAGCTAAAAAACATCGACTTGCAATCTGTTTTAGAGGTGTCGTTTTTAGGTTTTGAAAATAAAATTATAAACGCCAAAACACTTTTTAGTGCAAAAAATGAATGCCAAAACATTCACCTTATTGAAAGTAAAGAAGTATTAAACCAAGTGCTCATTACTAAATTTTTAACTACAGGTTTACAAAAACGCATAGATGGTAGTACTACGTTAAACACTGAAGCTTTTGGTATTTTACCAGGGCTTGCTGAACCTGATATTTTACAATCTATACAAGCACTACCTGGAGTTGAAAGTGTAAATGAAAGTATAGCCAATATAAATGTAAGAGGAGGTACTAACGATCAAAATTTAATGCTTTGGGATGGTATTAAAATGTATCATTCTGGGCATTTTTTTGGGTTAATCTCTGCATATAACCCTAACCTAACACATAAGGTTGTGGTTACTAAAAATGGTACAAGTGCAGCATTTAGCGATGGTGTCTCAAGTACTATAGATATGCAAACAAAAAATGAAATTGACAACAAATTTTCAGGAGGTTTTGGAGCTAATCTAATTAGTGCTGATGCTTTTTTAGAATTACCAATTACTAAAAATCTTGAACTTCATGTATCAGGAAGACGCTCGTTTACAGATGTGTTTTCAACACCAACCTACAATAACTATTTTAAACGAAGCTTTCAAGATAGTGAGCTAACTACTAACAGTCAAACTATTGAAAGTAGCGCTAATGCCTCAGAGTTTTTATTTTATGATTATTCTGCTAAAATACTTTTCAATTTAAACGAAAATCATAGGTTTAGAGCAAATAGTATTCAAATTAATAATAAACTAAAATATACAGAAAGTTTTACTAATAATGATGGTGATACAGAGTCTAAAACCAGTTTTCTTTCACAAGAAAATTTAGGTTTTGGAGGTGAATGGCTAGCAAAATGGGGAAAAAAGTGGAGCACGAAATTAAGTGGGTATTATACAAAGTATAATGTAGATGCTAATGATTATCGTGTTGAAACAAACCAACGCTTAACACAAGTTAATGAAGTACTGGAAACAGGAACAAAATTAAATATAGAGTATAACCCAAATCAACACATACATTTTTTGTTAGGCTATCAATTTACTGAAACAGGAATTTTAAACGAAACAACAGTGAATTTGCCGTCATATGAGCGTACAAAAAAGGGAGTGTTACTCAACCATGCCATGTATTCAGAAGTTGAATATCATAAAAACAAGACCTACTTAAGAACAGGTGTTAGAGCAAATTATTTTCAAAAGTTTGACAAAATATTAATAGAGCCACGACTTAATTTTAGACAAAAATTAAACAATTTTTATGCTGTTAAAGTAGAAGGTGAATTTAAAAATCAATCTGCAACACAAATTGTAGATTTTCAAGATGATTTTTTAGGAGTTGAAAATCGTAGATGGATATTGGCTAATAATAACGATATACCTATTGCTACAAGTAAACAAGCTTCATTTGGCTTGTCATATAATAAAAGAAACTGGCATATTGATATTACTGGTTTTTACAAAGTGGTTAATGGAATTACTGCTTCAAATCAAGGGTTTTATAATAATTTTCAATACTTAAGAGCAACAGGTCAATATGATGTAAAGGGAGTTGAGTTCCTAATTAATAAAACAACCCATAAGTATAGTACTTGGTTAAGTTATACCTATAGCACTAACAATTATACTTTTAATGATTTTTCACCTTCAACCTTTCCTAACAATGTAGATATTAGACATTCATTATCAGCGGCAATTAATTATGATATTTTAAAAAATCTTAAAATATCATTGGGAGGTAACTGGAGAACAGGGCAACCATACACAAAACCTTTACAAGGTAATGAAACAGTTCAATCTGGTAATACTACTTTGGTTAATTATGGTATGCCTAACAATCAAAATCTTGAAGATTATTTTAGGTTAGATACGTCTTTAAGTTATGATTTTAAAATAAATGATTCAACAAAAGCTATTTTAAGAGCAGGTGTTATTAATGTCACTGATAAAGAAAATATTATCACTAGATATTATAAGGTAGATTCTAATAATACAGATACTACTGTTGAGGTAAATAATACCTCTTTAGGGATAACACCTAATGTTAGTTTTAGAATAGAACTATAAAAGACTATACTTTTTTTGTAGTTGTGTAATCATTTCAATAGTCATTTTTTCCATATCAAAGGTATGGTTCCAATTCCAGTCTTTTCTAGCTTCAGAGTCATCAATAGATTTTGGCCAACTATCAGCAATTTGTTGTCTAAAGTCTGGGTTATATGATATTTCAAAATCAGGAATATGTTTTTTAATCGCGCTATAAATGTCTTTAGGAGTAAAGCTGATAGCTGCTAAATTATATGAAGAACGAATACTGATGTTTTCGGCAGGTGCTTGCATTAATTTTACCGTAGCTTCAATAGCATCGTCCATAAACATCATTGGAAGCTCTGTGTTTTCAGATAAAAAACACTCGTAAGTTTTGTCAGTAATTGCTTTATGGTAAATTTCAACGGCATAATCAGTTGTTCCACCACCAGGTAATGTTTTCCAACTAATAATTCCAGGGTATCTTATGCTTCTAACATCAACACCATATTTGCTATTATAATATTCGCACCAACGCTCACCAACTTGTTTTGTAATACCATAAACTGTTGTTGGTTCCATTACTGTGTATTGAGGTGTGTTGTCTTTAGGTGTTGTTGGTCCAAAAACTGCAATACTAGAAGGCCAAAATACACTTTTAATAAAACCTTCTTTAGCAAGATTTAATACATGAAACAGTGAGTTCATGTTTAAATCCCAAGCTTTCATAGGATATTTTTCTCCAGTAGCACTCAACATAGCAGCCATAAGATATATGGTGTCTATTTGATGTTTTTCAACACAAATTTTAACTGAAGCATAATCTTGGGCATCGACAATTTCAAAAACACCAGAGTTAACAACATCTAAATTGTTGTAATTAATATCGCTAGCAATAACATTATTGTTTCCATGGGTTTCTCTTAGTTTTGAAGTTAACTCAGAACCAATTTGTCCACATGCACCAATTACTAAAATCTTTGGCATTTTTTTGAAATTATTTGTTCGTTCAAAAATAATAAGAATAAAGAGTACCTAAAACTTAAAACAAAAAATTATTCTCTAATTTTATACTAATGTTTAAACCATCAAGTTTAGTTATATTTACACCTTGTTGTATTAAAAATCTATAAGAAATACTATGCGTGCTTTAAGCCATATACTATTACTCATTTGTTGTGTTATTATGCTTAATTGTAATTCTAGATCAAAAAAAGAATTACAAACAACAGATGATGTAAAAACAGAAGATACAAATAAAATAAGCTCAAATGACATTGAAGCATTAGCTTTTGATGATTATATTTTAAGTAATGCTTCTAAAACTAAAATCATGGATTGGCAAAAACTTCATGAACTTAATACGCAAGTTGAGTTTTTAAAAAAAGGTGATTTGTCTTTCTTTTCAGCTAACGATTCTATAGTTAAATCATTTGTATTTCAACTTAAAGAAGAAACACCTGAAAATGTTGATACAGATATTATAAAATCTAGAGTTACTGCTTTGGAAACAAAAATTCTAAAGCTTAACAATACAATTGAATTAACAAATATCCCAAAGGAAGAGGTTTTAATGAATATTAAAGAGGTTTTGGTTGCTATGTCCAATCTCAACTTTCAAATCAACAAGAAGTTTGAACTGGATGCAAATAATATTGAGAAGCCGCTTTAATAAAGCTTATTTACTCCTTAGCAGCTCTTGCTTGTAAAGCCTCTTTACTAATTTTAGCTAAATTAAAGTTTGGATCAGTAGCTAAAGCTCTGTTTAATACAGCTACAGCCTCATTAGTATTCGCTTCTTTGTCTTCGTTAAAAATTAATATTGCTCTTAAGTAAGTTAAAGCAGCACTTAATGATACTTGATAAGGTGTTTGCATTTCGTAGTAAGTGCGCTTCATATCGCTAGTTGCATTGGTTAACCCATATTCAATAGCTGTTTTTGCTCCAGCTAAATCGTTTAACTGAATTTTTAAATCGGCAATTTCATAAGCTAAATACGCATTTGCTTGTCTTTGAAAAAGGACTTCATAATGCTCTAAAGCGCGTTTAGGTTGATTAAGTGCTTTTAAGGATAATGCTTTTACTTCTACATTGATATTAGAGTCTGTTGGGTTTTTATCAATACCAATAGTGTTTAATGCCTCTAAGTGTCTTCCTTCAGAAGCATAAACGTATGCTAATGTGTCTTTTCTTGCCTGAGTAGGGTTAAGTACGTCTAAATGAGTCATGGCATTTATA
Source organism: Gaetbulibacter sp. NE (assembly GCF_025548475.1). Taxonomy (NCBI): domain Bacteria; kingdom Pseudomonadati; phylum Bacteroidota; class Flavobacteriia; order Flavobacteriales; family Flavobacteriaceae; genus Gaetbulibacter; species Gaetbulibacter sp. NE. Next base: position 747,401 of record NZ_JAOQHY010000001.1, on the reverse strand, counting down.
ATACCTTGAATATCACCTTGTGCTGTCATTTGCTTGTAATACTTTTCAAAATGTTTTTCAAGCTCAGACTTAGTTTGCGCGCTTGCACTAAGAGCAATCATTGTTATAGATAGAAGTAAAAACTTTTTCATGTCATAAAAATTTAAAGCGTTAAAACTATAAAAATATATGGGAATAGGTCTTAAAAACTTGCTAATATTTAATCAATTTGTATGGTTTTTTTAATAACCACAGCATCATTTAATACAAATGGCTTTGGAATCATGTCTGCAGGACGTTTTGGAACTCTAAATAGAGGATTATCTAACATATCAAATGAGGCTTCAAGTAAATTAATTTTTGTGCTTTGATTTTCAGGAACAGTAAACTCAAGTTCTAAAAATTTATCATCTGCAACAAAATAACTAAATAGCCTATTGAACCTTCTGTTTTCAAAAACATAGGTTTCACTTTCAGCTTTAGGAATAGTGTAACCGTTAACGTTAAAGGATAAAAACACGTTGGTAGAATCAGAGAAAAGTTCCAACCTGTTCACATTTCGTTGAGGTGAAATAAATAGTTTTATTTCTCTTTTACCATCTACAATAGTATCCTTTTTAACATCAATGTAAGGGTGTTTTAAGGGTTTAATGTTAGCTTTTTTAGTAAACGTAAATTGAGTTTTATACTTACTGGCAATGGTGAATTTTGACAGTGAATCTATATGGTCTGGATTGTCAGTAAGGTAGCTTTCAGTCCAAGGGTCTAAAATATTGTCGTAAGTAGCCCAAACAGCTTCGTTTTTGTCGCTATCTAAGATGTAAACCAAACTATTTGGTTTTGGACGTTCTTCATTAAAATCAGATTTTAAATGTGCTGAAATAAAGCAACAAATAGCTAAGAAAAACAATAAGTAAGACCATCTATTCTTATATCTTGAAAACCCAAATAGCGAGATACAAAGTGAAAATATTAGCGACACTAAAAGAGTAGTAGCAATAATAGTTTTTAGGCCTAATCCTACAGGGAACATTTTTACAAAAGGTGATAAAATCATTAATGCAGGAAACAGCAACAGTGCCATTAAAATTAAGTTAGGGTGTTTTTGTCTTACCAGAATAAATAAGCTCACTAAACCAAAATACACAGGAATAATCAAGAAACTAGCACCTTTAAGTTCAAAAGCCATAACTGCTGAAATAACTATCCAGAGCAGTAGAGGTGGAGCAACCAAGCTTGCAGTATTTTCGGGTTTGTACACTTTGTTGTATAACCACATACACACACCAGCCGAAAGGAAGGTAAATGCTAAAATATAGATGTAACCATTGTAAGTAAAACCATGTAGTATTTCATTATACTGAGGATATATTGCTTTTAAAACACTCCACCCAAAGTAACCAATTACTCCATTAATAACTAAAGCAGCAATTCCTGGTAAAATGCCAATAAGCATATGTTTTGAGTTAAGCATTCTTTTTTTAATACCATAAAATACCAATGCAATAAATAATACAATGGCAATAATAAGCATTGGAAAAATCCATGTATTAGGATAGCTTACAGTTTTAAATAGCGGTACATTAAAATAGACGTCATCTACATCACTTTTTAAATTATTTAAGTTAGTATCACTAAAATAGTAGAGTAGAGGCATTAAATAACTGCCTTGGTGCTCCAGTGTCTCTCTATCTAAGCGTTCATAATTGTCTAAAGCGGTATGGTAATCAAAATGGTCGTCAATAAATGCAAAATTAAAGCCTTCAATGTCTCCATCTTCTCTAAAAATAGTGAGATCAGTATCATTAGGCAGTTTTTTATAAACGCTGTAAGCAAGGGAGTTTGCTACAGGATATTTAGGGTTGGCTTCAATAAAACCTTTAACCATATTTTGGTTGCCTCCATTGGTTTCAATAAGCATGTAACTTGGTCCTCCACTTCCTCTGGCTTCAAAATTTAATACTAAACCAACGTCTTTTGCCCAAGCATGATTATTTACAAACAGTTCTGCTCCATTAAGTCCTAATTCCTCAGCATCAGAAATTAAAATAATAATATCATTTTTAGGCTGTTTACCTTCGTGTAAGTAAGCTCTTAACCCTTCTAAAATTGTTACCACACCAGATCCAGCATCACTAGATCCAATTGATGAATGCGGATTACTATCGTAATGTGTAAGTAGCATAAGAGCTTTGGAGTTGTCAGCCCCTTTTAGTCTTGCTAAAATGTTTTTAGGTTTGGTTAAGCTTCCCCATTTTTTATTGTAACTGTAACCGTCTTGAACTTGGGTCTCTAAACCTAATTTTTCTAATTCTTCAATAATATAGTTTCTTACATTTTCGTGTTCGGGAGAACCCACATAATGTGGTGCTTTTGAAATTTCTTTTAAATGAACTAATGCACGTTGAGTAGAAAAGGTATTGTCATTGGCATCCAGCTGACTTATTTTATTAGGCATTAGGGCAGAAAAGCTCCAATAAATAGCAATAATTAAGAGTAGAAAAGCTATAATTTTTTTAAACATAGGAAAGCGTGTTAGTTAGTCTTCTAAATTTACAAAATTATTTCCTATAAAAATATAGTTAGGTTAAGTCGTTTTAAATCAGTAAATTTAAGACTAACATTATTAATAATTAGTTATGGGAATTAAGAGTTTTCAAGGTGCCAGAAAGCAACAAATTAACGCTACTGAAAGCACACAGTTAAAAGTGAGCGATTACATGTCAACCAGTTTAATAACTTTTAAACCAGAACAGTCAGTTGAAGAAGTTATCGAATCTTTAATACGAAATAAGATTTCTGGAGGACCTGTGGTTAATGATAAAAACGAACTTGTAGGTATAATTTCAGAAGGAGATTGCCTAAAGCAAATAAGTGATAGCAGATATTACAATATGCCAATGGCTCAAGACAATGTTGAAAAGCGCATGATAAGAGATGTTGAGACTATAGATGGCAACATGAACGTGTTTGATGCTGCTAATAAATTTTTAAATTCAAAAAGGCGTCGTTTTCCTATTGTTGAAAACGGTAAGCTAGTAGGTCAAATAAGCCAAAAGGATATTTTAAAAGCAGCAATGCAGTTAAAAGGACATAACTGGAAGTAGTTTAATGTCTTTTAAAGTTTATGGTTTCAGGTAAATCTGTAATTATAATTTTTTGTTTAACATCACTTTCTAAAGTAGCTATTTTAGAATAATTGTATTCAGGAATAGGTTCGCTAAGGTTTTTCCATTTTACTATTCCAGCAACCGTTATGGTTTCTCCAATTTCAATTATACCTTCTTTGTAGCGAAGTGTTTTATTAAACCCAAAATACCCTGTTGAGTCTATATTATACCTTTTTAAAAGAGATTCAAATTCTGGAGTAGGATTGTTAAAAGTACCTGAAGATGTTTTCTTGTCAATTACTAAATGACTTTTATAGTTTTTTGGATGTTGAGTTGGCTTAATAATAACCATATTGCCATTACTCTCAATAAAGAAATCCTGAAATCGCTCTTCTTCAATTAAGGTTCTCCAATACGAATTTTTGCCATTGCTTTTCTTCTGTTCAATTTTAATATAATAGAAAATACACTTTCTTTTACTAAGTGGAGCAATCAAAGGGTTTTGAACATGCAACGCTTTACCACTTACTTTAACAAATTCATTGCTTTTAAAACTACTTACAGGTTTATAAGGTGTCTTTGCTAAAATTCGTAGTATAGTTTGTTTTGAACTGAAGTAGTATGATGTTATTCCAATTATACTAAGAATAAGAATAACAATACCTATAATCAGAAATGGTGAGGTTGATAAAAATGGAAGCATGAAAATTTAATTGTTGAATACACTATTAGTTGGACATTTGCTTTAAATGTTACAGGTTAACTTTCTCGCTTTACCAGTGCATAGTAGTCGCCTTCAATGGGTAAGTAGCCTTGGTCGTAAACAAAATAATAAACAGTACCTGCTTTGGTTGTGTAAATACTTGTTATGTAATTAAAGTCAAACCCCTTTTCAATAAGTTTTGCTCTTGAGGTTTTAGTTTTTTGCTCAGGGTTTAGTGCTTCAAGAATTCTGTAGTTTTTTCTAAGGCGGTTGTTGGTGTTTCGTATTAAGTTTTTACTGTCTTTATTCACTCTGTTATTATATGAATTCCGACAAGCATCGCTACAGAATTTTTTATCAATTCTGCCAACTATTTTCTCACCACATTCAGGACAAGTTTTTTTCATAATCGTTTAGTTTTAATTCATACCAAGAGGCTTTTTCGCCTTCACAATCAAAATCTTCAATATGTTGTAATCCAATTTTTTGAAGCACTTTATTTGAGCCAATATTATCTGTAAGAGCAACTCCTATAATGGTTTCGTATTGTTTTACTTTAAAGCCATAATCCAATGCAACAATAGCCGATTCGGTTGCGTAACCTTTTCCCCAATATCGAGGAATAAAGCGATAACCAATATCATAAAAATCTTGTTTTCCGTTTAAAGAATCTTTTTCACCTGTATTAAGTTTTAACCCTGACCAACCTATAAAATCTCCTGTAGATTTTTCAATAGCAGCCCAACGACCAATTCCTCTTTCTTCGTATTGTTTTATAATGGATTGTATTATTTTTTCTGAATCCTGTTTGGTCTTTACAGGTTTATTGCCCAAGTATTTGTGGACTATTGGGTTAGAATCTAATTCAAACATACCTTCAATATCAGTAGGTAATATCTCTCTTAGAATTAAACGTTCAGTTTCTAATAATGCTTTCATTTATAAGTGATTATTAATAGCGATTTAGCTTGTATACAATATACAAATTATTCGTTTACAAACGACTACAAACATTTACAAACGAATTTAAACAGTTAATAACCGAATAAATTTTGGTATCTGTTTCATATTTGCAGTGTCGAATTAATACTGGATGCACTTCAGTAACATAAGAACTCGATAGTATTAACTGTTTAACATTTAAAAAATTAAAATTATGAACACGCTTAGAAACAAAGTACAGTTGATTGGTAGATTAGGACAAGATCCTGAAATTGTAAATTTTGATGATGGTAATAAAATTGCCAAATTTTCTTTAGCTACAGATGATAGCTACAAAGACAAAAACGGAAACAAAGTAGAACGCGCTTACTGGCACAACATTATTGTTCGTGGTGGTCTAGTAAAAGTAGTAGAGAATTATATTTCTAAAGGACAAGAAATTGCGGTTGAAGGGAAACTTACCAATCGCTCTTGGGAAGACAAAGAAGGTAAAAAACACTACACTACTGAAATAGTTTGCAATGAACTATTGATGTTGAGTAAATAATCTTAAAATAAAAAAACCGCTCAATCGAGCGGTTTTTTTATTATTCAATATTGTGATTAAGCCTCACAGCTTGTACACTCTTTTTTCTGTTTGAATTTTTGCGCAGCATTCATACTGTGTTGGTAGTACAATGATTTTAAACCAAGTTTCCAAGCTGTAACATGAATGTTGTTTATTTCTTTTACAGGCATTTCTGGGTGCACAATAATGTTTACAGATTGTCCTTGATCTATAAATTCTTGTCTTGCTGATGCTTGATAAACTACATCTAATTGGTCAATTTCAGAGTACGTTTTAAACACGTTTTTTTCTTGCTCTGTTAAAAACTCTAAATGTTGTACAGAACCATCCATATCTCTAATGCTTCTCCAAACTTCGGTAGTGTTTTGTCCTTTTTCTTCTAATAAATTTTCTAAGAAAGGATTCTTTATTGTTGTTTTTATTTTAGCAATATCTTTTACATAAATATTTGACCATATTGGTTCAATACCTTGAGATACTTGTCCTAAAATAAACGCCGAAGATGTTGTAGGCGCTACAGCGTTTAATGTTGTGTTTCTACGACCGTAACCTTTTAACACTTTAGGTTCTCCAAATTTTACAGCCAACTCTTCTGAAGCTTTGTATGAACGCTCTTTTATAGTTTTAAAGATTTCACGGTTTAAGTTAAATGCTTCTTGACTATCAAAGGCATGCATTCTAGACTGTAATAACGAGTGCCATCCTAAAACACCTAATCCTAAAGCACGGTTTTCTTTTGCAAAATTATAAGCGCGCTCCATAAACAAGAATGTTTGACGGTCATCTCTGTTATCAGAATCACGATATACTTCTAGTTTTTCAATGAATTCTGTTATTACAGCATCTAAGAAATAAATCATAGTTTCTACTGCGTCTGTGCTTTTCCACTTGTCGTAGTGTAATACATTTATACTAGAAAGTACACATACAAACGACCAATCATCGTTTGATGGTAACATAATTTCTGTACATAAGTTACTTGCGTGTATGCTATGGTTTTTATCTTTATAAACTTCTGGTTTACCATTGTTAGCATTGTCTGTAAAGAATACATAAGGGTAACCCATTTCGCCACGACTTTGTAATACTTTTGCCCAAATAGTACGTTTTTCAACATCACCAGCAATCATTTCTTCCATCCATTTGTTGGTAACTGTTACACCATGTGTTAATTGCTGTATTGGGTTACCTTCAGTACCTATTTCTAAAAACTCTTTAATATCTGGATGCTCAATTGGTAAATATGGAGAAAAACGACCACGACGTACAGAACCTTGACTAACCACATCAACCATAGACTCAAACAACTGCATAATATGAACTGCACCAGATGCTTGCCCATTGTTTTTTACAGGAGCTCCTCTATGACGAATTTTACCAAAAAACCCAGAAGTACCACCACCTAATTTTGACATCATACCTACTTCAGACTGTGTGTAAAGAATATTACCCATGTCATCATCAATATGAGAACCAAAACAGCTTATTGGTAAACCACGTTCTTTACCAAAGTTAGACCAAACTGGAGACGCTAAAGAGAAAAACCCTTCAGACATATAGTGATAAAACTTATCTGCATATCCAGGAATTTGAAGAATATGTTCTGCGCGTTCAGCAATTTCTCTAATACGTTGCTTGGGCGTTACACCTTCGGTTAAGTATCCTGATTCTAAAAACTGTTGACTGTATTCATTTAACCACTCAAATCCTTCTTCCTTTTTCGTGTTGGTTAAAAATTCTTTTCGGGCATTTACTAGTTCATCAGTTGTGTTTTTTTGATCTTGTAGTTGCGGCTGGTGTATTGTTTTGTTCTCCATAGGTTATAAAAAATAGTCTGGTTAAAATAAGTCGTCGCTTGTTATACTTTGTGTTCTTTTACTGTAATTGATAGAGCGTTTTACAAAGAAATCGCCATGTTTTGTACCAATAATCTCGTCATCAAACCATTCGGTTTGTGTAAGTAGTGTTTCGTCTATATCAAATACTTTTTCAATACCAATGCTTTCTAAAGATTTATTGAAACGGTTTTTAATAAACTCGTTTACAACTGCTTTTGGTAAGAAATCTAATTCGCCTTCTTCAAAAATCCAATCTACAATCTTGCTTTCAGCAACATAGGCCTCTTTACACATATCTTGAATCATGGTATTGTAGCTTGCATCAAACCACTCTGGGTGCTCATCTTTGATAATATTGATGATATCTATACCAAAATCTCCATGAATTTGCTCTTCTTTTGATGTTGCTTCAACCACGTTAGAGATACCTTTAAGCATATTTTTATGCTTGTTGAATGCCATAATGATTAAGAATTGAGAGAATAAAGACACGTGCTCAATAAATAATGAGAACAATAATACAGACTCTGCATATTCTTGATTGTTTTCACTTTTAGCGTTTTTTAATGCAGTTTCTAAATACTGCACACGCTTCATGATTACTGGCTTTTTCTTTAGCTCTTCAAATTCTTTGTTTAGTCCTAAAATTTCAAGAAGGTGCGAGTATGCATCAGCATGTCTTACTTCACTTTCTGCAAATGTTGAACCTACAGATCCTATTTCAGGCTTTGGCATTCTATGGTAAATATCTCCCCAAAACGTTTTTACTGCAATCTCAATTTGAGAAATTGCAAGCATCGTATTTTTTATAGCAGATTTTTCTACTTCAGAAAGATTTGATTTGAAATCTTGTATATCACTTGTGAAATTAAACTCGGTATGTATCCAATATGAATGACGAATTGCTGGAACATATTCGTATAATTGAGGATACTCGTAAGGTTTTAAGTTTACACGTTTTTCAAAAATGTTGCTCTTACGACTTAAAGCTTGTTTGTTTCTGTATAAAATGTAAGCTTTTGCAACATCGTGAAAAGAACTTTCCATTAATTTATCTTCTACAACATCTTGCACTTCCTCAACCGTAGGTAAATAATCTTTATCTTGATTTTTCCTTTGTAACAATACGTCATAAACGTTATTTGCTATTAGTTGAGCGTCTCCAAATTCTCCATTTTCAACCGCTTTCATTGCCTTTAAAATAGCGTTTGTGATTTTGCTTAATTCAAAAGGTTTCTGGCTAAAATTTCTTTTAGTAATGTGTAAAATTTCCATAAGTAATAACGAATTATAGTGTATCTAATAAGATAATGTAAAAGTGATAAATTATTCTAAATGAAATGAAATGTGTTAAATATTCTTCTTAACAATTTATCAACATAAGGATGTTTTTTACTGTTTATAAAATGAAAATAATGAGGTCTTTTTTTAGTTTAAATCTTCATTTCATCAGTAAAAATAAGGCATGAAATGTTGTTTTAGATTCAGTAGAATTAGAAATAAAAAAGCCTCAATAATTATTGAGACTTTTTTATGCAACTTTTTTAAGTAAATCAAAGCAAGGGCATTTGCCACAACGCTTGTTTTCTCCTTTTTTATATTTTTCACAACACTTGCTTTTTACCTTGTTAGCATTAATAATACCTGCTTTATGTAAGGTTTTTAAAGCTTTTTTCTGTTGTTTCTTTTCTTTTTTCTTCTTGCCCAACGGTTACTAACTTGTAGAATATGAGGCAAAAATAAATTATTTTTATTAATTCTAAATAAAATTAATTGTTAAAAATTATTCAGGACTTTCAGAAGCAGCTGTGCTTATTGTTATTTGTTGAATATCTCTGTCAAATAAGTACAAGCCACCTTTATCGTCACCTATCATATTTATTTTATCAAGAATTGTACGAGCCATTGCTTCTTCTTCTATTTGTTCGCTTACATACCATTGTAAGAAGTTGTGAGTAGAATAGTCTTTTTCTTGTAACGCAATATGCACTAACTCATTAATACTTTCTGATACAAATACTTCGTGTTCAAATAGTTTTTCAAACATTTCCTTAAACGATTTAAAGGTCACATTTGGTGCATTTAAGGCTGATACATGAGCGTGTCCACCACGTTCGTTTACATATCTAACTAGTTTGAGCATATGCGCACGTTCTTCATCAGATTGTGAGTACATAAAACCAGCAACTCCTTCAAGTCCTTTTACTTCAGCCCAACAAGCCATAGCTAAATAGATTTGAGAAGATTCGGCTTCAACTCTAATTTGATCATTTAACGCTTTTTCTATTTTTTTTGATAACATAATGTCTTTCTTTTTACGTAAAGTTAAGCATTTTTAAGCGTTAAAGATGTTAGAATAGTTTTAAATTACCTTCGTTGCAGTAATATTATAAAGGCTTTACTTTTGACTTAATTTTTCTAAATGAATATGATGTTAGTGGTGTTTCTTTAAAAGTAATCCCAATACCTAAAAGCAAAATGATTCCTCCAATTACCATTTGAATAGTTACTTGCTCTCCTATAAACATCCATGCAAGAACAGTTGCCAAAATTCCTTGACCAAGCAAACTCACAGAAACTCTTGTAGCACGCATATGTTGAGTTGCGTAACTAATAAGAAGCCAAGCTAACAACTGACAAACTAATGCTTGAATTATCAACACAATCCATCCCATGTTACTAAACCCATAAAAAGGTTCATTAAGAAAATAGCTTAATACACCTAAATGAATACTTGAAGCTATTAAGTTAAGTGTCATAAAACTTAAAATATCCATCGTTTTTAAAACATATTTACTTATCAGCATATAGAAAGCATAAAGCACTCCAGACAACACACCAAAAACAAATGCTAAATCAAAATCTAATGTTTTAAACACCTGAAAACCTACTAGTAACACCATACCAAAAATAGCAACAAGTGTTCCTATCCAAAAATTAGGTTTTGGTTTATTTTTTAAAAAAAGGAATGCTAAAATACCAACCCACACAGGAGATAAATTTGTCAATAGTGATGCTTGTGTAGCAGTTGATTCTTGAATGGCAATATTCCAAACAGTAACATCTGTCCCAAAGATAATGCCACAAACAATGGCTAGTAGCCCAACTTTAAAATTAGGAATTTTGAGTGCACGCTTGTACAACACAAAGGGCAGTAATACAAGCAGAGAAAAAAACATTCTGTAAAATGCAGAAATTACACCAGAGGTTAAATTTAACTTAACCAAAACAGGGAATATAGAAATACATATAACCCCAATAGCCAAAGCCATTCTTGCCTTTTTCATAAACTAAAAAAAATGCAAAGCTAAATCTTATATTGACTTTTAAGGCTTTATTTTCACACAAAAATATGTTAAATATTAGGGCTTAATGCTGGGACACAAATTTTAAGCCTACAATAGAAATAATTAAGGTTGAAATAAAAAAGACACGCCAAAAATTAGCAGGTTCATTAAACACAAAAATGCCAACCAAAACAGTGCCTACAGCACCAATACCTGTCCAAACAGCATAGGCAGTTCCTATAGGTAAGGTTTGGGTAGCTTTTACCAAAAGCCACATACTAATAGCTAAACATAATAAAAACCCTAAAAACCAATAAGTAGACGTGTTTCCTGAGGTTTCTTTTACCTTTCCTAAACAAAAAGCAAAGGCAACTTCAAATAATCCTGCGATAATTAAAATAATCCAATTCATGATTTATGTAGTTTTAATTGAATACGCTTACGCGGAATATCAACCTCCAAAACTTTTACAATGACCTGTTCGTGCAAACTAATATGCGCACTAACATCACTTACAAAACCATCTGATAAGTTTGAAATATGAATTAAGCCGCTTTCTTTAATTCCAATATCAACAAAAGCTCCAAAATTGGTTACATTATTGACAATTCCGGGAAGCAATTGACCTTCTTGTACATCATTGATGGTTTTTATGTTTTGATTAAAGGTAAACACTTTGGCTTGTTCTCTAATATCTAATCCTGGTTTTTCAAGTTCTTTTACGATGTCTTTAAGTGTTGGCAAACCAACGGTATCTGTACAATAGGGTTTTAAATCAATACCATTTAAAACGGTAGAATTTCCTATAAGTTCAGAAACACGTTTTCCTTCATTTTTTGCAATAGCTTTTACAATACTATAGCTTTCAGGATGCACAGCAGAATCGTCTAACGGATTTTTTGCATCTTTAATTCTTAAGAATGCTGATCCTTGCTCAAAAGCTTTATCTCCTAAACGTGGTACTTTTTTTAAATCGGTTCTAGAAGAAAATGCACCATGTTGATCGCGATAACTAACAATGTTTTCGGCTAATTTAGGACCAATTCCAGACACATAACTCAACAAACTTTTACTTGCGGTATTTAGATTAACACCAACAGCATTCACGCAACTTTCTACAACAGTATCTAGTTCGGTTTTTAGCTTGGTTTGATCAACATCATGCTGATATTGACCAACACCAATAGATTTTGCGTCAATCTTAACCAACTCTGCCAACGGATCTTGCAAACGACGACCAATAGAAACAGCGCCTCTTACCGTAACATCGTAATTAGGGAATTCTTCACGCGCAATTTTTGAAGCCGAATAAATACTAGCTCCTGCTTCACTCACCACAAATACTTGAATATCATTTTTAAAACGAATACGTCTAATCAGCGATTCTGTTTCGCGCGAAGCGGTTCCGTTTCCAATAGCAATAGCTTCAATATTATATGCTTCGGCAAGTGTGCTTATTTTTTTTATTGCGCCTGTGCTATCGTTTTTAGGTGCATGCGGATAAATGGTTTCATTGTGTTTAAGTTGCCCTTGCGCATCTAAACACACTACTTTACAACCGGTTCTAAAACCAGGATCGATGGCTAAAATGCGCTTTTCTCCTAATGGTGAACCCAACAACAATTGTTTTAGGTTTTTAGCAAAAACAGTTATCGCAGCTTCATCGGCTTTTTCTTTGGCATTTTGTAACGCTTCATTGCTCAATGATGGCAACAATAAGCGTTTGTATGCATCTTTTATAGCAATATCGATTTGATCAGAACACGCATTGTCAGATTTTATAATACGCTGCGCCATTTTATTTAAAGCACGTTCATCATCAATTTCAATTTTCACACGAATAAAACCTTCGTTTTCGGCACGTAAAATGGCTAACAAACGATGTGAAGGAATACGACTCAACGACTCGCTCCAATCAAAATAATCACGGAATTTTTGAGCGTCTTCTTCATCGGCTTTCTTTTTTACAACTTTAGTTGCAATGGTTGCAAAACGTTCTAATTGATAACGAATATTGTTTCTTACATCAGTACGCTCATTAATCCATTCGGCAATAATATGTCGAGCGCCTTCTAGAGCATCATCAACCGAACCAACAGCATCTTTTACATATTTATATGCAATGCTTTCAATATCGTGAGCGTTTTGACTCATTATGATTTTAGCTAAAGGTTCTAATCCGTTAGCTTTAGCTGTATCTGCTTTTGTTTTTCGGCTTTTTTTGTATGGCAAGTAAATGTCTTCAAGTGTTGTAATATCTTGAGCGTCGTTTACTTTTTGCTCTAATTCTGATGTTAAAACATCTTGTTCTTCAAGTGACTTTAAAATGGCTGCTTTACGTTTTTCAAGCACCTCAAAAAGTTCTTTGTATTTTACAATATCACCTATTTGAACTTCGTCCAGATTTCCTGTAGCTTCTTTTCTGTAACGCGAAATAAACGGAACAGTACACGCATCGTTAAGCAAGCTAATGGTGTTTTTTACAGATACTTCTGGAAGGTTAGTGTTTTTGGTAATATATGAGAGTAGAGACATAAAATGACTTTCTTTTTTGTAGGCTGTAAAAATATAAAAGATAATGATAGAAGTAGGGCAAATGTCGTATTGTAACAATTAAGTTGAGCGTATATTTTTACAAATTATATATGAAAATTATGGTGTTTAAATACATTTTGCTGACTTTCAGCTTTTTTTTAATCTCTTTAAATCATCTGCAAGCGCAATCGCTACCAAAAGTTACTACTCAAGATTATGGGTTTTTACAACCTGTTAATATAGTAGAAACTGTTAGCTATAATCTTGATAAAGAACCAATAGAGAAATCAACGTATCAATTCAGTAAGGATGGATTTATAGACAATTATCACATTCAGAATTTAAAAGATAATACGTGGTCAACATCAAAATGCATTTATAAAAAAGGTAAGCTACATAAACGTGTTTTTGAGTTTAGTAATTCAAAAGAAAACAGAAAACATATGTACAAATACAATGGAGAAGGGCAGCTTGTGGAAGAAACCATTAAGTTGAATAATGGCAGTAGTCATAATACATTTAGCTACCAAAACAGGTTACTATACCAAACGACATCTATAGAAAGCAACACAGTCACTACATATTATTACTCTAATAAAGGGAAACTTTATAAAGCTATTAGAACTCAAAAGAATGAAAATCAAACAGAGATAACTACCAACTACTATTATCTTGAAAATAAAGAAATTACTTCGTACGTATCACCTGGACAACGTTTTGAAGTGACTTCTTATTTAGAGAATTTTATACTAAAGTTTGATTTAGGTGACAACGAAAATGCAACCGAAAGACTCATGAAAGGTATGCAACGATTTGACAAAGAAGCGCCTTTAGATAATTTACCTTTTAATTTAGAGCAATATTCAAATCAAACCACACAGTTTTATGGAAAACACAAGGATAAACTAACACTTACACAAGTATTGTTGTTTGATTATAAAACCGATGCGCAAGGAAATAAAATTGCGTATGCCGAAGCTGATATCGATTTAAACACAAATACTATTGCAGGTATTAGATTTTATAAAACAACTTTATCTAATGGAGAAGTTATAGGTGATACCAAATATGATGCTGAGGTGCAAGCAAAGTTTGAAGATATGTTGTCGGCTATAAATTCGTTTTAATAAGCTTATGGTACCTCAAAATCAATATGAAATTAAGCCACTAACGTTGCAAGACAGAAAAAAGCTCAGGCGACAATTTTTGTTTTTAATTGCATTTGGTGTTTTTGTAGGAGCAATTTTTTTCTTCATTTTTAAATTTGTGTTGCCAACTGGTGAAATGGGATATATTCCTGTTTTTGTTTTTACTGCTTTTGCTCTAATTTTTGGAGCCTTTATATCCTACTTTTTCTGGGGAACTTATATCGATTTAAAAAAAGGAGTAAAACAATGTTATACTGGTATTGTTACTGATAAGCGGGTAAACAAACACACATCATCTTCTGCTAGACACAATAGAGGTGGTTCTCATGCCTATGGTTCTTCACGTAAAAGTACTCGAACCTACTATTACATTAGTATAGAAAACATAGAGCACAGTGTGTCTTACAAACAGTATTCCCAAGCTAAATTAGGTGATAAAGTTTCTATCGAGATTAGCCCTAAAAAGAAGGAAGTTTTAGACTTTAAGGTTTTAGAAAAAAATAATGACATAACAGACTTGTCTCATCATACAATAAGTAAAAAACGCTACGAACGTGATGAGAAGTCTATTCCTATGACAATAAGAGAGATTGAATTAGTCAAAAAAATGTTTTTTAAAACGATTAGAAAAGACCTAGTGTATCTTATCCCAATAATTATTCTACTATTTGTACTTTGGAAAGGCATATTCATATTTCTAATTCCGTTAATTATTGCATTTATATACTACTCATTTAAACTATTGATTAAGTACAATAGATATGCAAAATTTAATCGTAATGGTTATTTAAAAACGGTTACTAAGGTTCAAGTGATTGATAAATTGAAAGCAACGTCTAATAGAAACTCTACAAAATTTCAAATTGAAACTAATCACGGAAATATTAATGTTTCAGAACATATTTATAATCAAGTACAGGCTTCTCAAGTCATAAATTTACATAAAGCCTCGTTTATAGATTTATTGTTTGAAGTGAGTTTTGATTATGACAATTAACCATCCAGAAAAACAAACCCAATGAATAGCTTTTCATCTCTTATAGATAAACCACTTAAACATTATTCCCAATGGGATTTTTTAGTGTTTATTTCGCTTACTGCTTTATCCATTTGGAGTGGGCAAACTACAGTGTTTTATATTATTTACTTTTTTTGGTGGAATGAACTTATTAGAATTATGGTTGACAGAATTTGCTTTAAGCATAACAAAAATGCGGTGAATATAAGTCAAGGAAAAACATCTGTATTCGGTTCCTTTATCCAAATGGGTGTGTATTTTGTGTTTATAGTGGTATTTTTTGCATTTATGGCCAATTGGAACAATGATACGCTTATACTAATTAACATGAGAATTTTATTTTTCCAGAATTGGTTTTTTAACATTAACCTAGTGTTTGTGGCTGTAGAACGTATACTGTTACATAGCACTCAGCAGCCTTTAAAAGTAAGTTTTGGAAACTTCACACCTAACATGCTTATCCTTCATGTGTCAATAATATTAGGTGTTGTTTTAATGCTTTTTGTGGTTAGAAATTTCCCTGAAACTTTCACACCCAATAATTTATGGGGTTCGGTAATTATTATTTTACCCTTTTTGCTCATAAGAGCATTTGCACTTCGTTTTAAATTGACATCCTAACTGAAAATAAAAAACCTCATAGCATAAGACTATGAGGTTTGTAATCTGTTATTAGGTGTAATTAACTTATCTGTAAACCGTTCGCAACGTCTTGGTTGGCATCAGGGTTTACAAACACCAATTTACCTTCAGGACTTTCGGTCATTAAAATCATACCTTCGCTTTCAACACCACGTAATTTTCTTGGTGCTAAATTCACTAAAACGGTAACGCGCTTTCCAATGACTTCTTCAGCAGTAAAGCTTTCAGCAATACCAGAAACTATGGTTCTTGTGTCAATACCTGTATCAACCTTTAAGACTAAAAGCTTTTTGGCTTTCGGCATTTTTTCGGCTTCAATAATCGTTCCTACACGTAAATCTAACTTTGTAAAATCATCAAAAGTGATTTCTTCTTTTTGAGGTTCGGCTGCTTTATTGGCAGCTTCATTGGCCTTTTTACTCGCTTCTAGTTTATCTAATTGTGCTTGAATGTCTTTATCTTCAATTTTATTGAATAACAATTCAGCTTTTCCTATTTGATGTCCTGCAGGAAGCAAAATATCTTTAGTTGAAATGTCTTCCCAAGACATCTCGACTCCGCTCGATGAGACATTTAAAATAGATTTTAATTTTTCTGAAGTAAACGGTAAAAATGGTTCGCTTATAGTTGCTAAAGCCGATGCTATTTGTAGTGCTACAAACATAATTGTTTTTGTACGAGCTTCATCTTCTTTAATGACTTTCCAAGGTTCTTCATCAGCTAAATACTTATTACCCAATCGTGCAAGATTCATCAATTCCTGACTTGCCTCACGAAAACGGTAACGCTCAATAGAACTTGCAATAACATCTGGATAAGCTTTTACAGCAGCAAGTGTTTCTTCGTCAACTTGAGAATAGTCGCTTGGTTCTGGAACAATACCATTGTAATACTTGTTGGTTAAAACAACAACACGGTTTATAAAGTTTCCAAAAATGGCTACCAACTCGTTATTGTTTCTTGCCTGGAAATCTTTCCAAGTAAAATCGTTGTCTTTGGTTTCTGGTGCATTGGCTGTTAATGCATAACGCAAAACATCTTGCTTATCAGGAAAATCCTCTAAATATTCTGGCAACCAAACTGCCCAGTTTTTAGACGTAGATAATTTATTGCCTTCTAAATTTAAAAACTCGTTAGCAGGTACATTATCTGGTAAAATATATGAGCCTTCTGCTTTTAGCATACTTGGGAAGATGATACAGTGAAACACAATGTTATCTTTTCCTATGAAGTGAACCAATTTGGTGTTTTCGTCTTTCCAATATGGTTCCCAATCTTTTCCTTCGCGTTCAGCCCATTCTTTGGTTGCCGAAATGTAACCAATTGGCGCATCAAACCAAACATAAAGTACCTTGCCTTCGCCACCTTCAACAGGAACAGGAATTCCCCAATCTAAATCACGTGTTACAGCACGAGGTCGTAAACCATCGTCAATCCAAGATTTTACTTGTCCGTAAACATTAGGTTTCCAATCTTTTTTATGACCTTTTAAAATCCATTCTTTTAAAAACTCTTCGTGCTTATCTAAAGGCAAAAACCAGTGTTTTGTTTCTTTTAGGGTTGGAGCATTGCCAGTAATAGCCGATTTTGGGTTAATTAAATCGGTAGCATTATGGCTGGTACCACATTTTTCACATTGATCGCCATAAGCTTCTTCATTACCACATTTTGGGCAGGTTCCAATCACAAAACGATCTGCCAAAAACTGTTTAGCTTCTTCATCATATAACTGCTCGGTAACTTCTTCAATAAACTCACTTTTTTTATAAAGTTCCAAGAAAAACTCTGAAGCCGTTTCATGGTGAATTTGCGCTGATGTTCTTGAGTAATTATCGAAAGTAATTCCAAAATCTTCAAAAGATTTTTTAATAATGGCATGATATTTATCAACGACATCTTGAGGTGATACACCTTCTTTTTTTGCTTTTATAGTGATAGGGACACCATGCTCATCGCTACCGCAAACAAAGGCCACATCGTTTCCTGTTAAACGTAAGTAACGAGCATAAATATCAGCAGGTACGTAAACACCTGCTAAATGCCCAATATGAATTGGACCGTTTGTGTAAGGTAATGCTGCTGTGATTGTATATCGTTTAGGATTTGTTGACATATCAAGGTTTAATTTGATGGCAAAAATAACTATTAAGTTTTTTATTCTCTCAATTCTTAATCCTTCAATTGAGTTTTGAGGGCTATTTTTTATTAGATTTGATAGAAAAAGCTATGAAAAAGTACTATTATGTAATTTTAGTATTCTTTTTTACGTGCAATAGTTTTGCCCAAAAAGAAAAAGATTCTACCGAGGTAAAATCTAATCCAATAGTTTATGTCGACTTTTTAGTAGGCGCCTCAAATAGCGGAAATGAAGTAAACGGATTAACTTTTGGCATTAGTGCAAATTATCAAATAAAGAAAGATCTATTTACTTTTAGAAGCACATATGTTGCTGAGACAAACCCTGATGCAGGATTAGCTAGTGTTTTAATCGTTCCATTATTTATTGGAGGAGATTCATTGAATGAGTTTGCTTTACTTTATGGAAAACGGTTTATTTTTAATGGTTCTGCTCTTAGTATTTCAGCAGGTGTATCTTCTAATTTATTAAGGTATAGTAGAACTGTAGATGGTGAAAAATTTAGATATAACGAATCATATATAGCTGTTCCTTTTGAGTTAAATTTTAATTTTTTTAAAGCTAAAAAAAAGCGGTTTAGAGTATTGTATGGGATAATCCCTGTGGGGCAACCAACTGCATTTGGTAGAAGTTTTGGGGTTAAAATATTTGGTAGCTTAGGAGAGTTCAATTATTTTGGTGTAGGTTTAAACTTAGGTTTAGGATGGCATAAAAAATATTAATATGGCATTAAAAAAAATAACATTGTTTCTCTTGTGTATTATAGCAGGTGAAATGTATTCTCAAGAAAAAATGACACAACCACCATATTTAAAAATGGGTGACACAGTGGCTATTGTAGCACCTTCAGGAATTTTAAAAAACAGACAACGTGAAGTTCAACAAGCCAGCGATTTGCTTAAAAGTTGGGGTTTAAATGTGGTTGTTGGCAAATATGTGTTTAGTCAAGACAATCATTTTGCTGGAACTGATAACGAGCGTTGTGAAGATTTTCAAAATGCGATGGACGACCCAACTATAAGTGCTATTTGGTGTGCTCGTGGTGGTTATGGTGCTGTAAGGATTTTAGACAAACTCGATTTCACCAAATTTAAAACGAAACCAAAGTGGCTTATAGGTTATAGTGATATTACAGCCTTACATAGTTTGTTTCATAACCAAGGGTTTGAAACCATACATGCTATGATGTGTGTGAGCTTAACAAAAGACCTTGAAGGACTTGAACAAACCGTTGCTACATTTAAGTCGGCAATTTTTGGAGAGACTTTGACCTATACTTTAGCAGGAACAAATTATAACAGAGTTGGAACAGCATCAGGTGAATTGGTAGGAGGAAACCTAACCATGCTGCACACTATGTTGGGTTCTGAAACTAGTATTGATACTTCAGGAAAAATTTTATTTATTGAAGAAATAGGTGAGTATAAATATCATATAGACCGTATGTTACAAAGTTTAAAACGCGCTAGTTATTTTGATAATTGTGCAGGAGTTATTGTTGGGGATATGACCAAACTTAGAAAAAATACAACGCTTTGGGGAACATCCATTGAGCAACTTGTTTTAGATGCTTTATCTGAATACGATTTCCCGATTGCATTTAATATGCCTGCTGGACACGAAGATGATAACAGAGCAATGTTTTTAGGTAGAACAGTACAGTTGACAGTTGGTGCTGAGCAGTCAACATTGGTTTTTGAGTAGGTTTCTTTTATCATTAAAGAATGTAAAAAAAATGTCAAAGAAGTGTCAAACGCTCAAGTAATTGACATATTTATGTTTTATTTACAAAACATATGAAAAGGACTATTTATTCTATATTTTTTATTTTGTTGTTGAGTTGTTCAATGTCTTGTGACGATGAAAATTCATTTTCTGAAATCACTAAAATTGCATTACGAGATGTAGGGAATTCACTTTTACTGTCTCAAAACGATTCTACCTCTTTGGTTTTACCAATTACTAATATTGATACTAACAAATTTGAATTAACCTTTCAAGAAGAACTAAGTATTGTTCCAGATAGTTTAGTAGATGCAGTAAAGAATAGCTTTGCAAAAGCCAATTTGCCTGATAATTATAGAATTGAAGTATTGCATTGCTCAGATAATGAAGTAGCGTATAGCTATGAAATGAAAAATGAAGAGCAGAACAGTATTATACCTTGTATGGGTAGAGCATTACCTGTTGGGTGTTACATAATTCAAGTGCAATTTACTGAGCTTAAACAAACTTCTTGGGTAATCTATGTATTACTTTTTGGTGGAGTAATTTTGGCTTTATGGTTTTTAATGAAACTTAGAAAACCAAAGCTCAAGGAAGACACGTTGGAATCTTACATTATTGGAAAATATGAGTTTTACCCTGACCAAAATAAATTGGTAAAGTCAGCTTCTGAAATTCAACTTTCCAAAAAAGAGTGCGAACTGCTTGAAATTTTCTATGAAAACTTGAATGCTGTAGTTAAACGAGATGAGTTGGTTAAACGAGTTTGGGAAGACCAAGGCGTGTTTGTTGGTAGGAGTTTAGACACCTATATTTCTAAACTGAGAAAAAAATTACAGGAGGACGATTCTATAAAAATAACCAACATTCATGGTATTGGGTATAAGTTGGAAGTTTTAGATACATAGTGTTTTAATTATTAAATAAGATGGCGCAACACAACGAACTTGGTAAAAAAGGCGAACAACTAGCAGTAGATTTTTTGTTGCAAAATCACTATGAAATTGTGGAACGCAATTATCGTTTTGACAAGGCTGAGGTTGATATTATTGCCCAAAAAGAAGATATTCTTGCCATTATTGAAGTAAAAACACGCTCTACTACCGATTTTGGAAATCCGCAAGATTTTGTAAAACCAAAACAAATTAAAAACCTAGTAAAAGCAGTAGATGAATACGTAACTGTAAATGGTTTAGAGGTAGAAGTGCGTTTTGATATTATTGCAATTGTAAAAAACGAAAAAGACTACATGATAGAGCATTTAGAAAATGCATTTTTTCATTTCTAAAAGTGTCATTTATCGAATTGTGTAAGAAAAATCTTCAAAAAGAGTTTAATTTATGCATTACAACGAAAAAATTGTAGAGTTTATAGCGTAAACTTGTAATTTCATTCAGATTTAACCCCAAATTTTAAAATCATGAAAAAAATTATTTTTACTATTGGTTGCTTAACTCTTTTGTTTAGTACAAGTTGTCAGGTTGAGAGTGTTCAAAAAGATGAAGAGACTAATAGGAAAGCAGCTCAATTAGATGTTCCTCAAGCTGTTGTTGATATTGATGCTGATATTGAAGATTTAGATGATCCGTGTATTAGTGTAAGTTTAATAGCTGGTCAACATCATGTTGCAGGCGATGTCTCTATTTATAATGATGGAGAAAATTTATTTATTGTTTTTACTACAAATGGAGATTGGGTACTAGGAACCACACATTTAAGTCTTGGTAATTGTGATGAAAACTGGGTCCCTTTAACAGGTTCTGGAAACCCTCAAATTGGTCAATTCCCTTTTACAGACCCTATTTTTGTAAGCGATTATGAAGTTATTTATGCTGTGAGCTTAGAAGACTTAGGAGATAATTATTGTTTTGCAGCTCATGCTGAAGTAGAAGGTCCAGATGGAGGAGAAACTGCTTGGGCTGAAGGTGCAGAATTTGATGGGAATAGTTGGGCAATGTTTGTAGAAACAACCTTATCAGACTGCCCTAGTGGAGGAAGTAATAACCAGTATTAATTTGTGTAATTACCTATAAAAATTCATTTGGTCAACGTATTCCCATACATGTTCAGGAAGCATTGGCCTTATGTTTTTACCTGCTTTTATTGAGTTTCTAATAAATGTAGAAGAGAGCTCCATTATTGGAGCAGCAACATGATGAATTTTTGGGTGACCATCAAACTGGGTTTCAACAGTTCCTTCAGAAATACGAGGATACACATAAATATCATGACCTTGAAGAATCAATTCATAGTTTTTCCATTTATGGAAACTCTTTAAATTGTCTTCACCCATAATTAAAGCAAACTCATAATCAGGATGTTTTTCTTGTAAGTATGTAAGCGTATTTATAGTGTAATTTGGCTGTGGTAAGTTAAACTCAATATCGCTTGGTTTTAGTTTGGTATAGACTTTTGTGGCACGATATACCATTTCTAAGCGTTGGTGGTTATCTAGTAAAGAACTCTTTTTTTTAAACGGATTGTGAGGTGTAACTACTAACCAAATTTGGTCCAAATCACTATATTCAGCCATGTGGTTGGCAATGGTTAAATGCCCAACATGAATAGGGTTAAACGTACCAAAATAAAGACCTATTTTCATTTTTTATCAATACCTAAATAGTTTGAAACTAGTTTGTATGCTTCGTCTAAAGCTTTGTCTAAATCGTCGTTAACTACAATTTTGTCAAACAATGGTGCAGTTGCCAATTCAGCAGATGCCTTTGCAATACGCATGTTTATTTTGTCGTCACTTTCGGTCTTACGTTTTTTAAGTCTTATTTTAAGTTCGTCAATACTTGGAGGTTTTACAAAAATGGCAAGTGTTTCTTCTGGGAATTTTCGTTTAATGCGTAATCCTCCAGAAACATCAATATCAAAAATAACGTGTTTACCTTTGGCCCAAATACGTTCCACTTCGGTTTTTAAAGTGCCATAAAAATTGTCGCGATACACTTCTTCCCACTCCAAAAACTCATCGTTTTTTATTTTCTTTTTAAAGTCTTCAAAACTTAAAAAATAGTAGTCTTTACCATGTACTTCTTCGCCTCTTTTGGCACGCGAAGTAGCCGAAATAGAAAACTCTAAATCCAACTCTTGCTGTTTAAGCAAATGTCTTACAATAGTGGTTTTTCCTGAGCCAGAAGGCGCTGAAAACACAATAAGTTTACCTTGCTTCATTATAATACGTTTAAGAGTTGTTCTTTAATTTTTTCGAGCTCATCTTTCATTTGAACTACCAGTTTTTGCATTGGTGCATAATTAGATTTTGACCCAATGGTATTGATTTCGCGTCCCATTTCCTGACTGATAAACCCTAATTTTTTACCGTTAGAATCGCTAGATTTTAATGTTTTCAAAAAGTAGTCCAAATGATTGCTTAATCTTACTTTTTCTTCAGTAATGTCAAATTTTTCTATGTAAAATACCAGTTCTTGCTCAAAACGATTTTCGTCAACTTTTTCTTTTATATCAGCAATTCCTTTTTGCAAACGTTCTCTTACTCCTTCAATACGCTCAGGATCCATTTTTATAACTTGCTCCAATAGGTTTGAAATAGTGTTGACACGCTCTATAAAATCGGCTTCCAAAACTTGTCCTTCATCTAATCTGTACTGATAAATTTTTTCTAGGCTGCTATCAATTTCTTTAGCAATTTGACTCCATTCGTCTTCATCAATTTCATCACGTTCAGTAGTCACAGCATCAGGAAGTCTAATAGCCATTTTAAGCATTTCGGTTTCATCACCATCAACAACTTCTTTAAGTTGTTTAATGTATTGTTGCACAACTGTTTTATTGATTTGAGTAGAGGTTTCTTCACCAGTAATTTCCATGTACAACGAAAAATCTATTTTACCTCTTACCAGTTTAGAAGCGATTTGTTTTCTTATCTCAAGTTCCTTTTCTCTGTAAAGCGAAGGCATGCGAGTATTTAAATCTAAATTTTTGCTGTTAAGGGATTTTACCTCTATTGAAATCTTTTTTGTTGGAAGCTGAATTACAGACTTCCCATATCCTGTCATTGATTGTATCATGAACCTACATTTATATAAAAGTTGAGCAAAGGTAAGGAAAAACATATAGTTATGGGTTATTATAAAAAGCGGAATAACTATTATGCTTGCATAACAAAAATCAATAAATTTGTAGAACTTAAAAACCTATGTTATGTATAAAAAACAATTTGAAATTAGATGGAGTGATGTTGATGCCAATAGGCATTTGGCAAATTCTGCTTATGTAAACTTTATGAGTCATACTCGAGTGGCTTTTTTTGAAGATCATGGCTTTTCACTTTCAAACTTAGCTAAGTATGATATTAGTCCTGTAATTTTTTATGAGCACATCTATTATTTTAAAGAAGCGTTTTTAGGCACGCCAATTACTGTAAGCTTAGAAATTATGGGCTTAAGTGACGATGGTATGTTTTTTCAAATAGAGCACAATTTCTACAACCATAAAGGTGAAAACTTAGCTAATTGTGAAATTTTAGGTGCTTGGATTAATTTAAAAACAAGATCGTTAACACCACTTCCTGAAAACTTTAAACAGGAAATGGACACTTTTCCTAAGTCCAAAAACTTTAAGGTTTTAACAAAAGAAGATACTAGAAAGTTCGGTAAAAAGCCAGTAAACCTAAGCTGATGCTTTAGGCTTTTTGGTAACCAAATACACTCCAGTAAAAATTAGAGCAGCAGCTAAGATTTTTACAGTGTTTACAGTATCGCTTCCCATTAGTATTGCAAAAATACCAGCAATTACAGGTTGTATGTACAAAAATGTACTTACTGTTGATGCTCTTAGTTTTGTTAGTGCTAACGGATTTAAAAGATATGTACCAAAAGTTGCGCCTACAATAACAAATAGTATAGAGAAATAGATGTAAGGTGTAAATGTACTAATATCAACACTTAATACTTCATTATACCCAAAAGGTAACACCAAAATAAAACCAAATAAAAACAACCATTTTATAAATGTAAACGGATGGTACTTATTGGTGAGTTTTTTAATGATTATTAAGTAAATACTATAAGACACAGCATTAATAAATACTAAAAAGTTACCTAGCAAAATATTGTCTCCAACAACTTTTGATCGTCCATAAACCGATAGTACAATAGCTCCAGCAAACCCAAGTATAACGCCTAAAATTTTAAGAGAGGTTAATTTTTCGTTCAGCAAAAAAGAAGACAGCACCAAAACCACAATAGGCACAACAGTCATAATTACTGATGCATGTATAGGTGTTGTAAATTCTAAGCCTTTAAAAAAGGTAAGCATATTAAGAGCAATACCAAAAATAGAGGCAAAGAAGAAGGTTAAAAAGTCCTTTTTATCAATTTTTTCTTTAGGAGCGAAGATGCTAAAAATCCAAAAAAGCACAGCAGCTCCTAGTACTCTAAGTAAGATAAATCCAAACGGCTTTACATGTCCTTCATCAATAACATCATTAGCAAAGGTAAAGGTAAGACCATAAATAACTTGAACTATAAAAGCGGCTATCAAAGCCAGAATTCGGCTATTCATGTATTGCTTTTTTTGCAGCCTCAACAGTTTTAGCGCTGTTGCCAATAAAAATCTGATTATTTGCAAGTATCACAGGTCTGCTTAAAAAGGTGTAATGCTCAAGGATGTATTGTTTATAATCTTTTTCAGAAAGATTCATGTCTTTTAAGCCCATTTCTTTATAAAGTTTTGCACGTTTGCTAAACAACGCTTCATAACTACCAGCTAGAGCTTTCATTTCGTCGAGTTGCTTAACAGTTATTTCTTCGGTTTTAATATCCTGTAAGATAAAATCTGAAGGTAGATTAAGCGTTTTTAAAATTCGCACGCAAGTGCTACAAGTTTTTAGGTAGTAAACTTTATTCATGAGTTAACAGTTTTACACTGCAAAGTAAACGGATTTGAAGCAAAAATTAATTACTTTTAAATAAAATTTAAACTATGGAATGGGATTTTGATATTACGTTAAAAAACAGAGCTGTTCTTAAAACCTTTATTGAGAACTACTCCTTAGAAGAGCTCAATAAAGTACCTAAAGGGTTTAAAAACAATATGATTTGGAATATAGCTCACACCATTGCTACTCAACAATTATTGGTGTATAAGCTATCGGGTTTACCAATGATTGTTAACGATGATTTTGTTGAAGCGTTTAGAAAAGGTACAAAACCTGAACGCGATTTAACCCAAGCCGAAGTTGACGAAATAAAAGGATTACTTTTCTCAACTATTGAAAAAACCAAGGAAGATTATAATAACAAAATCTTTCAAACCTTTAATGAATATACAGTAACCACAAAAAACAGGTTAACAAATGTCGAGGAAGCTATTGCTTTTAACAATTACCACGAAGGCTTGCATTTAGGTTATATTTTGGCATTAAAGAAATCTATTTAATGTGAATAGTATTTTAGTACGTAATTGTCTCTTCGAGTAAAATTCTAAATGAATTTTGTATCGAGAAATATTTTTTTGTTAGAAATTTTCTTGTTTTCGATACAAATTCCACTCTTTTTAATCGTGAAATTCAGTCTAACTGACGAAAATAATTATCCGTACTTACTTTATTTAGTTACTCTAAAAGTTTTAAGAATTCACTAATTTCACTGTAAGGTATAGTAAACTCAGTAACACCTTGAGCATAAGCAGCTATTTCGTAGGTATTGTATAAAAAGATGATACCCTCATCACTAAAACCAATATTTTCAGGCATTTTAAAAAACTCGTCAAAAAAGTAATCATCAGTATTTTGGTTTTTAGAGATGTTCAATTCTTTTTCAAGATAAGTTTCAGCAAGCTCAGTAACTTTTGTAGGGTTATTAAAAATATCATCAAAACTGTATAATGCTCCAGTTTTAGGATTAAAATTCAACAAAGTAATAACGCTATTGCCATGAGCTCCACCAGTAAACGTGTAAGAGTCAATTGCAATGGTAATCACGTTTTCAGAGTTGTAAACTACTTCGCCACTTACATTTGCATCCCATTTAATTGAGCTGTCTTCAAATTCTTTTTTAAAATTTATATATCTGTTTTCAAAATCTTTAATTGAAGCTTCTAATGATAATTGTTCGGTATCATCTTCAAAAAAGGCTATGTTTTTTGAAATGGTTTGCTCTATTTCAGAATTTATTTTTGAAGCAATGTCTGATTTGGATGTAACTTTTGGGTAGATAATTTCGATATTAACATGCTCATTGTTTTCAATAGCTGTTTCAGAAAATTCAATAGGAGTTACTTCGTTTTTACAGCTGTAAAAGAGGGTGAATATTACTATAATTAGGCTAAGTTTTTTCACAGGGAAAAGGATTTTGTTAAACATACTATAAAGGTATTACATAGATTTGAATACAACGAATTAAAGGTTAAATTTGTTGTAATTATAAAAATAGAAAGACATTCAGTACTATGAAATTTAATACTAAAACAATACATGGAGGTCAAGAGCATGATCCTGCTTATGGTTCGGTTATGCCTCCAATTTATCAAACATCTACTTACGCACAATCTACTCCTGGAGGACACAAAGGATATGAATATTCAAGAACTCATAACCCAACACGTAATGCGCTTGAAAATGCTTTTGCAAGTATAGAAAATGGAAATCATGGGTTAGCATTTGGGTCTGGTTTGGCAGCTATTGATGCAGTAATTAAGCTTTTAAATCCTGGAGATGAAGTTATCTCAACTAACGATTTGTATGGCGGAAGTTATAGATTGTTTACAAGTGTTTTTGAACGCTTTGGAATAAAATTTCATTTTGTAGGAATGGAAAATGCGTCTAGCATTGAAAGCTACGTAAATGAAAATACAAAGCTTATTTGGGTTGAAACACCTACTAACCCAATGATGAATATTATTGATATTAAAGCAGTATCAGCAATTGCTAAAAAGCACAATTTGCTATTAGCAGTTGATAATACTTTTGCTACACCATATTTACAACAACCTTTAGACTTAGGAGCTGATGTTGTAATGCATTCGGCAACTAAATATCTTGGTGGGCATAGCGATGTTGTTATGGGAGCATTAGTTGTAAAAGATAAAGCGCTTGCTGAAAAACTGTATTTTATACAAAATGCAAGTGGAGCAGTTTGTGGTCCTCAAGATAGCTTTTTGGTGTTAAGAGGCATAAAAACACTACATGTACGTATGCAACGTCATTGCGAAAACGGAAAAGCGGTAGCTGAGTTTTTAGCAAATCATCCTAAAATTGAAAATGTATATTGGCCTGGGTTTAGGAGTCATCCAAACCACGAAGTTGCAAAGTCGCAAATGAAGGATTTTGGAGGAATGGTATCGTTTACCACAAAAGGGAACAATTATGAAGAAGCTATAAAAATTGTTGAGAAATTAAAGGTGTTTACGCTTGCTGAGTCTTTAGGAGGTGTAGAATCTTTAGCTGGACATCCAGCAAGTATGACACATGCTAGTATACCAAAAGAAGAGCGTGAAAAAACAGGAGTAGTTGATTCGTTAATTAGGCTTAGCGTTGGTATTGAAGACGAAGCCGATTTAATTGCCGATTTAGAACAGGCTATAGGTTAACATTTTAAAATGTTTAGGAATCTATTAATTGCAAGTATTTTTTTCTTAACACTTAGTTGTGGTCAAAGAAAGGGAGAATATTATTTTGATTTTGATGAAGTAGATCA
The DNA here is from genome assembly GCF_025548475.1 of Gaetbulibacter sp. NE. NCBI lineage: Bacteria > Pseudomonadati > Bacteroidota > Flavobacteriia > Flavobacteriales > Flavobacteriaceae > Gaetbulibacter > Gaetbulibacter sp. NE. The sequence goes on along the minus strand of NZ_JAOQHY010000001.1, from coordinate 719,103 downwards.
TTATTCAATATCAATTGATGAAGATGTGTTGTTTGATCTTGAAGAAAGAAATGATTTAAGTGCTAATGAACGTTTGAAAATAGATGTTATTTTAAACAACACACCTGAAAAGTTTCAAGACACATCGTTTATCTCTAAACTTACAAAAATAGGATTTACTAAACACAAAGTAGCTGAAAATAAACACCCAGAATTAAGCGAAATATTTAGAGATAAATCACATAAAGAAGTGTATGTGCTTGATTGTATTTATGTTTATCGTGATGTTTTAATCTTTAAAAAATCAGATTCCATAGTTGGAGTTGCAAAAGTTTGATTTGATTGTTTAAACAGTCAAATCTTAGGAACAAATGTCAATACTTCAGAGTTTGGTCAATCGGGAGATTATGGGAAATTACATAGATTACTAACAGAGTAATAAAAAAAGACCAACAATTACTGTTGGTCTTTTTTATTATATATCTTAAAATGATTAATCTAAGTAGTAAATGTACCCAAAGTTTAACCACACCAACCAGTCGTTGTACTTGTTATATTCTAGTTTGTGGTCTAAACCGTCAATCCAATCACTAAAATAGTATTGCCAACGAAGGTCTAGCATTAAATCGGATAAAGGTGTGAGTTTATATCTAACACCAACACTAGTTACTACAGACCACGCATTGACTTTATCTAAATTAATAGGATATTCAGTATCAGTTGCAGGATCAAACCAATAGGAATAAATATTGTTTTGGTTAAAGATGTTTCCGTCACCATAATCAGTACTTCCTTGTGGACTAGATGAGGTATAATGCGCTCCTAAACTTATAAAGGGAGCAAACCTGTAACTAAACGCTTGAAACGAACGAATACTCAATGGGAAATATTCTAACTGCATACCAACATCAAAATTTTCAGCCACACCACGTTGCGCTCTTAATCTATCAGCATTATCACTAACATTATCTGGTCCTACCCATTCACCATGATGTTGTAGGTTGGTTTTATTCCAAGATATTTCACTACGAAGTTTAAAGTGATCGTTAAAGTAGGTGTCAGTAGAGTAGCAGTTACAGTCTGCTCTGTAGGCAAAATTGATGTAGTGAACTATACCAACACCAATACCTGAGTTTCCAAAATTGGTTTCTTCTTCGTTTCTACTACCAAAATCTGATCTAAATTGAACTGGTCCAACTATAGCACCAATTTCGTGGGAAAAACCTAGTTGAGAAAACACATTATTTACATTTGCAAGAAGAACAAATATAATGGTTAACTGTTTCAAATTAAGCGCCATATGGTTTCTTTTAGTGAGGGCATAGATATCAACAAATATATAAAAACTGCTTTAACTACCAAATAATTAGTGTTTAAGCTATAATTATAATTTAAACGTTCTGATTTATAAGATTGTTACTCACATATTATTTTTTTGAGAATAATAAAAAAATAAGTTGTATTTTTTAGAGATAACGTATCTTTGTGCCTTGAAATTATCAATGCATTATTAAATAAATATATAATGAAAGAAAAAATTGAAGCTTTTTTAGACCTTGTAAAAGAAAGAAATGGTCAAGAACCTGAGTTTTTACAAGCAGTAGAAGAAGTAGCTGAAACAGTTATTCCTTATATTGCTAAACACGATATTTATCATGGAAAAAACATTCTATTAAGAATGGTTGAGCCAGAAAGAGTGGTGACTTTTAGAGTGTGTTGGGTAGATGATTCTGGTGAAATACAAGTAAATAGAGGTTATAGAATTCAAATGAACTCTGCAATTGGTCCTTACAAAGGAGGATTACGTTTTCATCCATCAGTAAATATGAGTATTCTTAAGTTTTTGGCTTTTGAACAAGTATTTAAAAACAGTTTAACAACTCTGCCAATGGGTGGAGGTAAAGGAGGAAGTGATTTTGATCCTAAAGGAAAAAGTGACAACGAAATTATGCGTTTTTGTCATTCTTTTATGAGTGAATTATTCCGTCATATTGGACCTCAAACAGATGTTCCTGCAGGAGATATTGGAGTAGGTGCTAGAGAAATAGGATTCCTTTTTGGAATGTATAAAAAATTAAGAAACGAGTTTACTGGAGTTTTAACAGGAAAAGGAATGTCTTGGGGTGGTTCATTAATTAGACCAGAAGCAACAGGTTACGGTAATGTTTACTTTGCTCAAAGTATGCTTAAAACCAAAGGAGATGATTTTAATGGAAAAACAGTAGTAGTTTCTGGATCTGGTAATGTGGCACAATATGCTGCTGAAAAGGCAACTCAATTAGGAGGAAAAGTAGTGACATTATCAGATTCTTCAGGTTACATTTATGATGAAGAAGGTATCGATGCTTCTAAATTAGCGTTTGTAATGGAGCTTAAAAATGTAAAAAGAGGAAGAATTAGTGAGTATGTTGAGAAATATCCTAACGCTAAATTCTTTAAAGGTGAAACGCCATGGAATGTAAAATGTGATGTTGCTTTACCTTGTGCAACACAAAATGAACTTAATGGTGATGATGCTAAAGCACTATTAAATAACGGTTGCATTTGTGTAAGTGAAGGTGCTAACATGCCATCAACTAAAGAGGCGATTGCAGAATTCCATAAAGCTAAAATATTGTTTGCTCCAGGAAAAGCATCTAACGCAGGAGGTGTTGCAACTTCTGGTTTAGAGATGACTCAAAACTCGTTACGTTACAACTGGACGAGAGATGAAGTAGACAATAAGTTAAAAGAAATTATGGCTAACATACATGAAGCATGTATTGAGTATGGTAAAGATGAAGATGGTTATGTTGACTATGTTAGAGGAGCAAACATTGCAGGTTTTGTAAAAGTTGCTGATGCTATGCTAGCTCAAGGAGTGGTGTAAAAATTTTAAAAATATATTATTAAAAGCTCTCAATTTGAGAGCTTTTTTGTTTACAAATTATATTAATATTTAAAATTTGTCGTTTGTAATAAATATATTTGAAACTTAATTTAAAATATGTTGAAACAAATACTCACATTTTTTATTTCATTTATTACTATCTCAGGCTTTTCGCAAGATTATTCTACTTTATGGGAGCAACATTTTTCATATTATGAGATTAAAGATGTTGATCAAGGAGATAACAAGATTTTTGCTGCATCTGAAAATGCAATATTCACTTATGATTTATTAACAGCTGAGATTGATAACATTACAACCGTAAATGGATTATCTGGGGATAATATTACTACCATACATTACAGTGATGTTTATGATATATTATTAATTGGTTATGAAAATGGGTTGATAGAAGCTGTATTTAATGATAAGAGTGTTTTGTCGGTAGTAGATATATTAGAAAAGGAAACACTGTCTCCTGATGTGAAAAAGATAAATCATTTCAACGAATATGAAGGCTTAGTTTATATATCTACTGATTATGGTATTTCAGTATACGACTTAGAAAGACTTGAGTTTGGAGATACTTATTTTATGGGAAATGGTGGAAGTCAAATTATAGTTAATCAAACCACAATATTTGATGGTAATATTTATGCTGCATGTAGTAGCGGAAATGCTATAAAAAAGGCTAATTTAACAAATCCCAATTTAGTAGATTATCTTCAATGGCAAACTATTAGTGTTGGTAATTTTATAACAATACAGTCAGTAAATGATAAATTATATACTGTTAGGTTGAATAGGGTTGCATATGAGATGATAGATGATGCTTTAATTCAATTAAATACTTATGCTGATTTACCATTAGACACTAAAGTTGTTGATGAATATTTAATTATCACTAGCAGATATGATGTTTTTATTTATGATAGTGATTATAATTTATTGCTTAATATAACAACTAATGATGAATATGATACTTTATTTTCATCGGCAACATTAGTTAACAATAATATTTATATAGGCACAAGTAGTTTTGGAGTTTTAAAAACCACTTTTGAAAACCCTACGGAGTTTGACGTCATTAGGCCTGAAGGTCCTTTAAATAATAATGCTTTTAGAATCCAAGCAGGGAATGGTGATTTGTGGGTGACTTTTGGTGACTATACTTTGTCATATAACCCTGCTCCAGTAAGAAGATATGGCATAAGCCATTTAGTTGATGATTCATGGAGAAATATACCTTTTGATAGTTTGTTAGGAGCAAGAAACTTAAATTATATTGCAATCAATCCATTTAATACAAATCAAGTTTTTATTAGTTCTTATCAAGATGGTATATTAGAAATAAACAATGGAGAGGTAAGTACTTTGCTAGATAATACAAATAGTGGATTAGAATCACTAGTGGTTCCTAACAATCCTAATGCATATAGTATTAGGCAGAGTGGTTCTGTGTTTGATAGATCTGGTGTTATGTGGACGATGACAAGTAGAGTCGATAGACCACTTAAATCTTTCAACCCTAGTTCGGGGCAATGGCAATCATTTAGTTTTGAAGAAATTATTCCAGATGGTTTAAATGATGAGGCTGGATTTAGTGATGTTGTTGTTGATGGAAATGGGACAAAGTGGACGGGAGGTTTTTTTAATGGACTCATTGGGTTTAATGAAAATGGTAATTTAATTAGACAAGTTGATGGTTTAGAGAATAATATGCCTTCTGAAATAGTTAGGGCTTTAGCAATAGATTCAAGGAATCAATTATGGATTGGTACATTTAAGGGCTTAAGAGTGTTGTATAATACTTCTGGTTTTTTTGAGGATCCAGACCCATCTGTTAGTGAGATAGTTATTTTAGAAGACGGTATTCCTCAAGAGTTATTGTCCAACCAGTTTATTTCTGATATAAAGGTAGATGGTTCTGATAATAAGTGGGTAGGAACTTTAACTTCAGGAGTTTTTTACTTTTCTCCTGATGGGCAAGAAACTATTTATCATTTCACAAAAGACAATTCACCATTACCTTCAAATACAATAAACGATATTTCAATAGATGACAAAGACGGTAGAGTTTATATTGCAACAGAGAAAGGAATGGTTTCTTTTCTTTCTGGAGGATCAAAGCCTGAAGATGAGTTAAAAAATGCCTTTGTGTATCCAAACCCTGTTAGGCCTGAATATGATCTTTTAGGGTATAATGATTTAAATAATATTACAAAAGGAGTCAAAATAAAAGGGCTTACTGAAAATGTAAACGTAAAGATTACTGATATTGAGGGCAATTTGGTTGCCGAGGCTCAATCTAACGTTAATCAAAGATCTTCTAACTATAATTTTGCTATTGATGGTGGAACAGGAGTGTGGAATGGTAAAAACCTAGCTAATAATGTTGTTGCAACAGGTGTGTATCTAATTATGATTTCTGATTTAGATTCTTTTGAAACAAAAGTTTTAAAGCTCCTCATTGTAAGATAATCCAATTACACAGTTTATGCTTATAAAAACTAATGTAATTGTTCTTTCAAAACTTAAGTACAGAGATAACGATCTTATTGTAAAATGCTATACCAAGCATAGAGGTTTGGTGAGTTATATTTTAAGAGGTGTTCTCAAATCTAGAAAAGGTAGTGCTAAAACAGCCTATTTTCAACCGTTAACTCAGCTTCAAGTTGAAGAAAACTATCGACCTAATCAATCTCTTCAAACCTTTAAAGAGGTAAAACCTAAGTATGTTTACGAAAGTATAAACACCAATGTTTTAAAAGGGTCTGTTGCTATGTTTTTGTCAGAAGTGTTATCAAATACATTAAAAGAGGAGGAGAAAAATGATTTGTTGTTTGAATATTTAGAGACTACACTACTTTGGTTGGATAATGAAAGTAGTTTTTCAAACTTTCATCTATTATTTTTACTTAATCTAACAAAGCATTTGGGGTTTTATCCTCAACAGTCAAATATTGATAATAAATACTTTAACTTAAGCAGTGGAGAGTTTGAGGTAAACAAGACTAATATGTATTCCATTTCTGGAGAAAATTTAGCGCTCTTAAAACAGCTGTTAGGCATAAATTTTGATGCATTAAATACGATTAAATTAAACTCAAAACAAAGGCAATCGTTTTTAAATATGATATTACTTTATTATGAGTTACACTTAGGAGATTTTAAAAAACCTAAATCGCTAACTGTTTTTAATCAAGTATTTAACTAACTAAAACCAACAAAAAAAAACGTACAATGAAACACAAATTTCTATTTGTATTAATTTGCTTTACTTCATTTTTACAGGCACAACAAATTCAAGTTCTTGAAAAAGGGACAAATTTACCCATTTCTGGAGTTACAATTTATAATTCTGATAAATCAAAATCGGTAATTACTGATATCGATGGATATACGACTTTAAGTCAGTTTGATGATAATGAAACTATCTTTTTTCAAAACTTGTTATATCAAAAACTAAAAACGAGCAAAGCGGAAATAGCAAGTAACAATTTTATTGTGTATTTAACCCAAAACGTTGAAGGGTTGAATGAGGTAGTAGTTTCTGCCTCAAAATTTGAACAAAGCAAGAGAGATATTCCTCAGAAAGTGATTAGTTTTGATGCTGAAAAAATTCAGTTTTCAAATCCACAAACAAGTGCAGATTTGTTGGAAAACACTGGTAATATTTACGTTCAAAAAAGCCAGTTGGGTGGTGGAAGCCCAATGATTAGAGGGTTTTCAACTAATCGATTGCTTATAACAGTTGATGGTGTCAGAATGAATAATGCCATTTTTAGAGGAGGAAATCTTCAAAATGTAATCTCTATTGATCCTTTTTCTATTCAAAATACAGAAGTTAATTTAGGAGCAGGCTCTGTTGTTTATGGTAGCGATGCCATTGGTGGAGTTATGAGTTTTTATACTAAAAAACCTCAGCTTTCGTATTCAGACTCTTTGTTTTTTAAAGCCAATGCAGTAGCAAGATATGCAACAGCAAATAGTGAAAAAACAGGACACCTAGACTTAAATTTCGGACTTAAAAAATGGGCGTTTTTAACAAGCGTAAGTTATACTGATTTTGACGATTTAAGAATGGGAGCTCATGGTCCAGATGAATACATTAGACCTGAATATGTTGAAACCATTAATGGCGAAGACGTTATTGTTGCTAATGATGAACCCTTAGTACAAAAACCAACAGGCTACGATCAAATTAATCTTCTACAAAAAATTAAGTTTCAACCTGAAGATAACCAAAGCTTTGATTTAGGACTGTATTATACTGAAACTTCAGAGTATTCTAGATACGACCGATTAATAAGATATCGAGGAGACAATTTAAGATCTGCCGAATGGAATTACGGACCACAACGTTGGTTCATGGCAAACTTACAGTATACTAAACTGAGTAGTAACTCTAGCTTTTATGATAAAATACAAACGAATGTTGCTTTTCAAAATTTTCAGGAAAGCAGAATTGATAGAGATTTTCAGTCTGTTGAAAGAAATACAACCGAAGAAAGTGTAGATGCTATATCTTTTAACCTTGATCTTGAAAAGCAGTTGGGTTCAAAAACAGAATTGTTTTATGGTGTAGAATACGTTTACAATAAAATTAATTCTGAAGGAAATACATACAACATAGAAACCTACGAGACTGCTAACGTTGTGTCAAGATATCCTGATGGTTCCGATTGGCAATCTATGGCAGCTTACTCAAGTTTGAAATATAAACCTAATCCTAAATTTGTTTTCCAAACAGGAGTGCGTTATAATCATATTATTTCAAATGCTGATTTTACTGAAAACAATCAGTTTTTGAACCTTCCGTTTAATGAATCAAAAATCAATGCAGGAGCATTTACTGGGACAGCAGGAATAAGCTGGATACCAAACGAAACCATCCAATGGAAATTAAATGCCTCTTCGGCTTTTAGAGCTCCAAATATGGATGACATTGGTAAGGTGTTTGACTCTGAACCTGGTTCAGTAGTTGTGCCTAATAACAATTTAAAACCAGAGTATGCTTATGGTGGTGAACTTGGGCTTAATTTAAATTTTGATCAAACATTTATTATTGATCTTTCAACGTATTATACCTATTTAGATAATGCACTTGTGCGAAGAGACTTTAATATTAATGGTGAAACTGAAATAGAGTATAATGGTGAATTAAGTAATGTGCAAGCTATTCAAAACGCATCTAAAGCTTGGATTTATGGTTTTGAAGCAGGAGCTCAACTTAATTTTTCTGAAAAGTTTAAACTAACCACACAATATAATATAATAGGAGGAACAGAAGAAGATAATGGTATTGAAGTTCCTGTAAGACATGCTGCTCCAAACTTTGGAAACACGCATTTAGTTTGGCAAAATGATAAGTTACAGTTAGACGCATTTGCTGTTTATAACAATGAGTTGTCATTTAATCAATTGGCGCCTTCTGAATCTGAAAAAGATTACATCTATGCTTTGGATGCTAACGGAAATCCTTATTCGCCTTCTTGGTATACTCTTAATTTAAGAACTAAGTATAAGATTACTGATGCAGCAACACTAATAGCGAGTTTAGAAAACATTACAGACCAACGTTATAAAACATATTCATCAGGTATTGCTTCTGCTGGAAGAAATTTAATTCTGTCCTTGATGTACACATTATAAATAAAAAAGCCTCCAACTTAGGAGGCTTTTTTGTGTGATGATTATTTTATTTTCGTTTCACTGCTTTCTTAGTAATTACTTGTCCGTTTGACAATGTTACTTTAGCCAAATAGGTGGCTTGACTTAAAGCCGAAAGGTTATAAATTTCTGAATTGCTATTACCATTAAAGTTGTATAGCGTTCTTCCTAAAAGATCAATAATTTCAACATGTTCAATAGTAATATTTGCACCTATAGTGAATTTAACATCATTATCGTTAAGCTCAATGATTGTTAAATCTTTAGGGCTAATATCTTTATCGTCAATTGATAGCGCTTCTGGCATAAATACAATTTCAAAACGCTCATTAAACTCACCAGCTTCAGATGTAAAAGTATAATCAGTTTCTGATAGGTTGTGAGTGATATTTAATAATTTATCTTTTACATAAATAGTATTAGTGGTTAAAAACTCACCTTCTAGTTTTGAGATAGTTAAGGTATAAATTGTAGGTGTATTTATTAATGTACTAAATCCTAAAGGAATTACTTCGTTTAAGGTTAAACTCTCTGGCGCTCTTCCTTGAATGGTGTACTTTTTATCAGAACCTTCAATAATTGAATACATCACAGCATTAACGTTTGGCGAAGCCATAGGAGCATCAAAATACATTTTATCCAAACCGTTAGTTGCATTGTCGACATAACCTACTAAAATTTGATTAAACACTCCATTATCAGTTGTTAGATCTAACCATAATTTATTAAGTGTGTTAGTTGTGTTTTGTCTAAAGAATTGAGAGTTATCGTTGGTTCCTCTTACACGCATTGAATTATTAAAAACAACACGTTTTCTTTGTATATCTCCTGCTTGTGCTGTTGGGTTTGAAACATACTCAGTAGTAGGAGCAGTATCAGACATTGCAATAAAAAATGCTTGACCTGAAGGAATCATTCTATTTGTTGGGTCACTGCCATCTCCACCAGCACTAGTAGCTGTTTCTCCTACACCATTAATGATAGCATAATCACTTTGAGAAAAGTTTAGCTGCTCATTACCGCTTGTATTGCCATCAGGAGGAGTGTTTTGTGACCATAAGTAAATAGCTCCATCAACAACTCTGTTAGTGGCAGTGCCTATATCTGCATTGTAATTTAAAAATGCATCAGCACTTATGGCAGAAGGATATGGGTTTCCAAGTAAATTCCAGTTATTATCGTTGGTTTCCTCATCATTTCTATACATCCAAACTTCAATAACACCATTATTAAAAAGACCTCTAAAAGAATAAGTAAATTGACAGTTAGGACCATTATTACAAGGAAGTGCACTAAATAAGCCAGAATCGTGAGTTGAAGCGTATCCAACACCAGGAGTCATAAAATCACTATTGTTTGTTTGTTGCCAATCGTACCCTGTACCATCAGCAAATGAGCTTGGATCATCTATATTGTCTTGACCAATTATAAATGTGTTAGTATTGTTAATTTCTTGATTAGAATCTCTATAGTCTTGGGCACTAAATTTAAAACGCCTGTTACTCGAAGCATCTACTAAAGCATCTCCAATAGTTTCTTCAAAAACAGGAGAACTCCAGTAGGTGTATTCATACCAGTTATCCATCATTGCAGTTCTCTTATTAACTTGAATATTGTCAGGATTATCGGCAGTTACTAAACCATCATCATTAATTTGTACAAAAGCACCTTGAGGATGAACTAATATTGAAGCTGTACCATTTAGTATAAGATCATTACCAACTTCTACATACGTGTTAACACCACCATTGTTAGCATCCGCAATAATAAGTTCTGCATCATTAATGATTAAATTACAAGCCTCAAAGCTTGTTTCTCCATTAACGTTTACACTAGTATTATAATCGGCATTTAAAATTGCAGTCTTATTAGAAGCAGGAGCAGATGACCAGTTTGTTCCGTCCCATATTGCTGTTTCAGCACTTATTTTAACAGCATTACTAGCTGTATAACAAGTGCTAGAATTTTCCCTAACTTGACAATAGAATTGATAATCAATATAAGTAATTGGGTTAATTATATCTAGTGTTGCTGATGTTGAATCATTATTAAAATCGACATTATTAGGAACAACAACAAAAGTAGTAGCGTTTGGTGCAAGGTAGTACCATTGATAACTTAAAGGTAGACCTCCTGCAACACCTTCAGAGCCATTTACTGTAAGTTGAATGGAGTTATTACAGTCAAAAGTAGGTGTGTTTAATACAGAAACTGTTGGTGGAATTCCTAAAGAAAAATCAAATAGCCCAATGTCTACATAATCAGAATCAGAACAACCAGTCCAGTCAATCATATCCCAATCATTAATGTCAAATGTGCTAGAGGGCAATGGTGTAGCATTGTTTTGTCTTCTAAAATTAACACCATCACCGCCAATACCTAGTCCATTAGCCCATGTGCCACTTCCATAAACTCCAAAGGCATCAATAATAGAAGTTGTTGAAATTTTGTAAAGTGCAATCATATCAGAGCTATTATTGTCAAAATTAATTCCACTTGATGTACCAAAAGTTTGGTTAGGGGTTACACTTAAATTATTTAATGGACTACAAGATGTTGTCCCAAGCGCTACAACATAAACGCTACCAGATGCTAGATTGCCAGATAATGCGTTTGAACTAGAAGGACTTGCATTACCATTATTGTATACATTTATACTATAATCTGATAAATTTATTGTGCCTGATGTACCATTAAAAATCTCAACATAGGATGAACTTCCACTTGTTGCATCTGTAACCTCGCTTATAAATAAATCATTTGGAATTGTTGATGACAGAGCAGTTTCACAACCACTAATTGCATTATCAATAAAAGTAAAAGTATTTGTAGAAGAACAGCCAGTTGGAAACTGAACAACTAAATTTCCTGATGCTGCACCAGTAGGTACTAAAACAACAAGCTCAGTAGAAGTTGAAGAAACCGTCGTCATAAGTAAGCCATTTAATTCAGCGTAGGCTCCAGTTAAATCTTCAGCAGAAGTGATGGTCACTTCAGTATTTTCAGGGCCTTCAATTGGCCAAATAGAACTAACTAAAGTTGCTGTGCATACTCCTGTGCCTTCAATATCAAAAGTATAAGGGTTCTCGTCGCTATCAGAATTAATTATGCTCACAGTAGCTGTTCTTGTTCCATCAGCAGTAGGAGAAAATTCTATTCTAAATTCAGAATCAGAAGATGATGCTATAGAGGTATTAGGTTGTAGGGTTACTGTAAAATCACTAGCGTTTGCACCTGTAATTTCAACGATAGGTGCTCCAGTAAGGTTTAAAGCAGTTGCTCCAATATTTTCTACAAAATAGCTTTTTTCAGCACTAGTTGACCCTACATTTGTTGAGCCAAATAATGTGTTGTTTAAGCCATAAGGAGCGTTAAAGCCGTTTGGTATAGTAATATTATTACCTTTTACATTTATTTCAGCATTTGTTGGTTGAATAACATTAATGGTGTAATCTTCAACTTCACCAAAACTAAAATATTCACAAGGTGTAGCATAAGATTCTCCATCATCTGATTTTGCACTTACTCTCATTCTTATATTTCCAAGTGCAGCGTTTGTAGGAACGGTAATAGATAAAGGAGATAAAGATGGTTGGGCGTTTGCACTATTGGTGGTTGTTCCTAATTCAAATGCTTCGTTTCCGGAATTATTAAAAGTTCCGTCCTGATTCCAATCTATCCAAACTTTTACATAAGACGTATGATTGCCAGAAGTATTAACATTAACACTTAAATTATAACTATCACCTAAAGTCAAATTGGTTGTAATTGCTGTGTAATCTGAATAACTATTAGTAGAAACAGTTGAGTTATCAATAGTGTTTAGATTAACATTTAAAATACCAGACGCATTAGTTCCACCATCAGAACTACAATATGTTAACGCAGGTACTGAACAAACTTCTACACCTTCAGACCAAGTTGTGCCTCTTCTTATAAATACTTTAAAGCAATAATTTAAGCCATCAACTAAACCAGTAACTGATTTATTGGTAACATTTGCTGTTGTTTCGTAAACAAGCTGATTAGGTGTAGAATAAATATCATTGTCAGCTCCTGAATAAGCTGAGCCATCACCTGTTGGAGTAAAGGTAACTGAACCTTGGTTAGCTACTATTATTAATTGATCCCAACAAGAAGTAGGTGTTGGATTATTCCAACTTAAATTGACTTGGTTAGTAAGTGGTGTAGCAGTTAGGTTGCTAATATCTCCCTGAGCAATACCATTGGTAACAGTACTTCCACCTGTGTCTCCACTTGCCCATCCAGTAAGTGATTCGCCAACATAAGAATATACTGTAAACGAATAATTATTATTCTCAGTTAATCCTGTAATAGTAGCAGATGTAGCATTACCTTTATAAACGACGCGACCTAATGAAGCAGGTGTTACAGGAGTAGCTAATGAAAAATCTGAATTAGCAGTATAAGTGTTAGCGTCAGTTTTGGTTCCTGCAGGATCGGTTCCTCCGTCGATTGCAAAAACAACATAACCTGTTGGAGTAGTTCCTGTAGCTGGAGGTGTCCAGCTTAAAATAACGCTATTATCTTCAAAACAACCTGAAATACTAGTAACGTTATTTGGATTAGGATTAGAAAGATTTAAAGTGGCACTGTTTGATGTTGTTGAACCACAAGCATTACTTAATACACATCTGTAAAGATTACCATCCATTGTCGCGTTTGTAGTTCCAGTAGTATAGGTGTTAGTTGTAGCTCCAGTACCATCTGTTACATTATTCCAACCCGAACCAGAGTTAACTTCCCATTGGTATGTTGTAGCATTACTTGAAGCAACAGAGAATGTTGCTGTATTTGGTATTATAGCATTTTGATCGGTTGGTTGTGTAGTTATATTAGGAGCAGTAATTCCTGTACCAGTTAAAATGCTTGTAGCATCATCGGTTATTGTTGTGCTACTTATTGTTAAAGTAGCTGTTTGCGCTCCAATAGCAGTAGGAGTAAATGTAACATCATAGGTGGCTGTACTAGAAGGAGCAATAGTAGTTGAAGATAAATTGCTTACTACAAACTGAGGGTCATCTGAAACCACATTAACATCAACAGCAGGCACAGCACCATTATTGGTTATTGTATACTGTAGTGTTGAAGCAGATGTATTTAAACAAGATGAGCCATGATCTGTAGCAGCGCCAGAAATTGTTAAGTCTGGTAGGACTGCAGAAGTCCATGAAACATCATCAATGACAATTTGTCTGTCTCCAATAGATCTAAACTCTATTAAAACAGCGCCAGTTTCATTAGCTGTAAACGTTCTTGTATATTCAGGACCTTCAGCATCTAAAGTGTAATTGTCATAAATAGATCCGTTTACATATACTTCTATAGTTCTATCAGCAGCGGTACCACCAGTAAAATACGATCTAACGCTATATGTTAAATCACCAACTCCATTTGCGTTTGAAGTCGCTGAAACAAGTCTTGTTCCATTACTAGTTCTTCCAAAACCAACGGAATTTCCTGTTATGTTATATGTAGAATTTACTAATCTAGCTCCATAATAAGTCCAGACTAGACCATTATCGCCAGTGTATGATCCAGAATCGTATGAATTTCCAGGAGCAGTTAAATTAGTAAAACTTTCAGAACCTTGCCCAAACCCAGTTGCGGTTAGGCATAAAAATACTATTAATACGAGGGAGTATTTCTTTTTCATAAAGGGAAAAAATTATATAACGCTAAAAAACAAGCAGTAAATATAAGCTAAATTACTTAATTTTCAAGGGGTTGAGTTTTCGGTTTTATTAACAAATTGTTACTATTTTTGTACTATGCATCGACCAAAAACATATACTTTAGACGAAGCGCAAAAACGGATGGAACGGTATTGTGCGTATCAAGAACGTTGTCATCAAGAAGTGACCAAAAAGTTATATGCAATGCGAATGATTCCTGAGGCAAGAGACAAAATTATTGTGCATTTGCTTGAGCATAATTTTTTAAACGAAGAGCGTTTTACAAAGACGTTTGTTTTAGGGAAGTTTAGAATAAAAAAATGGGGTCGTAAGCGCTTAGAGTTAGAGCTTAAAATACGAGAAATTAGTGCATATAATATCAAGTTAGCATTCAAAGAAATTTCTGATGCTGAATACCTAGAAACCTTTAACCAACTTGCCGAAAAAAAAGTAGCACAAATAAAGGAATCTAATCTTCAAAAGAAAAGAAAAAAACTAGCAGATTATTTACTGTATAGAGGTTGGGAAACCCATTTAGTATACGATAAAGTAAATGAGCTGATATAAAAAAAGCCCTTGAGTAAATACTACAAGGACTTTTTTAAAACCAAAGGTGAAATTTAAAACTGCTTTATGAATTTTTTGGTTAATCTAGTATGGTTTGTTAGGGTTGTTTCAATAATATAATTGCCTTTAGAAAGTTGTGAAGTGTTAATAACAACTTCATTGTTATTGGCTTTAGTTTCATTTACTACTTGACCTAAAACGGTATAAAGTTTTACTTGTGTTATGTCTTGAGTTTTGTGTTTAACTTTAATACTCGTTCTGTCTAAATTGTAAATTGAAAAATCATTTATTTCAGCTTCAGAAACACTTAGAGTACTGTTCTCTGTAAAAACTATTTCAAATCTGTTATCATGTTCTCCTGCTATAGCATTAAACGTATAATCAGCTGATGATAAATCATGTTCTATACTTAAAAAATTATCTCTTAAATAAATAGTGTGTGTATTTAAAAAATCTCCTTCAAGCTGAGGTATTGAAATGGTAAATTGAGCGTCTTCAGTTGCTATAAATCCTAATGGGATTATTTCGTTTTCAGTAAGTGTACTAGGCGCTTTACCTTGTATAGCTAGTTTGTGAACATCTGTTTCGTTAATTAGTGAATATAAATAAGCATTAGCACCACTTGCTAGGTTTTTTTCAGCATCATAAAAACTAGAGTCTTCACCATCAGTTGCACCATTAACATAAGCTACAAGAGTTTGATTAAATGCACCATTGTTATTGGTAAGGTTAACCCATAATCTACTTTCGGCTGAAGGACTACAAGAACCTGCATCTCTAAAAAATTGATTGTTACTAATGTCGTCTCCCATACGCATGCTGTTGGTAAAGGTTACATTGGCGTTTGCTAAACCTTGAATAAAAAAGCTCTGTCCTGAAGGGATGTATCTACAAGGTACAATACCTGATCCACCTGCAATTTGTCCGCTTCCGTTAATAACAGCATAATCATTGGTGTTAAAGTTTAGCGTTTCATTACCTGTGTTATTACCACTAGGAGGTGATGCTTGTGACCATAAATAAACTGCGTTAGAGACTACACCTGTATTTTCAGTAAAAAAGGCATCAACACTTATTGCTGAAGGATATGGATTTCCTATCATATTCCAATCGTTATCTCCATTGTCTCCATTATAATATATAGGTGTCGTTATATCTCCTGTGTTAAATGGTCCGCTAAAGGTGTATGGATATGAAGTTCCAGATGAAAACCCACTTGCTGTATGTGTTGCTGCATATCCTGTTCCTGGTTGTAAAACTGTTGCGTCAGAAATACTTTGCCAATCGTTACCATCATCATCAATATTATCATGTCCAGCAACATATGTTCCAGTATTTCCAATTTCATCTAAAACATCAAGATAATTTTGTGCATTATAAACAAAACGATATTGAGATGATGAAAGCGCATCTCCAGCAGTTTCACCAACAACTGGCGAACTCCAATAGGTATAATTGTACCAGTTGTTTAATTGTGCAGTTTGCTTTACAACGTTAGAAGTACCACCTGCATTAACAGTAAATGTACCTGTATCTTCAACTTGCACAAAAGCACCATAATGAGCTACAGTTATTGTTCCATCAACTACTACGTCAGTAGTAACAGAGACATGTGTGTTATCACCAACTGATAATGTATGACCTGCATTAACTTGAAGACTCCACGAGTTTATGTTTCCTTGAAGATTAGTAATATAATCAGCATTTATCTCAACAATACTGTTTTCGTTAGGTTGAGAGTTGCTCCATGAAGTTCCATTCCATGTCGTAGAGTGTCTAACAACTTCACCACTTACAGAAACAGATTCAGAAACAGAAGGGTTTGGTAATAACTCAGGGGCTGAAATTGCTATAGTTCCATTATAGTTTCCAATAACTAGTCCGCTTTCAAGTCTAATGTAAACGATTACGGAGCCAGAGCTAATTAATGCTCCTGGAATAGTAATTTCAGAACTATATCCTGAGTTTTCATTAGTAGAAACCTCATAACCAGTTGGGGCAGTAATGGTGTAAGGTCTACTTAATGAAAACGCATCGGATACTAAAAAAAATTGTGCAGCTGAGGGACCATTTTCATATTCGTATGAAAACCCACTAATTGAAGGTACGCTAACAGTGTAGGCTAAAGCTTTTGCATGTGTTAATACTCCAAAGCAAAAAGCAATGGTCAATACACGTATAACTCGTAGGTTAAGTAATTTAATTATCATAGGTTAAGTTTGGATTTGGTTAATCGTTGAGTAATTATACAACTTTAGATTAACTCACCTATGAAATGCAATTTGTTTTCGATTAAACGATTATTTATGTAGGATAAATCTTAATTTGTGATGAATAAACTTACAAATTAAATGAAGCTCCAATATTTAAAGCAAACTGATTATGAATGTAATAACCAATATCAGATTTATCATCGCTATATTTTGCTAAAGGGAATGATGCTTCTGTAAAAATTCCAAAACCATCAGTGAAAAAATATCGAGCTCCAACATGACCTCCAAAATTCTTTAAGCTAATGTTTAAACCAGGATAAAGATCAAAATTTTCATCAATATTTACCACATTACCTAAATTAGCATTAAAACGCCCTTTAATATCAAAGCGATCACCAAAACCAGCATCTAAACGATCATCAATTCCTAAAGCATAGGTAGAGGATACACCAATAGAGATATTTTCGCCTAAACCATAGTCGTAACTTACATTAATTCCTGTAGCTTCATCTTGCAAATTCAGTCCGACTTGAAATTTCTGGTCTCCTTTTCCTTTAAATGCTTGTGCATTTACCAATGAAAATGAAATTAATGCAATAAATAAAAATAAGTTTTTCATAATTAAAATGTCTTAAAGTTTTAAGCCTGTAAATATTATAAATTCTTAAGATAGTTATTGGTCTTTGTTATGGCTTTTTCGTTTTTCCAATCTATCCAGTTCTGTCCTTTAATTCTACGCATTACATTATCAAAATGTCTCATGATAAAAATATTGTATAGCGCTTTTGATAAATTTTTAGGACGCTTTGCTATAGATCTTAGACTCATAGAAAAGCCTGGGGTCACATATTTCATGTAATGCCAATAGCCTTCAGGCATATAAAGGACTTCTCCATGGTTGAGTTCAGTAGTGTAGCCTTTAGCATGTTGTAATGCTGGCCATTTTTTGAAATCTGGATTGGAAAAATCAATATCTTCTCTTGTGATTAAAGAGTGAGGTACTTTATATAGATACTTGTTTTGTTTTTGGTCAAAAAGGATAATTTGTTTTTTACCTTCAAAATGAAAATGAAAAATATTAGCCAAATCAATATCATAATGCATAAAGGTATAAGAGTCTTCTCCACCAAAAAATAACATTGGTAGTCCTTTCATTAACCGAATACCAAAATTAGGATAGCTAAAATCTTTTTGAAGTTGAGGTACTTCTTTTAAAATGTTCCAAAGAAAAATACGATAACGTGTAGGTTCTTTTTTAAGTAAATCTACATAGTCGCGCATTTTCATTTTAGCATGTGGCTCGTTAAAACCGTCTTTATAATCAACAGGTCTGTCGTCATAAAGTGGTACGGTTTTATCACCAGCAACCGACTTCATATAATCTAAATTCCATTTGGAATACGCAGGCCAATCTTCGATAAAACGCTCTATAACCACAGGTTTTTGTGGCTTGTAATAGTGTTTTATGAAATCCTCTTTAGTGATGGTTTTTACTCGAGGGATGTCCTGAAGTTGTAATTTCAATGCTATTAATTTAGAACGCCAAAGTTAAGAAAACGTTACGAAATGAATTACATTGTGTATTGAAATTATTTTTTAAGTGATTGATTATGTCTATTTAAAGTTATAACGCAACCCAAATAATACATTGCTTGGAGGCATTGGAACAAATCCTGACTCAATGTAATCTACATCAAAAATATTGTTTGCAGTTACACTAAACTCAGCAGATTTTACTTTTACAATAACTGATGCATCCCAAACATTGTAAGTTTGTCCTGTAGTACGTTCGGCATATTTATAAACTATGTTTTGTCTTACATTTTTAAATAATTGAGAGCTAAACTTAGTAATGTATTGGTGTTTTAATGTGTTTAATGAGTAACGTGATAAATCTTCGTTTTGATCTAAAATGTTATCATCTAAGTATGAATAGCCAAAGCCTAATGTTTGCTTATAGTTATTAATGTTAAAGTTATAGGCAGCATCAAACTCTAGTCCTTTGGTGTTAACTTCGGTAATATTGGTAGCTGTGAAAGTGTCTTCAGACACGTCTGTTCTTACATAATCAATTAAGTTTTTTGCGTCTCTGTTAAACGCTGCAATGCTAGCTGTAAGTTTTGACGAAGTATATTTAAGACCTACTTCTTGTGCAAAAGCTTCTTCGGGTTCTAAGTTAGAATTTCCTTGGGTAACAGGGTCGCTATAATACAAGTCAGTGTAAGTAGGAATACGATAGGTATATCCAATATTTCCGTAAGCTTTTAAACGGTCTGAAATGTCATAACCTATATCTAAACCAGGAAATGCATGAAACTTAAAATCGGAAAAGTAAGTTAGTGCAACACCAGGAGTAACATCTAGCTTATCATTAGCAAATTTAAATTGATGTTCAACAAAAGCTGTAGCCATAAAGCGGTTACGTTGTCCAAGGTTATTACTGCTAATGTAAACTTGGGATAAATCGATACCAAATCCTGTAACACCTGCTTTTGAAGTATAAGACGCATTGGCTTCAGCTCCTATTTTGTTTGTAATATGAAGGTTTCTGTAAAAACTAGGTTCTTCTCTACGTAGTAAAAAGAGGTCTTGGTTTCTTTTCCAGTAAACCCTTGGTTGTATCTTTAATTTGTTTGATGCAAATTTTGTTGTAAATGCTAAAAGGCTATTTTGAGTTTCTTCGTACTCAAAAAATGTTGGGTTTGTGGTGTAAAAATTTTGAGCACCAAACTTTCTATCCATAAAGGTAGCAAGCATTTCAATAGGTTTATGTTTAGTATTGAAAATACTTTTCAAAAAGAAATTGGTGTTATCATAATCGGTATTTGTGCGATATCCATCCGAAGTCATTTTTCCTGCATGTACTAGGTGTTGAGAATTTTCAAGCGAACTAGCAGCGGTTATTGAACCGTTAAGTTGACCGAAAGAACCTGCTTCAGCATTAACAGACACTGATGTGTCTAATTTGTTTTTGGTAACAATATTGATGGCACCATTAAAGGCGTTTTGGCCAAATATTCTAGCAGCAGGACCTTTAACAATTTCAATACGCTCAATAACTTCTAGCGGAAGTGCAGCATTCATAGTGTGATGACCTGTTTGAGCATCGTCCATTTTTATACCATCAATTAGTAATAAGGTTTGATCAAAACCACCACCTCTTATGTATAAATCGGCTTGACTGCCTCCAGTACCACGACGTCTAATATCGACTCCTGCAAATTGCTGAAGTAAATCAGCAACATTAGTTGCTGCGCTATTTTTTATATCCTTACTTGATATAACAGTAATGGTTCTTGAGTTTTCTTTAAACGGAACATCGATTCGTGTTGAAGTTATTACAACCGAGTCTAGATTTTGTTCCTCTAGTTCTTGAGCTTTTATTGATAATGAAAAAATAAAAAGTACAGTAAATAAAGAGATTGCTCTCATAATATAAATGATTTTCGTGTTTTTAACGCTGCAAAAGTCGTAACTTTCCGGATCATTAAAATAGTCCAGTTTTAAAACAATGAGTAGTCCGGTTGAAGACAATCTTAAATCCTTAATTGCATTTGATAAAGCGTCAAGTACTTCGGTTTATATTCAAATTGCACAGCAAATGGTAAATGCTATACAAAGAGGCTATTTACATGAAGGAATAGCACTTCCAGGAACACGAAAATTTGGTGAGATATTATCTATTAATAGAAATACAGCTGTTGCTGTTTATGATGAGTTAGCATCGCAAGGTTGGGTAGATATTGTACCCAATAAAGGAACGTTTGTACTGATGCCAGAGCAAAAAACGGCTGTCATTAAAGCAACAACGCAAAGTATTGAGCACTTAACAACATATCCTGAAACTACAGGTTTTCCGTTTCAACCGTCTTTCAATTTGGCTTCTACAGAAGAAACAACACAATGTAATTATGTGATTAATGATGGTCAACCAGATTTAAGGTTGCATCCTACGCATCAGTTTTCAAGATGGTATAGTGCTTCTATGAAACGAACTGCTTTAATTTCTAAATGGAATCAAACCCATGAACAATCGCATTCAACATTCAATATACAATTGTGTAATTACCTTAATGCTACACGTGGGTTTCATATAAAACCGCATAACATTTTAAGTACAAGAAGTACTGAAATGAGTTTGTACATTGTATCTCGACTACTTATTCAAAAAAATGACATTGTGCTTGTAGGCGATTTAAGTCACTACAAGTCTAATATGATTTTTCAACAGGCAGGAGCAACGCTAAAGACAATTCCTGTTGATGCTAATGGTATTGATGTAGATTTTATTGAAGGACATTTTACCAAAGGAAGCATACGTTGCGTTTATGTTTGTGCGCATAGGCAGTATCCTACTACGGTAACACTTTCTGCAGAAAGACGTTTAAAACTGTTACAGTTAGCGAAGGTTTATGGTTTTGCTATCATTGAAGACGATTTTGACTACGATTTTCATTTTGATGGGTCTGCAATGTTACCAATGGCTAGTGCAGATGCTGAAGGTGTTGTTATCTATTTAGGACGATTGGGTCAGTCGTTTTTCCCAAGTTTTCAAGCTGGTTTTATTGTAGCTCCTCAAACTATTATTAAAGAAGCGAACAATTACTTGCAAATTTTGGATAAGCAAGGTGATTTAATTCAAAAGCAAATGCTTGCAGAACTTATTAATGAAGGCGAGATACACCGTTTAATTAAAAAGAATATTACCATTTATAAAGCAAGACGCGATTATTTAATTTCTTGTTTACAACATCATTTTAGCGATGACTTGTATTGGAAAGTGCCTTCTGGTGGCTTAGCCATTTGGTTACATTTTAAACCTAGTATATCGCTTGCTAAACTTGCTGAAAAAACTAAAGCGCGAAATTTATTGTTGCCAAAAACAATACTGTATCAAAGCAGAACTATTTGTGCTATTAGGTTTGGCTATGGACATTTAAATGAAGATGAAATAAGAACAGTCGTTACTATTTTAAAAGAGTCTTACACGGCAATTAAAGGTTAGTAGTTATTTTATATCAAATTCAGTATTGCATTCCTCACATCTGTATTTGTCTTTTGCATAAAATGGGAGAGTACTAAATAAAAACCCAATAAGGAAAGAGAAAAATGATTTAAAATCTTTAATAGTTGAAAACAACATTACTTTACTACTATTGCAGTTAGGGCATTGTACAGCGTTACCATCGTCATCTATCGAATATTTATTAATGGTTTCTAAAATATGTTGTGCTTTTAAAGCATCTTTAGCGAGAACTTTTAGTTTAACACCACCAATAGCATTGCTAACCAAAGGATCAGTATCTATAGTTAAATGATCACTTAAAAAGACTTCAATACCTTCAGATTCTAAACGTCCTTTTATAATTTGCGCTTCTGTAGAATACTGAAATTTTGCAATGGTTTTAAAGGTTGATGACATATTTGTTTTTAAATTGATTATAAATATAGCTTTTTAGATTTTAGTTAAAATTATTGTTTTTCGATAATTTTTTATACATTTGTTATTGTTAAACGATAATTTAAGAATGAAGTCATTACAAGTTTTTAAAATAATGCATGTGGTGTCGTGGATTATTTTGATAGGATTAAGTATTAAGGCAGGTGCATTAATAATCTCATTTATTGTTAGCATTTTTGTGAATGAATTTGCGTCAAAGAACCTTTACCTTGGGTTAGATTTATTAAATGTGTACAACTTTAGTGTGTTTCATTACTCGAGCATAATTGTGTTATATATTCTTACCGCAATACTGAAAGCCTATTTATTCTATCTGTTAATTAAAGTGTTTAGGCATTTAGATGTCAACAATCCGTTTAATTTAAAAGTTGCAAAAACAATTACTAAAATTAGTTATGTTTCATTTTGTATAGGCTTAATTGCAGCACTAGCTTATGGATATACTATATGGCTTTCTCAAAAAGTGTTTTTTGCATTTAACTGGAATGCTTCAGGATTTCTTTTTATGGCTGGAGTTATATTTATAATAGCCTTTTTATATAAACGCGCTGTTGAATTACAAGCAGAAAACGAATTAACTATATAATTATGCCAATAGTAGTCAATCTAGATATTATGCTAGAAAAAAGAAATATGAAGAGCAACGAGTTGGCAGAAATTATAGGTATTACTACAGCAAACCTCTCTATTTTAAAAACAGGAAAAGCAAAAGCGATTCGGTTTTCAACTTTAGAAGCAATATGTAAAGCTTTGGATTGTCAGCCTTCAGATATTTTGGAGTATACTAAAGATTAAAACAATATAGGGTGTCACAGATATTTAACCTGTTTTGTTTCTCTATATACATCTTTATTTATCCACCTATGGTTGCCTCTTTCACGAGCGTCTAACAAATCAATGTTTAATTTATCAGAAAAAATAAAGGCCTTTTCAATAACTGAATCATAATCATCAAGTAAAAAAAGGTTTAAAAATTCATTGTTTCCATACCATAAGTTTACTTGGTAACTACCTCGTGAGCTAAACATTGAAATGTAATTTAAGTCTTCAAGATTTTGCCATTTTTCATTATGATTAAATATACCTATAGTGTAGGAATGTTTTATTTTATGCTCACTGAAGTTAAAATGTATTGAATGTTGTGCTACAATTGGAGTAAAGCAATAAATAAGCGTTATGAAAATTAAAATAGAGAAAATAATCATTTTAATAATATCAGAAGATGTTAAGCTTTGAATAATATTACTACTAAAAAAGAAGTACATAAGACCAAAAAATGATGTAAAAATTAGTGAAAAAACAATACGGTAAAACCAAGGTACATTAGGTTCTTTAATTATAAATTCACTTTTATACATATTAGTAAATGTAATGGCTTAAGTTAAATTATGAGTCATGGTTATTTTAATTAAAGCTACATAAAAAAAGCCAAACATTATTGTTTGGCTTTTTAATATTAAGAATAAAGAAATGTAATTAGTCAGCTAATACAATTACTTTATTGTCTTTCATTTCAATAGTTCCTGAATTAATTTTCACAGTTAGTATTTTGTCATTATCGTTATGAGGAACAACACTTGCATGTAGCTCATCAAATACTAAATGACTTTGTGTGTGAGTGTGGATTCTAATAGTTCCTTCTTTTAAAAGCGACACGATAGGAGCGTGGTCTTTTAACATTTCAAACTCACCATTAACTCCAGGAACAACAACAGAATCTACTTCTGATGAAAAAATTGTTGCTTCTGGTGATACAATTTCTAAATACATAGTTTTTTAGTTTGCAGTTGCAGTTTGCAGTCAATAAAGACTGACTACTGCCAACTAATTTTAAGCTTCAGCTAACATTTTCTCACCAGCCTCAATCGCTTCTTCGATAGTTCCTTTAAGGTTAAACGCTGCTTCTGGTAAGTGATCTAATTCACCATCCATAATCATGTTAAATCCTTTAATAGTCTCTTTAATATCAACTAATACACCAGGAATACCAGTAAATTGTTCAGCTACGTGGAAAGGTTGTGATAAGAAACGTTGTACACGACGCGCACGAGATACAGCAAGTTTATCTTCTTCAGATAATTCTTCCATACCAAGAATTGCGATAATGTCTTGTAATTCTTTATAACGTTGTAATAACTCTTTTACACGTTGTGCACAGTCATAGTGCTCATTTCCTAAAATATCAGCAGTTAAAATTCTTGATGTAGAATCTAATGGGTCTACCGCAGGATAAATACCAAGCTCAGCAATTTTACGAGATAATACCGTTGTTGCATCTAAGTGAGCAAACGTTGTTGCAGGAGCAGGATCCGTTAAATCATCCGCAGGTACGTAAACCGCTTGTACAGATGTAATAGAACCTTTTTTAGTTGATGTAATACGCTCTTGCATTGCACCCATTTCTGTTGCTAATGTAGGTTGGTAACCTACCGCAGATGGCATACGACCTAAAAGTGCAGATACCTCTGAACCAGCTTGAGTAAAACGGAAGATGTTATCTACGAAGAAAAGTACGTCTTTTCCTTGACCGTCACCAGCTCCATCACGGAAATATTCTGCTATAGTTAATCCTGAAAGTGCTACACGAGCACGAGCTCCAGGAGGCTCATTCATTTGTCCGAATACGAAAGTAGCTTTAGAACCTTTCATTGCAGTTTTATCTACTTTAGATAAATCCCATCCGCCATCTTCCATAGAGTGCATAAAGTCATCACCATATTTAATAATACCAGACTCTAACATCTCACGAAGTAAATCGTTTCCTTCACGAGTTCTTTCTCCAACACCTGCAAATACTGAAAGACCACCATGTCCTTTTGCAATGTTGTTAATTAACTCCTGAATTAATACGGTTTTACCTACACCAGCACCACCAAATAATCCAATTTTACCACCTTTAGCATAAGGCTCAATAAGATCAATTACTTTAATACCTGTAAAAAGTACTTCAGTAGAAGTTGATAAATCTTCAAATTTTGGCGCTTGTCTGTGAATTGGTAAACCTGCGTCACCAGCTTTAGGTAAATTTCCAATACCATCAATAGCATCTCCAATTACATTAAATAGACGTCCGTAAACATCTTCACCAATTGGCATTTGAATAGGAGCACCAGTAGCAGTAACTTCTGTTCCTCTACTTAAACCATCAGAAGAGTCCATTGCAATAGTACGTACAGTATCTTCACCAATGTGAGATTGTACCTCAAGTACTAGAACAGAACCATCAGGTCTTTTAATTTCTAACGAATCATAAATTTTTGGAAGTTCAGCACCAGCTCCGAATTCAACATCGATAACTGGACCTACTATTTGTGCAACTTTACCTGTAACTTTTGACATTACTTATGTGTTTAATATTATGCAATTTAATTGAATGAAAACACCTATTGTTTTCGCGCTGCAAATATATGAGTTTTAATTTAAAAACTCTATCATTTTTTCAGGCTTTTTAAGTATAAAAAAACACCTTCAAGTTGAAGGTGTTTTGTATAAGATTTTTTAAGATAGTTTATTGAAGTGTAGGAGAGTAATTTGTTGGGTAATTTCCAATGTTTACCAAATTACCTGAAGCTTCAAAGTTTGAACCGTAAGTAGCATCAATTGCTTTCATAAATTCATTTGCAAGTAAAGCATAACCTCTAGATGTTGGATGTACACCATCTAATGAGAACGCTCCACCTGTAACTAAATCAGAAGTTAGTGTAAAGTCACCATCAGAATATCCGCTACTTGCTAATTGCATCATCAATGAGTTAGCATCAACAAATGCTAAACCAGCAGATGTAGCAGCAGTCTCAAGGGTTGCATTAAAGCTTGCTGTTGCAGATGCGATTTCAGCTTGCTCTGTTGGTATTAATACCCATTTATCTTCTAAAGGTAAAGTAATCCCTTCGATTGCAAATTGACCTGCTAATTCGGCTGGTAAACCTTGACCTGCTAAAAAGCCAGCATAATCCATATTCACTTCACCAATCACTGAACTACTTGGTAAAACAAACAAATCATTTTCAGTTGCTTGTCTTGTTTGTCCATAAGTTTGCCCAAGAAGACCAGCAACTAAAGGAGCTGCTTGAGGTGGTAACCCAAATTGTGCTATAAAAGCAGGAAAAGTTGGGCTTGCCATAAGTGCTCCTGTTATTTGAGCAGAAATATCATCTAAGCTTTCGTCTTTAATAACTACAGCACTTGCTTCAGTTTCAGAAAAAACTATAGCTCTTTCAGGTTGACCTAAAGCAACATAAATTTGGTTTATAGCACCGAAAATTGAGTTTAATAATGGTATTTGAGGACCAAAATCTTCATTTGTTGGGTCTAATGGGTTGTGAGGTACTGTAGTAAAATGTGGTATTGAAGTCACATCAGGAATGTTAGCCATTACACCTTTTGCTCCGCCAGAAGTTAATGTAGTTACTAGGGTGTTTATTGCAAAATCAAAAGTGGCTTGGTCAGTTATTGCACTTGAGCCATCACCACCAGAAGTAGCATATCCTAAAACATCATTGTTACCAGCCCATAATGTAAAGAAAGTTGGTGATTGCGCCATTGCAAGTTCTAATACACTTGCATCAGGAGTAGCACCTGTCATTCTTATGAAATATGGGTTAGCAGCAGCTGGAAAATTAGCAATGTTACCGTATCCTGGAGCTATTAAGTGAAAACTAGCTGCACCAGGAACTCCCATATTATTAAAAGGACCTGTTGGGTTGTTTAGTAAGAAATCAGTTGTTGAAGTCACAGGACCAATAACATCTTCTAGGTCTTGTGGAGCTCCACCAGTAGTTACTAATCTAGGCTTAAATAGTTGCTCTCCAGTTAAAGGATGAAAAACAGGAGTTCCACCTAATATAAGACCTCCAATATTATCATTCATTAATGGTTGAGTAAAACTTCCTCCTCCAGCAAAAGCAAATTGAGTTGCTAAAATATTAGGAAGCGAGTTTTCTTGAGATGCAATAAACAATGCGTTGTCAGAAAATCCAGCGGTTAAAGAATTTCCTACTGATACATAGTTAGAAAAATCTGCTTCTCCAGCAGTTAAAGCTGGTAACTCCATTCCACCACCATTTGATGAATCGTCGTCATTTTCACAAGCTGTAAATCCTAATAATACAGCAAGTAACCATATATATTTTACTTTCATAATATTCTTTTTCATGTTATTATAAGTTGTTAATTGTCCAAGATACATAGTACATTGAACCTATATTACCAGTACCAATTGCTGTAAAGTATTCATCTCCTAGAATATTAGTTGCTCCTGCTTTAAATGTAGATTTAAAAGAAGGTACTCTAAGGTTGATTTGAGCATCTAAAGTATGGTATGAAGGAATCTCTCCGTCACCAAAAGTAGCTTGCCAGTAATAGTTGTCACTCCATCTCCAAGCTAAGTTAAAACCAAAGTTTTTAAATAAATCGGTATTACCAAAACTAGCTTTTACTTTATGCTCAGGAGTATTAAAGTTTGTTCTAAAATCAGGGAATGCGTCTTCATCAAAATCTTGCTTAGCATAAGTATAGTTACCGCTTAAATCAAAGTCACCAAATACTTTAGTAGAAACTCCAATAGAACCACCAAATGCATTCACATCTGCAGGAGAGTTTGTATAAGTTTGATATACTTTATAATCTCCATTTGCTACAGCAGCTAGTGAAAGAGAGTTGTCACCAACTTCACCATATAACGGAGCAATTACATTTTCACCTGAAATGAAATCTTGATACTTGTTGTAATAAACACTTAAGTCAACAATCGTTTTGTTTAGTTTTCCACGATATCCTACTTCAAATGAAGTTACTTTTTCTGGTGTTACTAAATCAGAATTAGCAATCACTAAGTCTGCTGGGTTTTCTGATTGCGCAAATGCTTGAACAGATGTTGCAAGATATGAGTTTTCATAAGCTGCTCTACCTGATTGTTGAACTGTAGATGGTACACCTAATAATTGACCAGATGCACTAACGCCATATGTTCTTGTATAACGATCTAAGTTATCAGGAGCAGAACCAACCAATATTGCTCTACCAGCATCTAATCCAATAAATAAATCTTGAGTAGTTGGGTTTCTAAAACCTGTTTGGAATGACCCTCTAATGTTGTGGTTTTCATTGATAGTGAAACCTGCAGAAAGTCTTGGAGATAAGAAACCATCAAAGAATTCAGATTTGTCATATCTAATAGATCCTGTAAGCTTAAGTTTTAAATTCTCATTAAGGTCTAGTTGTTTTTGTAACTGAGTGTATAATCCATATTCGTTATAGTCAATATTTCCATCATAATCAGTATAAATTGTACCGAATGAATTTAAGCTATATTGTCTGTAAGAACCACCAACTTGAATTTCTATTTCATCCCAAAGGTGACTAAAGTTATAATTACCATCTACATGATAGTATTTAGAAGCATCTTGGAATTTTGATCCACTAGCAAAATCAGGGTTAGTAATTACATTATTAAATGCAGCTTGGAATTCTGGAGTTCCAGGTACTAATCTTCCAGTTTCAGCAGCAGCTCTAGCAGCAGCGTGTGCTTGAGTATCATTTGCACCACCTAAAGTTGCAGCAGCATATGTTTGTATGTATTGCCCAAACCAATCTTCATCACTTTTCCAACTTCTATTGATATTAATTCCTGTAAATACCATGTCATAAGAATCACCTGCTTTGTCAGATACAATATATCCTCTTAAAAAGAAATTATCGTTTTTAACTTCAATTTTATGTTGTTCCTGAGTAAACCCATTAATGTAATACCTGTTAGTTCCTTGGTAAATTGTTGACCCAGTACCTACTTTACCAACATATTGAATTTCGAAGTCATTAGCCCATGGACGATAGTATAATCCCCAATCAGCCTTTACACTTTCAGCATTATAATCAGTTAGGTCTTCTTCATTGTAACCAGTTCTACTAACAACAACATCTGGAATTATTCCTAATCCTCCAGAAGCAGCTCTGATGTTAGTTGCAACCTCATCACCATAAACATTGTATCCATCGTAACCTAGAGCATCTCTTGTGTCTCCAGTTCCTGGTTTACCATTGTAGTTATTAGCAGCCCAATCGGTTCCTTTTAACCAACCAAAATTCACTTTAGCAGCAAACTTATCACTAAACTTATAAGCCATTCTTATTCCTGCATCTCTATAAGTGTTGTCTCCAGCAGCATCTTGAGATGTCATACCTTGCTTGTAATATCCACTTATACCTTGATGGTCAAAAGGGCTTTTACTTCTCATAAATAGTATACCATTAAAAGCATTTGCTCCATATAATGCAGAAGCAGCTCCTGGTAAAAGCTCAACACTTTGAATGTCTGTTTCATTCATACCCATAAGGTTACCTATTGGGAAGTTAAGTGCAGGTGTGGAGTTGTCCATACCATCTACTAACTGCATAAATCTTGTGTTTGCAAAGGTTGCAAAACCACGAGTATTAACAGATTTAAAGGTTAAACTGTTGGTGTTTACGTCAACACCTTTTAAGTTTTCAAGACCATCATAAAAATCTGCTGAAGCAGTATTCTTGATTTCTTTTAATCCAAAACGCTCAACAGTAACAGGAGATTCGAAAATTCGTTCAGGAGTTCTTGAAGCTGAAATAACAACTTCATCTAAAGAGGTTCCTTCAACTAAAATAACTTCTACTGTTTGAGGGTTTGTGGTTATTTCTTTTGTTACTGTTTCAAAGCCAACACTACTTATTTGTATAGAAAATGGTGGCTCTTGATTGTAGGTTAGGGTAAATTTACCATCAAAATCTGAAATTGTACCTGTTGTTGTACCTACTACTATTATATTCGCTCCAGGTAAAGGTTGACCGTTATTGTCAGTCACAGTCCCTTTCACGGTAGTTTGTGCAAAGGAAACAGCACAACAAAACAGCATAAAAATCTTAAGAATTGTTTTCATGTATAGAGAATTAGTTAATTTATTAATGGCAATATAAATAAATATACGAAATTTTAATGCGTTTTTTTAAAAAAGTATGCACGCATAGTAAAATTTTGAAAATATTTAGGGGTTAAAATTGTGTTTTTAACAATTTTGAACACTTAAACTGAGAATTTAACATTTGATATTTAGTAAAATAAGAGCAAATTTACTCTACAGTTACTGACTTTGCTAAGTTTCTTGGTTGGTCTACATTTTTATTTAGCATTACTGCAATATGATATGATAATAATTGAAGCGGGATTGTAGTAACTAATGGAGATAATGACTCTAGAGTTTCAGGAACTTCAATAACGTGGTCAGCTAACTCTTTTACTTGCTGGTCACCTTCAGTAACTATTCCAATTATTTTTCCTTTTCTAGATTTTATTTCTTGAATATTACTTACAACTTTATCATAGTGTCCTTTTTTTGTAGCAATGACTACAATAGGCATGTTTTCATCTATTAATGCTATTGGTCCATGTTTCATTTCTGCTGCAGGATAACCTTCGGCATGGATGTATGAAATTTCTTTAAGCTTTAGAGCGCCTTCAAGTGCAACAGGGAAGTTGTAACCTCTTCCTAAATACAGGAAGTTTTTTACATCTTTATAAATGTTGGCTATAGTTTTTACATAGTCATCAGATTTTAGAACTTTTTCCACTTTACTAGGAATAAGTTCTAATTCGATTAAGTGATGTCTATAGTCTGAACTTGAAATAGTTCCTTTTGCTCTAGCTAATCTCAAAGCAATAAGCGTTAAGACAGTAATTTGTGTTGTGAACGCTTTTGTAGAAGCAACACCAATTTCTGGTCCAGCATGAGTGTAAGCTCCAGCGTCAGTTTCTCTTGCTATAGAAGAGCCTACTACATTACAAACACCAAAAACAAAAGCACCTTTAGATTTAGCGAGTTTTATTGCGGCCAATGTGTCAGCGGTTTCACCTGATTGCGAAATGGCTATCACTAAGTCTTTTTCTGTTATAACTGGGTTTCTATATCTAAACTCGGAGGCATATTCAACTTCAACAGGTATTCTTGCTAAGTCCTCAAAGATGTACTCTGATACTAATCCTGCATGCCAAGAGGTGCCACAAGCCACAACAATAATCCTGTCAGCATTAAGGAATTTTTTCATGTTATCCTCAACACCAGACATTTTTATTATGGCTTCGTTGGTTCTTAATCGACCTCTAAAAGTATCTAAAATTGCTCTAGGTTGCTCATATATTTCCTTAAGCATGAAATGATCATAACCGCCTTTTTCTATTTGCTCAAGGTTGAGCTGTAACTCTTGCATGTAAGGAGCAACAGGAGAGTCATCTTTAATTTTCCTGATTTTAACTTCCTTGTCTCTTCTTACTATTGCCATTTCTTCGTCTTCAAGATAAATGGCGTTTTTAGTGTATTCTAAAAATGGAGATGCATCACTAGCAATGAAAAATTCATCGTCACCAATACCAATGGCTAATGGACTTCCTAATCTAGCAACGACAATTTCGTTAGGTTTGTTTTTGTCAAACACAGCAATGGCATAAGCACCTACAACTTGATTTAAGGCAATTTGAACAGCTTTACCTAGTTTTGTGTTTTCCTTTTTCATCACATCTTCAATCAAATTGACAAGAACTTCTGTGTCTGTATCTGATTTAAAAGTGTACCCTCTTTTTATAAGTTCTTTTTTTAAAGACTCATAGTTTTCGATTATTCCATTATGAATAATAACAAGGTTGCCTGAATTTGAATAGTGTGGATGAGAGTTTATATCGTTTGGAACACCATGAGTTGCCCATCTAGTATGACCAATTCCTAGAGTTCCATTTGTAGTTATTTCTTTTTCTAAACGTGCTTCTAAATCGGCAACTTTTCCTTTTGTTTTGGAAAGTTTTATATCAGAGCCATCATAAAGTGCAATACCTGCACTGTCGTAGCCTCTATATTCTAATCGTTTTAAACCTTTTAGAATTATTGGGTAAGCTTCTCGATGTCCAATATAGCCAACTATTCCGCACATAATATTTTAGTTATTTGGTTCGGTATAAAAGATTTCTAAATATACCTTTTTTTCTTCGTTTGTTGTGTTGTTTCCAAATAAAACAGTTCCTTCAGGACATATAATAGAACTACCAGGAATCCTATTAAAATCCTCATCATCAGTTTGAAAGCTATATTGTACTGTGTTGTTTTCAAAATCAACATTGCTGCTAACGGTTAACCCAAGCTTTACATTGGTAGAGTCATTAAGTAAAATGTTGTTGATGTGTTCAGTGATTCTAATTTTATATTTTATTCCTTTTCCTAAATCATCAGAACCAGTATCTTCTCTTTGTAAAGCGCCTAGGTGATTAGCTTTAGATAAAAGAGGGTATGTTGTGTTAGTTAAGTCGTAGTAATAATCTATCAAAGGAGTTTGATTTTTTAAATCGTATAAATAAACTCTATCTGGTTCAGTTTCGTTGTCACCAACCATCATATCTTGGTCAACATAAAATACAAGGTTAGCTTCATTAATTAACCAGTTATTTGATTTGAATTCTTCTAGCTCAGGTGAGTCTCCATTTTCATCTCCATTAAATAAATTAATTATAGCCATTGAGCCTTCACCTCCTTTTAAGTAAAGTTTTTCGTCACCATTAACAGCATCTCCATCGTCTAGAGGTATAGTGTATTCATTTTCAAGAATGTTAAACCTGTTACCGCTGAAGTCAATTGTATATGTTGAAGATATTCTGTCTCCATCATCAGATATTGGGTCTTTGGTGTAATGTAGAGTAATATTAGCATTACTGCTAGCAAGATTTAAAAGAAGAAAGTTACCATCTCCACCAACAGCTTCAGCTTTAAAGTATAAGCCTCTGAAGTAGTCGCTAAAATTATTTTGATTTGTTAGTTCTGGTTCTCCTTCTTTATCAAGAATTTTTTCTTGCCAATAAGCATTGTCTAATTTGATACGTAAAGCTGGTTGTAATCTATCAGAAATTTCCATTTCTCCATCCTCGTTTTCTTCTTTCAATACGATTTGATCTGGACTAGGTTGGAAGTTTTCTTCAGAGTATAATAATTGTCCTTCAAATTCAACTGGATTGATTAGGTCAGAACTAGAAGTAGAAGCATTAGAATAGTAACGTTGGGTTATGTCAAATTCAGAAGTTGGATCAAAGTCTCTTAAAAAATAATTGCTTTCATAAATTGATAAATCAATATAATTGTTGCTATATAATGAGTCTAACTTGTATGATGTAGAACCATCACTATTTACTTCTGTAGCAGTACTAAAATAAGGAATTGTAAGTACTACTGAGTCAAGTTCTATATTTTCTCCAAAATCTGGATCTAAAGTTGAAATGTTAAGTTGAGTTACAAAGCTAGCTGTAGTTCTACCATAAACAGGGTCGTTGTATACACCAAAAGGGTTTACTGGAAGATTGTTTGTTTGTACAGGAGGCAGCTTTTTGTTGTAAGCTATAACATCATACTGGATTTGGCTTGAATTGAAATGTGTAGCATTATCTCCATTTATGATATCTGAATCAATACTCGCAAAATCTTTATCACATGCAATAAATGAGCTTATTAACACTGTTAAAATAGCAATGTATTTCAGGGCAAACTTTATCTTTTTCATTTAAAATTTTTGTTTTTTGATTGTCAAATGTAACATCTTATCTTTTTTGATGCCTTTGGTTTAACAAAACTTTAGAAAGTGCTCAGTAAATTTGTATTAGTCTAAAACTGAGAATTATAAAACTCAGTGTATGGTTCAGCAAATTCCTCTGGTGAAAAATAATCTAACACAGGTTTTTTAGATGCTTTTAAGTAATCTTCAAGCTCATTAGGAATTTCTTGAGACCCTTTAATCAAAGCATCTGAATGATCAATAGCAATTTTCATCAAGTTGTTATAATTAGGTGTGTCAAGTACTTTTACAATCTCTTCGTCAATATTGTCGAACTTAACTTTACCAATCATGTTTTTATCTAACGTACCATCAAAGCTTTGATTGTATATCGAAGTTATTATTTTACTTTCATTAAATAATGGTTCATTTTTATAAAACTCCTTAAGATATAAAGGCAGTAATGATGCCATCCATCCATTTACATGAATAATATCTGGTGACCAATTTAATTTTTTAACTGTTTCGATAACACCTTTAGCAAAGAAAATAGCGCGTTCGTCATTATCAGGGAAAAGATTACCATCTTCATCTGTTAAGGTTGCTTTTCTTTTAAAATACTCTTCATTATCAATAAAATAAACCTGAATACGTTCTTTAGGAATCGAAGCAACTTTAATTATCAAAGGCATATCTAAGTCGTTGATAACTAGGTTTATTCCCGAAAGTCTTATTACTTCGTGTAGTTGATGTCTTCTTTCGTTTATATTTCCATACCTAGGCATAAATATTCGTATTTGACCTCCTTGTTTGTTTACCATTTTTGGAGCCTCAAAAGACATTGAGGAAATTTCAGTTTCTGGTAAATATGGTACAACTTCAGAAGACACATACAATATTCGCTTATCTTTCATAAATCAGTTCGTTTTGGAAATTAAAAATAAAAAACATGCAAAATTACAAAAATTTATGCAGATTGCTAGTAAAATATTAAGTTTGCAAGCTGTTATTTTTTAGTAAACACGTGGAAATTTATCATAAAAAGCAAAATTTAAATCAATTCATTAAAGAATTGAAAGCTCAAAAACTGTCCTTAGGATTAGTGCCTACAATGGGAGCTTTACACGATGGTCATTTGTCTTTAATCAAAAAAGCGCTTGAAAATAATGACAGGGTTGTTATTTCTATTTTTGTAAATCCAACTCAGTTTGATAACAAGGACGATTTAAAAAAATACCCAAGAACTTTAGAGTCTGATGTAGAGCTGCTTAAAACAGTATCTAACGATATTGTTGTGTATGCACCAACGGTTGAAGATGTTTATGGTGATAATGTAGCGTCAGTTAACTATACTTTTGATGGTCTAGAGCATGCTATGGAAGGTAAATTTAGACATGGTCATTTTGACGGAGTTGGTACTATTGTAAAACGTCTTTTTGAAATTGTACAACCAGACAATGCTTATTTTGGAGAAAAAGATTTTCAGCAATTAATGATTATCAAAAAGCTTGTTGAAAAGCACAATATTCCAGTAAATGTTGTAGGCTGTCCTATACATAGAGAAAAGGATGGGTTGGCAATGAGTTCTAGAAATACACGTTTAAAACCAGAATACAGAAACGCTTCTCCTTTTATTTATAAAACGCTATTAGCTGCTAAAGAAAAGTTTGGCACAAAAAGTGCTAATACAGTGACGGAATGGGTTGAAAAACAGTTTGAAAATCATGAGTTATTAAAACTAGAATATTTCACAATTGCTGATACCCAAACACTAAAAACAGTAAAACGAAAGTCAAAAGACAAAACATATAGAGCATTTATAGCTGTATATGCAGATGATATAAGACTAATAGATAATATCGCATTAAATTAATTACCTTTGCCTCATGCAAATTCAAGTCGTAAAATCTAAAATTCACAGAGTAAAATGTACAGGTGCTGAACTTAACTACATTGGTAGTATAACTATTGATGAAGACTTAATGGATGCAGCAAACATAATTCAAGGTGAAAAAGTTCAAATTGTAAATAATAACAATGGCGAACGCTTAGAAACCTATTGTATTCCTGGACCTCGAAAAAGTGGCGAAATTACTCTTAATGGTGCTGCAGCAAGAAAAGTATCAGTAGGAGACACGCTTATTTTAATTACCTATGCATTCATGGATATTGAAACAGCAAAAAGCTTTAAACCTTCACTAGTGTTTCCAGACGAAGCAACTAATCTATTAAAGTAAACTTTGACAGCAAAAACTAAAAAATTACTTCGCATAGCAATTCCAATTGCTCTTGCTGTATTTTTTGGTTGGTACACCTTTTCTAAACTACCTGTAGATACAATCATTCCTTTTGTAAAATCTGCCAATTATTGGTGGATTGCTTTTGGTGTGTTTTTAGGTGTCTTGAGTCATTTATCAAGAGCTTATAGGTGGAAGTATTTGCTAGAGCCTTTAGGATATACTACCAAATTACCTAATGGAATTATGGCAGTATTTATCGCTTATTTGGCTAATTATGGCATTCCAAGATCAGGCGAAGTATTGCGAGCAGCAGTACTTACTAATTATGAAAAAGTACCATTTGAAAAAAGCTTTGGAACTATTGTGGCTGAGCGTATGGCAGATTTGGTAGTTATGCTTGGTATTATCTTAGTGACTTTAATTATAGAATACGATTTTATTTTAAACCTTCTTGAGCAATCATTTCAGCCTAAAAAACTAATACTATTAAGCCTTACAGGAATTGTAGTTCTATTTTTAGTATTCATTTATATCAAAAAAAGCAGTTCTAAATTTGCTGTAAAAGTAAAGACCTTCTTCAAAGGGTTAATGGAAGGTGTCTTAAGCATTTTTAAAATGAAACATAAATGGGCATTTATTGCTCATACATTGTTCATTTGGGGAATGTATGTTTTAATGTTTTACGTTACTACTTTCGCTTTACCAGATTTAGATAAAGTTACAATTGGTGTGGTGTTGGTTGGTTTTATTTCAGCAAGTTTTACCATTGCAGCAACCAATGGAGGGATTTTTGTGTTTCCTGCTGCTGTTATGGCTGCATTTACACTTTTTGGAATTGAAAAAGACCCAAGCTATGCATTTGGGTGGATTATGTGGGCATCACAAACCATAATGGTTATTGTTTTAGGAAGTATATCGTTTCTGTACTTACCAATCTATAATAGAATAAAATAATTGTTTACCTTGCAGTAACAATTTTTAATAGGCTAACCATGAAAAAACTTATCCTGCTAATGCTGTTGTGTTTTTCAGCAAACACAATTTATTCACAAGCTAATTACGAATCTATTTTTTCTGAAAAACTAGGAGAAGATAGACAGTTAAAAATATTATTACCAAGAGGTTATAGTGATGATGACGATAAAAAATATCCGTTAATCATTGTTATGGATGGTGATTATTTGTTTGAAGCCGTAGCTGGAAATGTAGATTATTATTCCTATTGGGAAGATATTCCTGAAGCTATTGTTGTAGGTATCAAGCAAGCCGATAAAAGGTTTGACGATTGTATGTATTCTGAACAAAATTCGCTTCCAATTGAAACTGGTGCAGCGTTCTTTGAGTTTGTAGGAATGGAACTTATTCCGTATTTGAACAAATCGTACAAAACTGAAAACTTTAGAGTAGCAGTAGGTCATGGAGAAACCGCTAATTTCATTAATTATTATTTACTAAAAGACGTTCCGTTATTTCAAGCTTACATTACTATTAGTCCAGATTTAGCACCAAATATGAATGAGTATTTAGCTGAAAGATTTGGAAAATTAGAGAACAAGATTTTTTATTATTTAGCAACATCAACCAACGACGTTGGTTCAATAAAAGAGGGAACCGAAGCTTTAAATAAAAGTTTAACAGGCTTAGACAATAAAAACCTATTATATAATTTTGATACTTTTGAAGGACCTTCTCATTATGCTTTACCAGCTCATGCAATTCCTAAGGCTTTAGAAAGTATCTTTTTTGTATTTCAACCTATTAGTAAAAAAGAATATACCGAA
The DNA here is from genome assembly GCF_025548475.1 of Gaetbulibacter sp. NE. Taxonomy (NCBI): domain Bacteria; kingdom Pseudomonadati; phylum Bacteroidota; class Flavobacteriia; order Flavobacteriales; family Flavobacteriaceae; genus Gaetbulibacter; species Gaetbulibacter sp. NE. The sequence goes on along the minus strand of NZ_JAOQHY010000001.1, from coordinate 681,077 downwards.
AGTATCTTAAAACTAGACTCTTCTCCAGTAGAATACCTTCAGGAAAAATACACCACAATTAAAGACCTTTTTGGAATTGATAAGAAAATTCTTGTAAACGATTTTAGAGCTATTGAAGCTGCTATTAAAAAGAAAGAGCAGTGGGACTATTTTGAAGAATTAGGTAAAATTGCCAGAAAAGAATATCCTGATACACTTTTAGGTCATTATTATTTAGCTCAGTTTTATGAACAAACAGGAGAGCCTAAAAAAGCAATGAAAACCTACAGGTCTGCTTATATTTTAGAAGAAATAGGAGGCATCACAAAAGATTTAATGCTAGAAAAGGCAGATGAGATTAAAGCAGATTTTGGGTACTAAATTATAATATAAATTTCCTCTCCTTTGGAGAGGTTGTTAGGAAAGGTTAATGGCTAAAGTAAAAACGACATTTTTCTGTCAAAATTGTGGCACACAATATTCAAAATGGCAAGGACAATGTACAGCGTGTAAAGAGTGGAATACCATTGCTGAAGAGCTTATTCAAAAACCAGAAAAAAGCGACTGGAAAACTCCCGAAAAAGCATCAACAAAACGCGTTTCAAAACCGTTATTGATTAATGAAATTGATACAGCCCAAGAAGCACGTTTAAACACTCAAGACCATGAGTTTAATCGTGTTTTAGGTGGTGGATTGGTTCCAGGATCATTAACGCTTTTAGGAGGAGAACCAGGAATTGGAAAAAGCACACTGTTGCTTCAAATAGCTTTAAAATTACCATACAAAACACTTTATGTTTCAGGTGAAGAAAGCCAAAAGCAAATAAAAATGCGTGCCGAACGTATTAACCCGAAAAGCAGCAATTGTTATATTCTAACCGAAACCAAAACCCAAAATATTTTTAGGCAAATTGAAGAGTTAGAACCAGATATAGTTGTGGTAGATTCTATTCAAACATTGCATAGCGATTATATCGAGTCGTCTTCCGGTAGTATTTCTCAAATTAAGGAGTGTACTACTGAACTTATAAAGTTTGCCAAGGAAACTGCAACACCTGTAGTTTTAATTGGTCATATCACCAAAGATGGTAATATAGCTGGTCCAAAAATATTGGAGCACATGGTAGATACGGTTTTACAATTTGAAGGCGATCGAAATCATGTGTTTAGAATCCTTAGAGCCAATAAAAACCGGTTTGGGTCTACTAACGAACTCGGAATTTACGAAATGCAAGGTTCTGGTTTGAGAGAAGTAACTAACCCAAGCGAGATATTAATTTCAGAAAAAGATGAAGCCTTAAGTGGTAACGCTATTGCAGCAACACTAGAAGGTATGCGACCTTTAATGATTGAAGTACAAGCTTTGGTAAGTACAGCAGTTTATGGAACACCACAACGTAGTGCCACTGGTTTTAATGCAAAACGCTTAAACATGCTTTTAGCGGTTTTAGAAAAACGAGCTGGTTTTCGTTTAGGTGCAAAAGATGTCTTTCTAAACATCACAGGAGGAATTACTGTTGATGATCCTGCAATAGATTTAGCGGTTGTAGCTGCCATTTTATCATCTAATGAAGATGAGGCTTTGCAAAGCGATTTTTGTTTTGCTGCTGAGGTTGGTTTGTCTGGTGAAATTAGACCTGTTCAACGTGTTGAGCAACGTATTCTAGAAGCTGAAAAATTAGGGTTTTCAACCATTTTTGTGTCTAAATACAATAAAATTTCACTGAAGAATACAGTTATCAAGATTCAAATGATTTCGAAAATTGAGGATTTGGTAGATTTTATTGTTTAAAAAAAATCAAATGAAAATAAGAATAGTAATTGTTTTTTTAATTTTTGCTTCATGTAGTCCAGAAATTAACCAAGAAGCTACTTTTGTTAAGTCTTTTGAAGATTTAAAAGAAGAAATAATAGCATTTAAAAATTACGAAAGAGAGGTTAAAAACAATAAAAATTTAAAGCAAGAGATTACAGAAGGAGCGTTGACAGATACATTAGGATTTAAAGATGTTGGAAGATTTAAATATTCTGTATTCTATAATGAGAAAACAAATGAACTCTTTAGAATCAAGAATATAGAAATAACTGATAAGACACTAGTTGAAAATTATTACTTTAAAAATGGTGAATTTTATTTCGTTTTAGTTGGTGAAACGGAAGCTTCTTATCCTCAACATCTATACTTTACAACAAAAGGATCTACAGTAGAGCATGCAAGGGAATTTGCTAGACTTTCTAAAAAGGCTGAAATATTTAAAAGAGACTTTGAGAAAACACATTGATTCCTTTAGATTGTATACAAAATAGTTTTAGACCATTTCAATGACTATTTTACTAAAAATCATTAATTTCGCACGTCGAAACGAATTAATGATATAATGAGTAAGAAATTCCCTGAATATAAAGGTCTTGACTTACCAAAAGTTGCTGAAGAAATTGGCAATTATTGGCAAGAAAATAACGTATTTGAAAAAAGTGTAACCACACGTGAAAACGCTAAACCATTTGTGTTTTTTGAAGGGCCACCTTCTGCAAACGGTTTACCTGGTGTACACCACGTTTTAGCACGTGCTATCAAAGATATTTTTCCGCGTTACAAAACCATGAAAGGTTTCCAAGTAAAGCGTAAAGCTGGTTGGGATACCCACGGATTACCTATTGAGTTAGGTGTGGAAAAAGAATTGGGAATTACAAAAGAAGACATTGGTAAAACCATCTCGGTTGAAGACTACAACGCTGCCTGCCGTAAAGCAGTTATGCGTTATACTGATGTTTGGAATGACCTGACTCAAAAAATGGGTTACTGGGTTGACATGAACGATCCATACATTACCTACGAACCTAAATACATGGAATCGGTTTGGTGGTTACTAAAACAGATATACAACAAAAGCTTGTTGTATAAAGGTTATACCATTCAACCATACTCTCCAAAAGCGGGTACAGGATTAAGTTCGCATGAGTTGAACCAACCAGGGACCTATCAAGATGTAACAGATACAACGGTTGTTGCACAGTTTAAAGCTAATGAAGCATCGCTTCCTGACTTTTTACAAAATGAAGGAACTATTTATTTCTTGGCTTGGACGACTACACCTTGGACACTTCCAAGTAATACAGCTTTAACAGTTGGACCTAAAATAGATTATGTTTTAGTTGAAACCTATAACCAATATACGTTTGAACCAATTAACGTAGTGCTAGCAAAACCGTTAGTTAATAAACAATTTGACGGAAAGTTTAAGCGTGTAGAAACAAAACCAGAATTATTAGAATATTCATCTGGAGACAAGAAAATACCATACTACGTTGTAAAAGAATTTAAAGGAGCCGATTTAGTTGGTATTACGTATGAGCAATTATTGCCTTATGCGTTACCAAACGACAATCCTGAAAATGCCTTCAGAGTTATTGCTGGAGATTTCGTAACGACTGAAGACGGAACAGGAATTGTACATACAGCACCAACTTTTGGTGCCGATGATGCTTTGGTAGCTAAACAAGCAACTCCTGAAGTGCCACCAATGTTGGTGAAAGATGCCAATGGAAACTTGGTGCCTTTAGTAGATTTACAAGGTAAATTCCGTCCAGAAATGGGGGAATTTGCAGGTAAGTATGTAAAAAATGAATATTACAATGATGGCGAAGCTCCTGAAAAATCAGTTGATGTAGAATTAGCTATCAAATTAAAAACCGAAAATAAAGCCTTTAAGGTTGAAAAATACAAACACAGCTATCCTAACTGTTGGAGAACTGATAAGCCAATTCTATACTATCCGTTAGATTCTTGGTTTATTAAAGTAACCGATGTTAAGGACAGAATGTTTGAATTGAATGAAACCATCAATTGGAAACCAAAAGCAACAGGAACTGGTCGTTTTGGAAATTGGTTAGCTAATGCCAACGATTGGAACTTATCGCGTTCGCGTTATTGGGGAATTCCGTTGCCAATTTGGAGAACCGAAGATGGTAAAGAAGAAATCTGTATTGGTTCTGTTGAAGAACTTAAAGCTGAAATGGCTAAAGCTGTTGAGGTTGGTGTAATGAAAGCTGATATTTTTGCTGATTTTGAAGTAGGAAACAATTCCGAAGAAAACTATGCAAAGTTAGATTTACATAAAAACATCGTTGATGAAATTGTGCTTGTGTCACCATCAGGACAACCAATGAAGCGTGAAAGCGACTTAATTGATGTTTGGTTTGATTCAGGCTCTATGCCTTATGCACAATGGCATTATCCGTTTGAAAACAAAGAAAAAATAGACAGCAACACTTCATTTCCTGCCGATTTTATCGCAGAAGGTGTTGACCAAACACGTGGTTGGTTCTATACGCTACATGCTATTGGAACGATGGTGTTTGATTCAGTAGCTTATAAAAACGTGGTGTCTAACGGATTGGTATTAGACAAAAACGGACAAAAAATGTCTAAACGTTTAGGTAATGCTACTGATCCTTTTGAAACCTTATCAACTTATGGTGCTGATGCCACACGTTGGTACATGATTTCAAACGCAAACCCTTGGGATAACTTAAAATTTGATGTAGATGGCATTGAGGAAGTAAAACGTAAATTCTTCGGAACACTTTACAATACCTACTCATTCTTTAGCTTATATACCAATTTAGATAAATTCAATTATAGCGAAGCCGATATTCCGTTAGAAGAACGTCCAGAGTTAGACCGTTGGATTTTATCTGAATTACACACGCTTATCAAGAAGGTAGATGAGTTTTATGCAGAATACGAACCTACAAGAGCAGCAAGAGCTATATCAGACTTTACACAAGAATATTTAAGTAACTGGTATGTGCGTTTAAGTAGAAGACGTTTTTGGAAAGGCGATTACCAAACCGATAAAATTTCGGCTTATCAAACGCTTTATACCTGTATGGTAACGCTTGCAAAATTAGGCGCGCCAATTGCACCATTTTATATGGATAAACTTTACCAAGACTTAACACAAGTAACACAAAAAGAAAACTTTGAGAGTGTACATTTGGCAGAGTTTCCAAAATACGATGAAAGCTTTGTAGATAAAAGTTTAGAACGTAAAATGGAGAATGCGCAAACAATATCGTCGTTGGTATTGTCGTTAAGAGCAAAGGAGAAGATTAAAGTGCGTCAACCATTGCAAAAAATTATGATTCCTGTTGATAGTGAACAACAAAAGGAAGAAATTCTTGCAGTTGCCGATTTAATAAAACATGAGGTTAACATTAAAGAAATTGAATTGTTAAGTGACGCTTCAGATATTTTAGTAAAACAGATAAAGCCTAATTTTAAAGCGTTAGGACCACGTTTTGGTAAAGATATGAAGCTTATAGCTGGAGCTATTTCAAAGTTTACTTCAGAAGATATTAAAAAAATCGAGCAAAATGGTGTTTTAGATGTTGAAGTTAACGGAAAAAACATTACTTTAGAACTCGCTGATGTTGAGATAACATCTCAAGATATCGAAGGTTGGCTTGTTGCTAACGAAGGTGCTTTAACAGTAGCACTCGATGTTACACTTACTGATAATTTACGAAGAGAAGGGATTGCTCGTGAGCTCGTAAACCGTATTCAAAATTTACGTAAAGATTCAGGCTTTGAAGTTACAGACAGAATTAATGTTGTACTTCAAAAAGATGATAATATTGTTAAAGCCATAGATACAAATCTTGAGTATATCAAAACAGAAACTTTAACCGAAGAACTTGAAATTATGGACACTGTAAACAATGGTATAGAAATTGCTTTTGATGATGTAAATACCAAATTGTTTATTCAAAAACATTAGAGAATATGGCAGCAGAAACAAACGTAAGATACTCTGATAAAGATTTAGCAGAATTTAAAGCTTTAATACAAGAGAAAATAGATAAAGCAGAGCACGATTTAGAATTAATTAAAAGTGCTTATATGAATGACCTCAATAATGGTACTGATGATACCTCTCCAACGTTTAAAGCCTTTGAAGAAGGTAGTGAAACAATGAGTAAAGAAGCAAACTCACAGTTAGCTATTCGTCAGGAAAAATTCATTCGCGATTTAAAAAATGCTATTATTAGAATAGAAAATAAAACTTATGGCATTTGTCGTGTTACAGGAAAGCTTATCAATAAAGAACGTTTAAAGCTTGTGCCACATGCTACACTTAGTATTGAAGCTAAAAATATGCAACAATAACATTCTCATAAAAGTGAGAACCTCGTGATATTGTAACAAGTTTAAGTAACTATAATTAGCGTCTTGCTCATGGCAAGACGTTTTTATTTTTAATAAAATAATAGTTTATTTTTGCACCCAAATATGTCATTAAAAAAAGCAACACTCTTAATAATTGTAATACTACTTATTGACCAAATAAGTAAAGTATACATTAAAACGAATTTTTCACTAACCGAAAGAGCAATAGTTTTTGATTGGTTTCAAATAGTATTTGTTGAAAACGATGGAATGGCTTGGGGAACAAAACTCAGCGATTTTGTTACTTTTATTTCTGATAGAACAGCTAAACTTTGCCTAACACTTTTTAGAATAGTAGCTGTTGTTGGTATTGGATATTGGTTAGTGACTTCGGTTAAAAAAAATGCGTCCAAAACACTAACCATTGCAGTTTCTTTAATATTTGCTGGTGCTTTAGGTAACATTATAGATTCAGTATTTTATGGTGTTTTATTCGATTCTAGCTCTAACCAGGTTGCTTCATTTTTACCGCAAGATGGAGGCTACGATTCGTTATTTCATGGTAAGGTTGTAGACATGCTTCATTTTCCTATTTGGAAAGGTGTTTTGCCTAATTGGATTCCGTTTTATGGCGGAAAGTACTTTACATTTTTTGAACCTGTTTTTAATATTGCTGATATGGCAATAAGTACTGGAATAGGAATTTTAATCTTCTTTAATAAAAAAGCGTTCAATTAAGCTTATATTAGTTTCTTAAAAATCATTCTTTTATGAAGCTAAAGCATCTTCTAAGTTTTTTTGTATTCGTTTATTGCATTAATACTTTACACTCCCAAAATTATTTCGGAATACATTTTCCTAATCAAGGCGAGCAACAAGTTTGTCAAAAGTTCAATCAGGCTTTTGTAAACAGACCTAAAGAATCAAAGTTTGCAATAAAACGTGAAAACTCTAATCTGTTTTTTGAAACCAATGATAAAGAATGGTTCAATGCTCTTTTTACAAATATAACCGACGGAATTGCTATAGATATAGTAGATAAAGACCGTTATGCTTGTAGTGTAGCGTCAATAGAACAAGTGCAAATTAAAGGAACACTTTTACCACCTGTATATGCTAAAAAGCTAAAAGCAGGTCTTAAAAAAAGCAGTGAAACGTCGTATAGGGTTTTAGTAGGTCGTATTCCTGCAAACCTTATGAGTAAAGAACTGGAGTTTAATATTCTTTTTTTAAGTGATAAAAACCTGTGTCAATATTATGTAATTTATGATCTTGAATCTTACCCTTGGGATTTATTGGACATGGGAATGTACCTAGATTCTATAGCCTATAATGCAAAACAGATAAAAGCCAATGCTAAGGACGCTTATATTATAAAGAATAAAACTTTAAAGTTTAAAATTCCTTTTGAAAAGAATAAATCAGAATACTCTCCTGAAGATATTAAACCTATTTATGATTCACTTCGCTTAACCGATTATTACATAAAAGCAATAAAAATAAAAGCTTATGCATCGGTTGAAGGTAGCTTGGAACGTAATATAGAGCTACAGCAACAGCGTGCTGCAAGTATTGCCAATGCACTACAATCGTTTCAAAAACCATCTATAAAAAATGACATTTCGTCTTCTGAGAATTGGGTGGAATTTCTAAATGCTATTGAAAATACCAAATACAGCGATTTAAAAGAGTTAAGTAAATCAGAAATTAAAGCAAAACTCTTTGGTAGTTTGTCTGCTGAAATGGAACCAATTTTAAAAAACCATCGAAAAGCTTTAGTGGAGTTGGAACTTGAAAAAAAGGACAAGTACAAGGATTTGAGTGGAACAGAACTTGTAAACAAGTTTAATACAGCACTAACCCAAGACCAACTTGATGAGGCATTGCAAATTCAAAATTCGCTTTTCGAAAAATTAAAGAATAAAGAAGTTTCACCAAATCATATAGGTAAGCTTCAAGTACCAAATCAATTAAAATACCTTACATTTTTGAATAAAAATTCTGCAATGAAATATATGTTGGAAGAACCTCAAATTGTAATTGTTTATAACGAATTGCAACAGCTAGAAAAACTGTCGCCAAAAGACAAACGTATAAAATATAACATTGCGGCTATTGAGCTTAAGTTGTGGCGATATAAAGTAATGGATATTGATAAAAATAGACTTAAAAGCAAAATAAATGCTTTAAAAACATATGGTATTGATCAGGATTTAGTCTCTAGAATGTTGGTGAATTATCATATTATTGAAGCCGAAAATTTAATGCGAAAACGCGATTATGCCAACAAGGACAAAGCTGTTTCGTATATAAAAAACAGTTATAAAAATTTTCATTTATCAGACTATGATTATCTAAGTTTAGCGCAGTTTTTTAGCTATTACGCTAATACTGATATGGCTGTGGAACTTTTAAGCCCAAAAGCAAAAAGCATTGATATTGACGAAAACTTGCTGTTTTACTATTTGAATTTAACCATCATAAATCCTGAGCTTACACAAACATCAGATTATAGAACTATTATGCTAAATGCATTAAACATGAACAAAACACGCTATTGTAAATTGTTTAATCCTTATGGTGAAGGTGGAGTTACATTTCAGCTGTTGGAAGATAGTTATTTAAGAACAACCTATTGTGAGAGTTGTGAAAATTAATCACTAACTAAACTTATATACAGTTTTAGGTGTCACGCAATAATCTAAAGTTACGTCACTTTCAAAAGTGTCTTCAATTTGGGTTTCTGCTTCAAAAAAAGACAGTCCAATTTTCAGTGTTTCAGGGTTGCATTGCGACAAGAATTTATCATAAAATCCTTTGCCATAACCTACACGATGACCTTGTTTATCAAAAGCTAAAAGCGGAACAAAAACAATATCTATTTTTTCTGAAGGAATTGCAATACCATCAACTGGTTCTGGTATATTGTAATGGTTTTTCTTAATAACCGTTGCATCAGTTAAGAGAAAATGAGTCATTTCATACGTGTTGAAATCACTTTTTGAAATTACTATATTTTTATCCTTTCCGGAAAGGATATTTAAAATAAAATCGGTATTGATTTCCTTTTGTTCTTCAATAGATAAAAAAATATGATAAAACGATTTGTCCCAAATATCTAATTGAAGTAACGCATTTGCAATTTGAAGACTCAAATCATCAACATCATCTAGTGTTAAAGCGTTGCGTTTTTGTTTATAAGTTGCTCTTAAGGTGGCTTTTTTCACTTGAAGAGGGTTTTAATTTAGTGGTAATATGAAAAAGGGCATCACCTTGATATACAATAGGAGATTCATTAACATTAATAATATAACCCGAAAAAGAAGCTCTCACAAAGTGGTTGAATTTCCCATAAGGGTCAGTAATGTTACCAATAACATCTCCTTTAGTCACTTCAGAACTTATTTGAACTGAAGCTCTAAACATACCTGAGATATTTGCACGTTGCCAACGACTGTCTAAAATATAAACAGGATTGTTTTTAGGTTTAGACACTTTAAATTTTGTAGATAACATACCTAAATGATTTAAGACGCGTTTAGCTCCATTTACACCAGTATTGGTGATGTTGTTATCAATATGATTAGATTTTCCACCTTCAAACAGAAGTACAGGTTTACCTTGTTTACTCAAAACGCTTCTAAACGATTTTTTAATGTTTTTTGAGTACAGTACAAAAGGTGCATTAAAAATGTTTGCTAGTAAATCGAGCTCAGGATTGTTTTTTACAATACGCATTTGAGGTGCATTAAAACGACCTGCTCCTCCAGTATGAAAGTCGACTACAACATCTACATCAGGAATAACTTCGGTAACTAATTTATTAGCAACTCTACTGGCTAAAGAGCCTTTTTTTGTGCCTGGAAATACGCGGTTTAAATCTCTTCCGTCAGGGAACTCTCTGTTGAGGTTAATAAACCCAAACACATTAATTACAGGTAAGCACACAATAGTTCCGCACTTAGGTTTATTGATGCCTTTTGCTATAATTTGACGTACAATTTCAACGCCATTAACTTCATCACCATGAATGCCTGCAGTAAATAAAACCACAGGTCCAGGTTTTTTAGAGCGTTCAATAATTACAGGAACATCAACACTAGAGGAAGTATGCAAATTAGCAACACCAAAACTAAGTTCGCAGCTTTCGCCAACTTTAATATCGCGTCCTAAAATTGTTATTACTTTCCTCTGTTTGTAGGTCATGTTCTGTTTCTTTCTATATAAGTAATAATAGCTTTTGCTATATTTCTCCCTGTAGCACCTTCAATGCCTTCAAGTCCTGGGGTAGAGTTAACTTCCAATAACAATGGTCCTCTAGCGGATTGCAGCATATCAACACCGCAAACAGGTAATTTTAAAGCGCGAGATGCTTGCATTGCTAATCGTAGTTCAGCATCGTCTAGTTTTACTACTTCAGCAGTTCCGCCTCTATGTAAATTAGACCTAAATTCGCCTTCTTTACCTTGGCGTTTCATGGCACCAACCACATGTCCATCAACAACTAAAGCTCTTAAATCGGCTCCTTTTGCTTCTTTAATAAACTCTTGAACAATAACTCTTGCTTGTAAACCATTAAAGGCTTCCAACACTGATTCGGCAGCATTTTTTGTTTCAGCTAAAACAACTCCTAAACCTTGTGTGCCTTCTAAAAGTTTAATAATTACAGGTGTTCCGCCAACATGTTCAATAACTTCTTCAACGTCTCTAGAGTAGTTAGTGAAAACCGTTTTTGGCATACCAACACCAGCTTTACTTAGGCGTTGTAAACTGCGCAACTTATCTCTTGAACGTACAATGGCATCAGAGGTTACAGTTGTAAATACATTCATCATTTCAAACTGTCTTACCACAGCACAACCATAAAAGGTTACCGAAGTTCCAATTCGAGGAATGATAGCATCTACATAATCCAAATACCTATCTTTATAATAGATAGTTGGTTTTTCTTTTTCAATAATAATATCACATTTTAAAGGGTCAATAACTTCAACGATATGACCTCTTTTTTCTCCTTCATCGATTAATCGACGCGTTGAATACAAATGCGAATTTCTAGATAGAATGACAATGTTCATGGATGCTGGTATTGTATGATACATTTTGTTGATTAACGTCAACAAGAAATTTCTTGCTCAAAAACTGTCTGCCAATGAGTACAGGAAATTTCATATCATCTCTAGTGCTTAAAGTTAAGTTAATCTTATACGTTTTACCAAAAAATATAATGGTTGATTTTATTTTAAATCTATTTTCCTTAAAACCATTGCTACTTTTTACGTCAGTACGAGTATAGCTGTCAAACACAACTTCTTTTCCGCTAAAATTAGGATGACCAGCACTGTAAAATGTGCAAAAAAGTTTGTTGTCTTTTTCAATAATTTTTGAACAATGTATGGCAGAGGTGTAAGCACCTGTATCTATCTTAACATCAATGCTAAAAAGACCTAGCGTAGGAAAATCTACTCTGTCAATTCTACCAATAATTTGTTTTGTCATGTGTTTTTTACGTTTTAAAAAAGTGGCGCAATGTAGTAAATAAGTTAATTCAAAAAATTTTAAAAATCATAAATTTTTCACGCTAAAAAATTAAAATATTTACCTTTGAAGTAATGAGCAATACATCACTAGAAATTCAGCTAAAAACCCTACCAAATCAACCTGGTGTATATCAGTATTTTGATAGTGATGGCAAGATTTTGTACATAGGTAAAGCCAAAAACTTAAAGAAACGTGTAAGCTCTTACTTCAATAAACAGCACGATTATGGTAAAACTAGAGTGTTGGTGAAAAAAATTGCAACTATAAAGCATATTGTTGTTGATACCGAAACAGATGCGTTGTTGCTGGAGAATAATCTTATTAAAAAATACCAACCGCGTTACAATGTTATGCTCAAAGACGACAAATCTTACCCATGGATTTGTATTAAGAATGAACGTTTTCCAAGAGTATTTTCTACCAGAAGAGTCATAAAAGATGGTAGTGAGTACTTTGGTCCTTATACAAGTATGAAGACCGTTTCTACATTGCTTAACCTTATAAAAGGGCTTTTTCAATTAAGAACTTGCAATTATGATTTGTCACAGGAAAAGATTGATGCCAATAAATATAAAGTGTGCTTAGAATACCATTTAGGAAATTGCAAAGGTGCATGTGAAGGTTATGAGACTGAAACAGAGTATCACGCAAACATTGATGCTATAAAAGAAATTCTTAAAGGAAATTTTAAAGATTCGCTTTCGCAGTTTAAACAGCAATTGAAAGACTATGCCGAAGATATGCAGTTTGAAGAAGCGCAGAAAATAAAAGAAAAAATTGAAGTTTTAGAAAACTACCAGTCAAAATCTACTATAGTCAATCCAAAAATTAGCAATGTGGATGTGTTTAGTATTGTAAGTGATGAATCTTATGGTTATATCAATTTTTTACAATTATCTTATGGGTCAATTATTCGTTCGCATACATTAGAAATTAAAAAGAAACTTCAAGAAACTGATGTTGAACTTTTAGAATTGGCAATTACCGAGTTAAGACAGCGTTTTAATTCAAAGTCAAAAGAAATTTATGTGCCATTTAAGGTGAATATTGGTGAGCATATAAAAACAACAATTCCAAAGCTAGGAGATAAAAAGCACATTTTAGACCTATCTCTTCGAAATGCTAAATATTACCGAATGGAACGCTTTAAACAGGTAAAAATCACCGATCCTGATAGACATGTCAATAGGATTATGGCACAAATGAAAGCCGATTTGCGGTTAAGTGAAGAGCCTAGACATATTGAGTGTTTTGATAACTCAAACATACAAGGAACCAATCCTGTTGCAGCTTGTGTAGTGTTTAAAGATGGTAAACCAAGTAAAAAAGATTACAGGCATTTTAATATAAAAACAGTTGAAGGACCAGACGATTTTGCGTCTATGGAAGAAGTAGTGTTTAGGCGATACAAGCGTTTGCTTGACGAAGATCAACCTTTACCACAGTTAATTGTTATTGATGGAGGGAAAGGACAACTGTCTTCTGCCTTAAAGAGTTTGGATGTTTTAGGATTGAGAGGAAAAATAGCAATCATCGGAATTGCAAAACGTTTAGAAGAATTATTTTATCCAGATGATCCAATTCCCTTATATTTAGATAAAAAAAGTGAAACCCTAAAAATCATTCAACAATTACGTAACGAAGCTCATCGTTTTGGAATAGAACACCACAGAAACAAACGTAGCAAAAGTGCTTTAAATACTGAGTTGGAAACCATTCCAGGAATTGGAGAAAAAACAGTTGTTGAGCTTTTAAAAACATTTAAATCGGCTCGTCGAGTATCTAATGCAAAGCTAGATGAGTTAGAAGATGTAGTAGGTAAATCAAAAGCAGATAAAATTTATAATTACTATCATAATTAATGAAGCATATAATATTAATAGCACTGATATTTTTTAATATATCACTTTATGCTCAAGAAAACGTAGAAGAAACCAAGCCCAAAATAGGTTTAGTGCTAAGTGGTGGTGGAGCAAAAGGGTTTGCGCACATAGGTGTTTTAAAGGTTATTGATAGCTTAGGTATTAAAGTAGACCATGTTGCAGGAACCAGTATGGGAGCAATTATTGGATCATTATATGCGTCTGGTTATACAGGAAAACAATTAGATTCAATTTTTAGAACTCTAAATTTTGATGATGTTATTAGCGATAATCTTCCGCGAGAAGCAAAAACATTTTACGAGCGAGATAATGCCGAAAAATATGCAGTGAGCTTACCGTTTGATAAATTTAAACTTAAGTTGCCTTCAGCAATTTCAAGAGGGCAAAATGTATATAATTTATTAACCTATTTAACGCTACATGTGAGTGAGGTTGATGATTTTCAAAAGTTACCTATTCCGTTTTTTTGTATTGCTACTGATGTAGAAACTGGTAAGGAGGTAATTCTAGATAAAGGAAATTTAGCTAAAGCTATTACAGCAAGTGGAGCGTTTCCGTCTTTATTTCAGCCTGTTGAGATTGATGGTCAACTACTTATTGATGGAGGTGTAGTAAACAATTATCCTATTGATGAGCTTAGAGCTAAAGGGATGGATATAATTATTGGTGTTGATGTGCAAGATGGATTGGCGACAAGAGACGAGTTGACTTCAGCACCTGATATATTACTTCAAATCAATAATTACAGGACAATTAATGACATGAAGTCTAAAGTAAAGAAAACCGATGTTTATATAAAACCAGATATTAAAGACTTTACTGTAATTTCGTTTAGTGAAGGAAGTCAAATTGTGGAAAATGGTGAATATGCTGCAAGTCAAAAGATTGATGAACTTGTAGCATTAGCAAAAACAAATCAAAACTCTGTACAGTATAAAGCAGTCAAATCACCAGATAGTATACTTATTAATTCAGTAAATTTTGATGGTAATAAACGCTACACGAGGTCGTATGTGCTAGGAAAGTTAAGATTAAAACAAAACTCTAAAGTAAGCTATGAAGATTTTAATAGTGGCGTAAATAATTTGGTTGCAACCAATAATTTTGATGCCTTTCAATACAAGTTCAAAAAGTCAAAAGACTCTGATGGTTACGATTTAGATGCAACCTTAAAAGAAAGTAAAGCAACTACGTTTTTAAAACTGGGTTTACATTATGACGATCTTTATAAAAGTGCAGCTTTAGTAAACATTACCAAAAAGCGATTTTTATTTGATAACGATGTAGCTTCTTTCGATTTTATTCTAGGAGATAATGTTAGATATAATTTTGAATATTTTATTGACAAAGGGTTTTACTGGAGTATTGGTTTAAGATCTAGATTTAACCAATTTCAAAAGGGAATTAGTGCACAATTATTGCTAGATGATGCTGAGCAAGACCTAACAGGAATTAACAAGCTAGATGTAGAATTACAGGATCAAACCAATCAATTTTATTTACAAACCCTTTTCAGAAAAGACTTTGCATTTAGTGTTGGAGCAGAGCATAAGCGTTTAAGAATTAAATCGGAAACGATAATCGACGATTTTCAAAGCGATGATGATGAGGTCATTTTTGAAAACACAGATTATTTAAGTTTGTTTGGAGGACTTAAGCTAGACACATATAGTAATAAGTATTTTCCAAAGAAAGGATTTTATTTTAATGGCGATTTTCATTTGTATTTACACGCTTCAAACTTTAACAAGGAGTTTTCTGAATTCTCAATAGCTAAAGCTGATATAGGATATGCGTTTAGTTTTTCTGATAAGTTTGCGGTAAATCTTTTATCACAAGGAGGCTTTAAAATTGGTGACGACTCTACCAAAACACTCGATTTTGCACTCGGTGGTTATGGTAATAACTTTATCAATAATTTTATTTCATTCTATGGGTATGAAAACATTGCCTTAACAGGTAATAGTTTTGTAAAAGGAACCATAACCTTAGACTATGAGTTATTTAAAAAACACCATATAATAGCTGCTGCTAACTATGCAAATATTGAAGATGGTTTGTTTGAGTCTGGAGGATGGATTTCTAAGGTTGACTACAGTGGTTATGCCTTAGGTTATTCAGTAGAAACATTTTTAGGACCGCTTGAAGCAAAGTATACATGGTCTCCAGAGAACAATAAAAGCATTTGGGTCTTTAATATTGGGTTTTGGTTTTAATAATCGCTTAAATTTTTCGATATTTGAGGACATGAAACCATTTTGGGAAGACTTATTACTACACTTACATTTTCTCATCAAGAGAAACCCAGAATAATTAGGCTCTATTGTAATTTCTGCTTAGACAGAAATCTTATATTTTGTATCTTTATATAAATTAAATAACGACTGTTCTGTAACTTTAAACTTTTAATATCAGAACATTAAAATATAAAAAATGCCTTTTTATCATAAATTAGGGAAAATCCCACATAAACGACATACACAGTTTAGGAAACCAGATGGTAGCTTGTACTACGAGCAATTATTTGGAACCATCGGTTTTGATGGTATGTCCACCAATATGTATCACGAGCATAGGCCAACACAAGTCAAAGAGATAAAAAAACAATACAGTGTAGCGCCTAAAATTGCCAAAGCAAATAACATTCAATCCTATAGGCTTCACGGATTTAAAATTCCACAGATCAACGATTATCTCGAAAGCCGAAAAACGGTGTTAACCAATAGCGATTGTAGTATTATTTTAGCAGCACCAAAACAATCTACCAAAGAGTATTTTTACAAAAATACCGATGCCGACGAGCTTATTTTTGTGCATCGTGGTAGCGGAAAACTACGAACACATTTAGGAAATCTCGATTTTAAATATGGTGACTATTTGTTAGTACCAAGAGGAATCATCTATAAAATAGATTTCGATACCGAAGACAACCGTTTGTTTATTGTGGAGTCTCGTCGTCCAATTTACACGCCAAAACGGTATCGTAACTGGTTTGGGCAATTGTTAGAGCATTCGCCATTTTGTGAGCGCGATTTACGTCAACCGCAAGAATTGGAAACTCATAACGAAACAGGAGACTTTTTAATGAAAGTTAAAAAGCAAGGCGATATTTTTGATATGGTTTATGCTACTCATCCTTTTGATGTTGTTGGATACGATGGTTACAATTATCCGTACGCCTTTTCAATTCACGATTTCGAACCTATAACAGGTCGTGTGCACCAACCACCACCAGTACACCAAACCTTCGAGACCGATGCCTTTGTGGTATGCAGTTTTGTACCAAGGCTGTACGATTACCATCCAGAAGCAATTCCTGCACCTTACAACCATAGCAATATAGATAGCGATGAGGTATTGTATTACGTAGATGGCGATTTCATGAGCCGAAACGATATTGACGCAGGACATATTTCTCTGCATCCAGCAGGAATTCCGCATGGACCACATCCTGGAGCAACAGAGCGTAGCATTGGTAAGATAAAAACCGACGAGTTAGCAGTAATGGTTGATACATTTAAACCCTTACAAGTAACCGAAGACGCATTAAAAATAGCAGACGAAGATTATTTTAAATCTTGGTTAGAATAACATATTAATAAGAAGCTAATCCTGCTTTCGGCAGTCGCTTTAAAAACTGTCCTATCGAGCGCAGTCGAGATACAGTTTTTAAGAGCTCCAACAAACTGCCTCAATCAGGGCTAAAAAATAAATAAAATGAGCAAAAACATAGAATCAGTAAACTACGGACTGGAAAAAATATTTGAAGGCGCAGAAGACTTTCTACCTTTATTAGGAACCGACTACGTGGAATTTTACGTTGGTAATGCCAAACAAGCAGCACACTTTTACAAAACCGCTTTTGGGTTTCAATCTTACGCATACAAAGGGTTGGAAACAGGAAGTAAAGACACAGTATCTTATGTCTTAAAACAGGACAAAATACGATTGGTATTAACCACTCCATTAAACTCAAAACACCCAATTAACGACCATATTGTAAAACATGGCGATGGTGTAAAAGTAGTTGCCCTTTGGGTTGAAGATGCACGTAGTGCTTACGAAGAAACCACATCGCGTGGTGCAAAATCTTACATGGAACCAACAGTTGAAACCGATGAGTTTGGAGAAGTTGTAAGAGCAGGTATTTACACATATGGCGAAACCGTTCACATGTTTGTAGAACGTAAAAACTATAAAGGTCAGTTTATGCCAGGGTTTGTGAAATGGGAATCTGATTACAATCCAGAACCAGTTGGCTTAAAGTATATTGACCACATGGTTGGTAACGTAGGTTGGGGCGAAATGAATACTTGGGTAAAATGGTACGAAGACGTCATGGGCTTTGTAAATTTCTTGTCTTTTGATGACAAGCAAATCCACACCGAATATTCTGCTTTAATGAGTAAAGTAATGAGTAATGGTAATGGTCGCATTAAATTCCCAATAAACGAACCTGCTGAAGGAAAAAAACGCTCGCAAATTGAAGAATATCTAGATTTTTATGAAGGTCCAGGTGTTCAGCATATTGCTGTAGCTACAGATGATATCATAACAACAGTTTCGCAGTTGCGTTCTAGAGGTGTTGAGTTTTTATCTATTCCACCAGAAGAGTATTACAGAGCGGTTCCTGGTCGTTTAGAAGAATTTAGTCATGAATTACGTGAAGATATCGAAACGTTAAAAAGTTTAGGTATCATGATTGATGCTGATGAAGAAGGTTATCTATTACAAATATTCACAAAACCAGTAGAAGATAGACCAACGTTATTCTTTGAAATTATTCAACGTATGGGTGCAAGAGGTTTTGGAGCAGGAAACTTTAAAGCTTTGTTCGAATCCATTGAAAGAGAGCAAGAAAAGCGCGGAACATTATAACAAATGTTTAACAATTGCAGTATCAAAAAACTCCGCTAAAATATTGTGGAGTTTTTTTGTTTTAATACTTTTGGAACAGTAATTGTAATTTGTAGTTTATAACAATAAAATGTAAGCAAATAAGTTACATTTACAATCTTGTATAGATCATGAAAAAATTACTACTTATAATAGTTGCCCTGTCTTTTATGCAAACGTCTTTTGCTCAAGAGAAAACTGCATTTCAAGATGGAGAATGGTTTAAGTTTAGAATGAGTTACAGTGGCTTTTTAAAAGCTGGTAACGCAACATTAACAGTAGATGAAACTACCCTCAATGGTAAGCAAGTATACCATGTAGTTGGTAAAGGATGGACAACTGGAGCTATAAAGTGGTTTTTTAAAGTGAAAGATCGCTATGAAAGCTATTTTGATAAACAAACAGGACTTCCATATAAATTTATAAGAAAAATAGATGAAGGTGGTCACACAAAAGATATTGAAATAGACTTTGACCATAAAAAAAGGCAAGCTCATGTTGAAAATAAAAAACACAATACCAAAAAAGTAATTGCTACAGAGCAAGATGTACAAGATATGGTGTCTGCGTTTTATTTTTTACGTAACAACTATAAAACCGAATCTATAAAAGAAGGAGACATGGTCTCTCTTAATATGTTTTTTGATGAAGAAAACTTCAATTTTAAATTGAAATTTCTAGGAAGAGAAACTATAGATACTGAATTTGGAAAAGTAAAAACACTAATATTCAGACCATACGTTATGGCAGGACGAGTGTTTAAAGAACAAGAAAGTTTGACGCTTTGGGTAAGTGCAGACGAAAATAAAATACCATTAAAAATTAAAGCAGATTTAGCTGTAGGATCATTAAGAGCAGACTTAGAAGCTTTTAAAGGACTAAAGCACTCCTTTCAAGTACAATTTGATTAATACCATGTCTAACCAACAAGATTACGATACAATAATAGAAGCACTTCAACAGAAGTACAAAGCCATAAATCAAGATACCGAAGACCATTTATATGGTCTTTTGTACAGTAAACCCATTACTTATTGGGATTATATTCAAACCGATGCACTTTTAAGCCTACAAACGCAACGTACCACGTTACCAGATGAAATGGTGTTTATTGCTTATCATCAAATTAACGAGCTTATCTTTAAAATGATTTTGTGGGAAATTCAGCAAGTAGCCGAAAAAGAAGAATTAGATGCTACGTTCTTTGAAGGAAAAATAATGCGTATAAGTCGTTATTTTGATATGCTTACCACCTCATTCAATATTATGAGAGAAGGTATGGAAATAGAACAGTACATGAAGTTTAGATATACTTTAACACCTGCGAGTGGTTTTCAAAGTGCGCAATACAGATTGGTTGAATTTGCTTCAACCGAATTGATAAATTTAATTGACTATAGGTTTAGAGCCTCTATTGATCGAAATACACCTTACACACATGCTTTTGAGCATTTGTATTGGCAAGCAGCAGGTAAAGATTATAAAACTGGTAAAAAATCAACACTTTTAGTTAATTTTGAAAAACGCTACAAAGATGAGTTTTTAAGGTTTATGGAAAGTTATAATACCAAAAACCTTTGGACGCGTTTTAAAGAATTGCCTGAAAAAGATCAAAAAGATGAAGATCTTGTTAAGGCAATGAGACATTACGATTACACTGTAAACGTTACATGGGTTATGGCGCATTACAACGCTGCAAAACACTATATTGAAAGCGGCACAGGTGATGGCGAAGCTACTGGAGGAAGCGATTGGAAAAAATACATGCACCCAAAATATCAAAGACGTATATTTTTTCCTGAACTTTGGACCAAAGAAGAATTGGATAATTGGGGAATGGACGTATAAAATCAATCAAAATAATGCAATCAAAAAAATTATTAATAGCACTTTTAATTTTCACTTCAATTTTATCATGTAAGGATGATGAAAAAGAAAAAATTGAAGAAGCTCCGCTACAAACCTTTGTTGAACCTGAAGGAATTAAAGAGTTTGGGTTTAATCTTAACGATTATATTGTAAAAAGAGATACCATAAAATCAGGAGATAGTTTTGGTGTTATCTTAGAAAGAAACAATTTAGGATACCCTAAAATTTTTCAAATTGCCGAAAGAGCCAAAGACACTTTTGATATTACAAAATTACAGGTAGGAAAACCCTACACCTTGTTATGTGCTAAAGATTCTATACAAACGCCTAGGTGTTTTATTTATCAACCTAATAAAGAAGAATATGTGGTTGTGAATTTTCACGATTCCATTCATGCTTACACTAGCCGAAAACCAATAAAGTATGTCGAAAAAGTTGCTACAGGAACTATTTCTAGCAATATTTCAGAAGCTTTAGAAGAGCAAGGTTTAAGCCCTAGGTTAGCATTTAAAATGGCTGACGAAATATATGCTTGGACTATTGATTTTAGACGCTTACAACCAGGAGACAGGTTTAAAGTAATTTATACTGATAAGTATATTGATGACAGTATTTATGCAGGTGTGCATAATATTAAAGCTGCCTTTTTTGAACATAACAAAGAGCCTTTTTACGCATTTCAGTTTGAAACAGATTCTACTAAAGGTATTAAAGATTACTTTAACGAAGAAGCCAAAAACCTAAGAAGAGCCTTTTTAAAAATGCCTGTTAAGTATGGTAGATTGTCTTCTCGCTATAATTTAAAAAGACGTATAGCCTATTACGGTTATAAAATTAGACCTCACAAAGGAACAGACTTTGCTGCTCCTGTTGGTACTGAAATTATGGCAACAGCAAATGGTACTGTAACTGAATCTAGACGAAAAGGAGGAAATGGTAATTATGTTAAGATTAGGCATAATGCAACCTACTCTACCCAATACTTGCACATGAGCAGACGAAAAGTTAAAGTAGGCGACTATGTAAAGCAAGGCGACGTTATCGGTTGGGTAGGAATGACAGGTAATACTGGAGGACCACACGTATGTTATCGTTTTTGGAAAAACGGAAAACAAGTAGATCCTTTTAGAGAAAAACTACCTGAAGCTGAGCCAATTTCTGATAGCTTAAAGGTTAGATATTTAGAATACATAAAACCAATAAGAACCCAATTGGATAATATTCTATTTGAAGAACAAGAACCTGAAATCGAATTAGCAATAGAAGACGATATAATATCATAAGTATATAATGGCACTAAAAACAATCAACCCTACAACTACAAAATCTTGGAAAAAATTAGAAGAGCATTTTAACAATGTTAAAGATGTTCACATGAAGCAATGGTTTGCTCAAGATGCAGAAAGAGCAAATAAAATGACCGTAAAATGGGAAGATTTTTATGTAGACTATTCTAAAAACAGAATAACTGAAGAAACGCTAAACCTTTTACTAGAGTTAGCTAATGAAGTTGATTTAAAAGATGCTATTTCAAAATATTTTGAAGGCGATATCATTAACGAAACCGAAGGAAGAGCGGTACTTCATACTGCTTTAAGGGCTCCAAAAACAGCTGAGGTTTTTGTAGATGGAGAAAATGTTATCCCAGAAATTTATAGTGTTAAAGAAAAGATTAAAGATTTCACTAATAAAATTGTTAATGCCGAATTAAAAGGATATACAGGAAAAGGTTTTACTGATGTTGTAAACATTGGTATAGGTGGTTCCGATTTGGGTCCTGCAATGGTAGTCGATTCTTTGTCATATTATAAAAATCATTTAACAACGCATTTTGTAAGTAATGTAGATGGAGATCATGTTAATGAAGTTATCAAAAACTTAAATCCAGAAACAACACTATTTGTTATAGTGTCCAAAACATTCACCACACAAGAAACGCTTTCTAACGCAACAACTATTAGAAAATGGTTTTTAGAAAAAGCACCAAATAATGCTGTTGCTAAACATTTTGTAGCTGTATCTACAAATATTGAAAAAGTAAAAACTTTTGGTATTGACGAAAACAATATTTTCCCAATGTGGAATTGGGTAGGTGGTCGTTTTTCGCTTTGGAGTGCTGTAGGACTATCAATTAGTTTATCGGTTGGTTTTGAAAACTTTGATAAACTGCTTCAAGGAGCTCATAAAATGGATGAGCATTTCAAGACTGAAGACTTTGATAAAAACATACCTGTAATTGCAGGTCTGCTAAGTGTGTGGTACAATAACTTTTTTAATGTAGAAACCGAAGCGATTATCCCTTATACACAATACCTAAACCAGTTTGCTACCTATTTGCAACAAGGTATAATGGAAAGTAATGGAAAAAGTATTGACAGAAACGGAGAACCTGTAAACTACCAAACAGGAACTATTATTTGGGGAGAACCAGGAACTAATTCGCAGCACGCATTTTTTCAATTAATACATCAAGGTACAAAAATAATTCCTGCAGAATTTATAGGTTTTGCTAAATCTTTACACGGTAATCAAGACCATCAAGATAAGTTAATATCTAACTTTATTGCGCAAACTGAAGCCTTGTTAAATGGTAAATCAAAAGAGCAAGTAATTGCTGAAGGTGCTCCTGAAAAATTAGTGCCTTTTAAAATATTTGAAGGGAACAAGCCTACAACTACAATTTTAATAAACCAATTAACACCTGAAAGCTTAGGAAAGCTAATTTCATTATACGAGCATAAAATATTCGTTCAAGGTGTAATTTGGAACATTTTTAGCTACGATCAGTTTGGTGTAGAGCTTGGAAAGCAACTAGCAAATGCAATTTTAAAAGACATTGACGAAAAAGAAATTGTTAATAAACACGATGCATCTACGCTTAACCTTTTAAAATTCTACAAAAATTTAACATAAAAATTGTTAAAAAGTTCTTGATAGTTTAAAGGCGTTAATAACTGATAACCTCAATATTATAGGTAACTTCTATCGGTTTAATTCTTAACATTTAGGTAATATATTATTTCCTTTAATGCGTAATTTTGCCAAAAAACTAATTCAAATTTTTTAATAATTCAGTATGAAAAAAATTACTCAATTTTTATCGATTGTCGTACTAATGCTTTTTACGACAATTGCTTTTTCACAAAGCACTATTACAGGTAAAGTTATTGGTTCAGACATGAATGAACCATTACCTGGAGCAAATGTTATTGAGAAAGGAACATCAAACGGAACAACAACAAACTTTGATGGAGAATTTTCAATTACAACTAAAGCATCTTCGGGTGAGATTACTATTACTTATGTTGGTTACACAACAAAGACTATTGCTTTTAATGGTAATCAAGATTTAGGTGAAATCATTTTACAATCTAGCGAAGTAGGTTTACAAGAAGTACAAATTATTGCTTCTGTAGCAGTAGACAGAAAAACACCTGTTGCTGTATCTACTGTTAAGGCTGCTGACATTGAGTTAAAATTAGGAACTCAAGAATTTCCTGAAGTATTAAAATCTACTCCAGGTGTATATGCAACTAAGTCTGGTGGTGGATTTGGTGACGGTCGTATTAACTTACGTGGGTTTACGTCTGAAAACGTAGCTGTAATGATTAATGGTGTACCAGTAAACGATATGGAGAATGGTCAAGTATACTGGAGTAACTGGGCAGGTTTGTCTGATGTTACAAGCTCAATGCAAGTACAAAGAGGTTTAGGAGCTGCAAGAGTAGCTGTGCCTTCTGTTGGTGGAACTATCAACATTTTAACTAAAACTACTGATGTTGAAGCTGGTGGGAATTTTTACACAACTTTAGGTAACGATGGTTACAAGAAATTTGGAGTGACTTATTCTACTGGTTTAATGGATAACGGTTTTGCTGCAACAGTTTCTGCTTCTAAAACAGATGGTGAAGGATATGTAGATGGAACTCAATTTAATGCTGTTTCTTATTTTGTTAACTTATCTAAGCAAATTAATGACGCACACAAATTATCTTTCACAGCTTTTGGAGCTAAACAACGTCACGGTCAAAGACAAAACCGTCATACAATTGCAACTTATAGAGATAGCGAAAGAGGTAAAAAATACAACTCTGATTGGGGTTACAAAAATGGAGAAGTTGCTTTTATAGAAGATAACTTTTACCACAAACCACAAATATCTTTAAACCACTATTGGGATATAAATGATAACACTAGTCTTTCTACTGCAGCTTACGTTTCTTTTGGCTCTGGAGGAGGAGGAGGAACTCTTGGTAGCGATGGTGAAGTTGCTGGAGATGGTAGATCTAAATTTACTAGTGATGACTATCGAATAGGAGAGTTTGGTCCTTTAGATTTCGACAGAATAATTGACGAAAACATTGCTCTTGGAGCTAACGGTTCAACTGCAGCATTAAGAGCTTCTCGTAATGACCACAACTGGTTTGGAGTTATTTCTACATTAAAAACTAACCTTAACGATGATTTAGTACTTTTAGGAGGTTTAGACTTTAGAAATTATAAAGGTATTCACTTTAGAGAAGTAACTGATTTATTAGGAGGTCAATTCATTATCAACGAAGATAACGTAAACAACCCAACAGGAATTGCTAGAGTAGGTGATAAAATTTCTTACTATAACGATGGTCTTGTAGGTTGGGTTGGAGCTTTTGCTCAGTTAGAGTATGACGTTAATGAAAAATTCAACACATTTATTGCATTAAACGCGTCTAACACTTCTTACAAAAGAAAAGATTACTTCTTATACACTCCAGACGATCCATTAAGAGAGACTGATCGTTACAACTTCTTCGGTTTTGGAGCAAAAGGAGGTGCTAACTATAGACTTACTGATAACCACAACGTATTTGTTAACTTAGGATACTTTGAAAAAGCTGCCGATTTTGACGCTGTATTCCCTAACTTTAACAATGAGGAAATTAATGAGGATGCTGAAAACCAAAAAATTCTAAGTTTTGAGTTAGGATATGGATATAGAAGTGATAAGTTATCTGCAAATGTTAACTTATACAGAACGGCTTGGAGAGATAGAACAGAGACAATCGGTTTCCAATTAAATGAAGACGAAACAGGGTTTGCTAATATTTTAGGAATTAACGCTGTTCACCAAGGTATTGAAGTAGACTTTGTATATAGAGCTACTGATAAATTAGATATCACTGGTATGGCGTCTTTAGGAGACTGGAGATGGGAAGAAGATGTAACAGGTGTTCAAATCTTAAATGAAGAGCAAGAAGTGGTTGATACAGTAGACTTATATATCGAAGATACTCCTGTAGGAGATGCTGCTCAAACTACTTTAGCTTTAGGTATTAACTATAAATTTGGTGCTGATACTAGATTAATAGTAGATTATAATTATTTTGATCGTTTATATGCTGATTTTGACCCAAGTGATAGAGGTACTGAAGGTGCTCCAGATCCATGGGAAGTTCCAGCGTATGGTGTTTTTGATGCTGCATTAACTCACGGTTTCTCTTTTGGAGAGTTCGATGCTTCTTTAACAGCGAGAATAAACAACGTATTTGATACTGAATACATTGCTGATGCTTTAGACGGAACAGGTTCTAATGCTCAAACAGCACTTGTTTATTACGGATTTGGAAGAACATTTAGTGTAGGCGCAAAACTTAAATTTTAAAAAAATAGAACAATGAAAAGAATAGTTTATTTATTAACAATTGTAGGAATCATCTTTGTAGGATGTAATCCTATGGAAGACATCAATAATGAGATAGATGCAATTGACAACCCAGTTGTTGGAAATGCAGAATACACATTAACAGATGATGATTACGAAGATCTTGAACTAGGTTTTGGTAGCTTCGACTCTGAAGACCAAGCTAGAGAATTGTTACCAGATTTCCTTGCAGGATTATACCCATTTTGGGGAGATGGTTCATCAGTAGTAGTAGGGTACAACCTTTATGTTGGAAATGCTGAAGGTGTAAGTGATTTTACTGGAGCTGATATTTATGAATTCACAAATTCTGATTATGCTACAACAGGTAGTGATGCTTTTGGTTTCTATCCTAATGTAAATGCTACTAACGAAATTCCTGCAATATTAGATGCTCAAATAGCTAGTCCAACTGAAGGACAAATAGTTTTAGCTAAATACGATCAATATACGGAAACTCCTGAAGTAGGTTTAGCTGACTTAGTAGCTTACAATTTTGCAGGAAGCATGGAAGGATGGACTGTTGCTGAAGAATCAGGAGCGGATGATGTTTGGACTTCTCAATCAGGATATGTTCAAGGTAACGGATATTTTGGAACTCAAATAGCTAATGAAGAGTGGTTAGTATCGCCTTCAATTGATTTATCAGGAGAAAGTGATTTGAAATTCCAAATTACTCAAGAGTTAGATTTCGCTGGAGATACATCTTTAATCAAGATCTTAGTTTCAACTGATTATACTGATGATGTTTTAACTGCAACTTGGGATGAAATTACTTTAGCTAACCCAGCAACAGGTGATATGGCTTCTTCTGAAGATTATGATTTTTCAGCTTATGATGGAGAAACAATTAACGTTGCATTTAGATATGAGTCAACTGATAGTGATGCTGCTAGATGGAGAATTGCAAGTTTAAAAATTAAAACTCTTGGTGCAACAGGAGACACTAACTCTAAAGGAGAATACTTTATGTATTCTGGAGGTACTTGGGTAGCTGTTGAAGGTGTATACTATTTAAGTTCTGATGATTTTGATGCAATGGGAGAAGGTTCTGGTCAACCAGGTCAATACGATAACTTTAGTAGTTCTGTATCACCAAACAACTACTTGCCAGCGTTTATGGAAATCACTTTCCCTTACGGTCAAGAAGATGAAGAAATGTTTATTATTTATGACTATTTCTCTAGTTCTACTGGAGCGCAAATTAGAGGAAACCTTTACACTGTAACTGACGGTGTTTGGACAGGTCACGAGTCTACTATCGAAACAACTTTACAGTTTGGACATGATGGTACTGAGTGGCTACCTGATAACACAATTCAATACACATTAACAGGAACTGATTACTCTTACGTAGCAACAAATTATGCTGAAGTAGAAGGGTTTGAAGCTGCCGCAGGTAACTTAGCATCATTTGGTAACTTTAACAGAACTGGTGGTGGAACTAGCTGGAGTGATGAAATGATGTTTACTGTATTAACAGATTTATTAGCTAATGTTATTGATCCTACTGCTGAAGAAGGTCAAAAATATGTATTAAGCTATGATGTATATGTTGGTAGTGGTGCAGTTGAATCTTTAAGCCTTATCAAAGAAGGAGGTGAGTGGATATTGAACGAATAATAACATATATCACTATAAAAAAAACCGCTGAAATACTTCAGCGGTTTTTTTTATTTTATTGCCTCCATTTTATGGTTTCCATTATGTGCTTAATGTCGTTTTTTAAATACACAGCAGCAGGATAAATGGAGTCGTAATTAGGTTTTGCATAAAAGTAAAGTGACCCTGTTAAAAAGTGATTAATGCTATCAGTAACATAAAACTGAGATTGCGATGCAGCATTACCACCAACTTCGTAAAACATTCCAAAAACGCTTTGCTTTTCATTCTCATAAGGCTGTTCAACGATTTCATCAGCTTTACTAACATGTTTTAGAGTTAAACTTTGAGCATCTCTTAGTAAATTGTTTAAGTTGTCTTCGGTAACTTTTTTATAGGTAAGATAGATAGTTCCTTTCATTGAAGGATAGTTTATATCAATACCATAAGCATTTCTATTCTCGTCAATTTTAATTGAAGAAATACTATCAGAAAGTGTATTTTTTTCAAATGAAAACGGAAGAATAGTGTTTGTGCGCTTATACTCAGCAACAGGATAATCTAAACGAAGATAACCATTAGGTTTTGGTACTGGATCGTCGCCACAAGACATGCATAAACTTGCTAAGACAGGTAAAATGAGCTTCTTCATTAATCTAATATTGTAAACTTTACTTGTTTTATTCTCTTTTTGTCAAGAGCTTCAATAGTAAAAACGTAGTTTTTGAAATTTATTTTACTTCTCACTCTTGGAAATATACCAGAAATCTCTAGGACAAAGCCTGCAACGGTTTCAGCTTCTCCTTTAAACTCTTCAAAGTCTGAGTCGTCTTCTAACGAAATAATTCTATAAAAATCCTTTAAAGGTGTTTTACCTTCAAACAAAAAGTTTTTATCATCAATTATGGTGTAAATAAGGTCTTCATCGTCAAACTCATCACTAATATCTCCAACTATTTCCTCAATAACATCTTCTAAAGAGACTAATCCTGATGTGCCTCCATACTCATCAACCACAACTGCAAGATGTACTTTTTTAGTTTGAAATTCAACCATTAAATCATCTAGTTTTTTATTCTCAGGAACAAAAAATGGTTCGCGTAGCAAACTAGTCCAATCAAACTGCTTTCGGTCAATAAATGGCAATAAATCTTTTACATATAAAATACCAATAACAGTATCTATACTTTCTTTGTAAACAGGGATTCTAGAATACCCATTTTTTACAATTTCTGGAATAATTTCGGAGTATTTCTGTTCAGAATTAAGCGCGAAAATATCCATTCTTGGTCGCATAACTTGTTTGGTGTCGGTATTTCCAAAAGAAACGATTCCTTGTAATATTTTATGTTCTTCGGTAGTAGTGTCTTGTTCGCTTGTGAGTTCTAGAGCTTGTGAGAGCTGGTCTACACTAATGTTGGATTTTTGTTTTCCAAGCCTATTTTGAATAGTAATGGTAATAAAACGCATAGGCATACTCACAGGTGTAAAAACAACGTCTAAAAAGCGCAAAGGAACAGCCATAAAAGATGAAAACTTTACCCTATTTCTACTCGCATAAATTTTAGGAAGAATTTCACCAAATAGTAAAATTAAAAAGGTAATAACCACCACTTCTAATAAAAAACGTACCCAAGGGACTTGTATGCTATGAAATAAGCTTTCTCCTAAATAAGCAAACAAGATTACAATACCAATGTTTATAAAATTGTTAGCAACAAGTATGGTTGCCAAAAGTTTTTTTGGGCGTTCCAAAAGGTTAGAAATTATATTGAAAGTGTTAGGTTTTTCGTCTAAACCTGTATCAATATCAGATCGTGTTAAAGAGAAAAAAGCAACTTCAGCTCCAGAGATAAGTGCAGAGCAAGTTAGCAAAACTACAAGCAGAATAATTCCCGAAATTAACGGAAGGTTTACTGAAATTAATGTTATTATTAAACTCGAGGGTTCAGGGTCCAATTCTAAAAAATTTGGTTAAACATAATTAAAATGGCAAATCATCATTATCATCAACCATTGGTTCAGAACTACTATTGGCAGTTGATTGTGGTTTTTGTGGTTGAGGTGTAGGGCTATTTTGTTGAGATTCGCTTTTAGTAGTTAAAAACGTAAAGTCTGTACATTGTATTTCGGTTGAATACCTATCCATGCCTTTATCGTCTTGCCACTTTCTAGTTTTTATACGACCCTCAACATAAATTCTATCACCTTTGGTTAAATATTTTTCGCAAATTTCAGCAGCTTTATTTCTAACCACTATATTATGCCATTCAGTATTAGTAACCCTTTCGTTAGTTTGCTTGTTGGTGTAGGTTTCGTTTGTAGCCAAAGGAAAACGACCAACACAGTTTCCACCTTCAAAATAATGCAGTTTTACTTCATCTCCCAAATGCCCAATGAGCATTACTTTATTTAAGGTTCCAGACATAATTAAAATTAAAATTTAAGTTAGCAAAATTAGCCATTTTAAAATGACTTTTTTAAAAGTAATAAAAAAATATGAGTCTTTACTAAACAGGAAAATTAAAATCGTTTAAAAAGTTACTTATTAAAACTGGAGTAGGATAATTGTGTAACTCAGTAATATAAATTCCTTCTTTAGGCAAGGTGTCAACTTCAATAATCCAAAATTTAGTATGTAAATGTTGATGCGATAGTTTATGTGTAATTTCAGTCTCATTATATAATGTAAAGTCATAACGTTGACCACTAAAAAAATCTTTAACCAAAGGATGTGTTTTAAAATCGTCAACACTTAAACTAGATTTAGTTTCAACTAACGGAAATTGATAAAGGTTTTTCCATATTCCTTTACTTGTTCGTTTATTGAATACAGTTTTTTTATCAGAAGAGATACACACCAAAAAGTTAAAGTGTTTTTTACTCACTTTAGTTTTCTTGAGTTTAACAGGTAGTTTAGAAATAGTATCGTTTTTTAAAGCTTCACAACTAGAGTTAAAAGGACAACTAGTACACTCAGGGTTTTTAGGCTTACATTGTGTAGCGCCAAACTCCATTATGGCTTGGTTAAAATCAGCAGGATTATTGGTGTCAATAAGCTCTGTTGCCAAAGCCTTAAAAGTTTTAAAGCCTTCGGTAG
This sequence comes from Gaetbulibacter sp. NE, assembly GCF_025548475.1. Classification (NCBI taxonomy): domain Bacteria; kingdom Pseudomonadati; phylum Bacteroidota; class Flavobacteriia; order Flavobacteriales; family Flavobacteriaceae; genus Gaetbulibacter; species Gaetbulibacter sp. NE. The sequence goes on along the minus strand of NZ_JAOQHY010000001.1, from coordinate 650,355 downwards.
TGTTTATTGGAGTCCCAATACCATAGTGTCTAGATAAAAACCGATATACGTTACCATCTACAACAGCAGTAGGTTCATTAAAACAAATTGAAGCTATCGCACTTGCAGTATAATCTCCTATACCTTTTAATTTAAGTAGCTCCTTGTATGTGTTAGGGAAAATCCCATTTAGTTCGTTTACAATATATTTTGCAGTGAAATGGAGGTTTCTGGCTCTAGAGTAGTAACCTAAACCTTGCCATAGTTTTAAAACCTCTTCTTCACTGGCATTAGCTAAGTCGAAAATAGTAGGAAAATTAGTAACAAAAGCTTCATAATATGGTAAACCTTGCTTAATTTGGGTTTGTTGCAAAATTATTTCCGATAACCAAATGTAATATGGGTTTTTGGTTTTTCGCCATGGAAGTTCGCGCTTATTTACTGAATACCAATTAGTTAAAATTTCTTTAAAATTCATTTAAATTTCTAAATATTGACAAAAATAAATCTTTACAACGTTAAATTTTAATTAATTAGGCTTGAAATATTGAAATTAAAATTCCTATATTTGCATCCCTTATAATTAATAGTAACCCAAAAATTAAATAACTATGACTAAAGCTGATATAGTAGCTAGAATTTCTGACAAGTTAGGAATTGAAAAAGGAGATGTACAAGCAACAGTAGAGACATTCATGGAAGAAGTAAAAACCTCATTAGAAGGTGGTGATAATGTTTACCTAAGAGGTTTTGGAAGTTTTATTATCAAAACAAGAGCAGAAAAAACAGGAAGAAACATTTCTAAGAATACAACAATTAAAATTCCTGCTCACAACATACCAGCATTTAAGCCTGCTAAAGTATTTGTAGAAGGTGTAAAGACAAATGTTGAAGTTAACTAAGACATTATAAAATAAATATTAATTAAAAAAGACAACAATTTATGCCAAGTGGTAAAAAAAGAAAAAGACACAAGGTAGCTACGCACAAGCGTAAAAAAAGACGTCGCGCTAATCGACACAAAAAGAAATAAAGTTGAAAAAGTAGTTTTTAAGCTACTTTTTCAATTTTTTAAAACAAACGTTCTTTGATATAAAATCCATAATACTTTACGTTTACCTTCGTAAAATATGGGTTTAACGGATTTAACATCCTGTGTCAAAAAATAAAGTACAATCCATCTATCGTGGTCATTTATGACCATGGTGGATTTAAATTTACAATATGGAGAATGAATTGATTATAAGATCGAGTTCAGATATTGTTGATTTTGCCTTATTAAAAGATGGAAAACTTATTGAATTACATAAAGATGAAGAGGATAACAACTTCTCGGTTGGTGATGTGTTTATAGCCAAAATACGTAAAGTTGTTCCTGGTTTAAATGCTGCATTTGTTAATGTAGGTTATGAAAAAGATGCATTTTTGCATTATCATGATTTAGGACCAAAATTACCTTCACTTTTAAAATTCGTAAAACGTGTAAGCACAGGAAAACACACAGATTTTTTACTCAAAAACTTTCAGTTTGAAAAAGATATTGATAAAAACGGAAGCGTTACTAACGCCTTAAAGTCCAATCAATCAATATTAGTACAAATTGTAAAAGAACCAATTTCAACCAAAGGACCTCGCATTAGTAGTGAGTTGTCCATAGCTGGTCGTTATATTGTTTTAGTACCATTTTCTGATAGAATTTCAATTTCTCAAAAAATTGAATCGAAAGAAGAAAAAGATCGTTTAAAACGATTGGTAAAAAGTATAACACCTAAAGGTTTTGGAGTTATAGTTCGTACTGTAGCTGAAGGACAAAAAGTTGCAGAGCTAGATAGAGATTTACAAAACTTACTATCTAGATGGAAAGCAATGTGTAAAAAACTTAACAAAGCACATCACCCAAGCAAAGTACTTGGAGAAATGAACAAAGCCTCTTCTATTTTAAGAGATATATTTAATGATTCATTTTCTAGTATTGTTGTGGATGATGAAGAGTTGTACGTACAAATTAAAGATTATGTGCAAGAAATTGCACCAAAAAAAGAGTCTATAGTAAAGATGTACAAAAATGGCGTACCAGTTTTTGAAAAATTTGGTATAGAACGTCAAATAAAAACATCTTTTGGACGCACAGTATCAATGGCAAAAGGTGCCTACTTGGTTATTGAACATACCGAAGCACTACATGTTATTGATGTAAACAGTGGTAATCGATCTAACAAAGAAAAAAACCAAGAAGACACTGCTCTAGAAGTTAATATGATATCAGCATCTGAAATTGCTCGACAATTGCGTTTACGTGATATGGGAGGAATTATTGTAGTTGATTTTATTGACATGAACAAAGCAGAAAACCGAAAAACACTGTACAATCATCTTCGCGAAGAAATGAAAGATGATAAAGCAAAACATAAGATATTACCTCCGAGCAAGTTTGGGCTAGTACAAATTACCAGACAGCGTGTACGTCCGGAAAGGAATATTAAAACTAAAGAAGAAAACCCTAATGGTAATAATGGTGACGAAATTGAAGCACCAATTAAAATTGTGAATAAAATTACACAAGACCTTGAAAGGATTTTCAATAAAGACTATAAAAAGGTGACTTTAAACACACATCCTTTTATAGCAGCCTTTTTAACTAAAGGTTTTCCATCCATTAGGACAAAATGGTTTATGGAACATAAAAAATGGGTAAAAGTGTTACCTAGAGATGCTTACACATATCTTGAATATCATTTTTTTGACAAAAATGGTAAGGAAATCAAATAATATCTAAAACCCCTTTTCACTATCGTGGAAAGGGGTTTTTTTATTACCATTTTTCAGTTTTATATAGTTTTATGATTTTCCAATTTCCATCTTTTTTCTCATAATAGATATCGTATCCTTGTCCCCAAAGTCCACTTCTACTTAAACCTACTGAACTTATACAAGTACTATCAGAATTAAAATTAACCTTGGAGAATCTGTATAACAAATTATATTCCTTCCAATCGATAGTCTTTTTTAGAACTAGAGTATCAGCTATTACAACATTATGTTTGCTTATCTTGTTTATTGAGTTTTCTAATGTTTTGTTTAAACTTAATTTATTGTCTTTTAATTTTAAAAAATCTTCACTAGAACCTAAACTAATTAAAGGATGAATAGCTACTTTCATTCGAACCTTTTTTAAGGAATCCTTTGTTTTTTCACTTATTGAACCTGAAACCAACGAATCATTTACTATTTCAGGTAATGGAGGTAAAGGAAAACTTAAACTATCAATTGTTATACCGATAATTTCTTCAACATTATTATTTAAATCAAAACTCTTATGATTGCAAGAAAAAAATGTTGTAATTCCAATAAGGTATGTTATAACTATTCTCAGTCTCATAAGTTTAAAGATTAAAGCAAGAAAGTATCAAGGTGCTGGATTAGGTATTTCAGCATGTACTTGGTCTATTTCTTTAAGGATATCATCAGTTAATGTGATGTGTATACTGTCAATGTTTTCCTGTAACTGTTTGGTACTGGTTGCTCCAATAATATTGCTGGTTACAAAAGGACGTTGTGTTACAAATGCCAAAGACATTTGAGCTAATGACATGTTGTGGTCTTCAGCAATTTTTAAATATCGCTTTGTAGCTTCGGTGGATTGTGCGCTACTGTATCTTGCAAATCTCGGAAAGAGATTTAATCGCGCGTTTACGTCATCTTGTCCTTTTATGTACTTACCAGATAATACACCAAATGCCATTGGCGAGTAGGCTAAAAGTCCAATATTTTCACGTAATGAAATTTCAGCTAAGTCACCTTCAAAGGTTCTGTTTAATAGTGAATACGCATTTTGTATGGTAATCATTCGTGGTAAATCATGAGTTTTAGAGGCTTCTAAATAACGCATAGTTCCCCAAGCTTTTTCGTTTGAAATACCAGCATGTCTAACTTTTCCAGACTTGATAATATCGTCTAAAGTTTCTAAAACCTCATGAAAATTATCACTCCACACATCAGCAGAATTGTGTTTATAATCTCTTATACCAAAGGTGTTTGTTTGACGCTCTGGCCAATGCAGTTGAAACAAATCAATATAGTCGGTCTTTAATCGTTTTAAACTATTTTCAACCGCTTCATGCAGTGCGTTTTTACTAAATCCGTTAGTTCTTATATGTGCTGTGTAATCTCCTGGTCCAGCAATTTTACTCGCCAAAATAACCTTGTCTCTATTACCAGTTTTTTCAAACCAGTTTCCTATAATTATTTCGGTGTGCGCATAACGTTCAGGTGTTGCTGGTACAGGATATAATTCGGCAGTATCAAAAAAGTTTATGCCATGGTCTAAAGCCATATCCATTTGAGCAAAGCCTTCGTCTTGGGTGTTTTGATTTCCCCAAGTCATTGTGCCTAAACATAGTTTGCTCACTTTTATATCAGTATTTGGGAGTGTAGTGTATTTCATATTATTTTCAGTAAAAGCAGGAATCGTTTTTTAATTAAACAAGGTTTTAGCAGTATTAAATTTAGTATAATTCTTCCAATATCTTTCTAATAGCTTTAATTCTTAACTTGGTATGTTCTATCATTGAATACATATAGGTATTAGCTTCAGCACCTCCATCTAAACCTTCACATTTTAACAGACTGATACTTTTTCGTTCAGACTCCCAGTTAGCTTGATAATCTTTAAATACATTCTTTAAGCTATCATTATCAATTTTTTTTAAAAATTGATTAAAATCACTGAGCATAATAGAATCTACTTTTCTTAGTTCAATGTTAAGGCAAATTCTAGCTTCAATAGTTGTTCCTGTAGTACTATCACAATTAATTCTAGTTGCTAGTTCTAGATACTTCATATCTTTCAAAAAACCCACATCTTTGGTGTTTTGAGCGAAGCTTAAATAGGGAATAATTAAGATTAAAGCGTATTTTAATAGAGACTTCATATTAAGTTATAAATATAAGAAGACCTTTCAGTTTATAAAACTTGAAAGGTCTAAATATGTGTTAAGATTATATGCCTTTAAGATAAGCTTATATATCATTCAATAACTTAGAAATCTCGTCTAATTTTGGTGTTAAAATTACTTCAATTCTTCTGTTCTTCGCTTTCCCTTCAGCAGTATCATTGCTTGCAACAGGTGCAAACTCTCCACGTCCTGCAGCAGTTAAATTTTCAGGATTTATTGAAGGGTTTTCTCTTAAAATAGTAACGATAGCAGTTGCTCGTTTTGTTGATAAATCCCAGTTGCCACTAAGTTGACCACTACCTGTATAAGGAACATTATCTGTATGTCCTTCAATAAGGATAGCAATTTCAGGGTTCTCAGCTAAAACGCTACCAAGTTGTTTTACAGCTTCTCGTCCGTTAGCACCAACAGCCCAACTACCAGATTGGAACAACAGCTTGTTTTCCATGGATACATATACTTTTCCGTCGCGTTGCTCAACAGTTAAGCCTTTACCTTCAAAATTAGTTAACGCTTTTGAAATAGCGTCTTTTAAGCGTGTCATGGCAGCATCTTTAGAGGCAATCACGTTTTCAAGTTCAGCTACACGTTGCGATCTGCTTTCCAGTTCTTTTTTCAATTTCTCCAAACGTTCGTTTTCGGCAGCAAGTGCTTGTTCTTTAGCTTCTAATTGCGCTAACAGTTCTCTATTCTTTTTTGAGTTTGCTGCAATAGCTGAAGAGCTGTTTTTCTCTAATGCATCATAAGATTCTTTTAAGTTGTCGAGATTGGTTTTTGTAGCGTCATAATCGGTTTGCAATTTATCACGCTGAGCAACAGTTGCGTCGTAATCTTTTTTAAGTTTTGCCAAATCATTTTGAGCTTTGTTTAAGGCATCAGACAAACTTTTGTTCTCACTAGATAACGCTCTGTTTTCCTTTTTTAAATCGGCATATTTGTTTTCTAAATCAGTATAGATTTTTTTAGATACACATGATGTTGTTAAGGTTAGTGTAAGTGCTATTAACGACAATTTTTTAAGCATATAATTAAGTTTTAATTGTTTTGGGTTTCAATTTCTAATAAAATAGGACAATGGTCACTATGAACAGCGTCAGATAGTATAACGCTTCGTTTTATGTTTTCTTGTAAAGGTTCGGTTACCATAGCATAATCTAGTCGCCAACCTTTGTTGTTGGCTCTTGCATTGGCTCTATAACTCCACCAAGTATATTCTTGTTTTTCAGGATGTAAATGTCTGAAAGAATCTATAAAACCACTATTGATAAAATTGCCTAACCATTCGCGTTCTTCGGGCAAAAATCCTGAAACGCCTTTCATTTTAGGATTGTGAATATCAATTTCTTCATGGCAAATATTATAATCACCACACACTACAAGGTTAGGGTAGGCTTCGCGTAATTCATTTAAATACTCATGAATCATATTCATGTATTCAAATTTATGGGCTAACCTATCATCATTGGTTCCTGAAGGTAAATACATACTCATTACTGAAACACCATTAAAATCGGCTCTAATGTTTCTGCCTTCAAAGTCCATAGATTCTATTCCTGTGCCAAACTCTACATGATCAGGTTTTATCTTGCTAAGTATAGCAACACCACTGTAGCCTTTTTTTTGAGCACTAAACCAATAGTTGTGAGTGTAACCTGCTTCTTCAAAAATATCTAAATCCAATTGCTCTTTTAAAGCTTTTATTTCCTGAAGGCAAACAACATCTGGATTTGTAATTTTTAACCAATCTATAAACCCTTTATTTAATGCTGCTCTTATACCATTGACGTTATAGGAAATAATCTTCATTGAATCGTTTTTTTGAATTTTAGCTAAAATAAATAATACTGTACTTTTACACTAAAATTTTATGGAGCTTTTAACTATAAAATATTTTTGTGTTTAAAGAGTTTTAGGTACTGATGAAAATTGCTATTGCTTGTGTGTGTGTTTTAATGTCTTTTTGTGCTTTAGCACAAGAATCGACCTCTAATTACAGAACCAAAAAAGTAGCAGTAAGTGATACCATAAAAATTGATACTGTAAGCATTAACTCTAGCAAGTTTGTGTTAAAGACTAAAGCTAATGTGGTTATTGATAGCTCTAAGTACAAAGTCGATTTCTCTAAAGCGCTCTTAACTTTTAATGCTCCTTTAGAAACTGATACGCTTGTTATTGAATACTTGCGTTTTCCTGAGTTTATGACTCGTAAGTATTTTCAGTTAGATGACAATATTATTGTCAATAACACCAATGATACACAACGATTGTATAGGTTGCAACAATCCACACTACAAAATAATTTCACACCTTTTGACGGTTTAAATACTTCAGGAAGTATCTCTAGAGGTGTTACTATTGGTAATAACCAAAACTCAGTATTAAACAGTGAATTGGATTTACAAATCACAGGTAAATTGAACGATAAAGTCTCGCTACGAGCATCAATACAAGATGCAAATATACCTTTGCAAGAGAGTGGATATTCGCAACGATTAGATGAGTTTGACCAAGTGTTTATTGAGTTGTTTAGTGACAATTGGAACATTAGAGCAGGAGATATCGATTTGGTTAATAACAGTAGCTATTTTGCCAACTTTACTAAGCGAGTACAAGGGTTACTGGTTAATGTAGATTTAGAACACCCTAACTCTAAAACCAATTTTTTTGCTTCAGGTGCTTTGGTAAGAGGACAGTTTACAACCAGTAAGTTTACTGCTCAAGAAGGTAACCAAGGTCCTTATAAACTTAGAGGACCAAATAACGAGTTGTTTGTGCTTATTGTTTCTGGTAGCGAAACGGTTTATGTTAATGGAATTCCGGTTGAACGTGGAGAAAACAAAGACTATATCATAGATTACAATGCTGGTGAGATTATTTTCAACTCAACCTATCCTATCACTTCTGAAATGCGTATCACTGTCGATTATCAGTTTAGTGAACGTAATTTTTCGCGTTTTACAGCGTATGGAGGTGGAAGTTATGAAACCGAAAAGCTAAAGTTAGGTGTTTCGGTGTATTCTGAAGTGGATGCTAAAAATCAACCCTTGCAGCAAAACCTATCTAACGAACAAAAGCAAATATTGGCCGATGCAGGTGATGATAGCTCCTTAATGGTTGCGCCTTCTGATGTTCCTGAAAATTACAGTGAAAATCGAATCTTGTACAAAAAGGAACTCATTAATGGTGTTGAAGCCTTTGTGTTTTCAAACAATCCTGATGACGAGTTGTTTAATGTGAAATTCTCGTTGGTTGGTGATAATCAGGGAAATTACATTATAATAAATAGTAATGCCATTAATAATATTTACGAATATGTGCCACCAGTAAATGGTGTTCCACAAGGAAATTATGAACCTGTTGTGCAGTTGATAGCACCTACAAAATTGCAGATAGCAGTACTGAATGCAACATATAAACCAACGGAGAAAACAGATGTGTATTTTGAAGTAGCAGGAAGCAAAAACGATCTCAATTTATTTTCGGGTTTAGATGATGCTAATAACGATGGGTTTGCTGCAAAATTAAAAGTGAACCAAAAACTGATACAAACCGATAGCCTTTGGAACTTAAATGCTTATGTAGATGCAGATATTATCCAGGAGAATTTTAAAACCATTCAACGGTTGTATTATGCCGAATTTAATAGAGATTGGAACCTCGAAGATCCACTTGGTAATCAAAACCTGTTGAGTTCTGGAGTAGAATTATTTCATCCTAATAAAGGAATTGCAAATTATAAGTTTGAATATTTAGGATTTTCTGAAAATTTCACAGGAAACCGTCACAGCCTTTTGGCTAATTTGAATTTTAAAGGTTTAAATGTATTTACAAATACAAGCATAACCAAGAGTGATAACACCATTTCAGATTCTAGGTTTTTTAGGTCATTTAATCGTGCTGTGTATGGTTTTAGCAAACAATGGGTTGGAGCCAAGTTAGCTTCAGAAGAGAACAAGCAACGCGAAAAACTATCAGGTAATTTCACTAATTTAAGTCAGCGCTTTACGTCTTACGAAGTATTTACAGGTATTGGAGATAGTACAAATGTGTTTGTTGAATTGGGATATAAACACAGGGTTAATGACAGTTTAAGGGTTGAAGGGCTTAAGCGTGTAAATAGTTCAAATACGTATTATATTAAGTCAAAGTTGATACAAAATGATAATACCAATTTAGGAGTTTATGTTAATTACCGAAAATTAAAATGGGTAGATGAAGCTGCTGAAGATGAGCAGTCCTTAAACTCTAGAGTAAACTACAATCAAAACTTGTTTAATAATTTAATACAGTGGAATACAATTTTTGAGACCAATTCAGGAACATTACCACAACAAGATTTTACTTATGTTGAAGTTGAAGCAGGACAAGGTAGCTATACTTGGATTGATTATAACGAAGATGGTATTCAAGAGCTCAACGAGTTTGAAGTGGCTCAATTTCAAGATGAAGGAAATTATATACGCGTGTTATTGCCTAATCAGGTATTTATAAAAACACATCAAAATAGGTTGAGTCAAACCATAACGTTAAATCCGCAGCAATGGTCAGTTTCAGAAAATAAATCCAAAAAGTTCTGGTCTCATTTTTACAATCAAACCGCATTTTTAATTGACCGAAAGTTGAGAAAAGAAGGCAATGACTTTAATTTAAATCCTTTTGAAGAAGATGAAAACAACCAATTGGCAGTTAATAAAAGTATAAGAAATGTGTTGTTTTTTAATAGAGGGAAACAACGTTTTACAACATCTTACACATTCTTGTCCAACAGTAATAGAACAGTGCTTTCAATAGGATTTCAACAAAATAAATTAAAGAGTCATCAGTTTAATTTTAATCATAAATTCGGGAAAAGCTGGTTGCTTAACATGACTTCGGCTATTGATGTCAATGTAAGCGAAAGTGAAAATTACAGCTCAAGAAATTATACCATTGACGAAGTAAGGTTTAACCCAAAGTTGTCATATTTATTCAATGAAAATGCAAGTTTTGATGTGTTTTACCAATACACTTCAAAAGACAATACTATTGGTAATATGGAAACCTTACTTCAAAACAATTATGGAGTTTCTTTTACATACAATAACGCGCAAAAAATTTCACTTACAGGTGAAGTCAATTTGTTTCAAAACACTTTTGAGGGTAATGCCAATACACCTGTGAGTTATCAAATGCTAGAAGGCTTACAACCAGGAAAAAACTTTACTTGGAGTTTACTGGCTCAAAAGAAGTTGACTAAGTTTTTAGATTTGAATTTAAACTACTTTGGAAGAAAAACCGAAACCTCCAAGACCATTCATACAGGAACAGTACAGTTGAAAGCTTATTTTTAAAAAAAATGCTCAAACTAAATTTGTTTGAGCATTTAATATTGTAAAAAATAAATTACATTTTCATTAACCACTCACGAACATCAACTTCTTTTTTGATAATGTCTCTTAACTCAGAAACCTTAACGCGCTTTTGTTCCATAGTGTCTCTATGACGAATTGTAACTGTATTGTCTTCTAAACTTTCTCCATCTACAGTAATACAAAATGGCGTACCAGCAGCATCTTGTCTCCTGTAGCGTTTACCTACAGCATCCTTTTCATCATAAAATACGTTGAAATCCCATTTTAGGTCATCAACAATAGCCTTAGCCATATTTGTTAAAGCTTCATCTTTTCTTACTAATGGTAGTATAGCAGCTTTTGTAGGTGCTAAAACAGCAGGAAGTTTCAACACATCGCGTTTAGAACCATCTTCTAATTCTTCTTCTACTAAAGCGTTTGAAAACACTGCTAAGAACATCCTGTCAAGTCCAATAGACGTTTCTAGAACATAAGGCACGTAGCTTTTACCTTCTTCGTGGTCAAAATACTGTAGCTTTTTACCAGAGTATTCTTCGTGTTGTTTTAAATCAAAATCTGTACGCGAGTGGATGCCTTCTAGTTCTTTAAATCCGAATGGGAATTTAAATTCAATATCAGTAGCAGCATCAGCGTAGTGTGCTAATTTTTCATGATCGTGGAAACGATAGTTGTCTTCGCCTAAACCTAAAGATTTATGCCATTTTAAACGTGTGTCTTTCCAATAGTCGAACCATTCTTTTTGAGTTCCTGGTTTTATGAAAAATTGCATTTCCATTTGTTCAAACTCACGCATTCTAAAAATAAATTGTCTTGCAACAATTTCGTTTCTAAATGCTTTTCCTGTTTGGGCAATTCCAAAAGGAATTTTCATACGTCCTGTTTTTTGAACGTTTAGAAAGTTTACAAAAATACCTTGAGCTGTTTCAGGTCGCAAGTACAAATCCATTGCACTTTCAGCAGAAGCACCTAGTTTGGTGCCAAACATAAGGTTAAATTGCTTTACATCTGTCCAGTTACGACTTCCTGTAAGTGGGTCGGCAATTTCCAATTCTTCTATCAACGCTTTTACATCAGCTAAATCTTCATTTTCTAAAGATTTTGCAAGACGCGATAAGATAGTATCAATTTTTTCTTGATACCCTAAAACACGTTGATTTGTGGTAATAAATTCTTGTTTATTAAATGCGTCACCAAAACGTTTTTCTGCTTTAGCAACTTCTTTATCTATTTTAGCTTCAATTTTGGCACAGTAGTCTTCAACAAGCACATCAGCTCTATAGCGCTTTTTAGAGTCTTTGTTGTCAATTAATGGGTCATTAAAAGCATCGACGTGTCCTGAGGCTTTCCAAGTAGTTGGATGCATAAATATTGCAGCATCAATACCTACAATATTATCATGCATTTGAACCATGGCTTTCCACCAGTAGTCACGTATGTTTTTTTTGAGTTCGGCTCCATTTTGTGCATAATCATATACAGCACTTAAACCGTCGTATATTTCACTACTTTGGAATACGTATCCATACTCCTTAGCGTGTGATATAACCTTTTTAAATTGATCGTCGTTGTTTGCCATGGTGCAAAAATAAAAAACCGCACCAACTAACGGAACGGTTTTTCAAAAAATAAAATTAGTTAGTTAATTAAGCTCTATTTTGGTTGAACCTAAATGATGATTTTTGTGAAACACATTAATGTGATAAGTGCCTTTTGTTAAAGGTTGATCGTCATTATCAGTGTCTATTGACAGTGTGACATCCATATCATTATTTTGGTAATTAACCACTTCTTTAAGACTGTAGATTAATAGCGAATTTCCAAAATCAATTGAGCCTTTATCAGCTACTACATTGTTTTTTGGGTTTACTATTTGAACATATAATTCTTTATCACCATTCTCAGCTAATGCATTTTCAACCAGAGTAAAACTTACGTCTATTTGGTTGGTACTACTAGCTTTTCGGGTAATTATAGTTTTTCCTAAAAAGTTTTTAACTGCTTTAGCTTTAAAAGAATTTGCAGTTAAAACAGCTCCTTCTTCTAGCTTTTTGTTTAATATAAAATTTTCTTCAGAAAGCTTTTTATTGGTAAGTCGCTCTTTTTGTAACTCGTTGTAAGCTAAGAGTTTTTCCTTTTGAAGGTTGTGGTTGATAGCCTTTAGAGAGTCTATAGTAAAGAACAATAAATTGTTTTTTTCTTTAAGATTAATAACTTGGTTCTTAAACTTCGAAATCACTGATAAGTCTACTTTTATAAGCTTTAGAGAATCCAAAGCTACTAGTGTTTCTCTTTTGGCGTCTTCAAGTTGAGAAGATAAAAGATTATTAGAGGTAAGCGAGTTGTCATATCTCAAAATCATTTGAGATAATTCATTTTCCATTAAGTGTTTTTCTTGTTCTAAAAATTGTTGATGAGTTCTAATGGATTGGTAACTTGTAAAACTAAAAACACATAAAACCGCAATAGTTGCTACTAATGAACCTATAATTAATCTGTAGTTAAAAAATTGAGGGTTAACTATCATTATTAATTTGTTATTTCCTCGCGAAAGTATAACTTTATGTTAAGGTTGATTATTTTTATCGATGAAATGATAAAAAACTTGTTAAACTTGTTTTTTCCAAAGGTTTGTCTGTCATGCGCAAGCTATTTGGGTGATAATGAAGCATATATTTGTATTAAGTGTAGGCATGATCTTCCATTGACAAATTTTCATTTTAATGAGGACGATACCGTTAAAAAAGTACTTTATGGAAGAGTAAAACTTGAAAATGCAACCGCCTTTTTACACTTCTCTAAAAAAGGGATTGTACAGCAACTTATTCATAAATTAAAATATAAAGGTTACGAAGAGGTAGGAACATTTTTAGGGAAGTGGTTAGGTGCTGAATTAAAAACAATTGAAGCTTATAACACAATAGATGTAGTGGTACCAGTGCCTTTACATAAGCACAAACTTAGAAAGCGAGGATATAATCAGGTTTCAAAGTTTGCAGATGAAATTGGCAAAGCCTTAAATGTTAATGTAAACACGACAACATTACAAAAGATTGCAAATACCAAAACACAAGTATTTAAGGACAGATTAAAGCGAACCGATGATAGTAAAACTATTTTTGCTATATCTGAAAACCAATCATTAAAACACAAGCATGTTTTATTGGTTGACGATATTATTACAACAGGAGCAACAATAGAAGCTTGCGCTAATGCCTTGTTGCAAATAGAAGGTGTTAAAATAAGTGTAGCAACAATGGCAATTACCCATTAATTTAATAAACGGCAACAATCAGGTTTTGGTTTTTTAATACAATAAAACTTAATAAGTTTGAGTTTTGAGTATAGTTTTTAAAATTGTTTCTTTGTGCAAAATTATTCTTATTAAATGCGCTCATATATCACACGGATTTTAGGCATTGTTTTCTTAGCATTAGTTATTGCTAGTTGTGCTAATAGAGGAACTCCATCAGGTGGAGAAAAAGATACTGAACCACCAGTAATACTAAAATCTGTTCCTGAAAACTTCACGACAAATTTTAAGGGTAACGAAATTCGAATTTATTTTGATGAATACATTAAGGTGAAAGATGTTCAGCGTCAGCTTATCATTTCGCCACCAATGGACACACAACCAGATATTATTCCGTTAAGTTCAGCAAGTAAGTATATAAAAATAACCATAAAAGATACGCTTCAACCTAATACAACTTATGCGTTCAATTTTGGTGAAAGTATAGTAGATAACAACGAAGAAAACCCTTACCCTTATTACAGATATGTATTCTCTACAGGTGATTATATCGATTCGCTTTCGGTTAAAGGTGTGGTTATGGATTCTAAACTTAAAAAACCAGATACCTTTGTTTCGGTAATGCTGTATGAAGTCGATTCTACTTTTACTGATTCTATCATTTATAAAGAAAAACCTAAATACATTACTAATACACTAGATAGTGTTACAACATTTAGTATTGATAACTTAAAAGCTGGTAAATACTTGATGGTTGCTGTAAAAGATGAAAACAGTAATTACACATTTGAGCCTAAAAGTGATAAAATAGGATTTCATAAAGACTTTATTGAAGTCCCTAGCGATTCCATTTATACTTTAAAACTATTTGAAGAAGAACTCGATTTTAAAGCTATAAAGCCAAAACAAATTGCAAAACAACGAATTGCTTTTGGCTATGAAGGAGACTATAACGGAATGCAAATTGAAATACTCAACGACAGTATACCTAATAACTTTAAAACCAAAATAACTAAAGACAGTAAAACTGATACTTTGTATTACTGGTACAAACCTAAATTAGAATTAGATTCTACATTGTTTGTGGTTAAAAATAAAACGTATGTTGATACACTAAAACATAGGTTTAGAGATTTAGATAAAGACTCATTAACTGTTAGAGCGTTGGTTTCAGGAACTATAGATTTTGGTAAAGATTTTTCATTACAAGGAAGTACGCCTTTTATGTCTTTAAACGAAAAGCAGGTGACTATCTTAGATCAAGATTCGGTAAATGTAGATTTCACTACAGAGTTTAACGAAATGGAAAACACCTATGCTTTTAAGTTTGAAAAGTCTCAAAACAATACCTATAAGATACAGATGTTACCAGAAACATTTACCGATTTTTTTGGTGAAGTTAATGATACGCTAAACTTTAATTTAAAAACTAAAGCTTATTCTGATTATTCTAATGTGAGAGTGACTTTAAGAAACGCTAAATATCCTGCTGTTGTTCAACTTACTGATGATAAAGGCGAAGTTAAATATGAACAATTTGCTACAGAGTTAAAGCCAATAGATTTTAGGTACATTCTTCCAGGAACTTATTTTTTAAGAGTTGTACATGATGCTAATGGTAACCAAAAATGGGATACAGGAAATTACCTTAAAAAGATACAGCCCGAACGCGTTAGCCACTTCCCTGATGCTATAGACGCAAGAGCTAATTGGGATCCTATTATTGAATTTATTCTAGAGTAAAACGGTCTTTATCGTTTAAAAATCTGAGTTTATTACGATAAAATGTAATATGGCTACGCTCTAGCGTAACTATTTCAGTAAGGTCTTTATTGGGTTTTATAGGTAGCATCACATTGCCCAAAACATCGTAAGCAGCTGAGTGTCCACAATATTCGTTTTCCTTTTCGTCAACACCAATTCGGTTTACACCAATGCTATATGTCATGTTTTCTATTGCTCTTGCTTTTAGCAATGCGTCCCAAGCTTGTATGCGAGGTTTAGGCCAATTGGCAACGTATAGCAATAAGTCGTAGTCTTCAACATTTCGGCTCCAAACAGGAAATCTTAAATCGTAGCATATAAGAGGACAAATTTTCCAACCTCTATAATCTATCACTAATTTATCACTACCAGCCGAAAATACCTTGTCTTCACCTGCTAATGAAAAGGTGTGGCGTTTATCATATTTATGTATAGTTCCATCTGGCTCTACAAAACACAATCTATTGTAAAACGCATTGTCTTCTTCAATGATTAAACTGCCAACTACAGCAGCATTTTTGCTATTGGCAATTTTTTGCATCCACTCTACAGATTTACCTGTCATGGTTTCAGCATTGTCCTTAGCATTCATGGTGAAGCCTGTGGTAAACATTTCAGGAAGAAGTATAACATCAACAGGCTTGGTGATGTCTTCTATTTTTTGTTTAAAATGTTTGCGGTTTTGTTTTGGATCTTCCCAAATTAAATCCGATTGTAAATAAGCGATTTTTAGTTGGTCTTGCATTGAGTTTAGGCTCACTTGAGCTTCTTTTTAGACTTATCGTAGTTTTCTTTTAGTTTTTCTATTTTTTCAAGCCATTTTGCCTCGTCATTAGGAGATAGTTTTCCTTTCTTTTTTAGCTTTTCGTACTTGCTTTGAGCGTCTTCTAATTTTTTAGATGCTTTATCAAATTTTGATTGCGCCTTTACTTTTCGTTTTAATTCTTTTTCGGCCTTTTTTTGAGCTTTTTCAGCTTTTTTTGCTTGATTTTCTAGTTTTTTAGCCTCTTTTTCTTGTTTTTGTGCTTTGTCGTATTCTTCTTTTGCTTTGGCTATTTTTACTTTAAATGCTTCTATTTCTTCTTTAGTAAACGTATCAGTAACATCTTTTCCTTCAAGGAAAATTTTTCCTTTTTTTATTTCGTAAGTTTTTCCTTTATGTTTAACTTCTTGTGCGTTTAAGTACAGTCCTAAGCTTAAAAATAATATTGTAATCCAGAATTTCATGTATTTATGTATTTGGTTTCTATGTAAAGTAAGACACAGAATTATTGTAAAAGTAACTCTTTTGTAGCAAATTAATTCAACTATTTTTTAAATGCTGTTTAATAATTCTGCAGCCTTTTTTAGAGTGTCATTTGTTTTAGCAAAGCAAAAGCGTAGCACATGCTCATCTAAATTATTATCGTTAAAAACTGATAATGGAATTGAGGCTATACCATGCTCAATAGTTAGGCGTTTTGCAAAATCTACATCGTGCTCTAGTGTAATGTCAGAGTAATCCAATACTTGAAAGTATGTGCCTTTTGAAGGTGTAAACTTAAAACGAGAATCTTTTATCAATTCTAGAAATAAGTTGCGTTTTTCTTGATAGAACTCAGGTAAATTCAAATAATGATTTGGCTCTTCCATATAATCCGATAGTCCTTTTTGTGAAGGATGATGCACAGAAAACACATTAAATTGATGCACATTTCTAAAAACGTCCATTAGTGTTTTTGGCGCACAACAGTAACCAATTTTCCAACCAGTGTTATGAAATGTTTTCCCAAAAGAAGCTGTTATAAAACTTCGCTCTTTTAAGTTTTTAAACCTACAAACACTTTGGTGTTGTTCACCATCAAAAATAATATGCTCATATACTTCGTCACTTAAAACAACAATATCTGTTTCGTTAGTTAATTTTTGTAGCTTTAGCATATCAGCTTTACTCAGTACTGTTCCACTTGGGTTGTGAGGTGTGTTGACAATAATCATTTTGGTATTACTGTTTATGCTTTGGGCAACAGTATTCCAATCAATAGTATAATTAGGTGCTTTTAGTTGTATAGCAATGCTTTTTCCACCATTAAGTTCAATTGCAGGTTGATAGCAATCATAAGCAGGTTTAAAAATAATGACTTCGTCATTTGGTCTTATAAATGCTGATATTATGGTGAAAATAGCTTGGGTAGCTCCAGCTGTAACGGTAATTTCATTTTCAGGATTGTAACTAGAATTGTAAAGTAACTCATATTTTTTACTTATAGCATGACGTAAACCCAAATGTCCTTGCATAGGTGCATATTGGTTGTACCCAGAATTCATTGCGTTTGAAACTGCATCGATGAGTTTTTGGTCGCTTTTAAAATCAGGGAACCCTTGTGCTAAGTTCATAGCATTATGGGTATTTGCCAATGTACTCATTACAGAAAAAATGGAGTTGCCTACGTTGGATAGTTTTGATTGGTGGTATATCATAATATCTCGTTAAATTGATAAGTTTTAAAGATATAAAAATGTACTTTTTTTATTTTTACGCAAACTATAAAATATTAAATATGCGCATAATAAAATTGCTTTGCTTTTTCGTTGTTTTTCAAATGTCTGCCCAACAAGGAGGTATGTGGATTCCATCTCTTTTAGAAGGTATGAATGAAGATGAAATGCAAAGCCTTGGAAGTAAATTAACAGCTAAAGATATTTATGATGTTAATAATTCTAGCCTTAAAGATGCTATTGGACATTTTAATGGAGGTTGTACAAGTGAGGTAATTTCCGAACGTGGTTTGGTACTTACTAATCACCATTGTGGCTTTAGTCAAATCCAATCACATTCTTCTTTAGAAAACGATTATTTAAAAGATGGATTTTGGGCAATGTCTTTGGAAGAAGAACTGCCTAACGAAGGACTTTACATTGAGTTCATTGTAAGTATTCATGATGTTTCTGAGACCGTTTTAAAAGGGATTAATAACTCTATGACCGAAAAAGAAAAACAGTCTTTAATTGATCAAAATAGAAATGCAGTAATGGACTCTTGGCCAAAAGAAGAATGGCAAGATGTAAAAACAAAATCTTTCTACAAAGGCAATCAATATTTCTTATTTGTAACCGAACGATTTGAAGATATTAGATTGGTAGGAGCACCTCCAAGCAGTATAGGTAAGTTTGGAAGCGATACTGATAACTGGGTATTTCCAAGACATACAGGTGATTTTTCGTTATTCAGAATTTATGCTGATAAAAATAACAGACCAGCAAAATACAGCAAGGACAACGTTCCTTATAGACCAAAACATTTTTTACCTGTTTCTTTAGATGGTATTGAAGAAGGAGATTTTACAATGGTTTTTGGTTTTCCAGGTAGAACAAATGAATACCTTCCAGCTGTGGCCATTGAGCATATTACTGAAGAGTATAACCCTACAAATATTGCAATTAGGGAAGCCGCTTTAAAAGTGATTGATGCTAAGATGAAAGCGAGTGATGAAGTACGTATTAAATATGCCTCTAAGCAAGCTAGAATTGCAAATGCATGGAAAAAATGGATAGGTGAGAATTTAGGGATTGAGAAGAGTGATGCTGTTGCTAAACGACGTGAGTTTGAAGCTACATTTACAAAAGCTTTAAAAGAGAATAATTTAGAAGAAAAGTATGCGCACATTCTTCCTGAGTTTGATAGACTTTATAAAGACTTTGCTCCAATTAATATCAAAAGAAGGAATTTTACCGAAGTTTTTTTAGTAACCAATGAGTTAATGCAAATGACGTATAGGTTATACAAATTTGAACAAGCACTTGTTGACAATCCTGAAGATTTTGAAAAGCAAAAACCTGATTTAATCCAACGCTTTAAGAAAATTCATAAAAATTATGATGTTGATGTTGATAAAGGTGTTTACTTAAATGTAATGCCATTATATGGAGAATCAATTGATGCTTCAATTTATGATAAAACAGCTTTAACAAACTTAGACTCTGCTTTAAAACTTTTAGAAGGCGACGTTAAAAAAGTTCTAAAAAATATAAATAAGGATGCTGCTTATGCTTACGCAAAACCTATAATAGAGGAGTATTTTAATACTATAGACCCTGAGTATAAAGAAAAAAACGAGCTAATAACTGCATTGCAAACCGATTACATGACGGCATTAATGAAAGCATTACCTAACGAACGTTATTTCCCTGATGCAAATAGTACTTTACGTGTTACTTATGGGCAAGTTCGAGGCTATTCGCCAAGTGATGCTGTGTATTACAGCCCAGTAACTTATTTAGAAGGAATTATGGAAAAGTATATTCCTGATGATTATGAGTTTGATGTACCGCAAAAGTTAATAGACTTATACAATACTAAAGATTTTGGTCCATATGCTGATAACAATGGAAAAGTGCCAGTGTGTTTTATAGGTACTAATCACACAACTGGCGGAAATTCTGGTAGTCCAGCTATAGATGCTTACGGAAATTTAATAGGACTCAATTTTGACCGTGTTTGGGAAGGTACTATGAGTGACATGAATTATGATCCTGAAATTTGTAGAAACATTATGGTAGACATTAGATATGTACTTTTTATAATAGATAAATATGCAGGAGCAAAACACCTAATTGAAGAAATGAAATTAGTTAGTAAAACAGCTCAATAAATAGGATAAAAATAAAACCCTTACTAAGTTTAGTAAGGGTTTTATTTTTATCTAAAAGCAAAGCAATCTATAGTTTAGACGCTAGTTTTTTAGTATCTATAATACTCAGGTTTATAAGGACCTTCTACTTTAACACCAATGTACTCTGCTTGGTCTTGCTTAAGTTCTGTTAGCTCAACACCAATTTTTTCAAGGTGTAATTTCGCTACTTTTTCATCAAGATGCTTTGGTAACATATACACTTTGTTTTCGTAAGCGTCTTTGTTGTTCCAAAGTTCTATTTGAGCCAATGTTTGGTTTGTAAACGAGTTACTCATTACAAAACTTGGGTGTCCTGTTGCACAACCTAAGTTTACTAAGCGACCTTGAGCTAAAATGATAACATCTTTACCGTTTACGTTGTATTTGTCAACCTGTGGCTTAATTTCATCTTTAGTGTTACCGTGGTTTTTGTTTAACCAAGCCATGTCAATTTCATTGTCAAAATGTCCAATGTTACAAACTATGGTTTTGTCTTTCATAGCTTCAAAGTGCTCACCACGAACAATATCTTTATTTCCTGTAGTTGTAATCACAACATCTGCATTACTAATAACAGTTTCCAACTTCTTCACTTCAAAACCGTCCATAGCAGCTTGTAGTGCGCAAATAGGATCAATTTCAGTAACAGTTACAATACTTCCTGCGCCTTTAAAAGAAGCAGCAGTACCTTTACCAACATCACCATAACCACAAACAACCACACGTTTTCCAGCTAGCATAACGTCAGTTGCACGACGAATAGCATCTACAGCACTCTCACGGCAACCGTATTTGTTATCAAATTTAGATTTAGTAACAGAATCGTTTACGTTAATAGCAGGCATTGGTAATGTACCTTTTTCCATACGCTCGTATAAACGGTGAACACCTGTTGTAGTTTCTTCACTTAATCCGTTAATTCCAGGAACTAACTCTGGGTATTTGTCTAATACCATATTTGTTAAATCACCACCATCATCAAGAATCATGTTAAGTGGCTTTCTGTCTTCACCAAAGAAAAGTGTTTGTTCAATACACCAATCAAATTCTTCTTCGGTCATATTTTTCCATGCATAAACTGCAGTGCCAGTTTCAGCTATAGCAGCAGCAGCTTGATCTTGTGTAGAAAAGATGTTGCAAGAACTCCAAGTTACTTCTGCACCAAGAGCTTGTAATGTTTCAATCAAAACAGCAGTTTGAATAGTCATGTGTAAACATCCAGCAATACGAGCACCTTTTAAAGGTTGTTCATCTTTATATTCTTCACGAAGGCTCATTAAACCTGGCATTTCTGCTTCGGCTAATTCAATCTCTTTTCGTCCCCAAGCCGCAAGCGACATATCTTTTACCTTATTAGGTACGTAAGCAACAGTTTTTGTGTTCATATTAGTATATTTGTCTTTGTAAAATTAATTGAGACTGCAAAGATAACTAATAACTTTCAGAATAATAAATGCCTCTATATAAAACCCTTACTCCTAATTCTTATACTACTGTTAAAATTTGGAAGATTACAGAATCTTATAACCAGTTAAAGCAAGGTATGTTTTTAAGACCAGAGTGCGAAACTCGTGTTTTAGGTATGAAAAGCGAGTTGCATCAGCGTGGTTTTTTAAGCGTGAGACATTTACTAGCAGAGTTTGGATACACTGATGCCGATTTGTTTTATGACGAAAATGGAAAGCCACACCTAAAAGATGGAAAGCATATTTCCATAACACATTCGTTTATATTTTCGGCAGTTGTAGTAAGCGATAAAGAAGTAGGTATTGATATTGAAAAGCAACGAGAAAAAATAAGCATTATTGCTCAAAAGTTTGTTGAGTATGAGTTTGAATATCTCGATAAAACTGCAACGGATTATATTAATAAGCTTACTGTAATTTGGTGTATTAAAGAGTCCTTGTATAAGTTGTTTGCAACACCAGGTTTAAGCTTTTTTCAGCATACATTGGTAATTTCATTTATGATGAAAGACGAAGAAACAATAGCTTGGATTGATTATGATAATAAGAAATACCGTTACCAAACTACCTTTTTTGAGTTTGAAGGATTTACCTGTGCGTTAGCTTTACCATCATAAATGAAACAGATTTACAAAAACATAGTACAGTCTGTTTCTAGTGGCGAAAAGTTATTGGCAGTACTTATTGATCCTGATAAGTTTCAAATAGAACATACACCAGCATTCATTAGTAAAGTTAACGCGTCTATAGCAACTCATATTTTTGTTGGAGGAAGTGAAGTAGAAGAACAGCTTACAGATATTTTGGTTAATGAAATAAAAAAACACACGCAATTGCCAATTGTTTTATTTCCAGGAGATGTTACTCAAATTACAAATAAAGCTGATGGCTTACTATTTTTATCATTGATTTCTGGAAGAAACCCAGAATATTTAATAGGTAAACATATAAAAGCAGTTTCAAAACTAAAAGGCACACAGCTTGATATTATTCCAACAGGATATTTACTTATAGAAAACGGAAAAGAAACAGCTGTACAACGAGTTACTCAAACCCAACCTATGCCTAAAAACAATAGTGAACATATAGTAAATACAGCTAAAGCTGGAGAGCTTTTAGGTATGAAACTTATTTATCTTGAAGCAGGAAGTGGAGCATGTGAACCAATTTCAGAAAGTATTATTTCTAAAGTGAAAAGTGAACTGAATATTCCGTTGATTGTAGGAGGAGGAATTAGAAGTAAAACACAAATGAATGCGGCATATCAAGCAGGAGCAGATGTTGTGGTTATAGGAACCGCTTTTGAAGAAGACGAATCATTTTTTGACAGTTTAAAAAAATAAATATGAAAATATCAGTAGAACTAACATTAACACCATTACAAGACGATTTTGAACCATCAATCATCCATTTTATTAAAAAGTTGAGAGCTTCAAATCTTAAAGTATTAGAAAACCCATTAAGCACTCAGGTTTATGGTGAGTATGATGAGGTTATGCAGGTGCTTACAACCGAAATAAAAGAAGCATTTGAACTTGTGGAAAGAGGCTTACTGTATATGAAAATTGTAAAATCAGACAGACACGATTATGAGCCACATTTTTGATTGGTTATTTTCACAGTATCAAGGTATAGATACATATTTAATAGTTCTTGAGTTTATAGGAGTCTTCTTTGGCTTTTTAAGTGTTTGGTATTCCAAGCAAGAAAACATTTTGGTGTATCCAACAGGAATTATTAGTACAGCAATTTTTGTTTATATTCTTTGGGTTTATGGTCTTTTAGGAGATATGTTTATAAATGCCTATTACTTTTCTATGAGTATTTATGGCTGGTATTTCTGGACAAGAAAAGATGATAATAACCAAGAAGTGCCAGTAACAAAAACTACAAAAAAAGAACACTTGTGGGGTGCAGTTATTTTTGTAGCTACAATTCTTTTTGTGATTCTAATTTATAAAGTAAATGATAAGTTTGATTCTTGGACAGCTTATGTAGATACTGTTACAACTGCTATATTTTTTGTTGGTATGTGGTTAATGGCAAAAAAGAAATTAGAAAATTGGACATATTGGATTATAGGAGATTTAATTTCGGTACCCTTATATTTTTATAAAGGTCTAATTTTCACGTCTTTTCAATATTTTTTATTTACTATTATAGCTATTTATGGATATAAAGCATGGAAGAACAACTTAAACAACAACCAGCAAATTGCATAAAAGTAGTTTTGTTTGGACCGGAAAGTACAGGCAAAACAACACTTTCTAGACAGTTAGCTAGACATTATAATTCCGTTTGGGTACCAGAGTATGCACGTGAGTACCTTCAAAATAAATGGAACAATGAGCGTAAAACCTGCGAACCTAAAGACTTGCTGCCAATTGCTATTGGACAAATACGTTTAGAAAATGAGCTAGCTAAAAAAACAAATACTGTTTTGATTTGCGATACCGACTTGTTAGAAACCAAAGTTTATTCTGAAGCGTACTACTCAGGGACTTGCGATCCAATTTTAGAAAAATTTGCTTTAGAGAACACCTATAGTTTATACTTTTTAACGTATATTGATACGCCTTGGGAGGCAGACGATTTACGTGATAAACCCAATGAGCGAGAACGTATGTTTAAAGCGTTTGAAAGTGCATTAATCAAGCATAAAAAACCTTATGTTTTGCTTAAAGGAAATAAAAGTGAACGTCTAGAAACTGCCATAAAACACATTGATCAATTATTAAAAAGCAATACATGAGTTTTTCAGATTCAGATTTAAAACAAATTGAAAGTAAAGGTCTAACGCTTAGAAAAGTCCAGTCTCAAATAGAACTTTTTGTAACAGGATTACCTTTTTCTAACCTTGTGTCAGCAGCTACCATTGGTGATGGAATTATCAGGTATACTGATACTGAGGTTGAACATTATATAAACGTGTTTGAAGGTAAAAAAAATGACCTATGCGTTTTAAAATTTGTTCCTGCTTCTGGTGCTGCAACTCGCATGTTTAAGTTTTTATTTCAGTTTATAAAAGACTATGACCCTGAAGCTGAAACCTTAAATGCCTATATAAACAGAACAAAAAACAGTAATCTGTCTATGTTTATGGTTGGTTTAGAAAAGTTTCCGTTTTATTATGAGGTTATGGATATGCTCAATGAAAAATATCCTAATTATAAAGCGCTAAGTACAGGTCATCAAGCATTGTTGTTTGTAAAAACTATGTTAGATGAAGACAAGCTTAACTATGGTAATTTCCCTAAAGGTTTATTGCCTTTTCATGAATACAAAAACAAAATAATCTCAACGGCTTTTGAAGAGCATTTATTTGAGTCGGCTTTGTATTCTTCAACAAATGCAACAACTAAACTGCACTTTACAATTTCTGAAAAGTATAAAGACAAATTCAAGAATGAGTTCAATAGAATTCAGGAAAAAGTAGAGAAAAAAACAGGCGCAAAATTTGATATTTCGTTTTCATACCAAAAAGAATCTACTGATACTATTGCAGTAACTCCAAAAAACAAACCCTTTCGTGAAGACGATGGTACATTGTTGTTTAGGCCATCAGGTCATGGAGCGCTTATTGAGAACTTAAACGACCTAAATGCTGACATTATCTTTATTAAAAACATTGATAATGTTGTGGTGTATAAGTACAAGACTGAAGTTGCTAAATACAAAAAGTTACTTGCAGGCGTTTTACTAAACCTTCAAGAAACCTCGTTTAAATATATGGAGCAATTGGATGATGAAGAAACAACCGAAGACGAACTGATTAAAATTGCTGAATTTCTTCTTAATAAATTACAGGTAAAAATTTCTCCTGAGTTTGAAAAATATAAAGCTAAATACCAAATTGAATATTTAAGAGAAAAACTTAATAGACCAATACGTATTTGCGGAATGGTGAAAAATGAAGGTGAACCAGGAGGTGGACCATTTTGGGTAAAAGACGAAAGCGGAAATGTGTCGCTTCAAATAGTGGAGTCTGCTCAAATAAACATGAAAAACAAGCCACAAAAAGCCATTTTAAAAAAATCTACACACTTTAATCCTGTTGATATTGTATGCAGTGTTAAAAACTATAAAGGAGAAAAGTTTGATTTAACTGACTTTGTAGACCCAAAAACAGCATTCATTACCATGAAGACTAAAGTAGGAAAAGATTTAAAAGCACTTGAGCTACCTGGTTTATGGAATGGAAGCATGTCTAACTGGAACACGGTTTTTGTTGAAGTACCTCTTATTACGTTTAATCCTGTAAAAACGGTAAACGATTTATTAAAAGCACCACACCAAATAAAAAGTGATGCTTGACGAAGAACTCTTACTTACCGAATTATCTTTTAAAGCCATAAAAAGTTCTGGAGCTGGTGGACAACACGTTAATAAAACAGCTTCTAAAGTTGAATTGACTTTTAATGTTGAAGCATCTACAGTTTTAAATGAGGAACAAAAGGAGCTCTTGCTCAAAAACCTACAAACAAGATTAAGCAACCAAAATGTACTTATCTTACAATGTGGTGAAAGCCGAAGTCAGCATAAAAATAAAGCACTTGTAATTGAGCGTTTTTTAGAAATTATTAAACAAGGTTTGATAGTTCCTAAAAAAAGAAAAAAGACAGCTGTTCCTAAGGCAGTAAAACAAAAACGACTTCAAAACAAAAGGCAACTGTCTGAAAAAAAAGCCAATAGAAAACCTCCTGAAATTTAAAAGTCATAGGTATTACTATCAGTGATTTTTTAAGTAACAAAAAATTGTTTCGAGAAGTCTTTTAAAGTCTAAATTAGTTCATTAATTTTGCAGCGTTCTCAAAAAGGGGTGCCAATAAGTGGCTGAGATCATACCCAATGAACCTAGAACAGGTAATGCTGTTTAGGGACTGTGAATACTTAATGCTGTATCCGGAACAACCTAAAGTATTCTATTTTATAGTTATTTATTAACCAAAGAATAATTACCTCTTTTTATTCGATTATAAACATAATCGTAATGAAAAACTTATTCGCATTTTTAGCATTATTCGTGCTATCTGTCAGTGCATTTTCACAAGAAAAACAAAAAGATTCTACCGAAGTAGAAAAACTAGACGAAGTTCTAGTAAAAGCAGTTCGTGTTGAGGCAACATCGCCAATTACTCACACAAACGTAAAAAAAGAAGATCTTAAAAAGCGCAACTTAGGTCAAGACATTCCTGTACTTTTAAATTATTTACCGTCAGTTGTTACTACAACCGATGCTGGAGCAGGAGTTGGTTACACAGGAATTAGAGTTCGTGGTATTAGTTCGCAATCTACAAACGTAACTATTAACGGAATTCCCTATAATGATGCAGAGTCATTAGGAACATTTTGGGTGAATTTAGGGGACTTTGCGTCTTCAGTTGAAAACTTACAATTGCAACGTGGAGTAGGAACCTCTACTAATGGTTCAGGAGCTTTTGGAGCTAGTATTAATGTGCTTACCGATGCAATTTCTGAAAAGCCTTATGGCGAAATTTCAAACTCATTTGGTAGTTATAATACTAGAAAACACACCTTAAAGTTTAGCACAGGAAAGTTAAATGACCATATTGAAATTGCAGGTCGTTTGTCTCAAATAAAATCTGATGGATATATAGACAGAGCAACTTCTGATTTAAAATCCTATTTTCTACAAGCAGCTTATGTTGATGCTAATACTTTAATTAAAGCTATTACTTTTTCTGGTAAAGAAATTACCTATCAATCTTGGAATGGATTGGAAGATTTAGATAAACTAGAAAATGATCGTACCTTCAATACAGCAGGTATGTATACTGACGAAGATGGTAACACACGCTTCTACGATAACGAGGTTGATAATTACCAGCAAGATCACTATCAGCTACACTGGAACCAACGTTACAATAACAATTGGTCAACTAACTTAGGGCTTAACTATACCTATGGTCATGGTTATTTTGAGCAGTATAAAGAAGACGAAAGCTTTTCAGATTATGATTTAGAAGAAATCACCATTGGTGGTGAAACTATCAATGAAACAGATTTGATTAGACGTAGATGGTTAGATAACGATTTTTATGTAGTTAATGCTAACGTTAATTATAAAGACGATGCTATAAATGTTATTTCAGGGTTATCTTATAGTAATTATGATGGCGATCATTTTGGAGAAATAATTTGGGCTCAATATGCTAGTAATAGTGAAATAAGAGACCATTATTATGACGGAAATGGTAAGAAAAATGATTTTAGTGTATTTGCAAAAGCAACCTACAGATTGAATGATAAAGTTAGTTTATATGGTGATTTACAATTGCGAAATGTAGGTTATAAAACATCAGGAGAGACATCAGATAGAGTGCCATTTAATATTGATGAAAACTACAGTTTTTTCAATCCTAAAGCAGGTGTCACGTATAAGTTAAACACAGCAAGTAACCTGTATTTCTCGTATGCAAGAGCTAACAGAGAACCAAAACGTGATGATTTTGAAAACAATCCTGATGTAAAACCAGAACAGTTAAACGATTTTGAATTAGGTTGGAGATACAGTAAAGAAACTTTTAGACTTAATATTAATGGTTACTATATGCAATATAACGAGCAATTGGTTTTAACAGGAACTATTGATGATGTTGGTAGTCCTGTAAGAGCCAACAGTGGAGAAAGCTATAGGTTAGGTTTAGAAGTTGATGCAGCTTTAGCCATAACGCCTAAGTTTTCAGTGCAACCTAATTTTACCATTAGCTCTAATAAAAACAAAGAAACTGTTGCCTCAATTGATGGCGAGCTAGTAAACCTTGGTAAAACCAATATTTCATTTTCACCAGAGTTTATTGCTGCTAATGCTTTTGTATTTCAACCAACACCACAATTTCAAATGTCTTTTTTAAGCAAGTATGTTGGTGAGCAGTTTATGGGAAATACTGATGCTGAGGCTTCAAAACTCGATAGCTATTTTGTTAACGATTTCAATATCATGTATGAAATTAAAACCAATTCTATTTTCAAATCTATAGTGCTAACAGGATTGGTAAACAATGTGTTTGGTAAAAAATATGAGTCTAACGGATATTATTACACCTACGATGATACTTGGTCTAATCCAGGACAAGTTGAAACAATTGAAGGTGCAGGCTTTTATCCGCAGGCAACTACTAACTTTTTAGTAGGCGCAACCTTAAGATTTTAATTAGTAATACTATAGGTGTTACTTCCAGTTGGAGTAACTCTGTATTCTTTAAGACCACAAGGTAATGCTTCGTTAAGAGGCTGACCAATAAACAGGCTATATTCATTTTCATCACCACAACCACACTTAGCATTTGCTCCATCAATAGTCATGATTGAGCAACTGCTAGCTGTGTGGCTAGGGTCTGCAGCATCCCATGCTCTCAGTCCTGAGCCAACATTGGTCACAATAATGCCTCCATTACCTTGGTTGGGAATATATACAGAGTTACTCGTAAACTGTAATTGACTGTATTGTGGTAGGTTAAGGTTAATACTTGCGTTAACCCCTAAATTTTGTAAAAAATTGCAGTTGTTGTTATCGTCACTTTTACTGCACGATACCAATAATGCAAAGGTAAGTAGTGTTAAAAAATTCTTCATAGCATGAATTTATAAGCCTGCAATTTAAACAAAATAAATAGTGAAATAAATATTTTGTATATTTGTGTCATAATCTCGTGTGAGCGAGATTTTTTGCGTTAGTCCCGAGCATAAGCATCGGGATATTTTGAATAAAGTCGCAAAGCTAATTATAAAGTAAACGATGAAGTTATGAGTAAAGTATCTTATTATACTGCTGAGGGATTAAAAAAATTAAGAGAAGAGTTAAACCAACTTAAAGATATAGAACGTCCTAAAGCGTCACAAGCAATTGCCGAAGCTAGAGATAAAGGTGATTTGAGTGAGAATGCTGAATACGATGCAGCTAAAGAAGCTCAAGGTATGCTAGAGATGAAAATTTCTAAGTTAGAAGAAACTTTGGCTAACGCAAGACTTATTGATGAGTCGCAATTAGACACCTCAAAAGTATTGGTATTGTCTAAAGTGAAAATTAAAAACCAAACCAATGGTATGGAAATGACCTATACTTTGGTTGCTGATGGTGAAGCTAATTTGGCGCAAGGAAAAATTTCAGTTAACTCTCCAATAGGTAAAGGATTATTAGGAAAATCTGTAGGAGATGTTGCCGATATACAAGTACCTAATGGTATAATGAAATTTGATATTTTAGAGATAAGCCGATAAGCTTTCACGACATAATAATATGCTAAAAGATTCCACATACGTTGGAATCTTTTTATATTTACAAATAGTGCAATAACTAAGTAACCTAAAACCTAAAAAATGGCATCCATATTCACAAAAATTGTAAATGGTGAAATACCTTGTTATAAAGTAGCTGAAACTAAAGATTATTTGGCATTTTTGGATGTTAACCCTAATGCGATAGGACACACGCTTTGTATTCCAAAAATTGAAGTAGATAAATTGTTTGATCTTGACGAAGCGACCTATATAGGTTTAATGGAGTTTTCTAGAAGCGTTGCTATTGCGCTAGAAAAAGCAGTGCCTTGTAAACGTGTAGGTGTTTCGGTTATTGGGCTAGAAGTTCCTCATGTACATGTACATCTTATTCCGTTAAACTCAATGGAAGATGCTCGTTTTATTTCAAAAGTTGGAATGGATAAAGAAGCGTTTGAAGCTACAGCAAAGCGTATTGCTTCGTTTATGTAAACTACCCAAAAACTCCCATAGCAAACAGGACAACTCCTGCTATGATAAGCAAATCTAAAACAATAAGTACCCAAGCTAAGGTTTTTAGCTTTAAAGATTTTGGTTTAGGCTTAGCAGCGCGTTTTTGGTAAGCAACTACACGTTCAATTTCATCAGTCCAACGTACTGGGAAAATATCAGTATCACAGGTAGAGCAAGACATAGATTGTGTGGTTTCTTCGGTAATGGCTTTGTAAAAAGCGTTTTCAACAAACTGTTGCTTAAAGGTGAGTTGCAATCCATTGTTGGAGTAGCATTCAGGACAATTGTTGTTAAGTTTAACTTCTTTTAGTGTAAAAAACTTTTTAGCCATACTTCAAATGTACTAAACTAATTTTAAACTGATTAACATTGTGGTGCCTTTACCAATTTCGGACTGTAAGACTTTTATCTTGCCTTTGTGATAATCTTCAATAATACGCTTGGATAACGAAAGTCCTAATCCCCAGCCACGCTTTTTACTGGTAAAACCAGGTTCAAAAATTTTATTGAATTGGTGTTTTGGAATTCCTTTTCCTGAGTCGCTAATAGTTACTTTTACATATTTACCATCTTCAACTATTGCTATTTTAAGCTCGCCTTTACCTTTCATGGCATCAATAGCATTTTTTACAAGGTTTTCGATAGTCCAACTGTAAAGTTGAGCGTTGAGGTTTACAAAAATATTAGCATCGGGAGTAGTGATTTCAAAATCTATAAGTTTGGAAGAACGCGCTTTTAAATAATCGTAAGAGTCTAGTGTTTCCTGTACAATATCAGTTTTTTTAAGTGTTGGTACAGAGCCAATTTTACTAAAGCGTTCAGTAATGGTTTGAAGCCTATTGACGTCTTTTTCAATTTCTTTTATATAATCTGGATTTACGTTTTCAGAACGTAAAATTTCAGTCCAACCAACTAATGAAGACAATGGTGTCCCAATTTGGTGTGCTGTTTCTTTTGCCATTCCTGTCCAGAGTTTATTTTGTTCAGCATTTTTAGCACTTCGGTAAAAAAAGTAGGCCACAGCTATAAACAGGAAAATAATAAGCAACAATGCCATTGGGTAATACTTCAACTTATTCAATAGAGGAGAGTTACCATAGTATAAAGTAGAAAAAATCTTGTCTTTATATTTTATTTCAATAGGTTGGTTTTCTTTTTTAAACTGTTCAATTAACTTTTTAGCATATTCAGGATCTTGAATTTTCTCTTCATCAATATTATTACTACTGGTTACATTTCCTTTTGCATCCAATAAAATCATTGGAGTAGAGGAGTTGCTTCTTAAAATCTCTAAAGGTAATTCACCTATGTCACCATCAAGGTCTGTGGTTTTGGTAACTTCTTTTTGAGCAAACGACCAATTTTGCATTTTTATTCGCTCTTCTTGTTTAAAATTTTGAAAGAAAATATAGGTATTCCAAAGTATTAACGAGATAATAATAAAAGAAACTATAATAATGGTCCAGCGTAGAATGTTCTTGTTTGCGGTAAATGTCATTATAAAATGTTTACAATAATTAAATATAATGCAAATCTGTTAATAATATTGTACATCAACTACTTCAAATCATTTTTATAACAGTACTAATATGGTTACATTTGTGCAAAATCAATGGTGTAATGATATCTTTTGAGCCAAAAGACCTTTCAACAGGAAAACTTCATAGTTATTTATTAAGTGCTGTAGCGCCTAGACCTATTGCATTTGCAAGTACTATAGACAAAGACGGTAACCCAAACTTGTCACCTTTTAGTTTCTTTAATGTGTTTAGTGCTAATCCGCCAATTATGATATTTTCTCCTGCACGACGTGTAAGAGATAATACAGTAAAACACACTTTAGAAAATGTTGAAGCTATAAAAGAAGTGGTCATTAATGTGGTGAATTATGATATGGTACATCAAGCATCATTAAGTAGTACCGAATACGCTAAAGGTATTAACGAGTTTGATAAAGCTGGTTTAACCATGTTAGCATCTGATGTGGTAAAACCCTTTAGAGTAGCCGAATCGCCTATTCAATTTGAGTGTAAGGTAAACGATGTTATTAAACTAGGAACCGAAGGAGGAGCAGGTAATTTGGTAATATGTGAGGTAGTTAAATTCCATATTACAGAAGAAGTACTGGACGACAACCAAGTTATAGACCAAGAAAAACTAGACTTAGTTGCTAGAGCAGGTGGAAGCTATTATAACAGAGCTAAAAAAGGATTTTTTGAAATTCCTAAACCACTCTCAACACTAGGTATAGGTGTCGATGCAATGCCTGAAGAAGTTAAAAACAGTATGGTGTTGACAGGAAATGATTTGGGTATGTTGGGTAATGTAGAAGAGTTACCTAACCAAAAGGAGATTGATGCGTTTATAACCACTGTAAGCGAGCATTATCCAAATATTAAAAACATGTCTCACCACCAAAAGCATAGTATAGCGCGAAACTATTTAAGTTATGGCGATGTAAGTAGTGCGTGGAAGTTATTATTATCATAAGTAAATTAAATATTAGATGGAAATACAAGGAAAAGTAAAAATGATTGGAGAAACCCAAACTTTTGGAAGTAATGGGTTTAGAAAAAGAGAAATTGTTGTAACTACTGAGGAACAATATCCTCAGCATATAATGGTAGAATTTATTCAAGATAAAACCGATTTGTTAAATAACTATCAAGTAGGTCAACCAGTAAAAATAAGCATCAATTTAAGAGGAAGAGAATGGGTTAACCCACAAGGTGAAACCAAGTATTTCAATTCTATACAAGGATGGAGAATTGAAAACTTACAACAAGAAGCCTCTAGTGATATGCCACCAGTACCACCAGCAGAAGCATTTGAGCCTGCTGGCGATTTAAATGAAGATGACCATGACGATTTGCCATTTTAATTGGCAACCAAAATAAGTGTTAATGAAAATCCCAATGTAAACCCATTGGGATTTTTTATTTTTAATGCATAAAAAAAGCCCTGAATTACTTCAGGACTTTATAATGTGGTTTTAGGTTTGACCTTTACAAACAAACTCAAAAAAAAGCAATGATGAACAAAATTTAATTAGTAAAGGTCTACTCAAATATGGCTAAAAATGTTTGTTTTTCAAAGTGTTAAGCCATATTTAACAGTAAAAAATCAACGAAAACGTTTTAGTAATAATGCACATTTTAAATAACGACATAGCGTTTCCTGAAATAACCTCAGCTTCACCTGAAGGCGTTTTAGCCATTGGAGGCGATTTGTCTGTTGAACGCTTATTGTTGGCCTATAAATCTGGGATATTCCCTTGGTTTAGCGAAGACGAGCCTATTATTTGGTGGTCTCCAGACCCAAGATTTGTGCTATTTCCTGAAAAGCTCAAAGTTTCAAAAAGCATGAAACAAGTATTGCGAAACACCGATTTTGTTGTAACCGTAAACCAAGCATTTACACAAGTAATTACAGAGTGTGCTAAGGCAAAACGCGACGGACAAGATGGAACTTGGATTACCCAAACCATGATTGAAGCCTATACTAAATTACATCAATTAGGTTATGCCAAATCTGTTGAGGTCTGGTTGCACAACGAGTTGGTTGGTGGTTTGTATGGTGTAGATGTTGGTAATGGTGTGTTTTGTGGTGAAAGTATGTTTGCCAAAGTAAGTAACGCGAGTAAAGCAGGTTTTATAACCTTTATACAAAACACCAATTACAAGCTTATAGATTGCCAAGTCTATACCAATCATTTAGAGCGTTTAGGTGCAGAAGACATAGATAGAGAGGTGTTTTTAGGGTATTTGTAAAAATCTTTCAACTAAACCTCATCATATCTAAAACAACCCACTTCATGGTCGTTTACCATACCTGTGGCTTGCATATGCGCATAAATAACGGTTGAACCCACAAACTTAAAGCCTCGCTTTTTCAAATCTTTGCTAATGGCATCACTTAACGCAGTGGTTGCAGGAGCATCCTTGTAGTTTTTAAGCGTGTTTTTTATAGGTTTGCCATCAACAAATCCCCAAATATATTTTGAAAAACTTCCAAACTCATGCTGAACATCCATAAATGCTTTGGCATTGGTAACGGTTGCGTTTACCT
Organism: Gaetbulibacter sp. NE; assembly: GCF_025548475.1. Taxonomy (NCBI): domain Bacteria; kingdom Pseudomonadati; phylum Bacteroidota; class Flavobacteriia; order Flavobacteriales; family Flavobacteriaceae; genus Gaetbulibacter; species Gaetbulibacter sp. NE. Next base: position 616,119 of record NZ_JAOQHY010000001.1, on the reverse strand, counting down.
TTAGCTTGTTACGTATAATACCAGCATCTTGTAGTAAACTATCAATCTTAGCTTGTTTGTAGTTAGCAATGGTTTTATAGTCAAAATTATCAAAGGCTTTTCTAAAGTTTTCGCGTTTGCGTAAAACGGTTATCCAACTCAATCCTGCCTGAAAGGTTTCTAATATTAAAAACTCAAAAAGAGTATCATCGTCATAAACAGGAACTCCCCATTCTTGGTCGTGATAAGCTTCGTAAAGGTCGTCTCCAACACACCAACCGCATCTGTGTTTTGATTGCATAACTTAGTTGTAAGTTTTTTATTATAAATTAGACTTATTCATGACATTAGTCATAAAACAAGAGCGTACAAGATACTATTTTTGCTTTATCAAACATACAATTATGAACCCAAATATAGATACAAAACTATCATACAGTCAATACAGAGAGTTGGTTTCTGAATTGGTTGAAAACAAATCAACAACTGGTAACGATGCTTCTGAAGCATTGGTGAATTACACAATGCTCAACGACCGAAGAATGAAGCGTTGGGACAAGACCGTAAAAATTTCAGAAGAAGACCAAGCACGTATAAAATCTTTTAAAGGAAATGTTACTTGGGTAGTACTTACCGAGAGTTGGTGTGGTGATGCAGCACATGTAGTGCCTGTGTTAAATAAAATAGCTGAACTTAACGATGGTATTGAACTACAACTAGTTTTTAGAGATGAAAACGAGGAGTTAATGAATCAGTATTTAACCAATGGAGCAAAGTCTATCCCAAAACTGATTATGACTGATAACGTTACGCAAAAAGTGGTGGATACTTATGGACCAAGACCAAGTGAAGCAACTAAATTGGTAAACGATTTTAAAGCAAAACACGGAACACTATCTGCGGAGTTTAAAGAAGACTTACAGCGTTGGTACAATCAAGATAAAGGTAAAACTGTAATTAAAGATGTGTTACAGTTATTAAGAGTCTAATTGAAAACTATAGCTGCCGATTATTTTTAAAAACAATTATAAAAAACAGATAGAAGTGTCAGTTCGAGTATGCCGACAGAAACTGTCGGTATGTATCGAGAACTAGTTTTTTCCTTTAAAGAAAAATGTAATAGAGCCTATTTGCGAATTGTTGGTTGAAGCATCAAAAGTAGCCGATTTTGCATACTCCAAAGCATGTTCAGTTAAGCACTCATTTTGAGTTGTAGAAGAGCTGTTTATATAAGCATCGGTTACTAAGCCATCAGCATTTACTGTGATGTTTATTACAATTTTACCACTGTCTTCACACAAGTATCTAGGTGTGTTATAATCTAGTAATTCTCTTCCTTTTAGAGAGTAGGTTAAGGTACTTATAGCATTTCCTTTTTGATTTTTTTCACGCTTTTCAGGAGAACGCATTGCAAGTACATCATTTGCTTTTTTATAACGGTTGAGTTCGTCTTTGTTAACAGAGTAGCCACTAGAACTGTTGTAGGAAGACGATGAAGTAACCACATCATTTAGTTCTTGCGAAGCTTCTTCTTCAAGGGCTTTTGTGGTACGATCAAAGTCATTGGCATTCATGGATTTGAAGTTCTTCATCATTTCCTTGAATTCTTCGTCTTCGTTATAAGCTTGATTAGTCGTTTTTAGTCCTTTTTCCAGAGCTTTTAAAGCTTCAAGTTCTTTAAGCTCTTCTTTGGTAGGTGGTTCTATTTCGTAAAAACTTTCAGCAATAAATTCTTGCTGTTTAGTAATATGAAAACTAAACATAGCAAATAGTATGATGCCTGCTAAAAGAACCGTAATTAATGTTGCTTTATGTCGTTCAATCCATTCCAAACGTTAAGATTTGTGTACGCAATATATACGTTAAAATATGGAAAATAGATTAGAAGAGCATAAATTCTAAAAAAAATGATACACTAGATAGCTTTTCGGTTTGCCTAAATCCAAAGCGTTTTCGGTTAAAATCTAACCCAATCAACCACGAGTTTTTAAAGTTGTCATCAAAGGCTTGATATCCAATTCCTAGTTTGTAAAGCGTACCACTTTCAAAGTTTTTGCCTAAGTCTATCATCTTACCATAACCTCCTCTTACAAACACTTTGTCATCAAAATCAAACACATTGTATCTAAAACTTAAGTGTACAGGAAAAAAGTTGAGTTCTTGCTTAAAATAACGGTCGTATTCTATGTTTAAACCAATACTTGAGCGTTCGTCAAACTGATAACCTAAAGTGTTATTGATAAAAATAGCATTTGGGTTTATAAAGGTTTCACCATCGTCATTTCCAATGCTATAATCGTCATTGGTGGTTAATGTAACAGCAGCCGAAACTTTATAAAAAAGACCACGTGTTTTAATGGTGTCTTGAGAAAATAAAAGGCTAGTAAAAAGTGCAAAGTAGAGTTGTAAAAATAGCTTCATGGTTTTGTTAGGTTTAAAGCTAGTTTGCTATCAATAATTATTCCGAAGCAAGTTGTTCAATAAACTTTTCGGGAGTAACAGCGTCATCAACACTAAAATCGCCAATTTTTGTACGTCTTAAAACCGAAAGGTGAGCGCCAGAGTTTAAGGCTTTTCCAAAATCGTTAGCCAAAGAACGTATGTAAGTGCCTTTGCTGCAAACTACTCTAAACTCCACAGAATTACCATTGATAGACGTAATTTCAAATTCTGAAATATGTACAGTCCTAGACTTGATTTCAACCGCTTCACCAGCTCTTGCAAATTCATACAAACGCTTACCATCTTTTTTAATAGCCGAAAATACAGGAGGATACTGCTCTATGTCACCAATAAATTGTTTGGTGGTTTCGTGTATGAGTGCTTCTGAAATGTGTTCGGTAGGATAGGTTTGGTCAATTTCGGTTTCTAAATCATAAGAAGGCGTAGTGCTACCTAAAACAAACGTTCCTGTGTACTCTTTTATCTGACCTTGAAAAATATTGATTTGCTTAGTCATTTTTCCAGTACAAATCACCAATAGTCCTGTAGCCAAAGGATCTAAAGTACCAGCATGACCTACTTTTATTTTTTTTATGTTGAATGCTTGCCTAATTTCCCAACGCAGTTTATTAACGGCTTGAAAGGAAGTCCAGTGCAAAGGTTTGTCAATTAATAAAACTTGACCAGAAAGTACATCGTCTTTAGTCATTATCCAGCGCTATAAGAATAGATTATGGCAATAATACCAACAACAATACAGTATAATGCAAAGTAAGACAATTTGCTTTTCTTAACTAAAGCAATCATCCATGTACAGGCAAAAAGCCCAGTAACAAAAGCAGCAATAAAACCTACACTTAGACTTGTAAAGTTTGAGCTGTCGTAGGTGATGTCACCACTTAAAACGTCTTTTGCTATTTTACCAAAAATTAACGGAACAACCATCAAAAACGAAAAACGAGCTGCTTTGGTTTTATCGTTTCCTAATAATACTGAAGTTGATATAGTTGCTCCCGAACGCGAAATTCCAGGAAGCATTGCAATAGCTTGAGCAAAACCAATTACCAAAGCATTTTTAAAACTCACTTTTTTATTAGTGTCTTTGGCTTTATCGGCTAAATACAGCAAGAAAGCTGTTAATAATAACATGTATCCTACCAATTGAATATTACCGCCAAAAAGTTCAGCCAGTTGTGATTCGTAATTATATCCAATTATAACAGCAGGAATCATTGAGATAACAATTTTGGTGAAAAACTGCATGTCTTCATTCCATTGAAATTTCAGAATACCTTTAATGATGTCCAAAATATCTTTTCTAAAAACAACCATTGTACTTAATGCTGTAGCAAAATGCAGTACAACCGTAAATAGAAGGCTTTCTTCTGGAACTAAATTATCTCCAAGAATGGCTTTTCCTATTTCTAAATGTCCACTAGATGATACAGGTAAAAACTCTGTTAGTCCTTGTATAATACCTAATATAATTGAATCGATAATATCCATGTGCGCAAAAGTACATGAATTTTTTCGTTTGAAAATTTAAAAACAAATGAAAAAATGTTAAGTATTAACAAAGTAGAAACTAAAGCGAAAGAAAGGATGTAGTTCTAACAGATAAACATTAAAAATGGAAGCTGAGTTTACTTCTTACTGTTTTCTTTATTTGGGTTCAATAAAATAGCATACACTTCAATAGCAAAACCAATTAAGATAAGTGTTGGCGCTAGTCTAATTCTTCTGAAACTAAAAATACTTGGGTCAAAAACGTTTGGGTCATCGCTACCACCACCAGACATTAAAATAAAACCAATGGCTATAAATGCTAAACCTATTAGCATAAACTTGTAGTTTTTCTTTCCGAAAACAAATTCGGCTTTTGCGCTTTCTTTACGTTTTTGTTCTCCCATATTCATTTCCTACCAAGCAGGAATCTATTTTAATTACTCAAATTCTGTAAAAATAATCTCATCACCTATGGCAAGTTGTGCAATATGTTCTGAGGTACCTAACCAAAGTTTAGGTAAGTGCAAAGTAACGGTTTTATTTAAAACTTTTGCGTTAAGAGTATCTAAATTTAATCCGCGTTCCAAACCTCTGTTAATGTAAAAGAAGTCGGTTTTGTCATCATGAAACACAATATCATACGATGAACCTTCAGTAATCTTGGTAATTTTAGCGGTAACCATAGTACATTCTTCTGGTTTAGGGTTGTTAATAATGCAAGACCAAAACATTAGAAAAAGGGCAAGGGCAAAAAAAGGAACTGTTCGTTTCAACTTTTTGATTGACTGATTAATTAAACTATAACGTAGATTAATTCTGTTTTAGTGTATAAAGTATTTTTTTAAGTTGCTTTTTTTCTGATAAATTTCTGTAAGTGAGTAGAAACGACACACAATACCTTTTGCTTTCAAAAGCAATAAAATCTTGAAAAGAATTATTCTCTTTATAAAAAATGTTTGTAGAGCTAACTTTAAAACCGTTGATAATTTTTGGATATTCACTATCGTTTATTTTATAGTCGATATTTGAAAACAAAAGCTGTTGTTTTAATGCTTCAATATAGTCATGAGCGGTTAAAACAGTATTACCTCTTAAGTCTTCAGCAATAATGGTAAAGCTAGGAGTGAAACCATCTTCTGAATCAGAAAAAGTTTTGTTTAGTACTAAAAGTGGGTTTGATTCTGACACTTCGACTGTCTCTTCATCAACATTGTCAAAAACATTTTCTAGAGCATTTTCGCTCAATGAATCTACAATATCTTTATTAACAATACTCCAAGTTTGGGGCTCAAAGTTTAATGTAAATCCAAAGTAATTGTTTGTGTAATTCCCTTCTGAAATAATACCTCTACTATACATTAAATCTTCTTCTGAATTCTTTTTACAAGAAATTATCAAAAGAGAGAATAGTAATAGATAAAAGTATTTTTGCATTTAATAGTACAACTGGTCGGTTTTCAAATTCAAGAAACGCTGTGTGGCAATAAATGTACTAATCCAAGTGATAATTATGCCAAGTATAAAAATACCAGCAAACAATATTGCTAACAATACAGGGTTTTGAACAAAGCCAAGATCAGGGAATGTTCGGTTAAGGTAATACAGTACTAAAGCCATACCTATAAGTGCAACAATAGCTCCTATAACACCAAGTTGAACGCTTTTAAATACAAATGGTCTACGAATAAAAGCTTTGGTAGCACCTACCATTTGCATCGTTTTTATGATAAAACGTTTAGAATAAACAGCTAATCGTATAGAACTGTTAATGAGTAAAACCGCAATTACGGTAAATAATGCACTTACAATCAGTACCCAAAACGTTATTTTTTTAACGTTGTCATTCATCAGTTCCACAAGGTCATTGTCATAACGTATGTCTTCAATAAACTGTTTGTTGGCAAGCTCTTCGGTAATACCATCAAGGGTTTCGTTAGTAACATAATCGGCCTTTAAGTAAACCTCAATGTTGTTTTGTAACGGATTGTACCCAACAAAATCCATAAAGTCTTCACCTGTATCTGCTTTCATAAACTCAGCAGCTTCTTCTTTTGAGACATAAACCGTTTTCTTGGTGTATTCAGCCATGGCTAAACTTTTTTGAAGCTGGTTGATTTCAACTTCTTTGGCAGAATCATTCAAGAAAATAGTAACAACAACTTGCTCTTTAAAATGGTCTGCTACTTTTTTAGCATTTAAAACCAAAAGACCTAAACAGCCTAAAAGAAAAAGAACCAAGGCGATGCTGATAACTACAGAAAAGTATGACGAAATTAATTTTCGTTTTTGGTATCTATCAAAAGATGAACTCATAAATATTGTGGGTTAATGGTGTAAAAATAATAAACAAAACTATTTCCGTAAGGTTTACAACGTTTAATCTTTCAACATTGTTATAATAACCTTAAATTTGCACTTTTAATTTATTTGTTATTCTGCAGTTGTCACCTTGAGCGCAGTCGAAAGGTTAATGCGGAATCCATAAAGCGACAGTAAAAATAAATACTCACCTTCGAGAGCATTATTATGACATATAATTTCAACGAAATAGAAGCCAAATGGCAAAAATATTGGGCAGAAAACCATACGTTTAAAGCCGAAAACCATAGTGATAAACCAAAATACTATGTACTGGATATGTTTCCTTATCCAAGTGGAGCAGGTTTACATGTTGGTCATCCATTAGGTTATATTGCTAGTGATATTTATGCACGTTATAAGCGTCATAAAGGGTTTAATGTATTGCATCCTCAAGGGTATGATAGTTTTGGTTTACCTGCAGAACAGTATGCTATTCAAACAGGGCAGCATCCTGCAATCACTACCGAAACCAATATTGCAACCTATCGTCGTCAATTAGACCAAATAGGGTTTTCGTTTGATTGGAGTAGAGAAGTACGCACATCAGACCCAAGCTATTACAAATGGACACAGTGGATTTTTATTCAACTGTTCAACTCGTGGTATAATAATGAGAGTGATAAAGCTGAAAACATTTCGACTTTAATTTCTGTTTTTGAAAAAGAAGGAAATGCAAACGTCAATGCTGCTTGCGATGATGATATTAAAATATTTTCTTCGGAAGAGTGGAAAGGCTTTTCTTCTGAAAAACAACAAGAAATACTATTGCAATACAGGTTAACGTATTTAGCCGAAACTGAAGTAAACTGGTGTCCTGCTTTAGGAACCGTTTTAGCCAATGACGAAATTGTTAATGGCGTTTCAGAACGTGGTGGACATCCTGTGATGCGCAAAAAAATGACACAATGGAGCATGCGTATTTCGGCATATGCAGAGCGTTTGCTTCAAGGACTAGATACTATTGATTGGACAGATTCACTTAAAGAAAGCCAACGCAACTGGATAGGAAAGTCGGTTGGTGCATCTGTTACATTTAATGTTATTCCTGCTGTCTCGTCGAGCGCAGTCGAGACGTCTCATCAAATAGAAGTTTTTACCACACGACCAGATACTATTTTTGGAGTGTCGTTTATGACACTCGCTCCAGAGCACGAATTGGTCTCAAAAATTACAACACCAGAACAAAAAGCTGAGGTTGAAGCCTATATTGAAGCGACTTCAAAACGTAGCGAACGCGACCGTATGGCAGATGTAAAAACCATTACAGGAGCGTTTACAGGAGCTTATGCAGAGCATCCGTTTAGTAAAAAACCTATCCCAATCTGGATTGGAGATTACGTATTGGCAGGTTATGGTACAGGAGCTGTAATGTCAGTACCTTGTGGTGACCAACGCGATTATGATTTTGCAAAGTATTTTAATATTCCTATTCCAAATATATTTGAAGGTGTTGATATTAGTGAAGCAGCATTTACCGACAAAGACAATACTGTAATTGCTAATAGTGGCTTTCTTGATGGCTTAAACTATAAAAAGGCAACTAAAACAGCTATTTATGAGTTGGAAAAATTAGGCTACGGAAAAGGAAAAACCAATTACCGCTTACGTGATGCTGTATTTAGTCGTCAGCGTTATTGGGGAGAACCATTTCCTGTGTATTATGTCAACGGAATGCCACAAATGATAGACGCGCAACACTTGCCTATTACCTTGCCAGAAGTTGAAAAATACTTACCAACCGAAACAGGTGAGCCACCTTTAGGGAATGCAAGCGTTTGGGCTTGGGATACCAAAACAAATACGGTTGTCAGTTCGAGCGCAGTCGAGAACAAAACCGTATTTCCTCTAGAACTTAACACCATGCCTGGGTGGGCAGGAAGCTCACAATACTTTAACAGGTATATGGACCCACATAATGACAAAGAAATTTTCTCGCAAGAAGCCGTAAACTATTGGCAGCAAATAGACTTGTACATTGGTGGTAGCGAGCATGCTACAGGACACTTGTTGTACGCACGTTTTTGGCAAAAGTTTATGTTCGATTTAGGATTAGTACCTGTAGATGAGTTTGCTAAAAAACTCATTAATCAAGGAATGATACTTGGGACGAGTGCTTTTGTATACCAATTCTTAAAAGAGAAAATCGATGTAACTTCATCTGAAAATAAAGGGTTTAATCAAGATGTGTTCATATCTAAAGGTTTAAAAGACGAAATAGAATCGCTATTACCAGAAGATAGAGATAATCATATAGAAATTAATCTTAAAGATAAGTTTCTTTCATTTATGAGTAAAGATGATTTTGAGGATTGTAAAGAATTAATAAAATTTTCAAAAAGAGATACGAGAGCATTACACGTTGATGTTTCATTTGTTAATGCTTCAGATGAATTAGATATTGAAGCCTTTAAAAATTGGCGACCTGAATTTAAGGATGCTAAATTCATTACAGAAGAAGACGGAACATTTAAAGTTAAACGCGAAGTAGAAAAAATGTCCAAGTCCAAATACAATGTGGTTAATCCAGACCATATTTGTGAAGAATATGGCGCAGACAGTTTACGTCTGTACGAAATGTTTCTTGGGCCTTTAGAGCAATACAAACCTTGGAATACTGCTGGAATTACTGGTGTACATAACTTCTTAAAAAAGCTATGGAAACTCTATCATTCCTCCCTTGAGGGAGGTCAGGAGGGTGTTTTTCACGTCACTGAAGACCAACCTACTAAAGACGCTTTAAAAACCTTACATAAAACCATTAAGAAAGTAGAAGAAGACATCGAGAACTTCTCGTTCAATACTTCGGTATCTACGTTTATGATTGCAGTTAATGAGTTAACCGCTCAAAAATGTACAAGTAGAGCAATTTTAGAACCTCTAATTGTGTTAGTCTCACCTTATGCACCACATATCGCTGAAGAGTTATGGAGCAAATTAGGACATAACCAGTCGATTGCTACTGCAACTTTTCCTGAGTATGACGAAAAGCACTTGGTAGAAAGCAGTAAGGTATATCCAATTTCGTTTAATGGTAAAAAACGTTTTGAACTAGAGCTACCATTAGACATGAGTAAAGAAGATATTGAAAAAACAGTGATGGCTCACGAAAAAACACAAGACCAACTACAAGGACGCACACCTAAAAAAGTAATTGTGGTTCCTGGGAAGATTGTGAATATTGTAGGCTAGTTCTTGTCATTATAAGGAACAAAGTGACCTAGTAATCTCATTAAATTCTTAATCAAAAGATTGCTTCTTTTGTTAGTAATGACAGTAGTGGTATGACAATATTTCTTAACTTAAATTTGGCTTATTTTTTGCTAGATTAGTATTAAATTTACACTATTAAACTTTAAAAAGATGATTGGATATTATATATTAATTGGAGCGATTGCTCTGGTAAGTTGGTTAGTTAGTAATCAATTAAAACAAAAGTTTGCCAAATATTCTAAAGTAAGATTACGCAACGGAATGACAGGACGTGAGATTGCTGAAAAAATGTTGGCAGACAACGGTATTTATGACGTTGAGGTTATTTCGGTAGCTGGTCAACTAACAGACCATTACAACCCAAAAAACAAAACAGTAAACCTTAGTGAACCAGTGTACAACCAAGCTAACGCAGCTGCTGCAGCTGTTGCAGCACACGAGTGTGGGCACGCAGTACAGCATGCACAAGCCTATAGCGCTTTAGGGATGCGTTCAGCATTAGTACCTATTGTAAGTGTAACTTCTGGGATGTCACAATGGTTAGTAATAGGAGGTTTAATACTTGGTGCAGCTGCTGGTGTAGGATTAGGATATTGGGTTGCTGTTGCAGGATTAGTATTTATGGGTTTTGCAACCTTATTTAGCTTTATTACGCTACCTGTAGAGTATGATGCTAGTAATAGAGCATTAGCTTGGTTAAAAGCAAAAAACATGGTAACTCCTGAAGAATATAAAGGCTCTGAAGATGCACTTAAATGGGCAGCTAGAACTTATCTAGTAGCAGCAATTGGTGCTTTAGCTTCATTGCTATATTGGGCACTTCAAGTATTTGGCGGAAGAGACTAGTTTTTCATATCTTAAAAAATAATATAAGCGTCATTTAGACGCTTTTTTTTGAACTGTCATTCCGCACTTGATGCGGAATCCACAATAGATCCTGAATCAAGTTCAGGATGACAAAAGATTATATCTTTATCTGTCTGTCAATTTGCTGTTGAAGTGATATAAAGGTTTCAGTTCGTGATACACCAGAAATAGATTGTATTTCTTTATTAAGAACTTGCATTAGGTGCTCATTGTCTTTACAAAGTATCTTTACAAAAATACTCCAGTTACCAGTTGTGTAATGACATTCCAATACTTCAGGTATCTTTTGTAATTGTCGTACAGCTTCTGGGTTACTAACGGCTTTATCTAAGTATATACCTATAAAAGCCATAGTAGTATATCCTAAAACCTTAGGATTGATTACAAACTTTGATCCCGAAATTAACTTAGACTTTTCAAGTTTTCGTAACCTTTGATGAATAGCAGCTCCTGAAATACCTACTTGTCTTGCTATTTCAAGAATGGGTGTTCTTGCATCTTCCATTAAGGCACGAAGAATTTTTTTGTCTATACCATCAATATGGATATTTTGATTTACAACTTTCATTAGGTTTTAAATAGAAATTATAAAACATAAAAGTAGTAAATACATTTAGATTTGTAATGCTTTAGACTATAAGTTTAAAGGATTGTAACCAAGATAAGGGACATCGTATTCTTTAAACTTAATATCATACGCTTCCAACTCTTTTAAAATAGGCTCATACACTTCTTTGTTAATAGGTATTTGAACACCAGGAGTTGTAATTTTTTCATTTAAAATCGCCAAGGTAGCAATAGCCACAGGTAAGCCAACAGTTTTAGACATTGCTGTAAACGTCTGGTCTTCACCAATTGTTACCATTGTAGAGTCTATTTGGTGTTTTTTACCATTAAGCTCGTAACCAAACTTGTGATACATTACAATCATGTCTTTATCCTCTTCGGCAAGTGTCCAACTATCCATTAATATCTTTTGAAGTATTTGTGCAGGCGTTGCTTTTTTAAGCTCAACCATTTTACTAGCACTAAAGATATCTAGTTCAATAAGTTTGTCCCAAACAATATCGTCTTGGTCAATCTTTAAAGCATGTCTAAACTTTAATTCAACCGAATCTGTTGGGCTGTAAGGTAAAAAGGCGTTTACAAAATCGCGATAGCTCATGTTCTCACTATCATCTATAGTATAGCTGTCGTCAGTCATCCCTAAAAGTACAAACATGTTCCACGCACGAGAAAACCCTACACGACGCATTGTACCTCTGTAAAGTGTTTTAATATCATCTAGTCCATACACGCTTTGGTATTTTAAAGAATCTCTATTAGCATACGCTTCAAAACGTCCATAGCCTTCAACGTCCAAAAATTCTGTTCTTCTAAATAATCGGTTATAAGGAATGTATTTATACGTGCCTTCCTGAAGAAATTTTGCAGCACCACCTTGTCCTGCAACAACCACGTTTCTTGGGTTCCAGGTAAACTTGTAATTCCATAGGTTATTATCGCTTTCAGGAGCAACCAAACCACCAGTAAACGATTCAAACAAAATCATTTTACCACCTTTTTCACGTATGCTATCAATTACTTTCATAGCACTCATATGGTCAATTCCTGGGTCAACACCTATTTCGTTCATAAACACCAAGCCTTTATCTCTAGCAGCTTTGTCTAAACTTTGCATTTCGTCGCTTACATAAGATGCAGTAACCATATTTTTACCAAACGAAATACAATCTTTAGCAACTTCTATATGGTATCTTGCAGGAAGCATAGATACTACAATGTCGGCATTTTGAATAGCTGTTTCTCTAGAGTGTTTGTCAAACACATCTAGCACAATAGCTTGAGCATTTTTGTGGTCGCCAATTAACTTTTTGGCACTAGAATAGTTGATGTCTCCAACAATTATAAGTAGGTTTTCAGATTCTGATTTTTCAAGTAAATATTTTATAAGATAGGATGCAGATTTTCCTGAACCAATAACTAAAATCTTTCGCATAATGGGATTTGTTGAGTAATTTTGTGTTCACGAAAGTAGTAAATCGAACGTGCAATAAAAACTCAAAAATTAAATTTATATGAACAAGTCTATATTAATTACCGCTTCCATATTAGGAATTTTAAGCATTGTACTTGGTGCATTTGCAGCACATGGTTTAAAGTCGCTTATTTCTGCCGAAATGATTGATACTTTTGAAACAGGAGTAAAATACCAAATGTATCATGCTATTCTATTATTGTTTGTAGGAAGCACAACTCTTGTAACCCAAAAGGCTAAGAAAACCATCTTTTATTTGGTGCTTGTTGGAGTGTTGTTTTTTTCGGGTTCAATTTATGGTTTGGCAACAAATGTATTGTCTTCGTTTGATTTTAAAAGCATAGGGTTTATTACACCAATAGGAGGATTACTACTTATACTTTCATGGGTAGTTTTGTTGATAAACTTTTTAAAACTTAAAAAGGATTAAAAAGCTATTTTAGTGACAGTTTTAAAATATTGTTTTAGCTTTGCACAATTAAAACAACACAAAAAATTATGGTAAACCATACTCAAACTACGAAATCGATTTCGTTAGAGCAATATGGCATTAAAAATGCAAAAGTAAATTATCAGTTGTCTCCTGATGAGCTTCAGGCTGCGGCAATTTCTAAAAAGCAAGGTGTAGAAACATCTAATGGAACTTTAGCTGTAAATACAGGTGAGTTTACAGGACGATCGCCTCAAGACCGTTTTATTGTAAAAGATGCCATTACCGAAGACAAGGTGTGGTGGGGAAATATCAATATTCCTTTTGAGTCGGACAAATTCCAAAAACTGTACGATAAGGTTACTGATTACCTTTCGGAAAAAGAAGTTTTTGTTAGAGATAGCTATGCTTGTGCTGATGACAATTACAAGTTGAATATTCGTGTTATTAATGAATATCCTTGGAGCAATATGTTTGCTTACAATATGTTTTTGCGTCCTACTGAAGCTGAACTAGAAAACTTCTCACCAGAGTGGACTATAGTTAATGCTCCAGGTTTTATGGCAAACCCAGAGGTTGATGGTACACGTCAACACAACTTTGCTATTTTAGACTTCACAAGAAAAATAGCCTTAATAGGAGGAACAGGATACACAGGAGAGATTAAAAAAGGAATTTTCTCTGCGTTGAATTTTATACTTCCTGTATTTAAAAATACTTTACCAATGCACTGTAGTGCTAATGTTGGAAAAGATGGAGATACAGCAATTTTCTTTGGACTGTCAGGTACTGGAAAAACTACACTTTCTACCGATCCTGATAGAAGTTTAATAGGTGATGACGAACATGGTTGGACAAGCGAAAACACAGTGTTTAACTTTGAAGGTGGTTGCTATGCAAAAGTTATAAACCTTTCTCAAGAGCAAGAACCTGAAATTTTTAATGCTATTAAAAAAGGAGCTATACTAGAAAATGTGATAATAGATGATAAAGGTGACGTTGATTTTGCCGACACATCAATTACTCAAAACACACGTGTTAGCTACCCAATCTATCATATTGAAAATATTAAAAAGCCATCAATAGGAGAAAACCCAAAAAATATATTTTTCCTTACAGCAGATGCGTTTGGAGTTTTACCTCCAATTTCTAAATTAACACCAAGTCAGGCAGCATACCATTTCATTTCAGGATATACAGCAAAAGTAGCAGGTACTGAAGCTGGAGTTGTTGAACCTGTACCAAGTTTTTCAGCTTGTTTTGGAGCACCTTTTATGCCTTTGCATCCTACTAAATATGCTGAAATGTTAAGCAAAAAGATGAAAGAGTCTGGAGTTAATGTTTGGTTAGTAAACACAGGTTGGACAGGTGGACCTTATGGTGTTGGTACAAGAATGAAGTTAAAATACACTCGTGCTATGATTAATGCTGTTTTAAATGGTGATTTAGGACTGTATAATTATGACGATTACCATATTCACTCAGTATTTGGAGTGGCGCAACCAAGAAGTTGTCCAGGAGTTCCAACTGAGGTATTGAGTCCAAGATCAACTTGGAACAATGATGAAGCATACTACACTACAGCATTTAAGTTATCTAACGCTTTTAGAGAAAACTTTAAAAAGTTTGAATCTTATGCAAGTGAAGAAATAAGAAGAGGTGGGCCACAGCGTTATGCCTTTTAATTAATCAAGGCTAATTCATAAAAAAAGCGATTCAATTTTGAATCGCTTTTTTTATGTTATGTGTAAGAAATTTATTTTCCTTTATTAGCTTGAGTAATATACTTTTCTAACGCCATCGTCATTGAAGGTGTTTCAGGAGTTGGAGCTGCAATATCAACTCTTAATCCATGAGACTCAACAGCTTTAATAGTAGTGTTTCCAAAAACAGCTATACGTGTATTGTTTTGTTTGAACTCTGGGAAATTGTGGAATAAAGATTCAATACCAGAAGGACTAAAAAACACTAAAATGTCATAGTAAACATCAGCTAAATCAGATAAATCACTAATTACTGTTTTGTAAAAAACAGCTTCTTTCCATTTTACCTTTAACCCATTTAAAGTTTCAGGAACTTCAGGTTTTAATTTGTCGGTAGTAGGTAGTAAAAAGCTTTCGTCCTTATACTTTTTGATAAGTGGAGATAAATCTTGGAAGGTACGTTTACCCACATATATTTTACGCTTTCTATACACTACGTATTTTTGAAGATAAAATGCAACCGCTTCAGACTGACAAAAATATTTCATCGTATCTGGAACTTTAAAACGCATTTCTTCAGCTACTCTAAAAAAGTGGTCCACAGAATTTCTACTAGTAAGTATAATTGCTGTGTACTGGCTTAAGTCTACTTTTTGTTGTCTAATCTCTTTAGCAGGAACACCTTCTACATGTATAAAAGGTCTAAAGTCAATCTTAACTTTCTGCTTTTCTTGAAGATCAAAGTAAGGCGAATTTTCTATTTTAGGCTCGGGCTGTGACACTAAAATTGTTTTCACTTTCATAGGCTCTAGTTATAGTTTTTAAGCGTTATAATCTGTAATTAACTTATACAAAATTAGATAAGGTCCAATTTCGAGTGCGCAAAGATACAAAATAAAATAGAATAAGTTATCAAATATCAACTTTTGATGTTTTTTAAATGAAGTTATAAATCCAATTAAATTAATCAATAAAACAAGACCAATAACAGTGTAAATTAAAGGTTTTGAAGGTGTTATGCTATATATGAGTAAAATGTTTATTGGTAAGAGAACAAAGCCACTATAATTTAAATAGCTGGTTTTCTGAAATAAATATGCATCAATCAATTCGTCTATTTCAAACAAACTTGCTAATAGTCGTTCTAAGAGCACTTTTATAAGTATGAGAGCTCCAATTGCAAAAAGAACTTTAACAAATAGTGTAAGATCAAATTCTGAAGGTAAAACAAGTTCAGAGTAAGCTATAAACGAAAATATTGATACTGAAATTAGTAGGTTTAAAAACATTAAAGTGTCAAACCCATCAATAAATTTTTGGTCTCTAGAGTAGATTTTTAAATACTTGGAGTTACCTATAACTAAGAGAAAATCTTTAAATCTGTTTTCAAACAAAAACTTTGACAGGGTTACCAATACCAAACCCAATACAATGAATATTGTAAACCATTCATTTGAAACTACCTCTCTTAACATGATGCTAAATTATAAAGAAATTTTCACCTGTTTAACTTTTATTTAAGCTCATTTCAATAAACTTTATACTTCAAAAAAACTTACTTTTGCTAAAATTTGGTAAAATGAAGGATGCAATTGTCATCATACCTACTTATAATGAAATAGAGAACATTGAAGCTATAGTGAGAGCCGTTTTTGCTCAAGAGAAAGCTTTTGATGTTTTAGTGGTTGACGATAATTCACCAGATTTAACTGCACTTAAGGTTAAAGAGCTTCAAAAGGAATTTGATAACCAGCTATTTTTACTTCAAAGAAAGGAAAAGACAGGATTAGGAACAGCTTATATTGCTGGATTTAAATGGTGTTTAGAAAAAGAATATGAATATATTTTTGAAATGGATGCCGATTTTTCTCATAATCCTGATGATTTGATGAGGTTGTATACTACTTGCGCAATACAAGGTGCTGATATGGCAATAGGCTCAAGGTATATTAATAATACTGTTAATGTGGTTGATTGGGATATGAAGCGATTATTGTTATCTTACTTTGCATCTAAATATGTAAAGTTTATAACTCGAATGAAAATTGCAGATACAACAGCTGGTTTTGTATGCTACAAAAGACAAGTGTTAGAGACTATTAATCTAGATACAATTAAGTTTGTGGGTTATGCGTTTCAAATAGAAATGAAGTTTAAAGCCTATTTAAAGCAATTTAAAATTGTTGAAGTTCCTGTCATTTTTACCGATAGAGCTAAAGGAAAATCAAAAATGAGTGGAGGTATTATTTCCGAAGCTATTTTTGGAGTGTTGAATATGAAATTTAAAAGTCTATTTGCTAAATAACATGAAAGCAAAAACTATTCTTATTAAAAATGCCAAAATTATAAACGAAGGCAAAGTTAAAGAAGGTGATATCCTTATTGAAGGCGAGTATATTAAAGAAGTTGCCGACTCAATAAGCGCTAAATCATCTGATGTTGTGGTAATTGATGTTGAAGGAAACTATGTGCTACCTGGTGTTATTGACGATCAAGTGCATTTTAGAGAACCAGGACTTACCCATAAAGCCGATATAGGCACTGAATCTAAAGCTGCTATAGCTGGAGGTATTACCTCTTTTATAGAAATGCCAAATACAGTACCGCAAACCACTACTATCGAAAAACTAGAAGAAAAGTTTGAGATAGCTTCCAAAACATCATACGCTAATTATTCGTTTATGTTTGGTGGAACCAATGATAACTTGGAAGAAATTTTAAAGGTTGACGAAAAAAACGTAGCTGCACTTAAATTGTTTTTAGGATCTTCAACAGGAAATATGCTAGTTGATAATCCTGAGGTACTCGAAAAAATATTCAGTAGCACCAATTTGTTGATTGCTGTTCACTGTGAAGATGAGGCAACTATTAGAGCTAATATGGAAGAGTTTACCAATAAGTATGGTGAAGATATCCCAATTGAAAACCATCCAATCATTCGTAGTGAAGAAGCTTGTTATTTATCCTCTTCAAAAGCTATAGAACTTGCTAAAAAAACAGGAGCTAGGTTGCATGTATTCCATTTGTCAACTGCTAAGGAAACTAAGCTGTTTTCAAATAAAATTCCTTTAAAAGATAAAAAAATTACTGCCGAAGTTTGTATACATCACCTATGGTTTAGTGATGAAGATTATAGCAAAAAAGGAACGCTAATTAAATGGAATCCTGCTGTAAAAACTGCACACGATAGAGACGAACTTTGGAAAGCATTGTTAGACAACAGAATTGATGTTGTTGCTACTGACCATGCACCTCATACTCTAGAGGAGAAAAAGAATGTATATACAAAAGCACCATCTGGCGGACCATTAGTACAGCATGCACTTGTGGCAATGATGGAGTCTTACCATAGAGGACGAATTTCCTTAGAAAAAATGGTGGAAAAGATGTGCCATAATCCTGCGATATTATTTCAAATAGAAAAACGAGGTTTTATAAGAGAAGGGTATTTTGCCGATTTAGTTGTAGTAGATGCCAATAGCCCTTGGACAGTAAACAAAGACAATATATTATATAAATGCGGATGGTCGCCTTTTGAGGGAACTACCTTTAAGTCTAGAGTAACACATACATTTCTAAATGGTACTTTAGTGTATAATAATTTTAAATTCCTCAACGGAAATGCTGCCAAACGACTAACATTTGATAGATGAAAAAAATAGTAACACTTGTTTGTATCATAGCGTTGTTTTTAGGTTGCGATAAAACTCAAAAACCTAAAAAACCAAGTAATCTTATACCAAAAGATAAGATGGAGCAAGTGTTATATGATACTTATTTAATGAATGCTGCTAAAGGCATTAAAAAGCAACAACTTGAAAACTATGGTATTAATCCTGAAGGATATATATTTAAAAAGTATAGCATAGACAGTCTTCAATTTGCATTAAGTAACGAGTATTATGCATACGATTCTAAAGACTATGCTGAAATGATAGAATCTGTTAAAGAACGTCTTAGCAAAGAAAAAGAAACTTACGAAAAACTAAAAGAAGAGGAAGAAGAGGATAGAAATAAAAAAAGAGATTCAATAAAAAAATTATCTGATTCTATTAAAAGAGAAACCAAAAGATTAAAGGATAAAAACTTTGGCGCTCGAGATTAATCTTTTTTAATATCATCTAAAAAGAGTTTGCTCGTCTTTTCTATAACTTCATCAATTGGTGTAAACTGAAAGTCTAATGCGTTTTTTATTTTAGAATTATCATATAAAGTTCTCTGTCTTGCCGATTTTGCGGTATGTTTTGACAACTGTCTTCGTTTTCCTGTAAGTTTATGTCGAAGCCAATCCAATCGCCAACCTAGTTCGAGTAAAAAGGCACTAGCTTTTTTCTTTGTAGGTTTAACCTTTAAAGCATTGGCAACTTTATAAATAAAGTTCTTAAATGTAAGATTATCTGAAACAAGAATAAAACCCTCATTTTTTATGTTACTTTCCATAAGTTGTTGCATAACACTTGCAACATCCCAAACACCAACATAACCAGTGCTTCCGTTAGTGTAGTAAGGAACACCTTTGTAAATCAAACGAATTAAACTGCTACTGCCAGCACCTTTCCAAAAGCCTGGACCAACTATTATTCCTGGATTAACAATTACTGCATCAACACCTTCTTGAGTGCCTCTCCATACTTCAATTTCGGCACCATATTTAGTAATAGCATAAACGCTGTTGTCGTCTTCAGTATTCCAATGTGTATCTTCTGTAATTAATTTCTCATAATTTGCATGATGTCCTATAGCAGCAATAGAGCTTATATAACACAGCTTTTTTATATTATGAGAAACACAAAGGTTAACAATGTTAGCGGTTCCTTCAATATTTATTTTTCGGAGTTGATGGTATTTATCAGGCTCAAAAGAAACAAATGCAGCACAATGGTAAACATGTGTTACCTCCTTAAAAGCATTGGTTAAAGCAGTAATATCTGTAAGGTTGGCTTCAACCCATTCAATGAAGTTAAAAAGAGATTCAGAATGTTCAGTATAATAAGAAAACACTTTTTTTACAGTATCTAGTTTGTGTTCACGTCTATAAATTGCACGAACCTTCTTTTTATTACTCGCAAGATTATAAAGTAAATGCGAACCAACTAAACCTGTACCTCCTGTAACTAAAATCATAAAACTAAAGTAAAGAATTATTCATAAAGGGATAAGAATTCTACATTGATTTTTATCTTTGCGGAACTAAAAATAAATTGAATATGTCTAAATCATTGGTAGAAGAATTACGCTGGAGAGGTATGGTACACGATATTATGCCTGGAACCGAAGAACAACTTGATAAGGAAATGACAACTGCTTATATAGGTTTTGATCCAACTTCAGATTCTTTACACATTGGGAGTTTGGTGCCAATTATTCTACTGGTACATCTTGAGCGATTTGGTCATAAGCCTATTGCTTTGGTTGGTGGAGCTACAGGAATGATTGGAGACCCATCAGGTAAGAGTGATGAGCGAAACTTATTAGACGAAGCAACACTTAATCATAATGTACAAGGCATAAAAAATGTACTGTCAAGGTTTTTAGATTTTAATTCTAAAGCAGCTAATGCGCCTTTATTAGTTAATAATTATGATTGGATGAAAGACTTTTCTTTTATCGATTTTGCAAGAGATGTAGGTAAACGTATAACCGTTAATTACATGATGGCAAAAGACTCGGTAAAAAAACGTTTTTCTGGTGAAGAAGGTAGTGTTGGTATGTCGTTTACAGAGTTTACTTATCAATTAATTCAAGGTTACGATTTTTACCATTTATATAAAACCCATAATTGTTTACTACAAATGGGAGGAAGCGATCAATGGGGAAATATTACCACAGGAACTGAATTAGTAAGGCGTATGAATGTTGGCGAAGAGGCTAAAGCTTACGCAATGACCTGTCCGTTGATCACAAAAGCTGATGGTTCTAAATTTGGAAAAAGTGAAGGTGGTAACGTTTGGTTAGATGCCGATAAAACTTCGGTTTACAAGTTTTACCAGTTTTGGGTAAATACGACTGATGAAGATGCTGAAAAGTATATTAAAATCTTTACGTTTTTAGATAAAGAAACAATTGAGAATATAGTTGCTTCTCATAAAGAAGCACCTCACCAAAGACTACTTCAAAAACGATTAGCAGAAGAAGTAACAACCTTTGTGCATAGCAAAGAAGACTTTTTAACTGCTGAAAAAGCGTCAAACATCTTGTTTAGTAAAACTTTTAAAGATGATATTAAAACACTAGACGAAAAAACATTTTTAGATGTGTTTGAAGGTGTTCCGCAAGCGGAAGTGTCTAAAGCAGATTTTGAAGGAGGTTTTGATATGATTGCTGCATTATCAGCCAAAACAAGCTTTTTGAATTCTAATGGTGAAGCCATTAGAGCATTAAAAGAAAATTCAGTGTCAGTTAACAAAGAAAAAGTTACAAAAGACTATCAGTTAACTGATGAAGACCTAATAAATGGTAGCTATATCATTATCAATAAAGGAAAGAAAAACACTTACATTATAAAAGTTGTATAAAAAAAACGCCTGATGAAAATCAGGCGTTTACAATAACCAACCAACTAAAAAAAATAATCTTGCTTTCTCTTAGCTAGATAATAGTCGTAGTTGATATTATTTCCTTACAAAGCCATCAAATTGCAGCCTCTAATATCGCTGTTGTCAAACCTACCAATAATTTCAAAAGAATTATCGTTGTAAACTTTACCAAGATCTTGAGTTGCTATAAAAGAGCAGCTGTAAATATTTGCTAAATCAATAATGTTAATTCCTCCAGTAGTAGACGTGCTTGTTATAGTTAAAGGGTCTTCAGTATCTCGTGTTAAAACTTTCATCCAGTTAGGACATTTAAAAATACCGTTTCCTTTGGAATATGCTTGACTTAAAAGCTCTGTCATACCATATTCGCTATGAATTTCAGAAACACCAAAACCTTGTTTTAAAATAGTATGAAGTTCATCGCGAATCAATTCTTTTCGTCTTCCTTTCATACCACCAGTTTCCATTACAATAGTGTTTTTAAGCTGAAATTGGAACTGTTCCACTAAATCCAATAATGCAAACGAAACACCAATAAGTAGCACTTTTTTTCCTTCGGAATCTAAAGCAATTAACTTGTTTTTTAATTCGGCCAGATTATGAAGGTAAAATCCACTTTCTTTATGGTTAGATTGCGCTATTAAGTGCTCAACCATATAAATTAATGACGAGCCATCACGCTCTAAATAACTAGGTAAAAGTGCTAATACCACATAATCTTCAATAGGTCCGTAAAAGTGATTAAAACCAGTGTTAAAACTGTTTTCGTAAACATCTAAATCACTTACATGATGCTTGCTTGTTATTTGACCTGTTGTTCCTGAACTTTCAAAAACTTTTTCTATTGCATTAGTTGTACTTAAAATAGGGTGTGTTTTAAAAAATTGAATAGGTAAAAACGGAATGTCTTCAACTTTTTTTATGTCGCTTGGGTTTTTGTACAACAAATCGCAATATGAACGATATACAGTGTTATTTTCAAATTGAAATTTGAAAATATCTAAAGCAAGAGTATTAAAACCTGCTTGCGTAGAATTTTTGAAAATGGAACGTGTATCAATCATTTTGGCAAAAGTATGCAAAATAAAAAAGCGTCACCAAGTTGATGACGCTTTTTAAATAGTATAAGGTAAGTTTTACTTAATTACAATCTTTTGAGTAGTTGCAGTATTACCTTGAGAAATTTTCATAATGTAAACTCCAGCATTAAGTGTTGAAACATTTAAGCGGTTGTTAGCAATAGTTTCATTAATTACTTGTTTACCTAACATATCATAAACATTAACTGAAATAGTTTCAGAATGTGCAGAAACAATATTTACAAATCCAGTTGATGTTGGGTTAGGGAAAATTGAAAATTCTCTTTGCTCTGAATCAACAATTGATAAAGTAGGGCAATCTGAAGTAGGTCTAGCGCCTAAAACAGGACAATTGTTGTAAGTAGTTAACTCTACATTTGATAAATCCCAGTTAGAGTATCCGTCAACACCATCATCATAATACTGAATACCAATAAAAACTGCAGTACCAGTTAAAGCAGATAAGTCAATTTCAACATCACCTGCATCGCTTTCAGTGATAGTTTGTAATAATGACCAAGAAGTTGTGTCAGGACATCCTGAGTAAGCAGCTGTGTAATTGATAGCTAAAGGAGTGTCTCCAAAATTTTCTTGAGCGTTAAATTTTAAAGCTAAGTCAGAAACAGATGTTAAATCTAATGGTCCAAATAATAACCAAGTGTTTACCACTTCTTCGCAGCCACCACCACAATAGCCATTCATGTTGTATGTACCACTACTTTCAGTCCAAACATCACTGTCAGAGTTAGTAGCTACAGTAAACATTTCAAATTTTTCAGCACCATTGCTTATGTCAAAACAAGATGTAATTGCTGGCTCGCAAGTAGGAGATGTTGTAGTTTGTGTAAGAGTACAATTTTCGTTAGTTAATGTTATAGTAACATCAGTACCTTCATTAATACCTGTAACTGTAATTAAACCATCAGCTGAAATAGTGCTTACACTAGCTGAGCCAGCTGAAACAGCAACAGTAAAAGCATCTGTTTCTGTACCGTTTAAAAAGTCAAAAGTAGTAGAGTATGTATCAGTTCCTACAGTAATATTATCACATACAGGAGTTTTTGCTGAAAGAGAAGCTGAGCAAGCAGAAGAGTTACCAACAATTTTAAAATTGTCTAATTCTAAAACATCACTTCCTCCATTAAGGGTTCCTCCAATTTTAAGGCCTACTGTAGTTGTTCCATCTGGAATATTTACTGATATTGTTCCAAATTCAAAACCTGAATCAGGATCATTATAATACTCAACAGAAGCCTCATCTGATCCATCGATAACAACAGTATAAGTTCCTATATCTGCGTTTGCCGAAACTGCATAGTCAAAAGAAAGAGTTACGTCAGTGTATCCAGAAACATTAATGTCATTAAAAATAAAATTAATTGGGTCTATTGTAGGTTCACCAGATTCACCAGCAAGGTCTCTTCCATAAGCTGAGTTTCCAGAGAAATTTGGGTTTACTGAAGAAGCAGTTTGAATAAAGAACCCTTCGGAAGAAGAACTCGGGTCAACAAAGAGTAATGATGCAATGTTGTTTGTCCAGTTAGGTGTACCTGAATCAAAATCTTCAATAGCAATTGTAGTTTGTCCAAAAGTTAGGTTCCCTATAAATAAGGAGCATAATAAAAAGTAAATGTTTTTCATGAATTAAGTTTTAAAGTTCAACGAGCTCCAAAAGTAATACTAGCAACAAAAAAAGCCAACTTAAATGTTGGCTTTTAATGATTTGTTAATATAGATGTGTTTTATCTATTTAATAACTAATTTTTTGGTAACTGAAGCATCGTTTTGAGAAATATTCATAATATAAACCCCAGTGTTTAGTGTTGAAACATCTAAACGGTTGTTGCTTACTGTAGCTTTATTGATAACTTGTTTACCTAAAACATCATAAACAGAAACTGAAATCGTTTCAGAACTAGATGAAGTTATGTTTACAAACCCAGTTGAAGTTGGGTTAGGGTAAACAGAGAAAGAAGCAATTGCATTAGGGTTATTGATTGAAAGTACTTCGTCAGGACTTCTTGGGTATACTTGTGGAGTTCCAAAGTATTCTCCAGCTATTACTGTAATTGTAGTAGCAGTTGAAGGAATTGTCTCTCCTGCCATGTTATCATTTGGATAATTTGTTCTAAACGCTAAAGGTCCTCCAGAAACATCTGAGATGTCATAGTTTTGACTTGAATCAAATGTAGCAGTACCATTTCCATCAGCAAATGTTACATCAGCAATTGATACTAATTCAGACTCATACATATCAAAGTTGTTGATGATGTCATTAACCGTTACAGTTTGAGGAGTTATTGAATTACCTGTAGAACTAGCAGCACCAGGATCAACTGAAGGAACAAGCTGCATAACATTAGCGAACTCTCCCAACTGACCTTGAAGACCTGTTATACCATCACCATTATTAAATACGGTTGTAATTGTACCAGAGTTGTCGTCAATTAACATACCTCCAGTTGCATCTTCAATAAAAATTTGATTTCTACTGTTACCAGTTACAAATGTTACAACTACTTCGCCAGTAATTTGATAAATATTACCAATAGTACCTGCTCTTAAACCAGCTATATCAGCAACCGTTTGTACAGATGTTACTGTGAAAGTAACTGAAGCAGTTACAGCAGGATCTAGAGGCACATGACTGTTATCAACTAAAGTAAGCTCAACAGTGTGCTCACCGTCAGCTAATCCTGTTAAGCTAATAGGATCTGTGTCATATTTCATAACATTACTACCTCCATCAACAGTATAGTGTATGTGACCATCTCCAGTACCACCATTAGCAGGTAATTGATCTACAACAAAATTTTGTACACTTAATTCAATGTCAACATCACTAGATGCAATTGTAGCTCCATTAGATGGCGAGGTTACCGCAATACTAGGTGTAGTTGCAGCTACTACTTGTAAATTGTCAATATAAAATAAAGACGATTGTGTACCAGCAGTCCAGTTTGAAGCGATATCATAAAAACGGATACCCATATCAAAATCTTCATTAGTAGCAGGTGTATATTCAAATGAAATAGTTTGCCACTGATTTAATAGAGTTTCGTCTGAATATACAGAAGGCGAAAATCCATTACCATTAAAAATACGAGCTCTAGCTTCATTATTTGTTGCATAGACGTCTAAGCTCATAGTATATGTTACTCCTCCTACTAATGCAATAGTTTGTCTTATGTCAGTATCTCCTTGAGTTTGAGTTAAAACATTAACACTTGCAGAACTTGTTCCGTCAGAAACAAAAGTTGAATTCGTGTTTTCTGTAAGATCAGTAGTGCTAAAATCTACAGTAGTGTATCCATCAGGAACACCAGCTGTCCAGTTTTCAAAGCTACCATTAACAGCTAAATTTTGGGCAAACCCAGAAAAAGCCATTAAAGTAATAAGGAATAAAAAGTAAATTTTTTTCATAAATCTTAATTTTAATAAGTTTAAATTTTGTTTCAAATATAGTGAGATTTTGGTGTTTAAAACGTTAAAGCCACTATATTGTATGCTAATTTACAATAATATAACATTATTTTTTAACTATCTTAGGGACAGTTTTACATTTTTACTCTAAAAACCTGATTTAAGACGCTATAATAGAATAGATTTTTTATTGTGTTTTGAGAGTTTTTAGAGTAGGTTATAAAACAGTAAGGACTAAGTTATTTTAACGTTATGATTATATTATGTAATATAAATTTTTGTTATTAATTCTATCTTTACATCGTTGGTTTCTCAAAAAAATGAAGAACTAAATAGCAAAACACATGTGATAACCAAAACAATAAAAACTACACATGAAAAAAAAGGATATTAAAATACTTTTAGTTGACGACGAACCAGACATTTTGGAAATTGTTGGCTACAACCTTTCATCTGAAGGTTACCAAGTTATAACTGCCGAAAACGGTCATGAAGCTGTTAAAAAAGCAAAAAAAGAAAGGCCACAACTAATCATTTTAGACGTTATGATGCCTGAGATGGATGGTATTGAAGCTTGTGAGCAAATAAGAAAAAACCCAGATTTAAGCGAAACGATTATTACATTTTTAACTGCAAGAGGTGAAGATTATTCACAGGTAGCAGGTTTTGATGCTGGAGCAGATGACTATATTACTAAACCTATAAAACCAAAAGTTTTAGTAAGCAAAGTAAAAGCTTTACTAAGACGACTTAAAGAAGAAGATGCCTCTGAAAGTATATTAAAAATAGGTAGTTTGGTAATCAATCGCGAAGAGTATAAGATATCTTTAAAAGGCGAAGAATTGGTCTTGCCAAGAAAAGAATTTGAATTGTTATCTTTGCTAGCAACAAAACCAGGAAAAGTTTTTAAGCGCGAAGAAATCTTAGATAAAGTTTGGGGTAATGAAGTTGTAGTAGGAGGGAGAACTATTGACGTGCATATTAGAAAACTTCGCGAAAAAATAGGAGATAAAAGCTTTAAAACCGTTAAAGGAGTTGGTTATAAGTTTGTAGACTAGATGCAGAAAAAATTAAAAAAAACGTACAGGTTCGCTATTAGAACCTCAATGTACATCACAATTTTTTTAACGCTCTTCATGAGTGTTTTTTTATATACAACAAAGTCTTTTGACTGGTTGTTAATACTCTCTTTTGCACTAATTTGTTATAGCTTTTGCTTTATTGTGATTCAATATAGAGTTGAACGTTTTATTTACCGTCGTGTAAAAAAAATATACGACGACCTCACTTTGTTAGAGTCTACATCATTGCGTAAACAGCCTATTACTACAGATATGGCAACGCTTACTAAAGAAATAGATAAATATGCAAAAGATAAAAAACTAGAAATTGAAACTCTAAAAGTAAGAGAAGAATATCGAAAAGAGTTTTTAGGAAATGTATCACACGAGTTAAAAACACCATTATTTACTGTTCAAGGTTATTTGTTAACCTTAATTGATGGTGCTCAAAATGACCCGAAAATTAGAGAAAAGTATCTTAATAGAGCCAATAAAGGCGTAGAACGTCTAATCTATATTGTAAGAGATTTAGATATGATTACTAAACTTGAGGTTGGTGATTTGAGTCTAAATGTTGAAAGGTTTGATATTGTTGAGCTGGTAGAAAGTGTTTTTGACCTTTTAGAAATGAAAGCTACCAAGAAAAAAATTACACTTACGTTTGATATGGATTATAATGAACCTGTTTTTGTTAATGCCGATAAAGAGCGTATACAACAGGTGCTTACAAACCTTATCGTAAATTCCATAAAATACGGAAGAGAAAAGGGAACTACCGAAGTTAGTATTGAAAACCTTATAAAAAATAAGGTTATCGTTAGAGTGACCGATAATGGTGAGGGTATTGCTAAACCTAATGTTCCAAGACTTTTTGAACGCTTTTTTAGAGTAGATAAAAGTGGTTCTAGAAAAGAAGGAGGTTCAGGCTTAGGCTTATCAATAGTGAAACATATTATTGAAGCTCACGATGAAAAAATATATGTAGAAAGCGAATTTGGAGTGGGTAGTGAGTTTTCATTTACTCTTGAAAAGGCTGAATAGTTTTTTATAATTCAGTTCATAATCCAATTCAGCTAAACCTTTATAGTCGTCAATTTTTTCAAGCATTTCCATAGTAAAAGCATCTTGCGTTGCTGTAGGAACTAACTTTTGCTTATCTAGTTTTTTAGCTAGATATTCTTGCTCAAATTGCCCAGGAGTAGGAATAAAAAACGCTTTTTTGTTCAGTTTTGCTAAATCCATTATAGTAGTATAGCCAGAACGCGAAATCACAAAATCACTTTGGTTTAATGCAAGTTCAAGTTGTTCGCTAGTCATATAATTGTAAATAGTCATACTGCCTTTGTGAACTGTAGTTTGTTGGTCTTCAACTAGTCCTTTTACAAACAATACGTTGCCGTTATAATTTTCAAGTAGAGTGAGTAGCTTTTCTTCTAAGAGTGAGCGTTGAGGTTCAGGTCCAGA
The DNA here is from genome assembly GCF_025548475.1 of Gaetbulibacter sp. NE. Classification (NCBI taxonomy): domain Bacteria; kingdom Pseudomonadati; phylum Bacteroidota; class Flavobacteriia; order Flavobacteriales; family Flavobacteriaceae; genus Gaetbulibacter; species Gaetbulibacter sp. NE. Next base: position 588,020 of record NZ_JAOQHY010000001.1, on the reverse strand, counting down.
TAGTAGTGCCATGATATCATATTCTTTTTCAACCTCCAGTTTTTTAAATCTGCTAATAGGACCAATATATTTTAAAGGGATTTCTAAGAAATTAACATGACCTAGTTTACCACTTAAGTTTGGTTCATTAACATTATCAGGAACCCAACATTCGTTGAATTTTTTAATAAATTTTTGATGAATTTTTGTACTAATCCAAGTTGTATTACCACTTAAAACCTGTAATTGATGTGTAATAAATACAGAAGGCACTGTTTTAGAACAAACTCCTAATCTATTATCAGAAATGATTCCATCAATATCATAAGTTTCAATAATTTGCTTTGTGGCTTGTTTTTCTCTTTTAATGGCTTTTACCACTTTAGGCGAATTACTAATAATTTTCAACTTAAACCATTTTCCTTTTTTCGCGTAGGTAATTCCGTAAGAAGGCAATTCAACAGCAATTAAATCTGGAAACTCTTTTTTTAAAAGTTCAAGGGCAATACCATCACTCGCAATAACAGGTATGTAGTTATTTTTTAATAAGGCATTAATGATTGGAATACACCTTGTGGCATGACCTAAACCCCAATTTAGAGGCGCAACTAATATTCGTTTTTTCAAAATCATAAAAAAAGCAAATGTAAACCTAATATGTTTCCTTAATTTTGCCTAAATATTAAATTAACTGTGGGAAGTAAAAATAAGCTAAAAAGATTTAAGGAAAACGAGACCTTTTCAAACGTAATTCAGCCAACAAGAGATGAATTAGTCAATCAAGATTTTAAATGGAAAGGGAATTGGAACAGTCATTTTTTTAAGAATGATAACCCTTTGGTTTTAGAGTTAGGTTGTGGTAAAGGTGAATATTCGGTTGGATTAGCTAAACTATATCCAAACAAAAACTTTATTGGAATTGATATTAAAGGAGCTCGCTTTTGGAGAGGTGCTAAAACTGCTATTGAAGACAACATGACCAATGTTGGATTTTTAAGAACTCAAATAGAATTAATTGATTTTGCTTTCGCTGAAAACGAAGTTGATGAAATTTGGATAACCTTTCCTGATCCTCAAATCAAATACAAGCGTACCAAACATCGTATGACTAATACTGAATTTTTACAACGCTATAAAAAAGTATTAAAACCTGATGGTGTAGTTAATTTAAAAACCGATAGCGAGTTTATGCATGGTTATACGCTTGGGTTATTGCATGGCGAAGGACATGAAGTGTTGTATGCTAACCATAATGTGTATAAGCAAGAAGGCAGCCCTGAAGAAGTTACTGGTATTCAAACATTTTATGAAAGCCAATATCTAGAGCAAAACAAACCAATTACGTATATTAGATTTAAAATCAAGTAATTTTGAATATAACAGTTGTATTTTTCTTGGGACTGATTTTTGCGCTTGTTGGTGTAATTCCTCCAGGATTATTAAATATGACTGCAGCAAAAATTAGCTTAAAGGAAGGACACTCTAGAGGTATTATTTTTTCAGTTGGAGCTTGTGTTGTAGTTTTTTTACAAACTTATATAGCTGCAATGTTTGCACGTTATTTAAGCAATCATCAAGATGTGGTTGATATCTTACAACGTGTTGCCTTTGTTATTTTTGTGCTAATCTCCATTTACTTTTTACTCATTGCTAAAACCAATTCTAAACCAGATGTAGAAGAAAACAGCAAGAGCAAACACAGTCGTTTTTTTCAAGGTATGTTCATGTCTGCATTAAATGTGTTCCCAATACCTTATCAAGCTTATATGACAGTAACTTTGGCGTCTTTTGATTTGTTAACTTTTGAAAGAACAAGTATTATTTCGTACGTGTCTGGAGCAGCTATGGGAACCTTTGTGATGCTGTATGTGTACATTTTCTTTTTTGATAAAATCAAGAATAAGAAGTTTACGTCTCAAAAAAATATGAACTACATAATAGGGTCAATTACTGGTTTAATTGCTGGAGTAACATTGATTAATATTTTAATGGAAGCATGAAGCCAGAAACCTTAAGTTTTTTTGATAAAGTTTATGAGGTAGCCAAATTAATACCCTATGGAAGAGTTACAAGTTATGGTGCAATTGCAAAGTATTTAGGAGCTCCTCGAAGTTCAAGAATGGTTGGTTATGCCATGAACGGTTCTTCAGGAAAAGATGTGCCTGCGCACAGAGTGGTAAATAGAAATGGTTTGCTTACTGGTAAACACCATTTTGAGGGTACAAATTTAATGCAGCAACTATTGGAAAGTGAAGGTGTAAAAGTTAAAGATAATCAAGTGCAAGATTTTAAAAAACTGTTTTGGGATCCTGCTGAATTACTCTAGTTGTTTTACCATTTTTATGAAAATAGTTTACCATAGAAATCAATAATGGTACTATAATAAAACTTCAAGCTTCGTGCTTCTGTCTTCCATCTTTATTAATTATATTTGCATTTTAGAACTAATCTAAATTATTGATTTTGAAGCTTAATAAACAAGATATATTAAAAGCCTTAGAAACCATTACAGTTCCTGGTGAAGGACAAAATATGGTTGAGAGTGGAGCAGTTACCAATGTTGTTACTTTTGGTGACGAAGTAGTTGTTGATGTTACCATTAAAAACCCAAGTTTACAGGCAAAAAAGAAGACCGAAGTTGAAATAATGAAAGCTATTCATAATGAAGTCTACGAAAAAGCCAAAGTAAAAGTAAATGTTAAGGTAAATGCACCAGCTGCACAAAAAAACGAAATAAAGGGAAAACCAATTCCTGGTATTCAAAATATAGTTGCTGTTGCTTCTGGAAAAGGAGGCGTAGGAAAATCTACAGTAACAGCAAACCTAGGAGCTACTTTAGCAAAAATGGGCTTTAAGGTTGGTATTTTAGATGCTGATATTTATGGACCTTCAATTCCTATTATGTACGATGTGGAGTTTGAAAGACCTATTTCGGTTAATGTAGGAGGAAAGTCTAAAATGAAACCAGTAGAAAGCTATGGTGTTAAAATTTTATCTATAGGCTTTTTTACAAAACCAGACCAAGCTGTAATTTGGCGAGGACCAATGGCAGCTAAGGCATTAAACCAAATGATTTTTGATGCAGATTGGGGAGAATTAGATTTCTTATTAATCGATTTACCTCCAGGAACAGGAGACATTCACCTAAGTATTATGCAATCGCTTCCTATAACAGGAGCAGTAGTGGTAAGTACGCCTCAGCAAGTAGCTTTAGCCGATGCTAAAAAAGGAGTAGCTATGTTTCAGCAAGAGTCTATCAATGTACCAGTACTTGGTATAATTGAGAATATGGCTTATTTTACTCCAGAGGAATTACCAGATAATAAATACTTTATCTTTGGAAAGGAAGGTGCTAAAAACCTTTCAGAAGATTTAGAAGTACCTTTCTTAGGCGAAATTCCTTTAATACAAAGTATAAGAGAGGCAGGAGATGTTGGTCGTCCTGCAGCGCTTCAAACAGCAACACCATTAGAAGCTGCTTTTGAAAAGTTAACTCAAAATGTTGTGCAAGAAGTAGTGAGACGTAACGATGCCTTACCACCAACCGAAGCAATTAAAATAACAACAATGGCTGGTTGTTCAGCAGTAAAGAAATAACAGAAGATGAGTTCAGAAGAATTAAAACGTAATATTGAAAAAGCGCTAGACGAAATTCGTCCTTTCTTACAAAGTGATGGAGGCGATATTTCATTACTTTCAATAGAAGATGATAAGTTAGTGAAAGTTCAGTTGCAAGGTGCTTGTGTTGGCTGTAGCGTTAATCAAATGACCTTAAAGTCTGGTGTGGAAATGACTATTAAAAAGTACGCACCTCAAATAGAAAAGGTTATTAATATTGAAGCTTAATATCTATTAAGCTGAAGGCTCATCAAGGTTTTTCAAAATGCTAGAACAAGCCTGTTTTTTAATGACATTTATCATAAATCTTTATAAAAACAGTATGTAATTTTGATGTAGTACATTAAACAATTTCTAAATTAAAGAGATACCCACTTTTGTGGGCTTTATTATGATTAAAACAGATATACTTATTATTGGTGCAGGACCAACAGGGTTGTTTACTGTTTTTGAAGCAGGATTATTAAAATTAAAATGCCATTTAATTGATGCCTTACCACAACCTGGTGGACAATGCTCTGAAATTTATCCTAAAAAACCAATCTACGATATACCAGCTTATCCTGAAATTTTAGCAGGAGATCTTACAGAAAAACTCTTAGAACAAGGTAAACAGTTTGAACCTGGTTTTACTTTAGGAGAACGTGCTGATACTATAGAAAAGCTAGAAGATGGAACCTTTATAGTTACGACTAATAAAGGTACAAAACATCACGCTCCTGTAGTTGCTATTGCTGGTGGATTGGGAAGTTTTGAACCAAGAAAACCAAAAATCCATAACATTCATTTGTTTGAAGATAAAGGTGTAGAGTATATGATAAAGGATCCTGAAGTCTACAGAAACAAAAAAGTTGTTATTGCTGGAGGAGGAGATTCTGCATTAGATTGGAGTATATTTTTAGCTAATGTTGCTAAAGAAGTAACACTTATCCATAGAAGAAATGAGTTTAGAGGTGCTTTAGATTCAGTTGAAAAAGTACAAGAGCTTAAAAATAAAGGTAAAATAAATTTAATTACTCCTGCTGAGGTAGTTGGTATTCTTGGAGAAGATCACGTTTCTGGTGTAGTTGTTGAACAAGCACAACATATCAAAAAAGAATTTGAAATTGAGTGTGATCATTTTGTGCCTTTGTTTGGATTATCTCCCAAACTTGGACCAATTGCAAATTGGGGATTAGAGATTGAAAAAAATGCTATCAAAGTTAATAATGCTTTAGACTACCAAACTAACGTTCCTGGTATTTTTGCTATTGGAGATGTAAATACTTATCCAGGAAAATTAAAGTTGATATTGTGTGGTTTTCACGAGGCAACATTAATGTGTCAAGCAGCTTATAAAATTATAAACCCTAACAAAAAATATGTTTTAAAATATACTACTGTTAGTGGTATTGATGGTTTTGACGGAACACGTAAAGAAGCACCTAAAGCTGTAGTAAAAGCAATTGAATAATGGAACAGGACATTAAAATAACAATAATTGATCGTGATGGTGAAGCTCACGAAATTGATGCTCCAACTGATATGGCTATGAACCTTATGGAAGTAGTTCGTAGTTATGAACTAGCTCCTGAAGGAACCATAGGAGTTTGTGGTGGAATGGCTATGTGTGCATCATGCCAATGCTATGTGTTATCTGATCATGAACTTCCTGAAATGCAAGACGACGAAGAAGCTATGCTTAGCGAAGCGTTTGATGTACAAGAAAACAGCAGATTGGGTTGTCAAATTGCTATTACACCAGAATTAGAAGGTCTAAAAGTTGAATTAGCTCCTGAGAGTTAATTTTAAGACGAAGTTTTATAATCTGCTAATTTTTGAGGACCTTCCAACAACACTCTTACAATTTTTAAAGTACCATCATCTGTAGTGGCTATTTGCCATTTGATGAGCGAGATTTCTCCGTTTTCAATTTCAATACCTGTAATGCTTCGTGGATGTACACAACTACCATCATTAAAAAAAGCAATGTCTCCAGGTTCAGGAAAACGAGGTCTATGAGTATGACCAACAACAGTAATTAAATTGTTGTTTTCTATGATCCATTTTTTGGTTCTACGTTCAACTTTTATAAGTTCTTTGTAGTTTTTTGCAGGACTTGTAGGGTCTGCAATTCCCATTACGTTTAGTGGTTTCCATAAAATACGAACCATAAACCGACTCCATCTCCAAAACAAATAGTTCCACCAATCGGCTTGATGACCATGGGTTAAAAATAGTTTTTGTCCAGTTTGGGAATGTTCTAAAACAATGCCTTCATGATACTCTATGTTACAGAACAACTCAACATCTTCACCTATTTTAGGGTCAAAATAAGTGGAAAGGTGTTTTTCTACATATTTTGGATCTCTGTAAACCATGTCGTGATTTCCCCAAATCATATGCAAACGCTCTTGTTCATGAAATAACTTCATAAGCAAATACACATTTTTATGAGCGTTTAAAATAGAATCAAAAGAGAGGTTTTCCCAGAGCTCATCACCATCACCAAGTTCGCAATAGCTGAAACCTTCAGCATAATAATGCTTTAAGGCATGAAAGTAAATGTTTCGGTTGTTTGCAAAATCATCAGCAAAACTATTATCGCCTCTGTGGCAATCACTAAAAAGGATAAACTTGGACGTATCGTCAAAATAAACTTTTTTGGCGTTTTTGTAAGCTCTATCTAAGCGTTTCTTTGAAGACATTTACTGACATTTTCAACTAAAATAAGCAGAAATAAAATATTGAAACTAAAATCAGTCAATTTTTTCAATAGCAAAAGGAAGTATACGTTCTACAAATTTAGCATACGCTAGTTCTGAAGGATGCAAACCATCAGAAGCTACTAATTCAGGTTGTTCTAAACCATTTCTTGTAATATCTGTTATGTATACAAATGTAATGTCTTGTGATTGACAGTAGCTTTCAGCAAAATCATTATACATATCAATCTCTTGAGAAATTGTGTCAGGATTTCCTGTGTTTTGACCAAAAGGTGTATAGGCATAATCAGGAATCGAAACCACTATTACTTTGTCCTTATTACCATTAGCGGCAGTTATAGCAGTTTGAACCAATTCAGGAAATTCAGTTTCATAAACTGAAAATGGAATGTTTTGATATTGATTATTTACACCAATTAATAAGGTTACTAGGTCGTAGTTAGAAGAAATCCCTTGGTTATCAATTGCGTTTTTAAGATTAGCAGTTGTCCATCCAGTTTGCGCTATAACGTTAAGGTCAATTGTATAAAAGGTATCAGCACTAAGCTTGTTTTTAAGTTGTTCAGGAAATTTGCAGGTCGCACAAACACTATGTCCTATAGTGTAACTGTCTCCTAATGACAATAGGCTTCTAATTTCATCAACAGGAATGTTTTCGTTATTAGTGTTATTCTGATTTGCAATAAAATCATCATTTGCACCACAGGAAAGCAGTGTAAGGGAAACTATAAAAATAAGGTATTGTATCTTTTTCATATCTAATCAATATACGTAAAATTGAATACAATGGTTTTAATAGCAAAAAAGCTTCTCTAAATAATAGAGAAGCTTTTTTACGTTTATTAGAAGTTAGTTGTTTTTACTTAAAGGCATTTAATCCTGTAACATCTAATCCTGTAATTAATAAATGGATGTCATGAGTTCCTTCGTAAGTTATTACACTTTCAAGGTTCATAGAGTGACGCATGATGCTATATTCGCCAGTAATTCCCATTCCTCCTAGCATTTGTCTTGCTTCTCTAGCAATATTGATAGCCATATCTACATTGTTACGTTTTGCCATAGAAATTTGAGCAGAAGTAGCTTTACCTTCATTTCTTAGTACTCCTAAACGCCATGTTAATAACTGTGCTTTGGTGATTTCGGTAATCATTTCAGCTAATTTTTTCTGTTGTAATTGAAATTGGCCAATAGGTTTGCCAAATTGTTTACGTTCTTTGCTGTAACGTAAAGCTGTATCATAACAGTCCATAGCTGCACCAATTGCTCCCCAAGCAATTCCATATCTTGCAGAATCCAAACAACCAAGTGGAGCTCCTAATCCTGATTTGTTAGGTAACAAGTTTTCTTTAGGTACTTTTACATTGTCAAAAATAAGCTCTCCAGTAGCTGATGCTCTCAATGACCATTTATTGTGTGTCTCAGGAGTTGAAAATCCTTCCATACCACGTTCAACAATTAAACCATGGATTCGTCCTTCTTCATTTTTAGCCCAAACTACTGCCACTTGCGCAAAAGGCGCATTGCTTATCCACATTTTAGCACCATTTAAAAGATAGTGGTCTCCCATATCTTTAAAATTAGTAACCATTCCTCCTGGGTTACTACCATGGTCAGGTTCGGTTAAACCAAAACAACCCATCCATTCGCCACTTGCAAGCTTTGGTAAGTATTTTTTACGTTGTTCTTCGTTTCCATATTTCCAAATAGGATACATTACTAAAGACGATTGTACTGATGCAGTACTACGAACACCAGAGTCTCCTCTTTCAATTTCTTGCATAATTAAACCATAAGAAATTTGGTCTAATCCTGCACCTCCATATTCTTCAGGAATGTATGGTCCAAAAGCACCAATTTCAGCTAATCCACCAATAATTTGGTTAGGAAATTCTGCTTTTTGAGCATAGTCTTCAATAATTGGAGATACATCGCGCTTTACCCAATCACGAGCGGCATCTCTTACTAATTTATGTTCGTCGGTTAAAAGCTCGTCTAAGTTGTAATAATCTGGAGCTTGGAATAAATCTGGCTTCATTTGTATGTTTTAGTTGTTCAGTAATCGAGATTTAGTTTTTAATCTAGACTCGAAACAAAAATAACGAAAACGTTTTCAGTGCACAATTATAAATTACATTTTCAAGTAAAAATCTTTGGTTAAATCAATGTACTCTTTTGTGTAATTATGTCTTTCGGTTTCAATGATTAGATTTGAAGATGTAACTGCTTCTTCTATGAATGAAAACTGAATTAAACTTCGCTTTATAGGAGTATTTTCAGTTCCTTTTACATGCAATATTCTATTTGGAAACAAAGAAAAATCAGATGCTAATTGTATGAAGTTTTGCTCTTCTTTGTAAGGAATTATCACTGAAAACAAACCGTTTTCAGATAGTAGTTTTGAGGCGCATTGCAATAAATGCTGAAAAGGCATTGCATCTTGAAATCTTGCTAAATCGCGCTCTAGGATATTGGTTTTGGAATCTTCTGAGTAAAAAGGAGGATTGGAGATAATTAAATCATATTGGTCGTCAATTTCATTAGTAAATTCATCTAATGATGCGTGGTAACAGAACAATCGGTCTCCCCAAGGCGATTGCTCAAAATTCTCTACGCATTGTTCGTAAGCATCACTATCAATCTCCAAGGCATCAATTAATTCGGCATTGGAGCGTTGAGCGATCATTAAAGAGAGCACACCTGTACCTGCACCAATATCTAAAACAGAAAATGGGTTATGGTCAAGGCTTGCCCAAGCACCAAGCAAAACACTGTCAGTGCCTATTTTCATGGCGCAACGGTCTTGATTTACTGTGAATTGCTTAAACTGAAAAGGCTTATTCATTTAAATATAAGTCTATAAGCCCTTCAGGAGTTTCAACAAAAATGGTTTTATTCGCTTTGTCTACTTTAGAAATAAACTCATCATTCATAGGAATTAAAATTTCTGTGCCTTCTCTGTCAATTTCAAAAAGCGCTTGTGCAGTAGAATCGTTTACAGATGTTATAGTACCAACAAAACCAAAATTGGCATCTTCAACCTTGAAACCAACAATTTCATGAAAATAAAACTTGTTGCCTTCTAGTTTTGGTAGGAATTCTAGAGGAAGGTAAATATCGCTTTTTATAAGGCTGTCGGCATCTTCTTCAGTGTCGACGTCTTCAAATTTTACACGCAACAAATCAGATTTATGTAATTGTGAGGTTTCAATAAAAAAAGGGACAAGGTTATTGCGTAAATCAATAAACAGTGCGTCTAAATTTTCATACAGCTCAGGTTCGTCAGTATCTAACTTGATAAGTAGTTCTCCTTTGAAGCTATATTTTTTAACAATTTTACCTAGATAAAAACAGTCTTTTTTTTGCATGTTGTCTGTTCGAGCGCAGTCGAGAACTATAAAAAAAAGTGTCAGTTTAATTACATCTCGACTGCGCTCGATGTGACACTTAAGAATAAAAAAACCCAGACGATTACTGTCTGGGTTCAAAGGTATAAAATAAAAATTTTTTACTCTTCTTCGTTGTTAGCAGTAGCTTCTACTTCAGCATCAGCCTCTTCAGCAGCTTCTTCAACAACAGGTGCAGCCGCAGCAATTCTTGCTTCGTTTACTGCTTTTTCAGCTTCAAGAGCTTTAGCTTTAGCGTCAGCATCAGCTTTTGCTAAACCATCAGCCTTAGCTTGTACTTTAGAAGCTTTTTCTTCTAACCAAGCATTGAATTTAGCTTCTGCTTGCTCTTCAGTTAAAGCACCTTTTCTAACACCACCTGCAAGGTGATTTTTTAATAAAGCACCTTTATAAGATAAAATTGCTTTAGCGGTATCAGTTGGTTGTGCACCATTCTGTAACCAAGTTACTGCTCCATCAACATCTAATTCAATAGTTGCTGGATTAGTGTTTGGGTTGTAAGATCCTATTTTTTCTAGGTATCTACCATCTCTTTTTGATCTAGCATCAGCTGCTACGATCCAGTAATAAGGTTTTCCTTTTTTACCGTGTCTCTGTAATCTAATTTTTACTGGCATATAAATTAATTAGTGAGGTTCTCGACCTCGATTATTAATAAGTGCGCAAAGATACTACATTTTTTTTATTTACAACATTTTATTATAAATTAAGCTAATTTGAAATTTTATTATACTTTTGGAAATCATTAAACGTTATTTTAATTGCGCAAACAATCATTAAAATAAGAAACCTATTATAAAATGAAGAGATTAGCCTTAATTCTATTTACTTTTCTGTCAGTACTAAGTTGTGGCGACGAAATTGAGTTTAATTCACCTGCAGTACAAGGAAATAAAGATGGTGAATTATGGAGAGCAGTATATTATTCGGCTGATATTGATTTTGGAGGATTTATAATAGAAGGAGGTAATAATTTTGAAACTATACAGCTTATCACAACAAATGATACTGCTGGTACATACAATTTAGGTGATGGAAGTGGTAATGAGGCTACTTTTACTAATTCTCAAGGAGTGGTTTATTCTACAAACAACGAACCAGACCCTAGTGTTTCTATTTATCCTAATGAAGGGCAAATAATAGTGGAGCACGTAGATAATGATGCTGATCCTAAAACTATTTCAGGAAAGTTTTGGTTTTATGCTTTTACAGCTGATGGAATGAATACTGTTAATTTTAACGAAGGTCATTTTTATAAAGTGCCATTAGTTGGAGGTTTAGTAACAGTTGGTTCAGGATGTTTGCAAGCAACAGAAGCTACAGCTAATGCAGCTCAAACTTATATAGCTACAGATACTACTGCTCCAGAATATACTGATGTTTGTAATGCTTATAAAGATGCTTTAACAGCTCAAATTGATGCTTGTGGAGATACCACAGGAGCTTTGCAAGCTCTTATAGATTCGTTAGGTGATTGTACACCTTAATTAATCAATAAAATAATACAAAAAACGCAACCTATTAGGTTGCGTTTTTTGTTTACAACTGTTTATAACTTTCGGTCAAAAAACTAATAATTATTCTTAATTTTAACCTTCTTATTTTTCAAGATAAAACCATTTTATGTACTTAATTTTTGATACCGAAACAACCGGATTACCAAAGCGTTGGGATGCGCCTATTAGCGATATCGATAACTGGCCGAGAGCTATTCAAATTGCTTGGCAGTTGCATGATGCGCTTGGTAATTGTATTGAGCATCAAGATTATTTAATAAAGCCTGAAGGATTTAATATACCTTATGATGCCGAGAAAATTCACGGTATTTCTACTGAATTAGCAGAGGAGCAAGGTGTGTCTTTATCTGAAGTTCTTGAGAAATTTAATGAAGCATTAAACAAAACCACGTTTATAGTTGGTCAAAATGTTGGCTTTGATGTCAACATTATGGGCTCTGAATTTTACAGAGGCGATGTTGCAAATAAATTGCAAGAACTACCAGTGCTTGATACTTGTACCGAGCATACAGCGCAACTTTGCCAAATTCCTGGTGGTCGTGGTGGTAAATTTAAGTTACCAACCTTAACCGAGTTGCACGAATTTCTATTCAACAAACCTTTTGCTGAAGCGCATAATGCAACAGCCGATGTTGAAGCAACAACACGTTGCTTTTTTGAATTAATTCGTCGTGAAGAATACACGATTGAGCAACTAGACGTTCAGCCAGATTATTTTCAGAAGTTTTCTGAAGCTAATCCGCAGGAAATTCAACTTATCGGATTAAAGCACATAAACTTAAAACGCGAAAGTGCTAAAATTCGTGAGCGTCTTCAAAAACAACAAACAAGTACCATTTCAACCGAGGAAATAAAACAAAATATTTCCGATTTAGCAGAAGTTGATTTTGTACACCTTCATAACCATTCGCAATTTTCAATATTGCAGTCTACAATGAGTATTCCTGATTTAGTTTCGGCTGCTGCAACGCACAATATGCCTGCGGTTGCACTGACAGATCATGGGAATATGATGGGTGCCTTTCATTTTATAAATGCGGTAAACAATCAAAATAAAAATATTGAGGCTGCTATAAAAGCTGCCGAAGAAAAAGGAGAAACAACAGATAAGAAACTTATTAAACCCATTGTAGGTTGTGAGTTTTTTGTTTGTGAAGATCATACAGATAAGTCCAGAAAAGACAATGGTTACCAGATTGTACTTTTGGCAAAAAATAAAAATGGGTATCATAATTTAGCAAAACTGTCTTCGCATGCCTTTGTAGATGGTTTTTATTATGTGCCTCGTATTGACAAAAAACTTATTGAACAATACAAAGAAGACATCATTGTTTTAACAGGAAACTTGTATGGAGAAGTTCCAAGCAAGGTATTAAACATTGGTGAAAACCAAGCAGAAGAAGCCTTGATTTGGTGGAAAGAACAGTTTGGAGACGATTTGTATGTTGAGATTATGCGTCATAATCAAGAAGACGAAAATCGTGTAAATGATACATTGGTGAAGTTAGCAAGAAAGCATGATGTTAAGCTGGTTGCAACTAACAATACCTATTATCAAAATCAAGAAGATGCCAACGCACATGATATTTTATTGTGTGTAAAGGATGGAGAAAAACAAGCCACACCAATAGGTCGTGGACGTGGTTATCGCTACGGTTTACCAAATCAAGAATATTACTTTAAGTCTTCTGATGAAATGAAGGCGCTCTTCAAGGATTTACCTGATGCGATTTCTAATACGCAAGATATTCTTGATAAAATTGAAGCTTTTCAGTTAGCTCGTGATGTACTGTTACCAGCGTTTGATATCCCTGATGAATTTAAGCATGAAGAAGATTTAGTTGATGGTGGAAAACGAGGAGAAAATGCCTATTTACGACATCTGGTTTATGAAGGCGCTAAAAAGCGTTATGGCGACCCACTATCTGAAGAAGTTACAGAGCGTCTCGACTTTGAGTTAAGCGTTATTGAAAACACAGGTTATCCTGGATATTTCTTGATTGTAGAAGATTTCATTCGCGAAGCCAGAAATATGGATGTATCGGTTGGTCCAGGACGTGGTTCGGCTGCTGGATCGGTAGCCGCTTACTGTTTGTGGATTACCAACATAGACCCTATGAAGTACGACTTGCTTTTTGAGCGTTTCTTAAATCCTGATCGTATTAGTATGCCTGATATTGATATTGATTTTGATGACGAAGGCCGAAGTCGTGTTATGGATTATGTAATTAAAAAATATGGTGCTAATCAAGTGGCGCAAATTATTACCTACGGAACCATGGCTGCCAAATCTTCTATTCGTGATACAGCTCGTGTATTAGATTTGCCTTTATTTGATGCTGATAGAATTGCTAAATTAATCCCAAACATGTCTAAACTAAATAAGATATTTGGTTTAGATGAAAAAGCGTTAGCAGGTAAGTTTAGATCGGAAGAATTAGAGAAAGTTAATCAGCTTTTAAATATTTCTGAAGGCTCCGATTTGGAGGCAGAAACCGTAAACACTGCGCGTGCGCTTGAAGGTTCTGTAAGAAATACAGGAATTCATGCTTGTGGTGTGATTATTACACCAGATGATATTACCAAATTCGTTCCGGTGTCTGTAGCAAAAGATTCCGATTTGTATGTCACCCAGTTTGATAACTCGGTTGTGGAATCAGCAGGACTTCTTAAAATGGATTTCTTGGGATTAAAAACCTTAACCCTAATTAAGGATACAGTCAAGATTGTAAAAGCAAAACATGGTATTGAGCTAGACCCAGAAAGTTTTCCGTTAGATGATGAAGAAACCTATGCGTTATTCCAACGTGGAGAAACGGTTGGCGTGTTTCAGTACGAATCTCCTGGAATGCAAAAACACCTTCGCGATTTAAAACCAACGGTGTTTGAAGATTTAATTGCGATGAACGCTTTGTATCGTCCAGGTCCAATGGAATATATTCCAAGTTTCGTTCGTAGAAAGCATGGTGATGAAGAGATTGAATACGATTTACCTGCCATGGAAGAATACCTTAAAGAAACCTATGGTATTACCGTTTATCAAGAGCAGGTAATGTTGTTATCGCAAAAACTTGCAGATTTTACCAAAGGTGAAGCCGATATGCTTCGTAAAGCCATGGGTAAAAAGCAAATTGCGGTACTAGATAAAATGAAACCGAAATTTATTGAGCAAGCTAGCGCAAATGGTCATGATGCCAAAGTACTTGAAAAAGTTTGGAAAGACTGGGAAGCCTTTGCAAGTTATGCCTTCAATAAATCGCACTCAACATGTTATGCGTGGATTGCTTATCAAACAGCTTATTTAAAAGCGCATTACCCTGCCGAATATATGGCTGCGGTACTTTCTAATAACATGAACGATATTAAATCGGTTACCTTTTTTATGGAAGAATGTAAGCGAATGAAATTGAATGTACTTGGACCAGATATTAACGAAAGTTATTATAAGTTTTCGGTAAACCAAGACAACGCTGTACGTTTTGGTATGGGAGCCATCAAAGGTGTTGGTCATGGAGCTGTAATGACTATTGTTGAAAACCGAAAAAAAGATGGTCATTATAAATCTATTTTTGATTTTGCTAAACGTATAGATTTACGTGCTGCCAATAAAAAAGCTTTTGAAAACCTAGCGCTTGCTGGTGGTTTTGATTGTTTTAAATCAACGCATCGTGCGCAATATTTTCATGATGAAGGAGATGGTATTACCTTTTTAGAAAAAGCCATAAAATATGGTGCAAAGCATCAAGAAAATGAAAATTCTGCACAAGTGAGTTTGTTTGGAGAAGCAAGTGATGTGCAAATTGCTGAACCACAAGTGCCACCTTGTGAAGAATGGGGAACCATGGAAAAATTGGCAAGAGAGAAAGAAGTTGTTGGTATTTATATTTCAGGGCATCCTTTAGATGATTTTAAAATAGAAATGAAAACTTTTAGTAATGCCAATTTATCATTGCTTAGAGATTTAGAACCTTATATAAATAGGGAACTATCTTTTGGAGGTGTAGTGACTGATGTTCAACATCGTGTGAGTAAGCAAGGAAAAGGTTGGGCAGCTTTTACGGTTGAAGATTATGACGATAGTTTTGAGTTTAGAATATTTGGTGAAGAATACTTAAAGTTTAGGCATTTCTTGGTCAAGAATTCATTTGTGTTTGTAAAGATATTTATTCGCGAAGGTTGGGTCAATAAAACTACAGGTATTAAAGGCGAACCTAGAATACAGTTTAATAATTTTCAGTTGTTGCATGATGTTATGGATGCTTATGCTAAAAAACTGTCTATTCAGTTGCATATAAATGACTTGCAGGAACAACGCATAGCTATTTTAAAAGACTTATTTCACACACATCCTGGAGATCAAATGCTTAATTTTGTGGTGTATGATAATGATGAGCAGATAAAATTAACGATGCCAAGTCGAAAACAGAAAATAAAAATATCGCAAGATTTATTAGATAAACTAGAAAGCAATGATGTATTCTATAAGTTAAATTGATAGATATAATTGCGCAAAGGATTGAACGGTATGTTTGATCTCCTCAAAGAGAGCGAGTAGTTAATATTTATATTCGCGAATTCCCAAGAAATAGAAATACATGAGTAAAGCATGGTTTATGCGCCTAAGAAAAAGTAGCTAATAACCTGAAACAATGCATATATAAACAAAACAAATTGTTATGCTGTAAGTTTTGGCAAAATTTTTGACTAATATTGCATATAAAATTGAAGTAAAACACATTTAAATAAAAGATTATGGCATTAGAAATAACAGATGCAACGTTTGAAGAAACTGTATTAAAAAGTGACAAACCAGTAATGGTTGATTTTTGGGCTGCTTGGTGTGGACCATGTAGAATGGTTGGACCAATCATTGATGAAATTAGCAACGAATATGAAGGTAAAGCTGTTGTAGGTAAGGTAGATGTTGATGCTAACCAAGAGTTTGCTGCAAAATATGGAGTGCGTAATATACCAACTGTTTTAGTATTTCAAAATGGAGAAGTAGTAGGACGTCAAGTAGGTGTAGCTCAAAAAAGTGCATATACTGAAGCGATTGATTCGCTTTTATAAGATACTTTCTAAAAGAAAAGATAAAAGGTTTGCTATAACGGCAAACCTTTTTTTATTTTAGATGAAAATTAATATACACATGAGCAAAGTAATAAAAACCCAAGATTTAATAGATAGTAAATTATTAGAAGATCGTAAAGTGTTTCTTTGGGGTCAAGTTGATGATAAGTCGGCAAAACATGTTATTGATAGATTACTGTATTTGGATGCATTAGAAACTAAAGACATTCAATTATACATAAATAGTCCAGGAGGTTATGTGACTTCTGGTTTTTCGATATACGATTGTATAAAGTCTTTAAATAGCGATGTGTCGACAATTTGTACTGGTTTAGCAGCGTCTATGGGTTCTATATTATTATCTGTAGGAACAAAAGGGAAGCGTTTTATTCAACCACATGCAAGAGTAATGATTCATCAACCTAGTGGTGGAGCTAGAGGTCAGGCTAGTGATATTGAAATTACAGCTCAAGAAATTTTGAAAACAAAAGAGCTTAGTGCTCAAATTTTGGCTGATAACTGCGGGCAGGATTTTGATAAGGTAATGAAAGACTTTAATAGAGATCATTGGATGGGAGCAGAAGAGTCTGTTGCTTATGGAATTGTAGATGGAATAATTTAGTAGTTGATGGATCTTCAACAGGAACTTAATAAAACAGGAGGATTTAAAAATCTAGAGCTACTTGCAAAACAAGTAGTTGAAGGGTTTATTGCAGGTATGCATAAGAGTCCGTTTCATGGGTTTTCTGCAGAATTTGCTGAACATAAAATTTATAATCAAGGAGAAAGTACTAAGCATATCGATTGGAAGTTGTATGCGAAAACCGATAAGCTTTTTACAAAACGCTATGATGAGGAAACCAATTTAAGGTGTCATTTAATTGTTGATAATAGTAGCTCTATGCATTTTCCTAAACTATCTTCATTTTCCATAGATAGTCTTAACAAAATTGCATTTTCTGCATTAGCATCAGCATCTTTAATGCATATTCTAAAAAAGCAACGAGATGCAGTAGGATTAAGTATTTATAGTGATGCTTATGATTATTATGCCCCAGAAAAAGGAAGTGAACGTCACCATCAAATGTTATTGCATCAGTTGAGTGATATGGTCAACTCTAGACCGTTAAATAAACAAACAGAAACCTATACGTATTTGCATCAAATAGCAGAAAAGATTCATAGGCGTTCTTTGATTTTCTTTTTTACTGATATGTTTCAGACTTCTACAGATGAGATTAAACTGTTTGAAGCTTTAAGACATTTAAAACATAACAAGCATGAAGTTGTGTTGTTTCATATATTTGATGGAGAAAAGGAGCTTAAGTTTGATTTTGACAACACACCTAAGCGATTTATAGATGTAGAAACAGGAGAATATATTAATTTATATCCTGATTCGATAAAAGACGATTATGAAACTTCAGTAAAAAAATATTTTAATGATATTCGATTGAAATGTGGACAATATCAGATAAAATATGTTGAAGCAGACATAAATAAGGATTTTGATAAAATCCTAACAACGTACATGATAGAGCGACATAGATTTGCTTAATTGAAAATTTTTTAAAAATTTCACAAAAAATATTTGTGATATAAAAAATGGAGTGTATATTTGCAACCGCAATAAAGCAACGGTTTGGTAGTTCAGTTGGTTAGAATACCTGCCTGTCACGCAGGGGGTCGCGGGTTCGAGTCCCGTCCAGACCGCAAATATTGCTAAAGCTCCAAGAAGTTGGAGCTTTTTTTGGCAATAAGATTTAGTTGTGTTGTTTGACAGATGTTAGAGTCTGTCAATGGTAGAGATACCCAATTTAGTTGAGTATTAAACCGATGGAAAGCTTTCCTTTTTTCTTTACAGAAAATTGGGATGCTTTTTTGTTTTAAGACACTTTGTAAGTTATTTTTGAAATACAAAACGGAACTTCTTTGAATAAAATACTCAGCATAGATAAAATTGAATTTGGTAGAACACCAAATGGAGATTCTATAGAGAAATATATCCTTAAAAATACTAGTGGATTAGAAGTTGATATACTTACCTATGGTGGAATTATTTCTGCTTTGCGAATGATAGATAAAGAAGGAAAGCAGCAAAACATAGTTTTGGGATTTAATACGTTAGAGAAGTATATTAGTGATACGTTTTATCTAGGTGCTATAATTGGTAGGTATAGTAATAGAATAGCAAATGGAAAATTTTCTATTGGTGATAAAAAGTATAGTTTGTTAGTTAATAATGGTGAAAACCATTTACATGGTGGGGGAGTAGGTTTTAATAAAGTAGTATGGAGTGCTAATGTTGAAAAATTTAGTGATAGTGTTACTTTAAAACTGACTTATTTAAGTGTGGATATGGAAGAAGGTTTTCCTGGGAATTTAATGACCACAATTGATTACACGTTAACGAATAATAATGAGCTAAAGGTTGCTTATACATCAACTACTGATAAGCCTACAATATTGAATTTAACTCAGCATTCTTATTTTAATTTATCAGGAGATTATAATACTTCAATTTTAAACCATGAAGTAGTTATAAATGCAGATTCTTTTTTGTCTGTTGATGAAAATTTAATTCCAACGGGTGATTATAAAAGTGTCCTTGATACTCCTTTTGATTTTAGGAAGCCAAAACCAATTGGTAGTGAAATTAATTTAAACGAAGAGCAATTAAAAAGGGGAGGAGGTTATGATCATAATTGGGTTGTTAATAATCAAAATGAAGGCTTAAGATTTGTAGCTTCAGCATATGATGGTGAAAGTGGGAGATTTGTGGAGGTTTTTTCTGATCAACCTGGATTGCAGTTTTATACTGCTAATTTTCTAGAAGGGGATTTTAAGCCAAGAACTGGATTTTGTTTTGAGACACAGCATTTTCCTGATTCACCTAATCAAAGCCATTTTCCTACGGTTATTTTAAATCCTGATGAGGTTTTTAGTTCGGAAACTGTATTTAAGTTTTCGATTAAATAATTATTCTTTAATAATACGAAAGAACAAAAATTTGGTATTTTTAATTTTTAAACAAAGAATTAGCTTTTCTTTTAAGATTAAGTGCTACAAAAACTGTTTTTGAACAAAAAGATTTATTAAATTTAACACATGGGCTCAAAAATTACGCTTAAAGATTTAGCAAGAATTTTAAATGTTTCAATATCTACGGTTTCTAAAGCACTCAATGATAACCCTGAAATTAGTATTGAGACTAGAGCTAAAATTAAAGAATTGGCTGAGTCATATGGTTATGTCCCAAATAATATAGCTCAAAGTTTAAAGTCAAAATCAACAAAAACAATAGGTGTAATTATACCTGCAATTTTGCTTGAGTTTTTTAGTAAGGTGCTTTATGGTATTGAGATTGAAGCTACTAAAAGAGGTTATAAAATAATAATATGCCTATCTAATGAATTACAACAAAAAGAGAGTGAGAGTATAGACACTTTTATTAATGGTAGTGTAGATGGAATTATTTTATCAGTTGCTGAAGAAACCCAAAAAACAAAAAATCACACCCATTTTTTAAAGAGTGAAAAGTATAATTTACCAATGGTAATGTTTGATAGGGTTGCAAAGGATATTAGTTGTGATAAAGTAACTGTCGATGATTTTGAAGGAGCATATGAAGCTACTCAATTTCTTCATGAATTAGATTCAAAAAATATCATCTTCATAAATCCTATTTCTAATATAAGTGTTGGCGAGTCTAGAGAAGAAGGCTATGTAAAGGCTATTGAAGATTTGAGTTTAGTGCCCTTAGTTTTAAAGGTTGAACATTATAATCAAATAGAAAAAGAGCTTACTAAAATTTTAAATAATCAAAAAGTTGATGCAATTCTAGCTGCTGATGAATACTCAGCTATTTTAGCGATTAATGTAGCTAGACTTAATGGTTATAATGTTCCTAATGATATATCAGTTATTGGTTTTACAAATGGATTAATGGCAGAGCATTCAATCCCTTCTTTAACTGTCGTAAGCCAGCATGCTGAAAATATAGGTAGAACATCTGTTGAAATACTTTTAGATAGAATTCAAGGAAAGCTACCAGAGCAACCTGTACACAAAGTTGTGAAAACTAATATTATAGAACGTAATTCTACCAAAAAAAGATAAATTATGTCCTCTTTAATGTATAAAAATATGCATTTCATCGATATTTTTATGTGTTTCATCCGATTTTTTAATTTTAATAATTATATTTGAGTTACATTTGAAGTCCTTTCTTAAGCCCTAAACACTTATTAAGGTAACATTTAATCCATTTTAGTAGAATACTCTGTATTAGTATTTTACATTTCCCTCAAAAAAATATAGAGTCTTAGCGGTTTACGCTTTATAGTTAATAATCCATTCTTCCCTCCAATGGCATTAGGTTATGCCTAAAATTTGTAATTAACTAAAATTAAATATTGTAAAACCCTAAAATTAATAGACATGAAAACCCTTAAAATTACTTTCTTATTATTAGCTGTATTATTATTAACTGTTTCAGGACAAAGCAGTGATTCTTTTAACAATGAAGAGAATAACTCTACCAAAAAATCAGAAACTAAATACGACTTATTGGTGCACAACAAAAAGAAGGTTTTAGTTCCTACTAACGGATAAAAAATACTTCTTCTTAAAATATACAGCTCTTATCTTTTTTAGATAAGGGCTTTTGTTGTTTTCTGTAAACTAGCTTTATAATTAAAAATAAGTCAAACACATTAAATAAATTATTCTAAATTTGGATTAACCATAATAATCCAAATACATTGTTGCGTTATCTCTCTCTTTTAATTTTTCTCTTTTTTAATACCAAAGCTGTTTTGTCTCAAAACGAAAAGAGTGTTAAAGGGCTTGATAGTATCCAAAAGTTAAGAAGTTTATCTTCTGATGCTGAATTCTCATTAGAAGAACGTTTAGCTTTTGCACTTAACGCTGTAGAATTATCTTCTAAAACTAAAATAGATTCGGTTTTAATCAACTCAAACAGGACTTTGTCGAGTGTATATTTGAATAGAGGTGAATATGAGAAGTATAGAAAACTCAATCATAACAACTTAAAACTGGCTAAGAAAATTAATGACTCATTGGTTATTGGTATTGCTAGTCTTAACTTGGGTTGGTATCATCATTTCAATATGGTTCAAAATGATAGCGCTTACTATTATTATTCAAGAGCAGCTAAAACTTTTGACGAAATAGGAGAGTTAGATAGACAGGTTACAACATTAGTAAACTTAGCAGATATTCAAGATACTGAAAGAGATTATATTGGTGCTGAAGCTAATTCAATTAAAGCTATTAAAATTTTAGAAAGACTCCCTGAAACTGAAAATTATTTAAGCACAAAATGGATACTATATAATTTATTGGGCGTAATAAATTTAAAATTAGAACTCTATAATGCTTCATTAGAGTATCATAATATGGCTTACGATATTGGTAAGAAAATGGAGTTTGGTTTTATTGATCAAATGCTGTCACTAAATAATATGGCATTTGTTTATAGAAAGTTAGGTAATCATACTAAAGCGTTAGAGCTCTATAATACAGTATTAGAAAATAAAGAAGTCTATAATGAAGAAGATCCTACCTTTTACCCTTTGGTTTTAGAAAACTTAGCGTTTACTAAGTATGAAGCAAAACATAGCGACATTGATAATATTGAGCAGATGCTGAAAACTGCATATAAAATTAGTGATAGTCTCGAGGATCCAATCACCAAACTAGCTGTTAGTATTGATTTGGCTAAGTTTTATTATGGGCAAAAAAACAAAGATTCATCATTAGTATATGCTAAACAAGCTTACGATATTGGTGGCGAAACTAACTCTAATCAAATATGGTTAGAATCTATGCAGCTACTGTCAAAAATAAATGAAGGTGAGCAAGGTAAAGCATATCTAAATCAATACATAAAACTAAGCGATAGCTTATTGTTGAACGAGCGAAAAAACAGAAATAAATTTGCAAGAATTGAATTTGAAACAGATAAACTAGAAGAGGAAAATAAGCGTATTTCTAGAGAGCGTTTGTGGCTTACAATACTGTCAATAGGTTTGTTGTTTACTGCGCTTTTAATTTATATTATCATTACCCAAAGAGCCAGAAACAAAGAGTTAAAGTTTAAACAAGACCAGCAACAAGCCAATGAGGAAATCTACAACCTTATGTTATCGCAGCAAGATAAAGTTGATGAAGCTAGAGCTAGTGAAAAGAAACGTATTTCTGAAGAATTGCACGACGGTATTTTAGGTCGTTTATTTGGGACAAGGTTGAGTTTAGATAGTTTAAATTTTAGTGAAGGTAAAGATGTTATTAAAAGTAGAGCAAATTATATAAGCGAACTAAAAACTATTGAAGAAGATATAAGAAAAGTATCACACGATTTAAATACCGATTTTGTTTCAGGGTCAGGGTTTATGGATATTATTTCTGAATTAATTGAGAAGCAAACCAAAGCGTATCAATTGCAATACGATTTTAAATATACTGATGATATTAATTGGGAATTCGTGCCTAATAAAACCAAAATTAACATCTATAGAATAATACAAGAAACACTTCAAAATATTTATAAACATGCCGAAGCTAATGAGGTAAAAATTAGTATTGAATTAAAAAATAACGTAATTTTATTAGCGATTATTGATGACGGAAAAGGGTTTGAAATAAATAAGAGTAAGAAAGGAATTGGTCTTAAAAACATCAATTCTAGAGTAAACGAGCTAGAAGGCTCAGTTAAGTTTTACTCAGAAATTAATAAAGGAACTTCGGTATTAATTGACATTCCTTATAAAAGTTAAATTATCATGCAACACATAAATATCTTAATGGTAGATGATCATCCAATAATTATTGAAGGTTATCAAAATACTTTGATGGCTACAAAAAACGATGATCAGGTACTAGTTATAGATACAGCTAATAATTGTGATACAGCTAACGAGTTACTTCAAAAAGCATCTAAAGAAAAGCCTTATGATGTCTGTTTTTTCGACATTAGTTTACCCAGTTCTTCTGATGGTTCAATAACATCAGGAGAAGATTTAGCAAAAATTGCTCGAGACATATTACCTAATGCAAAAATTATTATTTTAACAATGTTTAATGAGTCGTACAGGATTCATAATATTATTAAAGAGGTAAGTCCTGATGGATTTTTAATAAAAAGTGATTTAACATCAATGGAACTAGCTGAAGCATTTCAGCATATTCTATCCAACCCTCCATATTACAGTAGTACAGTAAACAACTATTTAAAGAAGTCTATTACTAGTGATATTTATATTGACGACATCAACAGAAAAATACTTCACTTATTATCTCAAGGCATAAAGACAAGAAGTTTAAAAGAGTACATAGACTTATCAATGAGTGCTATTGAAAAACGTAAAAAGCAAATGAAACTTTTATTTTCTGTTGAAGATGGTAAAGACGAAACTTTGCTAGAAGAAGCCAGAAAAAAAGGCTTTTTGTAAATTTTACGTTAAATCTTTATTTTTTTTAGCTTCCTTAAGCTTATGCAACACTAGGTTATTGCTAGAAAGTACGGTTTTTCCGCATCAAGTTTGCGGTTTTTCCGCACATTTAAAACCTTCTACTTATATACATTTGTAATAGTCAACGAAATTAATTAATCCCTCTAAGTAATTTGTTGAATTAATAGCAAATAAAGAATTACCCAATAACCCACTAGGTTATTGGGTTTTTTCATTTATACAAAACCGTCAGAATATTTTATTACTTTATAAATAAAGAATCCGGTAAAAATCATTGCTACAATAAACTTCATAAACGTTGAAGCAAGAAACCCTAAAAAAGATCCAAAAGCAGCTTTCACAGCTTTATCAAATTCACTTTTATTAATAAGCTCACCTATTAGAGCACCAAAAAACGGACCTATAATTATTCCAAAAGGTCCTAAAAATATTAAGCCTATTATAAGGCCAATAGTTGTACCTATCATTCCTGCTTTACTGCCTCCAAAACGTTTGGTTCCCATAGCTGGAATTACATAGTCTAACAACCAAATGGCAATAGCTACAATTAATGTTATGATCAAAAATGTCCAGTTCATTGGTAGTGCATCAGTAAGATGTAAAACTAAAAGCCCAACCCAACTGGTTAATGGACCTGGTAAAACAGGTAAAAAGCTACCAAGTATTCCAAGAAGCATTAATAAGCCACTAATTATCAATAAAAATATATCCATTAAATCTATTTAGAGTTTATACAATTATGTGACGATGAAAATAGTCATTTGTTACATTTGTAACTAAAAAATTAGTTTAAACTAAAAATTTAGTTATATTTGTTAAGCTCTTTTGTTCAGAGTTTTAAATTAAAAATAAGCATCATGAAGCAACTTACCAAGGCAGAAGAAGAAATCATGCAAGTTTTATGGCAACTTAAAAAGGCCAATGTAAAACATATTATAGATGAGTTACCAGAGCCCAAACCAGCTTACAATACTGTATCAACTATTGTGAGAATTTTGGAAAGTAAGGGCTTTGTTGATTATGAAAAACAAGGTAAAGGTCATGTGTATTTTCCAGTGGTTAAAAAGCAAGATTATAGTAACCAGACCATAAATACATTGGTGGATAATTATTTTCAAGGCTCTTTTAAAAGCATGGTGTCTTTTTTTGTGAAGAAAAATGACATTAACCTAAAAGACTTGGAAGCTGTACTAAAAGAAATCAATAAAAAAGAATAGTATTATGTTACATTATGTATTACAAACTATAGCGTTTCAATTATTCTTTTTGCTCATCTACGATGTGTTTTTAAAAAAGGAAACTTTTTTTAATTGGAACAGGTTTTACTTGTTATCGACTGCGATACTTTCAGTGGTATTACCATTTATTAAATTTAAAAGTATAAAAGCCATTGTTCCAGAGCAGTTTGTTATTCAATTGCCTGAAATTATTATAGGTAAGGTCGATGAAAAACAATCTGTAATTGATGTTTTTATTGCTCAACCACAACAAATGGTTGAACCCGTTTTTACTTGGTCTTGGAGTATGCTACTATATGCAGGAATGTGTATTGCAGCTATACTGTTTATGGTTAAGTTGATTAAACTTCTGGTTCTATTTTACAAAAACCCAAAACGTTGGAAAGGCAATTTGCTAATCGTTAATTTATTGAATAGTAATGCGGCATTTTCGTTTTTTAATTATGTGTTTTTAGGTGAAAAAATACAGTCAAAAGAACAAAAAGCCATTCTACAGCATGAGCTTGTTCATGTTCAGGAAAAGCATACTGTCGATTTGTTGTTTTTTGAAGCACTGAGGATTGCGTTTTGGTTTAACCCATTGGTGTATATGTATCAAGCTAGAATAGTTGAGTTGCACGAGTTCATTGCAGATTATAAAGCACTAAAACATCACGATAAAAAGGAATACTATGAAAATTTATTGGCTCAGGTTTTCGAGACCAAAAACATTTCTTTCATAAACCCATTTTTTAAACAAGCATTAATCAAAAAACGAATAGTCATGTTAAGTAAATCAAAATCAAAACAAATCCATTTATTCAAGTATACATTATTACTGCCAATGGTATTTGGAATGCTTATGTACACATCATCATATTCACAAGACCCAAAGTCAACAACTAAAACCACTCATGAAGATACATCTACGCAAGATATGACTGATGATGAATTGCTTCAAAAGTATTATGATGAGTTGGAAGAGTTGGATGCTTCTAGTGGTAATTCTGCTGAAATATTTAAAGAATATATGCCTAAAACTGATAAATATATTCTTACTAGAGAAGAGTATGCAAAGTTTGGGGCATTTTATAAATTTTTAGCAGATAAGGAAATTGAGGGTAAACAAAAAGACGGAAGTTTGACTCAAGAAGATCTTGAAAGAAGTGAAAAAAGCTTTCCTAAACATAAAACTTATGAAGATTATTTAGAATATAAGAAGACTGATGAGGCTAAGTTAAGCTGGGAAAGTAACACCAAAGATGGCATTTTACGATTGGTAGTTGATGACTTTAAAAACATGACAGCTGCTGAGCAACAACGTTATGATCAAAAAATGAAAATGATTCAAAATGACGACTACTTCAATACGTTAATGATTGTTACAAAAAACACAATATTAAAAATGCAAGTAAATGATATTGATGGCAAAAAAGCACCAAACCCAGGTAATGAAAATGATGAGGTTATAGTTGAGCATGTTGAAGAAACCATTGAAGTACCATTTGCTGTTATTGATGAAGCGCCTACATTTACTTTTTGTGAGACTTTATCAACTCGAGAGGAGAAGAGAAAGTGCATGAGCGACAATATTGCTGAGCATGTCAATAAAAATTTCAACACAAATATTGCAAAGGAAAAAGGACTTACAGGAAGACAGCGTATCAATGTTATTTTTAAAATAGATAAAGATGGTACTGTAAAAGATGTTGCAGCAAGAGCACCACATCCAGCTTTAGAAGAAGAAGCAAAGCGTGTTATAAAAACATTGCCAACGTTTATATCAGGAAAGCAAAAAGGAAAAACTGTAGTAGTGCCTTATAGTTTGCCAATTTTATTTCAAGTGTCAGATAATGATAATCAAAATGAAGTAAATAGTACTCAAGACCAAAAAGAGTATATCAAGGAGTTAAAAGAACAATTTAAGAATGCTGATGAAGTGCCATTTGCAGTGGTTGATGAGATTCCTATGTTAGCGTCTTGTGAAAATTTAGCAACACAAGATGAAAAGAAAAAATGCATAAGTAATAATGTCGCTAAGCATGTCAATGAAAACTTCAACATAAATGTTGCAAAGGAAAAAGGACTTAAAGGACAACAGCGTATCAATGTCATTTTTAAAATAGATAAAGATGGTACTGTTAAAGAGGTAAAAGCTAGAGCGTCGCTTCCTGCATTGGAAGAAGAAGCAATACGTGCTATAAAAACATTGCCAACATTTATTCCTGGAAAGCAAAACGGAAAAGTTGTAAAAGTTGCCTATAGCTTACCAATACTATTTCAAGTCAATGAATAAAGTACTTTTAATCCTAATAGTATTAATAGCATTAAAAACCGAAGCTCAAACTTCGGTTTTACAGCATGCAGATAGTTTGTACTTAAACGGTAACTATAGTAAAGCTATTGAGCAATACAAAACACTGAGTAAAACTGAGGAGGTGTTTGATAAAATTGCAAAAGCTTACATTGCAATAGGAAATTATGACGCTGCTTTAGAGTATTACCAAAAAAGTTTAGAGGCAAATCCTGATGATGCACTTGTAAAATACGAATACGCCAAATTACTTTCAAAAACCAAGAAGTTTAAAGAAGCTTCAACTCAATTTAATGAGTTGGTGTATATAGATTATAAAAATCCAAATTATCATTATGAATTAGGTTTAGCACTCGAAGCTTTAAACGATTCAACTGCAATGAATAGGTTTCGTTCTGCTTATGATTTGGATCAAACCCATCAAAAAGCCATTTATAAAATTGCACGATCCTATGTGAAAAAACGTGCTTATGAACAAGCAGAATATTTTATAAACAAAGGCTTGGAAAGCTATGAGAACAATGTAAGTCTTATTAGCTTAAAAGCGCAAAACTATTATAACAAAGACGATTACAAAAACTCAAAAATCTGGTTTCAAAAATTAGTGCAACTTGGAGAATCATCAGAGTTTATTCATGTGAAATTAAGTGTTATTCATGCTGAACTTTCAGAATATGAAGAAGCCATTGAGCAACGAAAACTTGCATTAAACTTTAATCCTTACGATTCTAACGGATTGTTTCTTATAGGAACGTATTATGAGCGTTTAAACGATTATGAAAATGCCGAAAAGTATATTTTACAATGCTTAAAGTTAAAAGATGTACCATTGGATTATGAATATCAAAAATTGGGTACAATCTATAACCGTCAACAAAAGTATAAAGAAGCCATTGCAAACTTTCAAACTGCCTTAAAAGAAAATCCAGACAATATCAATTCAGCGTTTTATATGGTTGTTTCAAAAGATAAATATTATGCTGATACTGATGCTAAAATTAAACTCTACGAAGATTTTAAAACCCAATATCCTGAGAGTTTTTATGTAAAGCTAGCCAATATGCGGTTACAAGAGCTCAAAGAAGAAAAGTTTATGAATGAAGATTAAATACCAAAAAAATTGTACTTTTCGGCTTCAGTAGTATATTAATGAAGCACTTATTCTTTATTTTTTGTGTTTTTACGTTGGTGTCTTGCGACTATTTTGATAAACAGAAGATTTCTACAGAAGAAATTCTTCAGGAAGAGTTGCAAACCTTCAACTGGAATGATGTTGATGAGTATCCTACATTTGCATCGTGCGACACCACTTCTGGTAAGGCAAATAAAAAAAACTGCTTTGAAACCACACTGCGAAACATACTAAACGAAAACCTTTCAAAGCATAACATTGTAGTTTCTGAAGACGTTAATGATACTGTTATTTTAAAAATTAAAATTGATAGCAAAGGGCAATTCACTATTGAAGACATTAAAAGTTCTGATGTCACACGTCAACAAATTCCTGAGTTGGATAGTTTGTTAACTCATAGTTTTGATTCGTTGCCAAAAATATATCCAGCAATTAAACGCAGTCAACAGGTAACGACTCAATTTAATCTTCCTGTAATAGTTAGCATCAATTAAAACCGAATTGCTAGCTTTCGCATTAAGCGTAAAATTTCAACATACAACCAAACTAGAGTCACTAGAAGTCCCCAAGTAGCAAGCCATTCTTTATATTTTGGCGCTTTGTTTTTATGACGTTCTATAAAATCAAAATCCAACAATAATGAAAACGAAGCTACAATTGCTGCAACTACATTAAAAATAATGGCAACCCAAGAAGTTCCCCAAATAAACGATTTGATACCAAAAAAGCTTAAAATAAACGAAATGATATACACCAAAAATATACTTGCAGCAGCTGTAATAATTACACTTCTAAGTTGTTTGGTAACTACAATAATTCGTGTTTGGTATAAGACGAGCATTACAAAAAAAGTTACAATGGTAACTCCAATAGCTTGATAAGGCATTTCAGGAAATTTAACTCTTACATAAGCCGAAAAACCGCCTAAAAAACAACCTTTGGTTATGGAGTAAATAGGCACTAAAATATGTGCCCAATTGTTCTTGTAAGAAATCATTACACTTACAATTATTGAAGCAATCATACCACCAAGTGTAAACCAGCTTACATCCATTCCATCTTCATGAAGTTTCCAAACTCCAGCTGTAACTGTAGCAATAACCAATATGGATAACATGGATTTTACAAAAATCCCTGAAACAGTCATTTTTGCTTCAGGCTTTTTGTTGTCGCCCCAAAAATAAGGTGTAAAGGCTGGGTTAGAGGTTTTAAAATTTGATAATTTCATTTACAGCGTAAACTTGTAACCCAATGTAAAATCAGTTGGGAAATTGTCGTTAGTGTCTAAATCTAAAGCAAATAATTGATTAAACCCAAATGTAATATAACCATTGCCCACTTTGTAATCGGCACCTAGTCCAAAAATAAAAGGCGCATTAAAAGAAGTATCACTTTCTTCAATAACGTCATCTTCGGTTGCTACAGTTACTTTACTAAAGTTGAGTGTTGCAAATTTCACATTGCCATAAATACTTAAGTTTGAAATATTAATAGCTCTCCATCTGTAGCCTAAAGAAAACTCGGTTGAGGTGTATTCTAAATCATTGTTTTTAAGAACTTGTCTAAGTTGTAAAAACCCAGAGTGTATAGGTTTTTCAACATTAGTAATCACTTCTAGTTCGGTTCCAAAAACAGGAGATTTTAAATTGTCAGGGTTTGGAACAAATGGATTGTTGGTAATACCGCCAAAAACACCTAAACGTAGTTCGAGTTTGTTCTTTTTAAGTTGCGTTTGGTAAGATACGTCAGACGTACTGTTGTACATATCAATAAAGTCTTTAAGGCTGCCAAGTGTGAGTTTTACCTTATCAGTAGATAAACCATAATCTTCCATGACACTGTCTAGCGTGGTTTTATACTCTTCTTGGTATTTGTTATTGTCACCTTTGGTGTTTTTTAACTCTAAGATGGTGTTGTTTTGAGTCCTTACAAAATAACGGTATTTACCATCAACAGTTGTCCAAAGTAAATCCAGGTTTCCATCAATTTCGGTCTTTAACTCTAGGGTTTCACCATTTACAGTATAGGTGTCTTGAGCACTCATTGAAGCATAACTTAACAAGATGCAGAGAATAGCGACTAATTTTTTCATCAGGATTTAGGATTATAGTTTAGTAAATCTAACAAAAATAAATGATAAAACATCATTTTCGGTATGCTCTTCCTTTCCACTTATATCCTTTAAAAACAGATGTGAAGGCCACAAAAACACTAAAAAAAGGATATAAAAAACAGCCAAAAATATATGAGAACAAAGTATGTTCTTGGTTAAAAAACCGAGCACTTTTAAAAATGAGAAGAAAGTCAATACAAAATTTTATAACAAACACATAAATCAACACTTTATATGAAACAACTCCTGAAATGGCAAATAGTAAATAACAAAGCAATGCAGCATTCATTGTAAAAATGATTAATCCAGAAAGCTTCCCAAAAATATTACGATAGTTACTTGTTTTTGCTGCCCAACGAACGCGTTGTGCAAATAAGCTTTTTATACTGTTTTCAGGTATTGTAGTTACAACAGCTTTATCGCATTTTAAATACTTTACTTGCGTTTGAGGATGGTTAATAGCTTTTTCTAAAAGAAAAATATCATCACCACTAGCAATGGTGTTGTTGCCTTGATAACCGTTAACAGTATTGAAAAAATCTGTTTTAAAACCTAAGTTAGCACCATTACTCAAAAATGGTTTGTTGATGCCAAAACCACCAATAGTTGCTCCTTGCAGACTTAAAATTTCAAGTAATTGAAAGCGTTTAAAAAACGTATTGCAATGGCTAAGCGTTACTGGAGCTACAATAAAATCGGGTTGACGCTCTTGTATAAAACAATCAAAACTATCAAGCCAATATGTAGGTAAAACGCAATCAGCATCTGTGGTGATAATCCAAGAGTATTTTGCTTGTGAAATGGCTAATGTAATAGCATCTTTTTTTGGAGAGTTTGAACTGCGAATGTTTTTTATCAAGCTTATGTTTAGCTTCGATTTTTTTTGAAACGCATTAATGAGTGTTACTGAATTGTCTTCAGAATCGTCATCAATAAAAATAATTTCAAAATGTGCTTTTGGGTAATTTAGTTTTGAAATGGACTGTAGTAAAGCAGGTAAATTTTCAGCTTCATTTCTAAAAGGAATAAGTATTGAAAACCTGTTTTCTGGTGTAACATCTTTTAAAGTAAATTCAATCACTTTGTCAAAGCCTAAAATCAGGCTTCCAATTAAAGCTAGATATAGGATCACAATAATAAGTGCTATTAAACTCATCTTTTAGGTAGGTTAAAATTTAGGACATAGTAGCTTCCAAATACACTCGGAATGACAAAATTCAACAACCACATTAATGTTACAATGCATAAAACAGTAAGCTCATTTACGCCAACAATAGAAAACAAATACACAGCAACACTACCTTTTATCACTACATCAAAAATAAAAATAGAAGGAATAATAGAAGCTAATAGGTACATGCTTGTAATTACAATCATAGCATTACTGTAGTGTACATTTACTCCAAAAATAGTGAGCAGAAAATAGAACTGAAATGAGAAAATCGCGTACCTAATTACAGAAAGTAAAAACCCTTTAGCTAAAACAGTTTTTGGTAAATAGATGATAAAATGAATGATTTTTTGTAGCGTATTTCCTTTTATCTTGAATGTTTTATGCTTAGCTCCAAAAAAGGAGAGCACAACTACAAAAAGTGTAATAAACAAGAACCTTGATACTTTAAGGTAATTAATGTCCAGGTTGTAGTTTAATTTAAAAAAGATAAGACCAGCAATACCAAAAAGTACTGTAACTGTCATTTGCATCATATTGCCAACAAGGTTTAATAGTGCAATTCGATTTCTAAAAGATTTAGTATAGTAAGCTGCTTTAGCTCCATATTCACCAATTCGGTTAGGTGTAATTAATGATGCTGTTAATGAACCTAAGGTTTGCTCAAGTGCATTTTTAAAAGATATTTTTTTGATGGAATCGACTAAAGTTTTCCATTTTACAATTTCAAAAAACCAATTAAAAACACTTAAAATGATTAAAAAAGTGATGTTTTTTGCTGAAAACGACTCATTTTCGGATAAAAATCGTGTAAAATCGTTGAAATCTAAATGCTCATTATCAGTCAGTTTTTTATAAATAAAATAAAATGCGCCAACAACTATGCTTAATTTAATAAGCACAACAAAGAATTGCTTAGTTTTGTAAGAAAGCGTTCCTAGAAGCATATTACAAATAAAACCAATTAGACTATGACCTCAAATTTTAAACATATAAAATCACTCTTAGTATGTATGTTTATGGTGTTTGTTACAGCAACACTTACAGCGCAACGAGATACTAACAAATGGAAAGCACAATTGGCACTCGGATTTAACAATCCGTCGCAGTCAGGTTTTGTGGCTGATTTTGAGAGTAAGCCTATAAATTTTCCGACAGTGAATTTAGGAATTCAACACATGTTTAAATCGCAGTTAGGAGCAAAGGTTGATTTTGGTTTTAACCGATTTTCAAGTGAAGATAATTCGCCAGAATTTAAAACCAATTATACAAGACTTAATTTGCAAGTGGTCTACGATCCATCCGAAACCCTTACGTTTCTTCCAGAGCGAATGGGACTTGTAGCACATGCAGGACCTGGATATTCGTTTGTGAAACCGCTTGGTAATTATTCAGGAAACGATGTGTCGTTTTTAAATGCAATGGCAGGCTTGGAAGTGCATTATGCTTTTAACAGACGTATGTCATTTTACACTGATGTATCATACATTTTAGGTTTTGGAAAGGATTTTGACCCAATTACTGAAGGTTATGGTGCTTTTAACGGAAATTTATTAACGGTAACTTTTGGTATAACCTTTTCATTAAGTGGTTGTCAATATTGTTAATGCATGAGTAAAGAAAAAATTATATTAGGTATTGATCCTGGAACAACAATTATGGGCTTTGGGCTTATAAAAGTTGTTGGAAAGACCATGCAGTTTTTGCAGTTGAACGAATTGGATTTAAAAAAATACGACGACCATTATTTAAAACTGAAGCTCATTTTTGAACGGACCATTGAACTAATTGAAACCCATCATCCTGATGAAATTGCAATTGAAGCACCTTTTTTTGGGAAGAACGTACAAAGTATGTTAAAATTGGGTAGAGCTCAAGGTGTTGCTATGGCTGCAGGTTTATCGAGAGAAGTACCAATTACTGAGTATTCACCAAAGAAAATTAAAATGGCAATTACAGGAAATGGTAATGCCAGTAAAGAACAAGTAGCTAAAATGTTACAAAGTACTTTAGGTTTAAAAACGTTACCTAAAAACCTAGATGCAACCGATGGTTTAGCAGCTGCAGTTTGCCATTTTTACAACGAAGGTAGAGTAGAGGTTGGTAAAAGCTATTCTGGTTGGGCAAGCTTTGTGAAGCAGAATAGTCTCCCAACCTCCAAAGGAGGAGCAAAAAATAACCCTATTGTAGACTTGAGAAAAAATAAAGGATGAAGTCAGTATAGTGAAAGATGTCATTAATAAAAATTTGAGTAATAGTTCTTCCCCTTTGGGGAAGTTAGAAGGGGCTGGAGGAATCTACATTCATATACCATTTTGCAAGCAAGCTTGTCACTATTGCGATTTTCATTTTTCTACATCGTTAAAGCAAGAAGATAAAATGTTGTCTGCTCTTAAAATGGAACTCATTTTGCGTAAAAACGAAATGAAAAATACCACAATAGAGACCATTTATTTTGGTGGAGGAACTCCAAGCATTTTAAAAGTTGAAGATATTGAATGGCTTATTAGCCTAATAAAGATAGATTATCAGGTTTCTGAAACTGCCGAAATTACTCTAGAAGCAAATCCTGATGATTTAAATCCGGAGTATTTAAAAGCATTGTCAAAAAGTTCTGTAAATAGATTGAGTATAGGTGTTCAGTCTTTTTTTGAAGATGATTTAAAGCTAATGAATCGTGCTCATAATGCCAATGAAGCTAAAACCTGTTTAGAGCAAGCAACACAATATTTTAATAATATTTCTATCGATTTAATTTATGGAATTCCAGGGTCAACCAATGAACGTTGGATTGAAAATATTGACACTGCATTAGGGTTTAATATTCCTCATATTTCAAGCTACGCTTTAACCGTAGAACCTAAAACAGCTTTGGAACATTTCATAAAAAAAGGTATTATAGCCAATGTTGACGATGATTTGGCTAATGAGCAGTTTCATATATTAATTGAAAAGCTAAACCAAAATGGGTTTGTGCATTACGAACTTTCAAACTTTGGAAAAGAAGGTTTCTTTAGTAGAAATAATTCTGCTTATTGGCAAGGAAAACCCTATTTAGGTATAGGGCCTTCAGCACATTCGTTTGATGGAACTACTCGAGGTTGGAACATAAATAACAATTCAAAATACATTAAATCAATATTAAATCACGAACTACCAATAGAAATCGAAACCCTAACAGTAACTGATGCATACAACGAGTATGTTATGACTGGGTTGCGTACTATTTGGGGAGTGTCTTTAGATAAAGTTGAACGTGATTTTGGTAAAGACTACAAAAGCTATCTTTTGAGTCAAGCAGATAACCATTTAAAAAATGAATTGTTGTATATTGAAGAAAACAAATTGTTAGTCACCAAAAAAGGAAAATTTTTAAGCGATGGCATCGCTTCAGACTTATTTAAAATAAACACATAAATGATTGCAAGCATACAATACAACTCAAACAAATATAAAATAGATTTTTCACAACCAATTGACATATCTATACCGTTGATAGCCTCAAAACAAAATGTAAATGCGTGGTATATTGACGAACCAAAAATTGAGCCTGTTCAAATAGAAGATTGGATTGCTAGTGTAGCTAAAGGGTCGCCTGTTAATTTTAATAACATTCAGTTTAATCCGCATGCTCATGGTACACATACTGAGTGTGTAGGACACATTACAAAAAAAGTACACTCTATAAACCAAAACCTTAATCAATTCTTTTTTTTAGCTGAAGTTATAACAGTCGCGCCAGAAAAATTGAATGATGATTTTGTGATTTCTAAAAAGCAAGTGCAATTTGCATTAGGAAACAAAAAAAGAGATGCAGTAGTCATAAGAACCATACCAAATACCAAAGAAAAGCTGTCAATGCAGTATTCTAATACAAACCCAACGTATTTGCTTGAGGAGACTGCTAATTATTTAAAAAAGAAAGGCGTTAAGCACTTACTTATCGATTTGCCAAGTGTAGATAAAGAAAAGGACGAAGGTAAGCTGTTGGCTCATAATGCATTTTGGAATACCACAGGAAAACTAAGGTTAGATGCAACCATAACCGAGTTTATTTTTGTGCCTAATAATGTGGTAGATGGTACTTACTTTTTAAACCTTCAAATAGCACCTTTTGAAAATGATGCTACACCAAGTAAGCCTGTTTTGTATGAAATTTTAGATTAAAACCAGAACGTAATTATGGAAACATTCTTTATAATCATTATTAGCATTTTGGTAACCTTGGCTATTGTAACTATAGTAAAGCAATTTCAAATTAAAAAGCGTACAAATTCACAATCGGTTATACTCTTAGATAAAATAAAAAAAGTGTGCAAGTTTATTACTGTTGAAGGTGATTTTGCCGAAATTTATCATTACGAAGATGTAAAAGAACGCTTTCTAAAACTGGTTACAAGTAAAAAGAAAGCACTCGTGGTTATCAACGCCAAAGCACATGTTGGATTTGATTTATCAAAAATTAAAATGGAATCGGATACTAAAACAAAAACCGTAAAGTTGTATCATTTTCCGCAACCTGAAGTGCTAAGTGTTGAAACCGATTTAAATTATTACGATAAAAAAGATGGTATGTTCAATAAGTTTGAAGCTTCTGATTTAACTGAGTTGCACAACGAAGCAAAAATTCATATTATGAACAAAGTACCAGAAAGCGGACTGTTTAATGTCGCAAAACAAGAAGCGCTTGAGGCCATTTCATTAATTGAAAATATCGTGCAAACCATTGGTTGGTCGTTAGACTATTCTGCATTAAAAATTGAAGACAACAACGTTAAACAAATTTCATAATGTTTGAAATTTCAACTCAAAAAAGTAAACTTCAAGTTGAGGTTATCCATCAGTTTTTAACCACAACATATTGGGCTAAAGGAAGAACTTTAGAAGAGGTAAAACAATCAATAGAACACTCTTTTTGTTTTGGAGTATATTTACAAGGTAAGCAAATTGGGTTTGCTAGATTAGCTACAGATTATACTGTTTTTGCTTATTTAATGGATGTGTTTGTTTTACCTGAATATAGAGGAAATGGATATTCAAAAAAGCTAATGAAAGCCATTAACGAAGAGCCTAAATTACAAACGTGTAAAGTTTTTATGCTTAAAACATTTGATGCTCATAAGCTCTATGAGCAGTTTGGGTATACTGAATTAAAACAACCAGAAAGAGTAATGGAACGATTATTATAATACTATGAACATAGACCAACTACGTAATCACTGTTTAAAGAAGAAAGGCGTCACTGAAGATTTTCCTTTTGATGAACACACCTTAGTGTTTAAGGTTTTAGGTAAAATGTTTGCTTTGGTAGGACTTGAAAAATGGGAGTCAGGTAATCGCTTCATTAATTTAAAGTGCGATCCTGAGTATGCTCAAGAGTTAAGAGCTGAGTACGATAGTATTTATCCAGGATACCATATGAGCAAAGTGCATTGGAACTCTGTTGAGCTCAATTCTGGTGAGATTTCTGCAGCATTTCTATTTGAACTCATTGATCATTCTTATGATATGGTAGTTAAGGGAATGACTAAAAAAATGAGAGAGCAGTTAAACTAGTCAATTTCATTCGTCGACACTTAAATTCCATTCGTCGACACTTAATCACCCTCAAACGAATTAAAAGATACAAATATTAAGTATTAATTTATTTTGCAGATTAATATTAATTATTTGACATGAAAACCCTCAATGTTTTACTTATAGAAGACGATATGATTGAAGTAATGAAGCTTAATAGAGCTTCTAACTCGCTTCAACTAAATCATAAAATAAGAGAAGCTAATAATGGTGAAGAAGCCTTAAAACTTCTTGAGCAAAAAGATAATCTTCCTGATATCATTTTGTTGGATCTTAACATGCCTAAAATTAACGGTATTGAGTTTTTAAAAATCCTTAAAAATGATGATAGACTTAAATATATTCCTACTATAATTCTTACAACCTCTAATAATCAACGAGATTTACTGGAGTGTTACAAAATTGGAATTGCAGGCTATGTTTTAAAACCATTAAAATATGAAGATTATGTTTCTAAAATTGAAAAATTATTAGCATATTGGAGTATTAACGAATTAATTACAGCATAGTGAAAGGAATAATTTTTACAGAGTTTTTAGAGTTAGTTGAAGAAAAATTTGGTTTAGTTATGGTTGATAAAATCATAAACCAATCAAATTTAGAGTCAAACGGTGTTTACACTGCAGTTGGAACCTATGAGTTTTCAGAGATGCTTCAACTTATTTCGCATTTAAGTGAAAACACTGACATCTCTGTAGATGATTTACTAATGGTGTATTCTGAACATTTGTTTAAAGCCCTAATAAAATCGCATCCAAACTTAGTTGAACACTACAAAGACCCAATGGATTTGTTAGCTTCTATAGAAAATCACATTCATGTTGAGGTCAAGAAAATTTACCCTGAAGCACAATTGCCTACGTTTGAATTAGAAGAAAAAACCGACACCAAAATGGTAATGGTTTATAAGTCTGATAAGGCGTTGTATATGCTAGGGAAAGGATTAATGTTAGAAACCTTTAAACTGTTTAAAGTACCAGCTGAAATTGATTTTGAAAAGCTTAATGAAGAAGGTACTGAAGTAAGGTTTACCATTAATAAAAAACAATGAGTCAAGAAGAAATAGAGATTCTTAAAAGAGCACTTGCAAGAGAAAAAGCTGCACGAAAAGCAGCCGAAGAAATCTTAGAACAAAAGTCTGCTCAACTCTATGATACTACCCAAAAACTACAAGAATCCAATAAAAAACTCGAAAAGCTTGTTAAAGAAAAAACACTAGAACTTAAAGGTGTTTTTGAAAACATTGTTGATGCTTATGTGGTAATGGATCTATGGGGAAATGTTATTAAAATGAATGATGCTGCAATAAATTTACTAGGTTTCAATAATGAAAAAGACAATTTAAACCTATTAGAACTAGCAGACCCATCAGAAGTTGATAATGTGATGAATAGTTTTGAAGCTTTAATTACTGAAGGTTCAATTACAAACTTTCAAATAAAACTGAACACTAAAAATGGAGAACAAAAGCTAGTTCAAATCAACGCAAGTATTATTTTAAATGATGACAATAAACCTGTAGCAGCTCAAGGAATAGTAAGAGACATTACTTTGGAAAATAAGTATAGATCAGCTATTGAAGCCGAAAAACAAAAGTATAGTAGCATTATTGCTAACATGAATTTAGGTCTTGTGGAGGTGAATAATGATGATGAAATTCAAATGATTAACCAGAGTTTTTCTGAAATGTCTGGGTATACTGAAGAAGAACTAAAAGGTAAAAAAGGAGGACTTATTTTTCCTGTTGAAGGTGGGACTGATGTAATAGCAGAGGAAAACATGAAGCGTTTAAAAGGAGAATCGAACTCATACGAAATAAAAGTAAAAACTAAACAAGGCAATATAAGGCATTGGTTAATTAGTGGAGCTCCAAATTATGATATAAATGGAGATGTCATTGGTTCAATAGGAATTCATCTAGATATTACTGACCTAAAAAGCTTACAATTACAAAAGGAAAACCTTTTATCTAAATTAGAAAAAAGTAACAATGAGCTTCAAGAGTATGCTCACATAGTATCTCACGATTTAAAATCTCCTCTAAGAAGTATTGATGCTTTAATGCAATGGATTAAAGAAGATAATAAAGATAAGCTTGATGAGGCAAGTCTTCAAAATATAAGTCATATTGAAACCACTTTGGAAAAAATGGAACAACTCATTTCTGATATTTTAGAATATTCTAGTATTGGTTCAAATGATAAAGAAAAAATTGATGTAAATTTAAGTGAAGTTGTTAATGAGCTGTGTCAAATACTATATGTTCCAAAACATATAAATATTTCTGTGGCTAATAAGTTACCTGTTGTAAAAGGAGATAAAGTAAAACTGCAGCAATTGTTTCAAAACTTAATTAGCAATGCTGTAAAGTTCATTGATAAACCAAAAGGAGAAATTCATATTAATGTTAAAGACGTAGGAGAATTTTATCAGTTTTCAGTGTCTGATAATGGTATAGGAATTGAAAAACAATATCACGATAAAATTTTTAAAATCTTTCATTCGTTAAACAAAAGTAAAGACTCAACAGGTGTTGGCTTATCTATTGTAAAAAAGATTGTCAATTTACACGAAGGTGAAATATGGTTAGAAAGTGAGCCCAAAAAAGGAACCATATTTTATTTCACATTAAAAAAATAATATGAAAACAGTACAGTTAAGAAAACAACAAGACCAAGGATGGGAATACCTTTCAAATGATATAACATTAAAGCAACCTTTGGTTTTAGTGTTTGGTAATAGATTTTTATTAGAAGATGAAGGGATTTATGATGAGCTTCGTCAAAAATTCCCAGATGGTCATCTTGTATTTGGTTCAACCAGTGGAGATATAACTTCTCAATTTGTTTCAGATGATAGCATAACTGTAACAGCAATTGAGTTTGAAAGAAGTACATTTCAAATAAAAAGGAGTAACGTATTAAATTCAGATTTAGACAGTTTTAAAACAGGACAAGATTTGGTAAATCAGTTCGACCAAGAAGGATTAAAACACGTTTTCGTAATTTCAGAAGGTAGTTTTATAAACGGAAGCCAGCTTACTAAAGGTATGAATGCAGCAAGTGATAATGAGTTGCTTGTTACAGGAGGTTTATGTGGTGATGCTGCACGTTTTGAAAAAACACTAGCAGCATACAATGAAAACCCTAAGCAAGGAGAAATAATTGCTATTGGTTTTTATGGCGAAACTTTTGAAGCTTCATTTGCAATTCATGGAGGTTGGACACCTTTTGGACCAGAACGTATAGTAACTTCGTCAGAGTCTAATGTGTTGTTTGAGCTAGATGGTCAACCAGCTTTAGATTTGTATAAAAAGTATTTAGGTGAAAAATCTAAAGAGTTACCAGCAGCAGCATTGTTGTATCCGCTTAATGTGTTGTCTGCCAACGAAAAGCAGTCTTATGTGCGTACTATTTTAAATATTGATGAAGAAACTAACGCTATGGTTTTAGCAGGTGATATCCCTGAGAATTCTAGAGTGCAATTAATGATGACTAATGTAGATAATATTGCAAATGCATCAGAATTGGCTGCTAAACAAGCAATTGAAAAACGAAAAACAAAACCTCAATTAGCATTACTAGTTAGTTGTATTGGTAGAAAACTTGTATTGGACCAACGTGTTGAAGAAGAGATTGAAGAAGTAGTTTCAATAGTTGGAAACGATACAACAATTTGTGGTTTTTACTCTTATGGAGAAATAGCGCCTTTTAATCTTGAAATTAACTGTCAATTACATAATCAAACCATGACTATAACGCTAATAAGCGAATAATGAATTCATTACTAAAACGTCAAATAAGAAAATACTTAACTGAAGAATTAGCCTCAGATGAAAAAATAGAACAGTTTTTAGATGCTGTTGATAGGTCATACACCAACTTTGATGAGCAGTTTAATATGCAACAGCGTGCAATGACCATTAGCTCTGATGAACTGTTTGAAGCTAATCAAAAACTAAGGGAAGAAGCTGAATCTCAAAAAAAGATTATAGACAAGCTTAAGCGAGTTACAAAAACGTTTAAAGGTCTTGTAGATAATACTTCTAGTGAGAGTGAAACTAATAATGATTTAAATGAACTAAAACTTGTCGATTTTATTGATAATCAAGCAAGAGAAATTTTAGAAATTAATAAGCAGCGAGAAAAATTATTAAAAGAGTTAGAGCACCAAAACCAAGAACTTAGTGATTATGCACATATGGTATCTCATGATTTAAAATCTCCTCTTCGCAGTATTGATACACTTGTGTCTTGGTTAATAGAAGATAATAAAGACAAACTAGACGCTCATTGTAATTCTCAACTTAACTTGGTAAGAGCCAATGTTGAAAAAATGGACACGCTTATCAATGGAATTTTACAATACTCAACCATTTCAAAAAGTGAAGTAGAGTTTTATGATGTAGATTTAAAAAATCTAGTAAACGAGTTGGTTTCGGTTATGCATTTACCTGGAAATTTCAAGGTTAAAGTAAACCATTTACCACAGATTTATGGAGACAAAAGTAGATTGATTCAATTATTTCAAAACCTTATTGATAATGCTATTAAGTATAACGACAAAGAAAATGGTTTTGTGGAATTAGGTGCTTTAGATAAAGGCGAACACTGGGAGTTTTATATCAAGGATAATGGTATAGGTATTGATGAGCAATATCATGATAAGATATTTAACACTTTTGAAAAACTTGAAAACAGTGTGGACTCAACAGGAATAGGATTGTCAATAGTAAAAAAGATTGTAGAAATTTATGGAGGTGAAATTTGGTTAACCTCTAAACTTAATGAAGGAACCACATTCTTTTTTACCTTAAAAAAACAACTAGATGGAGCAGCCTAATTTATCTTACATAGCAAGTATGTCAGGAGGAGACAAAGCCTTTGAGCAAAAGCTAATAGATATTATAAAAACAGAGTTTCCTGAAGAAAAGCGCATTTATTTTAATAACATAAACGCTAATAATTTTAAGGAGGCTGCCGAAAACGTTCATAAACTTAAACATAAAATTAGTATTTTAGGACTTGAAAAAAGTTATGATGTTGCTGTTACCTATGAGCATAACCTTGTAGAAAGTAGCACAACAGGTAAAGAAGATTTTGAATCTATCTTACAAATCATGACAGAGTTTTTAGAGACACTATAACCTAATTTTATGAATTGTATAATTATTGACGACGAAGCTACTGCACGAGCTATCATTTCGCAGTTATGTAGTAATATTTCTAGTTTAAACGTTCTAGAAGAATTTCCTAATGCTATACAAGCCATAAAATATTTAAATCAAAACGAAGTCGATTTGATTTTTTTAGATATTCATATGCCTGATTTTACAGGTTTTGATTTTATTCAAACTCTAAAAAATCCTCCAAAAATAATACTT
Source organism: Gaetbulibacter sp. NE (assembly GCF_025548475.1). NCBI lineage: Bacteria > Pseudomonadati > Bacteroidota > Flavobacteriia > Flavobacteriales > Flavobacteriaceae > Gaetbulibacter > Gaetbulibacter sp. NE. Next base: position 545,321 of record NZ_JAOQHY010000001.1, on the reverse strand, counting down.
ACCACTTCTGATCCAAAATTTGCTATTGAAGCTTTTGAGTATGATTGTATTGTTGATTATTTAGTTAAACCTATTACTCCTGAACGTTTTCAAAAAGCCATTTTAAAAGCTGAAAGCGTAGCAAGTACAGCACCTAAAAAGTCTGATGCTGATACAGAAAAAGTAGAAACAACTTCAGGCAACGACTTGTATGTAAATATTGACAGACGTTTGATTAAGATTGATATTCCAAGCATATATTTGGTTGAAGCCAAAGGCGATTACATTAATGTAAAAACCGAAGATAAAAACTACACAGTACATTCTACCTTAAAAAAAATTGAAGAGAAACTGCCTAACGATTTGTTCTTGAAAATACATCGTTCCTATATCATTAACGTTGATAAAATTATTGATATAGAAGATAATAGCGTACTTATTAAAAAAGATGTAATTCCGGTAAGCCGTTCTAATAGGCCAGAATTAATGAAACGTCTTAACTTGCTTTAAATTCCATTCGTCTACAGTAAATTTTTACTCGTCGAAAAATAATCATTACACCTTAACAACAGTATAGTTTTGTGGTATAAATCTATTATATCATGAAAAAACTACTACTATTATTATGCTTATGTTTGAGTGCTACAATCAACGCTCAAAACTATCAATATTTAGGATCTTACAGCGCAAATGGAGTTCCAGATTATTTAGAGCCTATAGGAGACACCGTTGATGTTGCTACATTAGAAATGATTAGCAGTTCTTTACCTGAAAGTTATCCTGTGCCAGATTACAATCCACATTACATTTCATCAGGATATGATACCGATTTAATTATTGATGATTTAGCAGACGTTTGGGTAACATTTGTTAGCGAAGGTGCAGGTTATAAAAATGTTTTAGGTTTTTATACATATGATGTAAACAATCCACCAGCTACTGCGCCTCAACCAGAAGACATTACTATTATTTTTCCTAATGTATCAGCACTAGGTAGTGGTGGCGGATTAGTAGTAGGAGATAAAGTGAAAATAGGAACATTTCAACCAGGAACAGGAATTGGTTGGGTGTTGTTGGCAAATGCTTGGAGCTCTAGTAGTAGTTCTGTTGGAAATGGTTTATGGCAATTATTTTCAAATCCAGATTATAACCCTGAAGCTCATGAAAATTTAAGACACCATAATGTGTTACTAAACGATCCAAATAATGAGCGTATCATTCTTGGTTTTGAAGATATAAGAAGAGATTATAGCTCTTGTGATAACGATTTTAACGATGCTATTTTTTATGTGTCAGCAAATCCATATGAGGCATTAAGAACAACAAATTATGCTGATGTTTCAAGTGCAACTGATGTGTCTTCAGCTAATGATGGCGGACTTGAAAGTAATGGTAATTTAGCAGGTTTAATTGCTAAAAGAAACTTTAAAAGAACTAAAACAGGTCAAGTTCAAAATAGAAAAGTGCAACAAGCACCATTTATTAAGCAACAAATACAATACAGATCAAGTACAAACACACCAACATTAGAGTCTTATTTACCTGAAACAGGTATGTACGGAACAGAAACTGCTTATGTATCTAGTCCAGAAGATTTACTAAGTGTAACAAACGCATCAGAAATATTTTCAGTAGATTTTTATAAAGAAGAAACTAGAGTTTCAGCAGTTTTAGCAACAGCAACAGAAGGTAGTATTTATGACCACTCAAAGGTAATTTGTGATAGATTAAATAGTTCATCTCTAGAAGATGTTAGAACCGTAACTGTAAGAGGTCATCAAATTATAAGTTCAAAAATAAAAAGAGTTACAGGAGAAACAGAGTTTACTTTAAGTTTTTCAGTAAAGTTAGGTGATGCAGCTAATGAATTATATAGTTTTTGGAATATAGCACAATACCCAGAAGGCGATTATTATAACTTCCAAATTTGGGGTAGTTCATTCTCACAAGTGTTTTCAATTGGAAATCATATTATTGATACTTTAACTGCTGAAAAGCCTTTAAATAGTGAAACTTTAAGCGATGTAGTTCCTCCAGTATTTGTGAGTTCAGGATATTATAGTAATGGTGCTTTACACTTAAATATCATTAACAAAGTTAGTGCATCATCATTTACATTCAATGGTAGTATTGCAGCAACAGAAGTGTCTGATAGAACAAATATGACACAAGCAGTAAGCTTAAATGGAGATTGGAATGATTCGGTTTCTATACAAACAGGAAGTTTATTTGATATTGGGTTCTCTTTAACTACAAGTGCATCAACACAACAAGACGCGTTATACCTAGCTGATGGACCTTGGGGAGTTGACTATCTTGAAGAGTATGCAACAGTAGATACATTTTTTGTAGACAATCAAGCAATAGATTATACTGATGACGCTTATGAAGTTGAAAGGCAACCTATGGTTTCAGGTCAAGTAAAGGGTAATGTAAACTTATTCAGACACGTGTTACCAGGAGATCAAACACTAGATGTAACCGAGTATTCAGCATTAAAATTCAATATAACTAACAATATGCCAATAGAAATTGTATTAATGCAAGAAAACCTGCAAGATTGGAATAATAGATTTAGATACACTATTCCAGAAAATCAAAACGAAACAACTTATACAATTTCTTTTTCTGATTTTGTAGATGGTAATGGCGTTTCAGCTACTATAAATGATGTGAAAACAATAGTGTTTTCGGTAATAGGAGATTATGCAAGTTATGCACCTTTCAGTATTGGAGTTAATGGACTAGAATTTAGACAAGAGGCAGAAACATTAGACTTAGATACATATGAAGAGGAAACTTTAAACAATACTGTAACTGCTATACCAAATCCAATGACTGTAAACACATCTATTCAGTTTATGGCTAATCAAAATGAGACTGTGCAATTTGTAATGTACAACCAGTTAGGTAAGCAAGTATATTATATGAATAGTAATGTTTCACAAGGAAAAAATGTAATTAACATAAATAGAAACAACTTAAGCTCAGGTTTGTATTTCTGTAAAGTAATAAGCAAAACACAAACCTATGACACTTTGAAGCTGCTTATCAAGTAGTGACCCTGATTAATAGCAAGTAGATTAGGCAAAAGACGAAAGTTTTTTGCCTTTTCATTTATATAACATTTAGTCTCTAAACAACGGTTTATCAAAAAGTAACCATTTAAAACGTATGCCTATTTCGGTAAAAGTAAAACCAGCAGCAGTTGTTGATGCAATATTACTTCGTGTTCCAAATATATTTGCCAAACAACGATCAGAAAAACTATAACCTAACTTACCTTGTACTCTATAGGTACTTTGGCTTTTGTTGTTTTCTATAAACTGTAAACCTGTTGCAGCAGTAAGTTCATAAAACCATTCTTTAGGCTTTGTAATAGCTTCATCTTTAATGATGTTTACAAATACTTCTCCTGCGTTAAACTTTTCAGGAGAAAAATAAACTGTAGGCACTTGGTCTTTAAATGTAATGTATTGGTAGTTTAAACCAGCTTTAAGTGATGGTTTGGGTAAGATGTTATAATACAAAGATGTGAAAAGAAGATTTCTAGTGTTATTGTCATTTTGACTTGTGTAAAAATATTGAGTAAACCATCCTAAATTAAAATTTGTGCTTACGTTATAATTAGCATAAAAGTTATTTTGAACAATTTCTCTATCTAATAATTCGGCATTAAAACTTTGTATTTCGCGTTTGTAGCCAATAGTTAAATCTTGTAATTTATAAGGTTTAATGTTGAAAGAAATATCAGTTAGTAATTGCGTGTAATCACTTGAGCTAGCATTTGCCGATGTTATACCAGCAGTACCTTTAAAAGCAATAGTTGGTATTAATTGATAGGATAATCCTAGGCTGAAATCGTTTGAAGTTGCTTTATTATTGGTGGTAGTATTATTGGTGGTTCTGTAATTGTAGTTTCCTAAAACTTTAAATTTTGTTGAAAGAGGGAATTCTAAATTATTACTAAATGCAAAAGCTTCGTTGTCGCCATTATCAAAAGAGTAAGACGCTTTTCCTTCGTAAAAAGGTGTGAAATTATTATCAAGTGTTGTTATAAAATTAGTTGCGTCCTTTTGTTTGTCGTAGAATTTTAAAGTGTTTTCAGCAGATGTGTAAGCATCGTCATACTTGCCTAAAGCTTTTAATGCATTGGCTTTTCCTAAATTTCCATCAAACGACGTGCTGTCGTTTTGTAAAATGAGATTGTAATCGTCTAGACTCTTTTTGAAATCGCTTCTATAAATATTAAGTGTCGCTCGAAGTGCTAATATCCAATTCTCATTAGGGTTTGTTTCTATTATAGAATTAATAAGTGTGTTTGCTGGCTTATATTTTTTATTCCAAATAAGTGCCTGAATATAACGTTCAGTAGTTTGCTGTTTTGTTTTTTCATCAGATAAAGCCTCTAAACTTTCATAGGCTTGAGAGCTTAAAGCTAAAGCCTTTTTTTCTTTTCCATTTAAGTGTGCAACTAGTGACAAACCATTCAATGCTAAAATTTTGTTTTCAGGATTTTTAGATAAAATAGTATAAGTTGCTTCGGCATCTTCTAGTTTGTTAGCAATTAAGTACAGATTAGCTAAATTGAGAAGTGTGTCTTTGTCATCCTTAAAGAGTTCTAAATTCTTTTTCAGTATGGTTTCAGCAACATCATAGTTTTGTGCTTGTTGATTTTGGTAAGCATAGCCTAAATGCATGTATTTTTTAGAAGTTAGCGCATTCGGATTGTTGTTAGAAACCTCAAGCGCTTTGTCTACATAAATTAAAGCATTTTCATAATCTTTTAAGTTAGACAAGGTGTTTGCATAACTTAACAAAGCAGGAAAACTTTTAGGGTCTTCTTTAATTAAATCTTTAAAGTAGGTTTTAGCTTGATTAAATTCTTTATTCCAAAGTAAAGATTCACCATAATTTAATTTTACTTCAAAATCGGTAGGATAATCGGCAAGTAAGTTGGTAAAAAGAATTTTGGCTTGTTCAGGGTTTCCGTTTAATCCAACAGCTCTTCCAAAACATAAACGCGCTGTTTTGTTATTGGGATATTCTTTTAAAATATGTTTAAAAAAAGCTTCGGCTTCATTGTACTTTCCTGTTTCTAAATATGTAAACCCTTCTTGCATGTTTTGCGAGTAGGCAACAATACTACTTATGAAAAAGATAAATAAAACAAAAGGTTTTAGTTTCATGTTTTAGCGTTTAGTTAATTGCAAGTTAAGCATTCGTATTTAATCATTCGTCTACACCAATCGACCACTCACCGAAATTCAACCATTTTACAGTGTTTTCTGAAAGATATTTGTATCAGAAATCAAAAACAAACACACAAAAATAATTGGATTATGGCACTTAGTATTACAAGAAACGAGAAAACATTTGAAGTAAAAGGGAGAATTAACGCTGCAACTGCAAGCTATTTTCAAGCGCATTTTGCAATTGCACTTAATTCAGGAAACGGATTATCGATAGACATCAATAATGTAACTGAAATTGATTCTAACGGAATGAGAGCTTTAAAATCACTTTATGAAAAAGCAGAAGCTTGGAAAAAGCCATTTTACATTTTAGGTAATGGTTGTAAAGAAATTTTTGACGAGTTAAGACTAAAAAACGTAGCCTAAACAAGTTTGATCTTAAAGCCCTAAAGTCATGCAAGCAACTACTACAATAAAAGTTAAGAAAATGTCTCCAGAACAGCTGTTTATGTTAAGCGTTTTGGCTGTAAACGGAGGAAACTATTTATACAATCTTATTTTAGGTCGTGTTTTAGGACCTGCTCAATTTGCTGATGCCGCAGTATTAATCACTTTTTTGTTGGTGCTATCATTTGTAGCAATGACATTTCAGTTGGTGACTGCTAAATTTTCAGTGATTTTTGAGAATGAAATTTTTAACAGCTTTATAGCTAAAATCTATAAAAATGCTACAATATTTGGTTTAGCATTTGGAGCATTAATAGTCTTTTTTGCTAAAGACTTACAGGTGGTTTTTAATACATCTTCGTCTAGTATGTTCGTTATTTTTGGTATTGGAGTGCCTTTGTATTTTTTAATGAGTGTAAACAGAGGCGTTTTTCAAGGTAAAAAGCAATTTAAAGCATTATCAGTTACTTATCAATCTGAAATGTTAAGTAGACTACTCATTACGCTAGGTTTAATTTTTTTATTCAACATACAGTCTTCAGTAGTTATTGCTGTAGGTATTTTAATTTCTTTTGGGTTTGGTTTAATACCATTCAAGTTTAAAGGATTTAGTTTTAAATCTTCTTATGTGATTCCTTCAACATATTCAAAGCAAGTAAAACGTTTTTTCTTAATAACAGCGTTTTATGAATTAACACAAATTATAATTAACAACAGTGACATATTACTGGTTAAGCATTACTTTGAGTCTTATGATGCAGGTCTTTATGCTTCGCTAGCGCTTATAGGTAGAATCGTTTACTTTATAGCTTGGATGTTTGTAATGTTGTTGTTGCCAACTGTAATTCAACTTAAAAAAGAAGGAAAAGAAACAGCACCTATTTTATTTAAATATGTTGGTTACATAGCAACTATTGCAGCTTTGATAATTATTGGTTGCGCTTTGTTTCCTGAAACAGCTATTACACTACTATTTGGAGATAGTTATTTAGCAATGGCTCCATTGTTATGGAAGTACGCATTAGCAACAGGACTCTTTGCAATATCAAACTTATTTGCTTACTACTATTTGTCTTTAGATAGATATGTTCCAGTGGTTATTTCAGGTCTTTTTGGAATGCTTCAAGTAGGTTTAGTCGTATTCTTTCACGACAGTTTAGAACAAGTGGTACACATGCAAATTATAGCTATGGTGTTGCTGCTATTAATTCAAGTTGTATTCTTTGTAATTGATCAAAAAAGACGTTAAAAAACTTAATCTATAGCAAATTACCATTCGTCTACAGTAAAAGACGTTCTGTCTAAGATCAACCCTTTTTAGGAAATATAAGCCTCAAATTTGTACTATAATTAAAACACAACAAAAACATCAAAAACTTAACCTTATGAAATTAGCAATTGTAACAGCATATCCACCAAGTAAAGTTACTTTAAACGAATATGCATATCATTTAGTAAAGCAGTTTAGACAAAAAGAAAATGTAACTGAATTAATACTATTAACTGATAAAACAGAAGGAGAAAAAGACTTAGAATTTACCGAAGCAGGTTGTAAAATTACTGTAAAAGAATGCTGGAAATTCAATAGCTATAAAAATATTGTTTCAGTAACTAAAGCAATCAACGACACTAAGCCAGATTCAGTATTGTTCAATTTACAATTTATGAAGTTTGGAGATAAAAAAGTAGCAGCAGCTTTAGGATTAATGTTGCCATTAGTTTGCAGATTGAAACGTATTCCAAACATTGTATTATTACATAACATTTTAGAAGAAGTAGATTTAGGAAATGCAGGTTTTACATCTAATAAAATAATGCAAAAAGTGTATGGTTTTATAGGAAGCACATTAACACGATTAATACTTCAGGCAGATACTGTTGCTGTAACAATGCAAAAATATGTTGACATTTTAGAAAGCAAGTACAATGCTAAAAATGTAACATTAATTCCTCATGGCACTTTTGAAGTAGCTGAAGAGCCAAATTATCAAATCCCTGAAGGACCAATGCAAATTATGACCTTTGGTAAGTTTGGAACTTACAAAAAAGTTGAAGGTATGATTGAAGCTGTTGAGCTTGTAAGAGAACGTACAGGATTAGATTTAGAAGTAGTTATTGCAGGAACAGATAACCCTAACGTACCAGGATATTTAGCTAAAGTGCAAGAAGATTATAAGCATGTGCCACAAGTAAGATTTACAGGTTATGTTGAAGAAGAAGATGTGCCAGTAATTTTTAATGAAAGTGCAGTTGTTGTATTCCCTTATACATCTACAACAGGAAGCTCTGGTGTCTTACACCAAGCAGGAAGTTATGGAAAGGCTGTTGTAATGCCAGATTTAGGAGACTTAGCATTATTAGTAAAAGATGAAGGATACCAAGGTGAGTTTTTTGAGCCAACATCTGTAGAGAGTTTAGCAAATGCTATTGAAGCAATTGTGGTAAATGATAACTATAGAGAGCAGTTAGGACAAGCTAATTATAAAGCAGCTACAGCATTTCCTATGTCAACAATAGCAGATATGTACCTAAATAATTTTGAGCAAATTATAGACAGAAAAATCAATAGAGAAGAAGTAAGTACTTCAGAAATTATTCTCTAGAAATATATTTAAAAGAAAGTTTTTTGGTATTATTTTTATTAATGAAACCAAATTGTTTTTGAGTGTTTTTGAGCCAAGGAAGTCTACCAACGACTTCCTTTGGTATTTTATCAAAGTCGTACAAGGTCCAAGACATAAATTGTAAATTGTTTTTTGCAATGATGCTTTGGGCTTTTTTATGATAATTAGCTTGGTCTTCTTCTGAAGCGCCAAACGGATTCCAAAATCCTGAATAAGATGATAACCCAAATTCTTGTAGCACTAATGGTTTGTCTGTTTTAGATTTTAGCGTTTTAATTTCGGTGTCTAAATTGTCTAAATCTTCGTAATAATGAAACGAAACTATATCAACATCATCTTTTAATATAGTAGCGCTTTTGGTGTTTGACCAACCAATGGTAACAGGGTGAATGCTATCAACAGATTTTACCAAATCAATCATGTTGTCTAACCAAGCAATAACATTATCTTTCCCTCTAGATTCAAAATCTAAATTAGGTTCATTTTTAATATCCCAAGCAAGTAAAGCGTTATGATTTTTTAGTGCCTTTACAATAGTTTCAGCATGTCGCTGATTTAAGGTCCAATTTAGTACAGAGTAATCTCCGTAAAAATCAAATAATGTTACAACAACTTTTAGCTTGTTTTCTTCAGCAGCATCTAGAGTTTGTTGTAGTTTGTTTAGTTTTTCGGGGTTTACATTGGCTTTACCAAAATCATCATATTGCACAAAAATTCTAACCGAATTTAATCCAGCATCTTTTATAATTTTAAAGTCTTTGCTAATGGTGTCTTTAGAAAAACTATCACCAAACATATTCCAAGGATTTGCTTGCGGATAATAGTTTATTCCTTTTATGCTCAAAGGACTAACTGAAACAGATTTTGGTGCTGCATTGTCTGCATTAGTTGTTTCTTTTATAAAATGTCTAATACGCCAAAAACCATCTTCTAAAAGTAAAACCACTTTGTAGGTAGAAACTTCTTTGGTTTCTAGTAGTTGTTTTTTGTTTTGAAATACACGTTTGTATTCCTGTACATTACGATCAGTGATTACTGCTAGTTGTCCGTCTTCACTAAAAAACTCTAATGTGATATTGTGACTTAAAGTAGTAGATTCTACAGTGATGTTTTTAGAACTGTTTAGTGCAATAAATTGGTATATATTTTCTCTTGCACTATCAGTAAAATAATCTTCTATGCCATTTTTTGTATTGGTTTTATAGGCAACATGCCTAACATACCACGCATCTAAATAATCATTTTGAATTGCTTTTAGGTTTTCACTATCAATGGGTCTGCCTTCGTTGTTTGTAGATTGCCAATGTACTTTAGGTAAATATTGATCTATCTTTTTTATTTCTGTATGTAGCATTGCACTTCTGTCAGCACCTGTATTTAAGTAGCTGTATAAAGCGCTCACGCCAAAAATAATCAATGCAATAATTACTATGTACGAAGCCAAAAGTGCAGCACGCAATATGTTTTTGTTAAGGCTTACCATAGTGTTTTATTTTTAAAGTTTTTTTCTATGCCAGCAGCAATAACCGTAAAGTCATATTGTCCTTTAAGGTAAATGTTTTCGTTAATATTAAAACTCACAAAACCATTATAAGAGGTTTTTATTTCAGACTGAATAAGTGCATTGTTTTTGTAAATATGAAGTGTTACCTGCAAGCCGTCAGGAATCATTTGTTGCATGAAACTTTGTAAAGGACCAACGTTTATAGTTCGGTTGTTTTTTGAAAAAGCAACATCAAAGTCATCTATTGCTTGCTTGTAGTTTATGGTAATTTCATCACTTTCAGCCATACCATCAATAAAGGCTTTAACTACCCAATTGTCACTATAATCAGGATGAATCATTTTTGCAGTAGCAACACCATCAATAGTTGTTCCGGAGGTTTTTAAAATATTTCCTTGACTATTTGTAATAATAAAAGTTACAAATGTACCGTCGCTCACAGTGTTATTAAATTGGTCTTTTATAATTGATGTTGAAAAAGTTGTTATTTGATTTCCGTCGGCATATTCATGAGGACGTTTTGAATAAATATTGAAATTTGAAGGTATTGCAGCAGTAACATTAATGGTAAACTCTTTAGAATTTGTGCCTAAACTTTCAGAAGAAATAAGCATTCTGCCATGTTCAGTTTTAGAATAAATGTTTTTATAAGCAATTAAGTTATTTGTGAAAATAGCACTAGTATCTTCTGATGCTAAAAATTGATGTTTTGCATTAACCTGTGTGTTTGAAGGAACAGGATTATCAAGTGAATCTGTTGGTATCACTACAAGCATGGTGTAATCTGTTCCGCCAGCTTCGATACTTGGCGGACCAATATAGGTTTCCATAGTGGCAACTTCAGCTTTTGGATTGATATTAAACTTTCCTGAAAGCAACGTACTGTCGTTAACAAGCTTCCAGTTTACAACTCCTGTTTTATTTGAAATTGCTTCGGGAATAGTATAAGCTAAAGTGTTATCAGTTATTGCACCCGAAATTAATGTGGAGCCATAACTGCTAGAGCAATAAAGTAAAGGTGTTGAGGTTTCGTTACCAGAAAATTTTAATGTAATGGCATTACCAACTTCAAACTGTGTTTTGGTAGTTAGAAGTTTTATGTCTTTTACTGATTTTTGTTGCTGAACAACAAAAAACGATGATAAAAACATCAAGCATAAAATAAACAAGTATGTGCCTTTTATTTGCATTAATTAGGGTTTCCTATATAGGTGTTAATTTCAATTTTTATATAACTAAAATCAGGATGCTCAATAGGTTGTAATTGTGCAGCAGTATGATTTTGTATTCTGTTTGATATAATTTTTGAAGCAATGGCTTTGTTAGGTAAACCATTGACATAAATATTTTCCATATTTTCAGAAATTACAGCTATAGTTTCATTGTTTAAAATATCATATTTAAAATCTTGTTTGCGCTGTTGTCTAATGCCTTCTTTTATAAACAAGTGATCAACCCAAACCATTTCTTTATTTGCATTGTAATAGGTAATAAGTAACTGTGGTATGGTTATTTCTTGAATGCCACTATTAAAAAGATTGCCATTAATTGAGCTGTTAGTAATGTGAATGTCGCTTAATACCACATTTTTATATAAATCAGAACCAGAAACATTTCCAGCTACTTGCAAGTTGAATTTAGTTGGTTGTTCTTCAAATTCAATCGGAGTAAACTCGTCAGGATTGAAAGTGTCTGGTATGGAGTCTTGCGTTTTAGACCATGCAATACCTTCAAAATTTATTCTAAAACTACTAGATTCTTTAGGCATTAATTTATGCTTTACATGATATTTAGCATTGTAAGTGGCTAGTTGTTTATTGGCATCGTTATAAAGTGTGCCTTTTAAGGTGACATCAGCAGGAACATTATCAATATTTTGTACTTCGCCAACAATAGCATAGCTATTATTATGTTTTACCAATTTTGCCGAAACAACTTCTAAAACAGGTTGTTTTAAAATGTCTTCATGATGCGTTTGCTCTGTCGTGATACGTCTTCTTCCTTGGTTGAAATATTGTGTGGTATTATTTGAATACAGTTGGTCTGGTGGCAAGTCGTTATTTAATTCGTCTGGTTGTAAAAACCAGTTCCCTTTAATTTTTAAAAGGGATTTGTAATCGACCTTTTCAATTTTTTCAAGAGGTGTAATCCATTGACTCGTTACTTTTGCAGAAGCAACACTATCATTGTGTTTTGTGATTTCAGTAGTAATTGCATCCATTTTAGCATAGCTGCTTAACAATCCGTCGGTAACAGAAATTTCTAGCATGTATTGCGCAATATCAATATTGCTTTTTGGGTTGATTAAACTATGAGCTTTTTCAAACTCTTTAAAATCTAAAGCATCATAATAAGCAATAATAGCATTTTCAGGACTGCGTTGCGAATCGTTTTTTAAGTAAAAAAGATAAATACCATAAAATACAGCAATAGCTAAAATAAAAGACCAAAGGTGCGTTATGCGTAACAGGTTTTTAGAAAAGTGTGAATAGTTTACAGGGTATTTTAAAAAATCAGGAATTGGTTTAAAACGTGTTTTAAGCATGTTAACCCATAGCATTTGAATGTTTAAAACAAAAGCAATTAAAACCGTTAAAAAAGGCATAATTCCCCAATGTATTTTTAACCATTTAGCAACATCATCTTTTGGTAAAATAGACGAAACAGGAGGAATGTTTAAACGTTCCCAAACCATAATGCCATTTTCTAACTGACGTAAACGTTGCCAACCACAAAAGTAAAGGATTGGGTCGTAAAACTTATCGTTAGAAAAAATATACTTAAGATTATATTTTTCAGGTGTTGTTAAAAACTGTTGTAAAGAACCAATACCTGCAACACCTTTAAATTTTGAGTTTTCTAAACGTTCTATAGGGCGAGTGGTAAGTTCAGGTAATCGTCTTGCCGAATGGTAATTGCCATCTACAGTCATAGCATTGGTTTGTGCACTTAACCAAGCCATTTGGTCACCAAAACCAAGTGTTAAAAATCGCCACTTATCATGATCATCCTGGTTTAGGAAATTCACAATAGGAAGCATTTTTATTTTTTGCGGTTGTGATGGTCTAAAATAGCCTAAACTCATTGTGAATACAACCATAAAAACAAATAAACCAGCAAGAATACCTCCAATAATACGATGGTAAATAGCGCCAAATCGTGATTGAATTCTAGCTTTTAAATCACCTTCAACAAGTCGGTAGGCAAATTCACCAAGCATAGGTATAGACATAATAGATGCCCAAAGTGTAAATCTATCTAACGTTAAAATATTGAAAGCAGTTTCACCAAGCATTTTTCTAGGAATAGGTGTTGTGCCTCCAGTTCCTAAAACGGTTAATATTGTTATGGATAACCCAAAAAATAAATAACGCTTACTGTAATATCTGTAAAAAATGTAAGGAAGTAGAATAAGTAAAACGCCCCAAGGAATTAAAAAGAAAACTAAACCAGAAGATGTAATCTCAAGAAAATTATCTCTAGAACCATGCGGAATAGGGACTTGTGTAATTGGGTTAGCTTTTGAGTTTAACCAATAAGGAAATATACAGCCAACAATAAGCACTAAAGAACAGCCTCCAAAAACAACAATGCGTTTAAAAAGTTTAAAAAAGCTACTTAAAAATACTTTAAAAGTAACAGCTTTCATGGTGCCAACTTGCTCTTTTGAGACATCCATAAGTACCATGCCTATCAAAGGAAATATAAAAAAGACCATCCCAAAAATAGGTGTCACATGATGAGACGTAACAGTAACAGCAATCAATGATAAAGAGGTTGCTAAATACCATTTCTTACCAGTTTTAAGCCATAAGTATATTTCTGGTAAGGCATGCATTAAAACTGAAATACCAACAATACTTGGCAATTGCCCAAAAATATGTAGCGTTTCAACAAACGAAGAGGAGAACACAGCCAAAACAGAAGCGTATCCTGCAACGGTTTTGTTTGCAGTCATCATTAATGAAAACCTATAAGCACCAGTTATAAAAAGAACAATAGCAATAAGCGCGACACTAAATAGACCAAATTTTAAACCACCAATTAAAGAAAGTAACGCTATACTTTGGTGAACTAATGGCGGATAACTTTGTACTGTAAAGCCAGTATACCATTTATAATTCCAGGGTTCAAACCAACTGTTAGCATAATGATCAGCAAAAAACAAATGAATTAATGCATCATACGTAGTCTCTAATGTAAAAAAGATAGAACTACCATGAAACGCTAAACCAAGTAGGAGCGCAGTAATTAAATATTTGTTTGAAGTTTCTTTCATTTAGGGTTAAACATTTCAACAATGTAAAGATAAATAAATTAGATAGTGGTTCATTTTTTAATCATCTACAGCAATCTACCATTCGTCGACACTAAAATATAGGTTAAACTAAAATTATCTTTTTAGAGCGTCTTTGAGAGTACTTTTGGAGTATCAAAAACAATTAAAAATAATTCATTATGAAAGTTTTAGCAATAGATGATCAACAATTAGTGTTATTACCACTTCAAAAAAGATTAATAGAATTAGGTTACGATGTAAAAATTGAAACTAAAGGTAAAGATGGAATTGAAACATACAATTCATACCAGCCAGATTTAGTAATTGTAGATGTAAATATGCCAGATATTTCTGGATTAGATGTTGTAAAACACATAAGAATTACTAAAAAAGCACAAACACCAATCATGGTATTGTCTGGAGACACTAAAGATGAAACAATAACTGAAGGTTTTGAATTAGGAATAGATGACTATATGAAAAAACCTTTAAGCTTAAACGAAATCAGCGCTCGTGTAAAACGATTAATAGGTGCGCCAAAAGTTATATCAGCTGTGGAAAAAAGTGATGTTATGATTCAACAACGTTGCGTAGGTGTTGTAATCCCTTGTTATAATGAAGAAGAGCGTTTATTAAGTGATGAGTTTTTAAGCTATATAGATAAGAATTCAGGATACCACCTTTGCTTTGTAAACGACGGAAGCAAAGACAATACTCTTAAGGTTTTAAAAGAGCTTCAAAAAGGAAGAGAAGACTTTATAACGGTGTATGACTGTGAGAAAAATGGCGGAAAAGCAGAAGCTGTTAGATTGGGTATGTTACACATGGCAAAAAAAGCCGATTTAGATTACATAGGATTTTTAGATGCCGATTTGTCTACAGATTTATCAGATTTTGACGATTTAGTAAAAACTATTGAAACTTCAAATTTTAAAATTGTAAGCGGTTCTAGAATATCTAGAATGGGAGCTAATATTACCAAAGAGTCTGCTCGTAAAATAATAAGCTTAACAATCAATTTTATAATCAGAAAGATTTTAAAAATGGATTTTAAAGATACACAATGTGGAGCTAAAATCTTTAGTAAAGATGTTATAGAAGTAGCCTTTAAAGATAAGTTTGTTACACAATGGATTTTTGATGTAGAAATCTTTAAAAGAATGAGTCAACACTTTGGCTTAAAACAAGCAAAGGCATTGCTTTGTGAGCAGCCATTAAAAAGATGGATACACGCAGATGGTTCTAAACTATCAATGAAAGATTCTGTAAAAATTGTAATGCAGTTAGCTCAAATAGCTTGGGTGTATAGATCAAAGCCAACGTATGACCAAATTGAATTACAACAAGTGAACTTTGAGATAAACTAACTATTACTCAAATTTTCAAACTCGTAAAACCATTATTTGTTTTATTATTGCAAAATAATATTCTACAACATGAGCGTTTTACAAACATTACAAGAAAGAAGCAATACCAGCTGTGAACTTTGTGGTTCTAAAACAGGTTTAAAACAATACAATATTCCGCCAGCACTAAATGAAACTGTAGATACAAGTATTCTTGCATGCGAAACCTGTTTTAATCAAATTGAAGGTAATGAAGATATGGATGCTAACCACTGGCGTTGTTTAAACGACAGCATGTGGAGCGAGCACAAAGCAGTACAAGTAATGGCTTGGAGAATGTTACAAAGACTTCGTAAAGAAGGTTGGCCACAAGACTTACTAGATATGATGTATCTAGATGACGAAACAATGGCATTTGCAAAAGAAACAGGTGAGCATAAAGACGACAGCGAAAAAATTATTCATAGAGACTCTAATGGTGTAATATTGGAACATGGTGATTCTGTAGTGCTTATTAAAGACCTTAAAGTAAAAGGCTCAAGTATGGTAGCTAAACAAGGAACAGCTGTTCGCAACATTCGTTTAGATCATGAAAACGCCACTTATATTGAAGGAAAAGTTGACGGACAACAAATTGTTATTGTTACCGAGTATGTAAAAAAGCTTTAATCATCCCTTCTCTTTCTACTGAAAAGCCCTAAACCTAAGGGTAAAAAGATAAACAAGAAGAAAAATTTACCGCTTACTACACCATAAATTGTAATAAGTAGCGCAATAGCTAGTATTAAATAAGTGTGTTTGTTTTTCATGTCAGCTCGTTTGTCTAAAAACATAAGGCGTCAAGCCTTTAAGAGATTTGAACTGTCTGTTGAAATTGGACATATTATTAAATCCGCAATGTTCAGCTATTTGAGCAATAGTAATTTCTTTATCTAAAATTAATTGTTTGCAGGCATGCTCAATTCTTAGCTCATTTAAAAATTGAATATAAGTTTTATTGGTGCGTTTTTTAAAGTATTTACAAAATGCGTTTTTGGTCATTGCTGCAATTTCTGAAATCGTTTCAAGTGTAATATTTTCATGAAAATGATTCATAGTATACTCAAAAACATTTCGCATTCTCGCACCTTCATTATCAGTGTATTTTTTGTCGTATATAAAAGAAGATAAACTTTTATAGTTTGCTGAAGACGTCAGTTTTAAAAGCTGAAGCAAGATGATTAGTCGGTTTAATTTTGAAGCATTTTCTAATTTAAAAAACAGTTCACTTGCTAGTTTTTGTTTAGATGTAAGTTTAAATCCGTGAGTTGCTCTTTTAAAAAAAGGTTGAACCTCTTTCAGTTCTTCAAGTTGAAAAAAAGTGCTTCCAAAAGTCTTTTTAGTAAAAAACAATGTTAGCATGTGTGATGTGTTGCACGTACTCTCATCACTTTTAAACACATGAGGCAAGTTGCTGCCAATAATAAGTATGTCGCCTTTAGAATAGTAGTTAATAGTATCGCCAACTAGTAATGTACCTTCACCTTCAACAATAAAACTCATTTGTATTTCTTCGTGTTGATGTAGCTTATCATAAAAAATAGCTGCGTTATCAACTTGATAGACAAAAGCATCTTTTTCAGGTTTTGGAATTTTAAAAGGTAATACTCGCATTTAAAATGGCTGTTTTTATTTCTGTGAAAACAAATTTATAATTAAATACTATTCAAAATTAAGTATAAATATACTAAACTGGATAATATAATATCAATTAAGGATAACTGCTTATTAATTTTTTAGTCAATTGTTACTCTAAATTTACACTATCAAAAAAACGTAATTTATGAGTATACAATGGAAAGGCGTTATGCCAGCAGTTACTACAAAGTTCACTGACACTGATGAACTAGATTTAAAAATGTTTGAAAAAAATATCAATGCTCAGTTAGAAGCTGGTGTACATGGTATTGTTTTAGGAGGAACTTTAGGAGAAGCGAGTACGTTGTTAGATGAAGAAAAGCGTATTCTAACAAAAACTACAGTAAATCTAGTAAATTCAAGAGTTCCTGTCTTGGTTAATGTGGCAGAACAAAGTACCAAAGCTGCAATTGCTACAGCTCAAAAAGCTGAAGTTGATGGAGCACAAGCACTCATGATGTTACCTCCAATGCGCTATAAATCTGGAAATAAAGAAACTGTAGAATACTTTAAAGCAGTTGCAAATAATACCTCATTGCCAATAATGATTTACAACAATCCTGTTGACTATAAGGTAGAGGTGAGTTTAGATATGTTTGAAGAATTACTCAAGTGCGATAACATTGAAGCAGTAAAAGAGTCCACGCGAGATATCTCTAACATTACTAGAATTAAAAACCGATTTGGTGACCGATTAAAAATCATGACAGGAGTTGATACCTTAGCGTTAGAAAGTCTGCTCATGGGAGCAGATGGCTGGATTGCTGGTTTGGTTTGCGCGTTTCCAGCAGAAACGGTTGCAATTTACGAACTTCAAAAAGCAGGACGCATTAAGGAAGCAATTGACATTTATAGATGGTTTTTGCCGTTGTTGGAGTTAGATATAAACCCTAAATTAGTACAAAATATTAAACTCGCTGAAGTTTATACTAAAATAGGAACCGAAAATGTTCGTGCTCCTCGTTTGCCATTACATGGAGAAGAGCGCAAACAGGTTATAAAAATCATAGAAAAGAGTCTGGAAAATCGACCAAAACTTCCAGATTATAAAAATTTATAAACTAATTTGGGTGTTCCCACGCAAAAAGCGTGGTCAGGCTTTCGGCACTCGCTTTTACCTTTTTGTCATTCCGCACTTCGGTTCGGAATCCTTAAAAGCTAAAGAGCTCAAACAAAGCCTCAATCCTTAACACAATAAAAAATGTTAGACATAAGACCAACATGCGAACATTGTAATAAATCATTGCCTTATGATTCTCGGGAGGCAATGATATGCACATTTTGTAAGGATTGTGTAGAGAACGTTTTACAGCATGTATGTCCTAATTGTGGAGGCGATTTTGAGAAACGACCAATACGACCAAAACAGCTTTTAAAAAAATACCCTGTTTCAACAAAAGTGATTTTTAAACCAGTAGATGTTGAAGCACATTTAAAACGAATTAATAAAAAATTAGACTTTGTCATTCCGCACTTGATGCGGAATCCATAAGTAAAACAAATAGATTCTGCGTCGTAGCGCAGAATGACAATAAGAAATATGATAACCGGAAAAAACTACATAGGAAACAATTTATCATCCAAAGGAACAAAGCAGTACAACACGTTTAATCCGCAGCTCAATATAAAAAATGAGTATGTGTTTACTGAGGCAACTGCAGAAGAAATTGATGAAGCAGTTACATTGGCAACAAGTGCTTTTAAAGTATTTAGGTCAATTTCAAAAGAGAAAAAAGCAGCATTTTTAAACACGATAGCCGATGAAATTTTAGCTCTAGACGATTTGCTGATAAAAACCTATTGTTCAGAATCTGGATTACCTGAAGGCAGAGCAAAAGGAGAACGAGGTAGAACAGTAATGCAATTGCGCATGTTTGCCGATTTAGTAAATGAAGGCTCTTGGGTTGATGCTACAATAGATACAGCATTACCTAATAGAGAACCAGCACCAAAACCCGATTTACGTAAAATGTATATTCCTTTAGGTCCAGTAGTGGTGTTTGGAGCAAGTAATTTCCCTTTAGCATATTCAACTGCTGGTGGTGACACAGCTGCAGCTTTTGCTGCTGGTTGTCCTGTTATTGTAAAATCACATCCTATGCATGCTGGAACAGGAGAATTAGTAGCTTCTGCAATAGTAAAAGCAGCTCAAAAAACAGGAATGCCAAACGGAGTGTTTTCAAATTTAAATAGTAGCGGAATTGAAGTTGGTGAACAATTGGTTAAACATTCAGGAGTTAAGGCAGTAGGTTTCACAGGAAGTATTAATGGCGGAAGAGCATTGTACGATTTAGCTGCTCAACGCGATGAGCCAATTCCTGTGTTTGCTGAAATGGGAAGTATAAATCCTGTTGTGATGCTTCCAAAATCAGTAAAAAACAATTATGAGAGTTTAGCAAAAACCTATGCGAGTTCTATCACGTTAGGAACAGGTCAGTTTTGTACCAATCCAGGTTTAATTTTAGGAATTAAAGGTGATGATTTAACCAATTTCATCATTAAATTATCTAAAGAAATTATAAAAATAGATCCTACTTGTATGCTACATCCTAATATTATTAAGGCTTATGATGCTAAACGACAAAAGGCTGTGAATCAAGATAATTTACACGTTGCTGCTGAATATGCTGAAGACGTTAAAACCAACTATGCTAGACAAACAGTTGCAACTGTTTCTGGAAAAGCATTTATAAATAATCCGACATTACATCAAGAAGTGTTTGGTCCATATTCTTTAGTTGTTGAATGTGAATCTGTAGAAGAATTAGAAGCAATTATTTCAAATTTAGAAGGTCAACTTACAGGAACATTAATTGCTCATGATGATGAAGCTGCTCAATATCCTGAAATTGTTTCTGCATTACAAAATAGAGTAGGACGAGTTATTTTTAATGGTGTCCCAACAGGAGTTGAGGTATGTCCTTCAATGACACATGGTGGTCCATATCCATCATCAACTGATAGTCGTTTTACAGCTGTTGGTATTCATTCTATAAAGCGTTGGGTACGTCCATTTAGTTATCAGGATTGGCCTAATGAATTGCTTCCTGATGAACTGAAAAATGAAAATCCACTTGGGATTTCACGTTTAGTAAATAACAAACAAACCACTGAAAAAATATGAAACGCATAAAGCAAATTGCACTTATTGCATTGGTACTATGCTTTGGATGCAACAAAGACCAACAAGTTGAGAAAGCATCAAAATTAGATGAAATTATTAATAGCTATCAAGACCATGAAGGTTATGATTACAAGTCATATCCTTTAGGTCTTTTTACAAAAGAATATTATAAAACCGAAGCTGATTTTGCTCAAAAAACATTAGATGAATTAGCAAAAATTGACACGAGTAGTTTAAGCGAAACTGATAAAATTTCAGCTAAACTTTTAGCGTTTGTGCTTCAAGACCAAATTGATTATTACACGTTTGAACAATACTTAAATCCAATACTTTCTGATGCAGGTTTTCATAGCAGCTTGACTTATGAGGTAAGACCGCTTGCAAATTATAATCAAGTAAAAGATTACTTAAATAAGCTTAATGCTATTCCAGAATTTGTAAATCAGCATCTGGTAAACTTAAGAGAAGGATTAGAAAAAGGGATTTCGCAACCTCTAGTTATTTTTAAAGGTTATGAATCATCTTATAACGATAATATTGTTGAAAATTTTGAAGACAGTTACTACTATTCGCCATTTAAAAATTTACCTTCAGATTTAAGTGAAGCTCAAAAGGATTCAGTGCTAACAGCTGCTAAAACAGCAATCGAAACTAAAGTAACACCAGAATTTAAACGCATTAAAACTTTTTTTGAAACCGAGTATTTCCCAAAAACTAGAACAACTTTAGGTGTTTTAGAAACGCCAAACGGAAATGAGTTTTATCAAAATAGAATTAACTTTTATACAACTAGTACACAATACACAGCAGACGACATTCATAATATTGGATTAAAAGAAGTTGCTCGTATAAAAACCGAAATGGAGCAAATCATAAAAGAGTTAAATTTTGAAGGAAGCTTTGCTGACTTCTTTCATTTTTTAAGAACAGACAAGCAGTTTTATGCTGAAACTCCTGAGGAAATTTTAATGATTGCTCGTGATATGTCAAAACGTATTGATGCGCAGTTGCCAAGATATTTCAAAACCTTACCACGTAAACCTTATGGTGTAGCTCCAGTACCAGATGCTATTGCACCAAAATATACAGGTGGTCGTTACATAGGCACTTCTAAAGAAAGCACAGATCCTGGCTATTATTGGGTAAATACTTACGATTTACCTAGTAGAACCTTGTACACCTTGCCAGCATTAACAGCTCATGAGGCAGTTCCTGGTCATCACTTACAAGGGAGCTTAAATAATGAACTAGGAGACAGTATTCCGCAGTTTAGAAAAAATTTATACCTCTCTGCTTATGGAGAAGGTTGGGGATTATATTCAGAATATTTAGCTGATGAAATGGGTATATACACAACGCCTTATGAACA
Organism: Gaetbulibacter sp. NE; assembly: GCF_025548475.1. NCBI lineage: Bacteria > Pseudomonadati > Bacteroidota > Flavobacteriia > Flavobacteriales > Flavobacteriaceae > Gaetbulibacter > Gaetbulibacter sp. NE. The sequence continues at coordinate 523,777 of NZ_JAOQHY010000001.1, read as the reverse complement.
ATTTGGAAAATTAACTTACGAAATGTGGCGTGCTTGCCGATTGGTGGTTGATACAGGAATACATGCAAAAGGATGGACGCGAGAGCAAGTAGTGGATTATATGTCATCAAATACTGCATTATCACTACACGAAATTAATACTGAAACTGACAGATACATTTCATGGCCAGGACAAGCATTATCTTATAAAATTGGAGAATTGAAAATAAGAGAACTACGTCAAAAAGCAGAAAAAGAATTAGGTGCTAAGTTTGATATTAGAGCATTTCATGAAATAATTTTAGAACAAGGCACAGTAACCTTGTCAATCCTTGAAGAGCGAGTGAATAATTATATTCAGAAAGTTAAAAATGAATAAAAACACTTTTGTTTGCATTGATGCGCACACCTGCGGAAATCCTGTTAGGCTTATAAAAGAAGGTGGGCCAAAACTTGTTGGTAAAACAATGAGCGAAAAACGCCAGCATTTTTTAAAAGACTTTGACTGGATACGAAAAGGATTAATGTTTGAACCACGAGGTCACGACATGATGAGTGGTTCAATTTTATACCCACCACACAATCCAGAAAATGATTTTGCCATTTTGTTTATTGAAACTTCAGGATGCTTGCCAATGTGTGGACATGGTACCATAGGAACAATTACCATTGCTATTGAAGAGGGATTGATTACTCCTAAAATACCTGGAAAAATAAAAATGGAAGCTCCTGCTGGTTTAGTAGATATAGAATATCAACAAACAGGTGAAAAAGTAGATTGGGTTAAGCTAACTAACGTGAAAAGCTATTTAGCAGCAGAAAATTTATCTGTTGAATGTCCAGAATTAGGCGAAATTAAGTTTGATGTTGCTTACGGAGGAAATTTTTATGCTATAGTTGACCCACAAGATAATTTTTCAGGAGTTCATGATTTTTCAGCGTCAAAAATTATCCAGTACTCACAAGTGGTAAGACAGCGCATTAATGAAAAATATCCTAATCAATTTATACATCCTGAAAATGAAACTATAAAAGATGTCTCACACATGTTGTGGACAGGAAACCCTATTGATACTAATTCATCAGGTAGAAATGCGGTGTTTTATGGTGATAAAGCTATAGATAGAAGCCCTTGTGGTACAGGAACTTCAGCTAGAATGGCACAATTGTATGCAAAAGGAAAACTGAAGATTGGAGAAGATTTTATTCACGAAAGTTTTATAGGTAGTAAATTTAAAGGACGTGTTGAAAAAGAAGCAACTTTAGATAATAAATTAGCCATAATACCAAGTATTCAAGGTTGGGCAAAAATTTATGGACATAATACAATAACTATAGATACTGAAGACGATCCTTATGCGTATGGATTTCAAGTGATTTAAGACTGAAACAATGAAACAATGAAACAATGAAATAATGAAACAATGAAATAATGATGTAATTATGGAAAAGTCAGAATTTGTAGAATCAATAAAGAAAAGAACAAAGCAGTTAGCTGTCGATATTATCTTGCTTTATGATGAAATTCAGAAAACTGAAGCAACCAGAGTTATTGGTAGGCAACTTATTCGATCTGCAACTTCCACTGCAGCAAATTATAGAGCTGCTTGTATTTCACGTTCAAAAAAAGAATTTTTCTCGAAAATGTCTATTGTAGTTGAAGAGGCTGATGAGACTTTATTTTGGTTAGAAATTTTAAATGATTCTAATTTAGTTTCTGTTGAACATCTTACACCTTTAATGAACGAAGCACTTGAAATTGTAAAAATAGTTTCTAAAGCTAGAAAAAGTGCAGGAACAATTAATTAATTTTATGAAGCACTATTTCATTAAATCATTAAATCCATGAAGCATTGTATAATAATTGGAGGCGGAATTATTGGTTTATGTTCTGCGTATTATCTTCAAAAGGAAGGTCACCAAGTAACTGTTGTTGATCAATCTGGTATGGACTCAGGAGCTTCTTATGTAAATGCAGGTTATTTGTCACCAAGTCATATTGTTCCACTTTCTGCTCCTGGAGTTATGAAAAAAGGATTGAAATGGATGTTTAATTCGTCAAGTCCGTTATACATTAAACCAAGATTAGAATCTGATTTTCTAAAATGGGTCTTAGCGTTTAATAAGTCGTGTAATGCTAATCATGTTAAAAAAGCAATTCCTGCCATAAAATCTATTTCATTGTTGAGTCAGGACTTGTATGACGATATAAAGCAAGCTGAGAACTTTTCATTTCATTATGAAAAGAAAGGGCTTTTAATGTTGTGTCAAACAGAAAAAATGCTTGAAGAAGAAGTTAAAACAGCACATTTAGCTAAACGAGAAGGATTAGATGCATCAGAAATTAGTCTTCAAGATCTGAAAACATTAGAACCTAACGTCAACATAAATGTTAAAGGTGCAACGTATTATAAATGCGATTCACATACTACACCACATGAGTTTATGGCTGAAATGAAAACATATTTACAAACTGTAGGAGTTCAATTTCTTTTAAGTGAAAAAGTAGAAGATTTAACGGTTGACAACGGAAATATTTCAGAAATAAAAACAAATAAGCAATCTTTAAAGGCAGATGAGTTTGTTTTGGCTGCTGGTTCTTGGAGTCACTTGCTCAGTAAAAAATTGGGTATAAAACTATTGCTACAAGCAGGAAAAGGATACAGAATCAATACTACTCAGACTACTGGAATACAAATTCCTTCAATATTAACAGAAGCTAAAGTAGCAGTAACTCCTATGAATGGTTTTACGCGTTTTGCAGGTACTATGGAAATAGCAGGAATTAACCATACAATCAACAGCACTCGAATTGAAGCCATTTCTCAAGCGACAACACGTTTTTATCCTAATGTAGAGTTAACCCAAGAAGAAAAGCAAGATGCTGCATGTGGTTTGCGACCAGTAACTCCTGATGGATTACCTTATATAGGGAAATCTTCAAAATGTGAAAATCTAACCATTGCAACAGGTCATGCAATGATGGGTTGGAGTATGGGAACAGCGACAGGGAAGTTAGTGTCTGAAATTATTTCAAATCATCCAACTTCGCTAGATGTGAATGTTTTTACTCCAGATAGAAGATTTTAGTAGGTAAAATACTCTAAACCTGTGTTTTGTCGACTTTTCTGCTTTGTAATTTTATCTAGTCTAGCTTTTAAGTAGTTTATCGAAAATCTTTCGGTTTTTTATTTCATTTATAGACATTTACACCATTCCCACCCGATTTTAATAGCACCAGATTTATTGTTTAACCTTATAAAATTATGTTTATGAGTCTTAAAATTACTTGCTACAACAATTTTTTTAAAGTCACTGGTGTACTTGATAGAACTAGTGTAGATGTTTTTCATCATGAATTTAGAAATGTATTCGAAAAGTCTGATGAAATTACCATTAGTATTGAAGGCATTGAAAGTATTGATAGATATGGTGTAAGAGCATTAGCTAAACTCCATAACGAATCTATTACAAGACAAAAACGCTTGTCGATTATTGGTTTTGGATGTAAAGAGTTATACGACCACTTTAAAACTAAAGAAACAGCAGCTTAATTTATAATGCGTTTTTTTGGTGCTTAAAAAAGGCATCAGCTTGTAGTTGCATTAATTCTCGAGCTTTTTTGCGCTTGTATTGATACAACTCGTCTTCCTCAGCAATATCGCTGTAGATTTTATTGTTGATGTCTCTATCTGTTTTTAATAGAACATTTCGTTCGTTAACCTTTTGTTCAACCCAAGTTTTAACAGCAGTTTCAGCATCTTCTAGTTTGAAATCATACTCGCCTTTTGGTGATAATAGTTTTGCAAAAATAGGAGAGGTTTCAATAGCTAAAAACAGCAAAAAGATAAAAAACGAAGGCAGCCAAGGTAGTTTGCCTAAAGCATTTACACGAGCCATTAAACCATCAAAACCATCAATAATAGGTTGTGTGGTTGCAATTTGTGTGTCGTAATTGGTTCTAAGCTGAGTAATTTCAGCTTCAATAGCTTCGATTTTTGTTTTATTATCGGCTTTTAGTTGCTGTAATTCCGCTAGAGCAGTATCATGCTTATCACGTTTTTCTTTGTAAACAGGACCTTTGCCTAGTTTCATGGAACCACTTGTGCCTTCAGCTTCAGTAATGTATGTGTCGTAAAGCGCATTAACTTCAACTTCTTTGGTGTTGACTTGATTTCTAAGAAACTCAATATTGTTTTCTAATGCTGCAATTTCAGGAGTGTATTGTTCAGCAATTTGATTTTGATTAGCAAGTGTCATGCTATTCTTTTCTTCTAAAAGCACCTGGTTGATTTCCTTTTCAAAAATCTTTAATTCGAGTGGTTTTGAAATAACTATAGCTATAATCACTGCTAAAATTATCCTTGGAGAAGCTTGTATAAGCTCATCAATAATATTACCTCTTTTTTTAATGGTTGATACTATAAAACGGTCGAGGTTAAAAATGAGTAATCCCCAAATAAAACCAAAAGCAACAGCTGTAAAATAATTATCAAAAACGGTATAAAGCGCATAACTAGCAGCAATAAATGCCATTACTGCAGTAAAAAATACAGTAGCTCCAATACCTGCAAATTTGTTTTGTTCGCCAATAGAACAATTATCAAGAATATCAGTATCAGAACCAGAACAAATGATGAAGAATTTTTTTAACATAACTGATTCGGTTTTTTGGTTGATGTCTATTAGAACGTAAAAAATACTGAATTGTTACAAAAAAAGCCTTGAAAATTCAAGGCTTCAGGTAATTGTAAGTTTTAAGTGAATCAATTTTTAATACTAACAGGTGCTTTTGTGATGTAAACTTTAGCTTGTTTTGAATCAGTCTGTTGTGTGGAAATATTAAGCTCATTATTCTTTTTTAATAAAGCAATGGCTTCGTCTGAAGAAATTGACTTTCCTTCATAAAAAAATGCAGCGCCTTTTTTAGCCATGTCAATTATATGGTCTAAAGGTGATTTTGGAGGAGGTGGAGGAGGTGGAACGTCTTGATCCCAATTTTTATTGAACTCACTTACAACTTCATTGTCTTTATATACTTTTGTTATTTTTTGACCAGGAACTACTTTGTCACCATCAACTTGAGTGTCGTTGATTATAGTTCCTTCTTTATTGGTTTCTTGACCATAACGGTTATAATATTTAGTGTTTCCATTTTGAGTAACATAATAATGAGTAGAATTATTAATAGTTATAAAGCCTGTTTTAACATTTGGGTCTGGAGCAGGTGGAGGTGGAGGTGGAGGTGGAAGCTTTGAGAAATCGGGAAAAGCTTCGGCAGATTCTTTTTGCTCTTTAGACATTTTATTGTACAAATACTTTACCCTTACTGCATCTTTGTGCTTCACAATTGGATATTCACTCTCAGAAATTTGAGAATTGATATGTTTAGCAAGAGTATTGTATTCTTTTAATTCTTCTTTAGTAACTCCTTTATTGTTTTTTAACTCAATGACTTTAACTAAAATGAAATCGCTATTAGTTTTTTCATCATATTTATTGGTGTATTTAAAGTTAAATAATAAAAATTCATCAGAGTATTTTAAAAGTTCAGCAACTTCACTATTCAATTTATTGCCTTTAATTAACATAGTTTGAGTTCCTGCAGTTTTAATTGAAAAGTATTTAACTTCATCAGAAAGAACAATGTTTTTGATTTCATCTCTATGTAAGTTTATAGTACATTTTTGGCATTCAATGTCGTTAATTTTTAGAGTTTTGATTTTTCTTTCGTTTTCATCTTGTTTTGTGACTTTTGCTTTGAGTTTAGATTTTTCAACTAAAGATTTTGAACCAATAACAGTAGTTAAAAAATAGTCGGTTTTTTTATGCAATTCATTTAATTTGTCCAAAAAATCTTTTGAGCAGTTTTCTGTTTTTAAATCGAATGTTGTTAGTTCGAAATCCTTCAATGTCCAATTTTTGGTAATTTCGTTTAAGTCATCTACGTATGTATCGATACTAGATTTTTTGTTACCAATGAAAAGTACGTTGTCAACAGCTTTCATCGTTATTGTTTTTTTGTTTTTTTCTTCAATACTTGATGGTATTAAATTTGTTACTCCAAATTGATCGATCGCTCGAACCTGATTTTCGTATAATGAGACGCTTAGTTCTAACCAAGCGGTGCCTTTCAACCCATTTAGAAAAACACCAGATTCATTAGGTTCAATCGTAAAGGCAAATTGGTCGGTTTCTAAAGTTTTGCTTTCAGAAAAACCATAATCGGTAAAAGTGTAACTTCGATTTGTATTAGTGTCCAAAAGTAGTTTACTCCATTTACAACCATTTTCACATTTAAGGGTTATTGAGTTTTCATTTTTTTCAATTGTAATAAAAAATTGCGATGATTTGTTTTCATAATTGTTTTCAGTAATTAAAGGTGTAACTTCTTTTACAACCTCTTCTTTCTTACTAAACCCAAAGATTAAAATTGCCAAAAGTGGTAAAACCACTAAGGTTTTAATCCATTTTTTGGTGGATGATGTTTGTGTTTTCATAACTGTAAGTCGTTTTTTGATTGATGAATAATTAATGGCATTGGTAAGTTCGTTACCACCATGTGTTGATGAAAAAGCCAACAATAAATGTTGGTATGTGTTTATTTGTGTACCTTGTTGTAATACGGCTTGGTCAGCTAAGTACTCATGGTTGAGTTTAACGTCTTTTTTTAAGAAGTATATAATCGGATTAAACCAAAACACAATTTGTAAAAGTTCAATAAATAATATGTCTAAACTATGTTTTTGAGTAGCGTGTGTGTGCTCATGTAATAATACTTCTTCTGGTATTTGATTGTTTTCAAACTTGGCTTTGTTTAAAAAGATATAGCTTAAAAACGTGTGAGGAATTTCAAGATTATTGATTAAAACATTAATGATGTTTTTGCTTTTTAGTTTAGGATTGGTCTTTATTTTTACGATGAGTTTTGTGAGGTTAACCATAAACTTCACTAAAAATAAAAGCACTCCTATTCCATAAATACTCCATAATAGTATAGACCAAAAATTGGTGTTTTGTTCAGTAGGTTGAGTTGTTTCAGGATAAAACACTGGCTCTAATAAAGGAGGTTGAAATGTGCCTAAAGTATATGTTGGTTCTACATAGGTTGTAATGGTAATAAACGGAATAGTAAACCCTAAAACGGTTGCAAACAATAGGTAGAAACGTTTTAGCTGGTGCATGTTTTCACGCTCCAAGATTAACTTGTAAAATAGTAGTAAAACAAGTAAGCAAGCCGATGATTTTAAAATATAATCGAGCATGGTTTTTTAGTTTGGTTTCTTTTTTATTTCACTATCAATTAAAGCTTTTAAGTCTTCAAGTTCTTTTTTTGATAAGTTAGTTTCTTTGGTAAAAAACGATGCAAATTGACTTGCGCTATCATTAAAAAAGTTCTTGATTAACCCATTAACATGCTTAGAGAAATAATCTTTCTTTTTTACTAAAGGAAAATATTCTCTAGACTTTCCATAGAGTTTATAATCTACAAATCCTTTATCAATCATACGTTTTAAAAGTGTAGCAACGGTTGTTGTAGCTGGTTTTGGTTCTGGGTAAGCATCAAGCAAATCTTTCATGAAAGCTTTTTCTAACTTCCACAGATGGTTCATTAAATCTTCTTCGGTTTTTGATAAACTCATTATTCTACATATTTAGAATTAACTCTACAAATGTAGAATAAAAAACAAAACAACCAAATTATCCAAGGCATTATTTTATTAAAATCTATTATATTTGACTAAATTTCACACGAATCCCCAAAATGAAGAAGCTTATTTTTAGTCTGTTAGGTGTTTTTGCATTTGTGTTCGTTACAAGTGCTCAAAATATTTCAGACATTATAAATGAAGTCAATTTAGACTCTCTTCAACTCACCTTAAGAGAATTTTCAGGTGAGCAATCGACTGTTGTTAACGGAAATACAGTAACAATTCTTAATAGGCAACAAGCTAATAACGATTTGGCAGCAGACTATTTGGTTCAAAGGTTTGAGCAAATGGACAACATTACTGTAGTAGCTCAACAATTCGACTCTAACGGTAGAAATGTAATTGCAACTCAAGTAGGAAAAACCAATCCTGACGATATTTATATTATTTGTGCGCATTATGATACGGTTGCCGATTATTGTGCTGATGATAATGCTAGTGGAGTTGCAACTGTACTAGAAATTGCTCGTATTTTATCAACACAATGCTTAGATAATACTATTGTTTATGCACTTTGGGATGAAGAAGAAATAGGCTTACTAGGTGCAAATTATTACGCTACTCAAGCAGCTTCAAATGGTGATAATATCTTGGGCGTTTTAAACATTGATATGATGGGTTATGATGGCAATGATGATAACGATTTTGATATTGATGTTAGAGATTTTGGCAATTCGCTTGCTATGAAAGATGATATTATTGCAGTTTTAGAAGATCCTACCTATGGTTTTACTTTAAATGTTAATGTTGTAAATCCTGGAACAACAGCAAGTGATCATGCTAGGTTTTGGAATCAAGGTTTTACAGCTGTTTTAGTAGGAGAGTCTTGGGAAACTAATGACGAAACACCATTTTACCATTCTTCAAATGATAGGTACAACACGTTAAACTTTCCGTATTATCATGAATTAGCTAAGCTTATTATGGGTTATATGGTTACTAAGGCAAATTTGATTGATGTTGATAATACAATTACGCAAAGCCCAAGTACATTAACTTCTAATGATGCTTCTGCATCTTATCAATGGTATAATTGTGATACAAACATTGCATTGTCAGGTGAAACAGGGCAAACTTTTACACCAACTGTAAATGGTAATTATGCTGTTGAAGTCACCAATGGAAGTTGTTCAGAGTTTAGTGTTTGTGTGAGTTTTAATTCGTTGAGTTTAGAACCGTTTTCTAATTCTGAAATAAGTGTTTTTCCAAATCCTGTAAAAAGTAAACTCAATATCGATATTTCTTTTGAAGAGCCTTATGAATTTACTCTTTATGATGTTGGAGGTAAATTGCTATTAAATAAATCAGAAATTATGGGTTCAACAACTTTGAAAACAAAAGATTTGCCTAAAGGTATTTATTTTTTAAAAGTGTCGTCTTCTAATAAATCAGGGACTTATAAAATTGTTAAGGAGTAACTTTTTGTAAAAAGCATAAAAAAACCGTTCAAGAAATTGAACGGTTTTTTATTACTATTATTTAGAAAGCTCAGTAAAATACTTATAAAATAAAGGAATAGTTTCGATGCCTTTAAAATAATTCCACACACCATAATGTTCGTTTGGTGAATGTATAGCATCACTATTTAAACCGAATCCCATTAAAATAGTTTTACTTTTCAATTCTTGCTCAAAAAGAGAAACAATTGGAATACTTCCACCACTACGTTGAGGTATTGGTGTTGTTCCAAAGGTGTCTTCATAAGCTTTTGAAGCTGCTTGATAACCTATGCTATCGATAGGAGTTACATAGCCTTGTCCACCATGATGAGGTTTCACTTTCACTTTTACTCCTGCTGGAGCTATACTTTCAAAATGAGTTTTAAATAACTGTGTGATGTCCTCCCAATCTTGATGAGGTACTAAACGCATTGATATTTTGGCGTAAGCTTTACTAGCAATAACTGTTTTAGCACCTTCTCCAGTATAACCTCCCCAAATACCATTAACATCAAGAGTTGGTCGTATTGAGTTGCGTTCGTTTGTAGTATATCCTTCTTCTCCATAAACAGCATCAATATCTAAAGCTTTTTTGTAGTCTTCTAATGAAAAAGGTGCTTTTGCCATTTCAGAACGTTCTGCATCTGATAAATTTTCAACCTTATCATAAAATCCTGGGATTGTAATATGATTGTTTTCGTCATGAAGAGATGCAATCATTTTGGTTAACACATTTATTGGGTTAGCAACAGCTCCTCCATATAAACCAGAGTGTAAGTCTCTGTTAGGTCCAGTAACTTCAACTTCTACGTAGCTTAACCCTCTTAAGCCTGTTGTAATAGAAGGTACATCTTTAGCAATCATTCCTGTATCAGAAATTAAAATCACATCATTTTTTAATTTCTCCTGATTGTTTTTAACAAATTTTGAAAGGTTTACGCTACCAACTTCTTCCTCACCTTCAATCATAAATTTCACATTACAAGGCAGCTGATTGGTTTTGGTCATAAATTCCATAGCCTTAACATGCATATACATTTGGCCTTTGTCATCGCAAGCTCCACGGGCAAAAATAGCACCTTCAGGATGAAGCTCAGTTGTTTTTATTACTGGCTCAAAAGGCGGTGAAGTCCACAGCTCAAGTGGGTCTGGTGGTTGTACATCATAATGACCATACACTAAAACGGTAGGTAGGTTTTTATCAATTATTTTTTCACCATAAACGATTGGGTAACCTTCGGTTTCGCAAACTTCTACATGGTCACATCCAGCAAGCTCTAAGCTGGTTTTAATAGCATCAGCAGTTTTTAAAACATCATTTTTATAAGCTGAGTCAGCGCTAATAGAAGGTATTTTGAGTAAATCAATCAACTCATTTAAAAATCGATCTTTATGTTCTTTAATATAAGATTGAATATGTTGCATTTGTTATATTTTTTTGAATTCTTCCAAAAATACAAAATCGAGGACGATTTTTTAGTAAATAAAGTTATTTGAATATTGAAACTATTGTTTATATTTGCATCCCGAAACTTCGGAGAATAAATGCAGGCGTGGTGGAATTGGTAGACACGCTAGACTTAGGATCTAGTGCCGCGAGGTGTGAGAGTTCGAGTCTCTCCGCCTGTACAAGACAAGAAAGCTTCAGTTAAATACTGAGGCTTTTTTTGTTTTTAATAGTTATGAACTTGCCTCTAAAGACTCATATTACTTTTTATTATAATTTAATTCAATAGTCTTTGTATTTTAAATAATTGTAATTCAGTTTTTTAAATTTAAAAATATTGTTTAATTAATGAAAGTCACACATGTTATTTTTATTTTCTTTCCTTATATTGAAATTTTAAAAAGTTTATTTGTTTTTCTAACTATAACAATCAATGAAGGCATCAGAACAATGGGTAATTTTTATGGCAATTTTATTGGTGGTTTATGCTGCTGTAATTTTGTTTTTTGTAATAAGAGGAGCATTAAAAGCAAAGAACATCTCTGATTTTGCTGTAGGGAATATAAAGTTTCCGTCTTGGGTTGTTGGACTTTCTTTGGCAGCTTCCATGACTAGTGCTGCTACTTTTATAATAAATCCAGGTTTTATTGCTCTATACGGAATTTCAGGAGTATTGTCTTTTGGTATTGTTTTGCCAATTGCAGCTTTTGTGTCATTAATTGTACTCACTAAAGGCTTTGCTAAATATGGACATAGTGTTAAAGCAACCACTATGGCACAATGGATGGGACAACGATATAAAAGTAAGTCGTATGCCTTTTTTATGGCTGTTTTGGCACTACTTTTAATAACATTTATTGTACTTATCAATGTGGGATTAACACAGGTAATTTCAAAATCGTTAAATACAGAGCCGTTTTACGTGTTGTTGGGTATTACTGTTTTTGTGTTTGGTTATATGATGTTTGGTGGTGCTAACTCTATGGTCTATACCAATACCATTCAAGCCATAATTATGTTTTTTGTGGCGTTGGTTTTAATAGGTTCTGGTTATGAGTTTTTTGAAAATGGAGTAACGGGTTTTATCGAAAAGTTGGGTGGTATTGATGAAAACTTAACTAAACCCACAAATACAAGTAGTTTTTTGTTTAGGGATTATTTTGAAATTATTCTTGCTCAAATAATTATTGGTGTTGCTATTGTTTGTCAGCCACATATTATCACAAAATCATTACTTTTAAAAGATTCTAAAAAAATAAATAAATACCTGTTTAGTGGTATTATGTTTATGGTTGTTTTCTTTTTGGTTGTAGTTGTCGGCTTGTATGCGAGGTTAACGTTTCCTGATTTAAAAGTTAATGGAACAGCCTTAAAAATGGATGAAATTATCCCTACCTATGTTGTAGTGAAATTCTCTGTTGGACTTGGAATGTTTATAGTTGTTGGGCTAATTTCAGCAGGATTATCTACCTTAGAAAGTTTAATACAATCGCTTTCGGTTACTATTACCCAAGATATACTACAGCCAATTTTTAAAGAACGTGTTTCAAAGCATTCGGTTTTGGTAAATAAAGGAGTGATAGTTATTTTAGGACTTGTGAGTTTTGTGTTAAGTTGGAATCAAATTGTAAACCCAGACGTAAGTGTCGCTATTTTTGCTCAAAATGGTGTTTACGCTTATTTTGCTGCTGCTTTTGTGCCAGTACTTTTTGGAATGTTCTTAAAAAATGTTCCGCTTAAAGCTGTTTTTGCAGCAAGTATTGTTGCTTTGGTAGTTCATTTCGGGATTTACTACGGAAGACTCACTTCCTATATGCAAGAGCCAGTAAATAATCCTGGGATTCCTGCTGCTATTGCTATTGTGAGTTCGGTTGTAGTAGGCTATTTGTTGTACTATTTTAATAAGAAAAAAGATGACCACAGACACGTTGGATTGGATAGCTAAATGGGCAGATTATACACCTGATAAAATTGCTATAACGTCTTTTGACAGCGAAGAAAAATACACTTATAGTCAAATCCATGTTTATGCGAATAGACTTGTCGAGAAATTTGAAGAATTAGGTCTTCAAGAAGGAGATAGAATTGCTGTTTTGGCAGAGCATAGCTTGCATTACATTGTATTGTTGTCTGCTTGCCAACGAAGTGGGATTATTATTGTGCCTTTAAATTATAGGTTATCCTTAAGCGACATTGAAATGCTGTTTTTAGATTGTAGTCCTGCTCTATTGCTTTATAGTGAGAACCAAAAAGAAAAGCTAGGGCAACTTTCAATTCCTTTACCAAAGACTATTCATTTAGATGTTATAGAACGTTATTATAAGGATGGAGTCGATGTTAAACCAATTGCAGTTCAAATAAAAGAGAAGAATCCTATTTTTATTTTTTATACATCAGGCACAACAGGAAGACCAAAAGGAGTTATTTACACTAACAAAATGATGTTTTGGAATAGCCTAAATACCTCAATGCAATTAGGTATAACATTTCGTGATTCAACCATTAATACATTACCTCCTTATCATACTTCTGGATGGAATATTTTTATAACTCCTCTATTACATAAAGGAGCTCAAATAGATATGGTTGAAAAGTTTGATGCCGAACGTATATTGTGTTTGTTGGAGCTTAATAAAACTACACTTTTCATGGCATTACCAACTATGTTGGCAATGATGCAAAAAACTGAAGTGTTTAATCGCGTAAATTTAGAGCACCTACGATTTATAATTTCTGGAGGAGAAACTGTATCGCCTAGTCTTTTAAAGCTTTGGAAAGAAAAGAAAGGTATATCAATTAGGCCAGGATATGGTTTAACTGAAGCTGGACCAAGTATTACGTCTTTACATCACGACATAGCTATGACTAAACCTGAGTCTATCGGTAAGCCTAATTTTTACTTAAAAACAAAAATAGTTTTATCTACTGGCCGCAAAGCAAGAGTAAATGAGGTAGGGGAATTTTGTATTAAGGGTAATATTGTTTCACCAGGTTACTGGAACAATTCTACCGAAACCAATAATAAAATTAAAAACGGCTGGTTGCACACTGGAGATTTGGTGACAAAGGATAAAGATGGATTTTTATTTTTAAAAGGACGACAAGATGATATGTATATTTCTGGAGGTGAAAATGTTCATCCACAAGAAATTACTGCAACATTATTAACATGTGAAAATGTTATGAAAGCTACAGTTTTAAGTGTTGACGATCCTGTTTGGGGACAGTGTGGAGTAGCTTTTGTAGTGTTAGAAAACGAAAAATCTTTAAAAAAAGTAAAAACCTTTGTAAACAAGAAATTGGCATCGTTTAAACGGCCAAAACATATAATTATATTAGATGAAATTCCATTAACTAGTGTAGGGAAAATCTCTAGAAAAAAGCTGCTGGCATATTACAAAGTATATAAAGCTAAATTACAATCTTAAACTTAAAAAAAATGAAGCAAATAATTTTAATGCTAATTATACTACCTTTAGTTACGTATGCACAAACTTGTGATAAAATAATGAAAAACATAGTCTCCAAATACGAATACGAAACGCGCTTTGTTAATCTAGATACTATTGAAATTGCCTATATTAAAGAAGGTAAAGGAGAAAAAACTCTTTTATTTGTTCATGGTTTAAGTAGTAATGCAGATGCATGGTCAAAAAACATAAAAACCTTAAAGGAAAATTTCACATGTGTTGCTTTAGATTTACCTGGATATGGTAAGTCGTCAAAACCCGAAAATGTTAGTTATACACCATCTTATTTTGCAAAAACCATAACAGCACTTATTGATGAGTTAAAATTAAAAAATGTCATTCTTATAGGTCATTCAATGGGAGGGCAGGCAGCCATTAAATTAGCAATTAATTCACCTGAAAAAATAGATAAGTTGATTTTGGTCGCTCCTGCAGGAATAGAAACATTTTCTGAAGCGCACGGAATTATTATGAAAACAATGTTTACACCTGAATTTGTTGCGAGTACAAATAACGAACAGATTAAAAATAATTATGCGCTTAATTTTTATAAGCAACCCAACGAAGTAGATAAAATGATTGAAGATAGAATTGCTATTAAAGAAGCAATAGATTTTGAAGCACATTGTATAGCAATTTCAAAAAGTATTGCAGGCATGTTGAATGATCCTGTTGTAGATGATTTGGCCAAAATATCTCATAAAACATTAGTGCTTTATGGTAAAAATGATAGGTTGATACCTAATCGTTATTTTCATCCAGATTTAGATGTAGCTAAAGTTGGGGAAAAAGCAAAAGAGCTAATAAAAAATAGCCAGCTTAACTTTGTTGAAGAAAGTGGACATTTTTTGCAGTTTGAGCAATCAGAAAAAGTAAATTTTTTAATTAAAGAATTTATTGAAAAAGATTAATTCATGAAGATTAAACTCAAAAAATTTACAGAGTTTAGCAAAACAATTCTACCTAACGAAGCTAAATACTTAGCTTCAGAACACCTATTTACTGATGATGAGAAAACCGAAATTATAAATCGTTTAGCAAAAAGTGCTATAAGTAATACCTCAAAAGCGAATTTTGACACAAACATAGACAAACGTAAGTACTCCTATGTAAAAAACTGGATACTAAAAAAAACTAGAAAGTATAGACGTTGATGAAACAGCTAAATGGATTCTAGATTTAAAGAAAAAAATTCTTTTAGATGCAATTGTTTCTTCAGAAGAAAAAGTGTTTTTAAACTTTTTAAGTCGTTACAAAACAGTGGGCTATAATTTTCAAATTGTTTATGAGTTAGCCCAAGAGTACAAGCCTTATTTACTAATTCGGTTACGCTACAAAGACCACGAAACTGTAGCTGGTTTTTTAGAAAACTATTCTGAAGATTATAAAAAATCAAAATCAATTCAGCAAAAGCTGTATAGTGCAACAACCGAAATAACAAGTCAATACACCCAAAAAGAAAATGAAACTAAATATTGGGAGCCGTGGCTTTTAGAGGTTTTTAAAACTGAAAATGTTGATGGCAGAAACAGGTACATGGCATTTATTACTTTGGCTTTTTTGTACACAAACTATAATGAAAGCTCAAAACTAAAACTATTGTTCGATGAAATTGATGGGTACTTTAGTAATGGCGAGATGTACTCAAGGCGTTTGTTGTCTAATTATTATGCTAGTAGAGTGCTTATGCATTCTAAAGAAAATGAATTAGATTTAGCCGAGTATTACGCATACCTTTCTATAAGACGTTACAATAACGATACATTAATGTATGTAAACAATCTAGTGGCTATTTTGCTAAAAAATAATAAACCAAAAGAAGCCAAAAAGGTACTAGATAATTACCATCAACTTTATAAGGAGTCTTATAACTATCATCAAAAAATTGGCTTTTGTTCTTATAAAATAAGAGTGCTAAATCAACTCGACCAAAATAAGTTGGCCGAGGAAATCGCTATTAATTTTTTAAAACAGTATAAAAAGGAAGTTTTAAAACATCGTTGGCATCACTTTTTCACTTCTTACTTTAATGTATTAATAGCAAATGAAAAGTATAATGAACTGCTTAAAATTGCAACAGTTTATAATATTTCGTCTAAAGAAGCCGATCGAAAAATAATGCCTAACTATGTGCCAAACATATCATGGAGTATATCCTTGTCAAAATACATGGAAGGGCAAATAAATTCTTCAAAATTATTAGAAGAAATCAAAGTGCCATTACTGGGTTTAAATCCTACAAAAAGCCAAAAAACGGTACTTATTCAAGTTATAGATACACTATCAAATAATCTTCCTCAAGCTTTTTTGAAGCTAAAGTCACACCTTTAATTTATAGTTGTTTTTAGCTTTAATTAAGTTAATATTCAGGCAATTCATTATTTTACAATTCTAAAGTCGCAGTCAATAACTTTTACTTTTATTTTTAAATCCATTTATATTCATAATAGATTGCAAGCATAACTTAATTAGCGATAAATCATGAAGAAAATACTACTACTAACAATTTTAATGATTACTGGTTTTGCCTATGCACAAGATTCTGGTAAAATAGGAGGGACAGTTGTTGATTCAAATGGAGTTCCGTTGCCAGGAGCTACCATTCAAATAGTTGAATTAAACTTAGGAGCTGTAACAGACTTTAATGGTAAGTACAGTCTTGAAAATGTCCCAGAGGGCGAACATTCAATTACAGTGTCTTTTGTAGGTTATAAAGCATATAAAGAAAATGTTACTGTTATTGCTGGTCAAACTACCGAATTAAATATAACACTTCAAGAAGGTGAAAATGTTTTAGATGAAGTAGTTATTACCGCTGGAAAAAAACTCCAAAAAATCACAGATGTACCAGCAACTGTTGAAGTTATTACAGCTAAGGAAATAGCTGAATTTCCAAGCTTTAATATAGGCGAAATGGCATCGAGACAAAAAGGAGTTGATTTTGTTAGGACAGGAGTTTTAGGAACAGGAATTAATATTCGTGGTTTTAATTCGGCATTTAATTCAAAAAACCTACAAATTACTGATGATAGAGTATCTATGCTTATTGCAACAGGATTACCTTATGGGTCGTTTTCTACGGTTACAAAAGATGATATAGAGCGCGTTGAGATTTTGTTGGGTCCTAACGGAACACTTTATGGACCAAATGCTCATAACGGATTGGTAAGTACAATTACAAAAAACCCAAGAACATCAGAAGGTACAACTTTGGTATTTGGTGCAGGTAATCAAAATGTAATCACAGGTAGGTTAAGGCACGCTCAAGTTATTAATGATAGATTGTCTTTTAAAGTGCATCTAGAAAGAACAGCAGGAAAAGAGTTCAACTATGTAGACTCAGTATATGTTGGTACAACAGCTTATAACGAACATAACTTAGATAGAGATTTTGATGCGCTTAAATATGGTGGAGCAGTACATTATAAAACAGGAAAACAATCAGAGTTGATAGGGTATTATGGCCATAGCAATAATACTAATTTAGCTGTAACAAACGCAGGTAGAAATCAAATTAAAGATTGGACATTAGATATTGCGCAATTAAAATTTGTGTCAAAAAACTTCTTTGCAAATACATATTATACTTGGAGTAGAACAGATGAAACTTACGCAATAAACCAACGTACGCAAAACTATGTGTCGTTTATAGAAAATGGTTTTTCTGAAGATGAAGCTTGGAGTCGTGCACTTTATGAACAATGGGTTCCAGCGTTTGGTATAGCTATTCCTAGAGGAGCTTTATTTAAAGATGCTTCTGAAAGGTTTAATGGAGAAGCACAATACAATAATAATTGGAACAATTTTTATCTTACTGTAGGAGCACAATATCAATTGGATATGGCAGATTCTGAAGGAACATATCTCTTGGATGCTGATGGTCCAATTGAGATTGGTCAAGCAGGTGTATATAGCCAGTTTGAATACAAGTTAGACAGTGGGTGGAACTTCTTATTAGGTTTAAGAGCAGACAACCATGATTTATATGGAACAAATTTTTTACCTAAAGCTGCTGTTACCAAGTCTATCGATGCAGGAACATTTAGGTTAACTTATGGTAGAGGTATGGCAGTACCTTCTATACTTAACTTAAAAGGAAATTTATTTGGAGGATTGGTTTTAGGAAATGGAGAAGGGTTTACATTAACAGATGGTACAAAAATTAATGCTTTAGAAGTTGAGACCATCAACTCTTTTGAGCTTGGTTTTAAAGGAAAAATCTCAGATAAATTGTTTATAGATGCAAGTGCATATTACAATATGTCTGAAAACTTTATAAGCCCTTTAAGAAATATTGTAGATGCTGAAAACGGAAATTTTGTAACTCACATAGGAGATACACCAGTTGACGAAGTATCACCAGGAGCAAGTACCTCGGCATTTTTATTAACCTATAGTAACTTTGGTAGTGTTGATACTTATGGTTTTGATTTGGGTCTAAACTATTACTTTACTGATGCATTGAGAGCATCATTAAACTATTCTTACTTCGGCAGA
Source organism: Gaetbulibacter sp. NE (assembly GCF_025548475.1). Taxonomy (NCBI): domain Bacteria; kingdom Pseudomonadati; phylum Bacteroidota; class Flavobacteriia; order Flavobacteriales; family Flavobacteriaceae; genus Gaetbulibacter; species Gaetbulibacter sp. NE. The sequence goes on along the minus strand of NZ_JAOQHY010000001.1, from coordinate 505,233 downwards.
AGTTTAGATACAAACGATCTTGATAATGATGGAAACTTAGATGGAGTAGTTTTAGAGAGTGAATTACCTATAAATACTCCAGCAAACAAAGCTAACATTGGCTTGCATTATAGCACAGATAAATTTTATGGAGCCATATTTGGTCGTTGGATACAAGACTATGATTTCTTCTCAGGTATCAATGTAGCTGCTGAAACTCAAGATATGGATGGTGATGGTGTAAATGAAATAGTCGAAAACGCTCAGGTTGGAAGAACTTGGAATTATGGTCAGCTAGGAGGTTTTACTGTTGATGCCAATTTTGGATATAATCTAAATGAAAATGTGTCTTTAGGAGTTAATGTAACTAACTTATTTGATACAGATATTAGAGAGTTTGTAGCTTCTCCAACAATAGGAAGATTGATTTCTTTTGAACTTAAGTACAATTTGAACTTCTTTAATAAGAATAAATAATAGAGACTAAAATGCCAAAAGAAATAAATATAAAGCCTATTTCTTTGGACTATTCTGATACTGGTAACAATAATAACAAAACGTTATTATTGTTACATGGATTAGGGTCAACTAAGTTAGATTGGCAGTTTCAAATTGCGCCATTTTCTAAAGAGTATAGAGTAATAGCTCCAGATTTGCGAGGACATGGTAAATCGTTTCAAGAAAACTTGAACTATGGTGTAGATATTATGGTTGAAGATGTGGTTAGTCTTTTAAATCGGTTAAACCTTAGTAAAGTTACACCAATTGGTTTTTCAATGGGTGGAGCTGTTGCCTTTCAATTAGCATGTTCTTATCCAAATTTGGTAGACAAGATGGTTATTGTTAATAGTGGTCCTGATTTTAATGGAATGGGAAAATTAGGAGATGATTTATTGAATAGTAGAACAGCTTATTTAAAAACAAAAGGGTTAGAAGCTTTGGCTAAAGAAATAGCCTTTAATATGTTTCCAGAGCCACAACAAGAAATGTTAAGAAATGAGTTTGAAAAGCGCTGTGCTGCAAATGATTTTGAGGCTTATTATCAGTCATTTGTTACCTTGATGGGATGGGGACTTGGTACTAAGCTCAAAGAAATAAAAACCAAAACATTAGTTATAGCTTCAGATATGGATTATTCGTCTGTGGATTTTAAAGAAGCCTATGTATCAAGAATGCAAAATGCACAACTAGAAGTAGTAAAAAACTCAAGGCATGGAGTTGTTTTAGATCAACCAGATGCATTCAATGAAATTGTTTTAGATTTTTTAAAAAATGAATAGAGTTGCATTAATAACAGGAAGTACAAGCGGTATTGGTTTAGGTATAGCAAAGCATTTTGCTGAAAATCAATATAATATTATGTTTCACGGTTTGGAAACAAATGGATTAGAGATAGCAACTCAAATTGGAGCTAAAAATAATGTTGAAGTAGCGTTTTCCAATGCTAATCTTATGCATTCCAATCAAGTTGAGAAATTAGTAGAACAAACCTATAACACTTTTGGAAGAATAGATGTTTTAATAAATAATGCTGGCATACAGTATGTTTCATCAATTGATAAGTTTCCTAACGAAAAATATGAAGCTATCATTGCTCTTAATATGAATGCGTCATTTTATGCCTCTAAAGCAGCTTGGAAATACATGAAAGCACAAAGTTTCGGAAGAATAATAAATATTTCTTCGGTTCATGGATTACGAGCTTCCGAATATAAGACGGCTTATGTAACTGCAAAACATGGTGTAATAGGAATGACAAAAGTATTAGGTCTAGAAGGAGCTCCATATAATATAACTTGTAATGCTATTTGTCCAGGTTACGTACGTACACCACTTGTTGAAAAACAAATACCAGATCAGGCGAAATCTCATAACATGTCTGAAGAGGATGTCATAACCAAAGTCATGCTAAAAAAACAAGCGGTAAAGTCTTTTGTTCCAATTGAAGCTTTGGCAGATATGGCTTTACTGTTATCAAAAGAATCATCATCAACTATTACAGGAACTGAATTCGTTCTTGATGGAGGATGGACAGCGCAGTAAAAAGATTATTTGAATTAGTTTAATTTTAAGTGAAGCCACCTGGAAAGCAATTGGTAAGATGACGTTTTTCAGCTGGCTTTTATAGTATTGATTTTAACTGAACACTGGAAGATTCTAATCCTTCACCTGAAACGGTAAGCGTAATATCTCCTGCTTCCTTTGTAGACTGTACCAAAACAACAAGCTTTCCACTAAATAGTTTCATGGTTGGTAAATGAAATTGCTCCAATGAGGTAGCATCTCCATTACAAGCAGCTCGAAAAGTTCCACTTCCTTCAACTTTAAATTCTAACTGGTTCGTTGCTGTAGGACAAGGGATTCCATTTTCATCCACAACTGAAACGGTTACAAAAGCAAGATCTTCGCCATTGGCTTTTATAGTTGTAGTGTTAGGTTCTAAAATTAGTTGATGTGGTTTACCTGAAGTTTTAATCTCTTTTTCAGCAGTTGGATTTCCGTTATCATCTAGCGCTACTACTTTTAAAGTTCCAGATTCATAGTTTACATCCATCCACATTAATCGATAGCGATGTTGCGGTGAACTATTATTTTTGGTTTGAATACCCAAACTTTTTCCGTTCAAAAATAATTCAGCACTATTGTAATTGGTATAAACAAAAACAGGTGTTGTTACGCCTTCGCGACCTTCCCAATTCCAATGTGGTAAGATGTGTAAGGTTTCGTCTTTAGTATTCCATCTGCTTCGGTACAAATAGTAACGGTCTTTTGGCAAGCCTGCTAAATCATTAATTCCAAAATACGAACTACGTGATGGCCACACTTCGTCATAAGGTGTTGGTTCACCTAAATAATCAAAACCAGTCCAAACAAATTCGCCTAAAACCCAAGGTTTGTTGTCCTGTAATATAAAATCGTCTTCTGGAAGGTTAGACCAGCTGCAATACTCCAAATCATAAGAAGACGATTGGTGATCGTTATGTTGCATCATACTGCCTTTTTCAACAGGAAAATGGTAAATGCCTCGAGAACTTACGGTTGAAGCTGTTTCAGAACCTAGAATAAATCCTTGCGGAAAACGTTCATAAGCTTCTTCATATAAATGTACACGATAGTTTAAACCAGGAATATCCATAATAGCACCGAATCCAGATTCCATAACCGCTTTTACTTGGTCCATGCCTACAGTAACAGGTCGTGTTGGGTCCTCACGATGAAAAATGTCCTGTAGCCATTTGGCACGTTTTACACCTTCGCTTCCCCATTGGTCTGGAACTTCATTTCCAGAACTCCACATCACAATAGAAGGATGATTTCTTGTAGCGCGCACTAAATTGACCACGTCTTTTTCAGCATAGTCATCAAAATAGAGGTTGTAACCGTTTTCAACTTTTGGTTTTTTCCATTCGTCAAAACTTTCGGCTAAAAATAGAAATCCCATTTCGTCGCATAATTCCAGTTGCTCAAACGATGGCATGTTATGGGAACTCCTTATGGCATTTGCTCCCATGTCTTTTAATATTTCTAACTGACGTCTTAAAGCTGAGGTGTTAATCGCTGTTCCCAAAGGGCCTAAGTCATGATGTAAACAAACTCCTTTAAATTTGGTTGGTTTTCCGTTTAGGGAAAAACCAGTATTTCTGTCGTAATTGATATCACGAATACCAAATTTGGTTACTACTTCATCTTTTAAAGTATTACCAGCGTACAATTTTGAAACAGCTTTGTATAGATAAGGATTTTCGGTATTCCAAAGTTTTGGATTTTTTACGGCAATGTTTTGTTCGAATTGGTTACCGAAACGCGTAGTAGTTTCATTTGAAACAACTTCATTGCCTTCGGCATCAAAAATAGTGGTAACTAGTTTTAGATTATCTCCTGTGACTTTGGTCTTAACATTTACTTGAGCAACTTCTTCAGTAATATTTGGAGTTGTGATAAAAGTTCCCCATTGGTCAATGCTTTCTTGATTTTTTACAATAACACGCACATTTCTGTATAAACCAGCTCCAGGATACCATCGAGAGGATTTCCCTTTATTGTTGAGTTTTACTGAAAGTGTATTGTTTGTTGCTTGTATGTGTTTAGAAATATCAAAATAGAAATAGGCGTAACCATATTTCCATTCGCCAACTTTTTTACCGTTCACAAATACTTCGGGCTCGCTCATGGCACCTTCAAACAAAATCAAAACTTTTTTACTTTTATCATAATTAGGAACATCAAAGGTATTTCTGTACCAAGCTTCACCAATGTAAGGTAGAGCTCCAGTTCGTCCTGTTTTTTCTGTGGCTACTTCTTCTCCATTTTGGGTGATGGCTACTACTTGTTTGTCAATTTCTTTGTCAAACGGACCGTAAATTGCCCAATCGTGTGGTACGATTACTTTTTCCCAATTGGCATCATCAAAATCGATTGAAGAAGCATCAGGAAAACTACCTTTTTGGAATTTCCAGCCTTCTTTTAAAGTAATAATTTCACGAGTGGAAGACTCCTTTTTAGTTTTTGAACAGCTTAAAATTATGATTGATAAGAAAAGAAGAAGTGCTTTAGTTTTCATGTTTAATTGCCTTGTGAACCGTTATAAAATTGCATGCCTAAAGTAGCTTGATAATTATGATCAAAAAGTGTAGCGTTGTCCCAATGAGAACCTTGAGCCCATTGCGTGGAGCAGCTAGTAGATACCCAAGCAGGTTCCCAATACACAATACCTTCTCCACCTGCATTTTCTACGATGCTTTGGAGTTGATTTAAATACCCTAATTGACCTTGTTGAGTAGCAGGATAACTAGAAACTAAAGCGTCGTTTCCAAGAATGTTATTGGCACTATCGGCATTTTCCATAGTAAATGGATAAGCAGTTTCAACAATCATTAAGCGTTTGTTGTAGGTGTTGATTAATGTGCTTAGGGCAGAACCCACGTTGTTTAGATTGTAATCGCTCCATATTGGATAATAGGAAAGCCCAATCCAGTCATAATCAGTTACACCTGCATTGGTTGCTTGTTCAAACCACCACAAACCATTTTCAGGTTGAGCAATGTGAAGCATGATTTCAATGTCTTTGTTTTTGGCAATAGAAATATCCCTAACTGCTTCAATGCCTTTATTTATCAAATGCGAATTTCTAGCCCAATCTATAGGCCAAACGAGTTCACCTTGTTGTAAAATCATACCATTTATTTCATTACCTACTTGTACTATTTCTGGTAATAAGTTGTCATTAGAAAGTGCTTCTAAAGTATCATAAGTATAGTTGTAAAGCAGGTTTCCTAATGTTTCATTGTTATCAATTTCACTTACCCAAGCTGCTGGAATTTCTTGAGTGTCTGGATCTGCCCAAGTATCGGAATAATGAAAATCTAAGAGTACATCCATTCCTTTTGCTTTAGCACGTTGAATGGTTTCTTTTACATCGTTAAAATTTGAGTAATTGGTCCAAGTAGGATTGTGCCATAAACGCACACGTACTAGGTTTGTTCCAGCTTCTTGAAAAATGGTAAAAGGGTCTTTAGTAGCTCCGTTTGCATCTTTGTATGTCGCTCCACAATCTTCCATTTCGTTTACGTAAGATAAATCAGCGCCATAATAGAAACTATCTTCAATAGGAGTAGGATCGTCATCTGATGGATCTTGATTGTTTGAATTATCACTATCAGACGAACATGCAAAAACTAAAAACAGGATTAAATTGAGAGCGTATATGGACTTTGTTAATTTCATAAAAATCAAATAGTTTGATGATTAAAATACTTAAAAACACTATTGTTTGATGCGAATTTAAAAAATATTTTTCAAAAACCCTACCAGTACCTACCAGTTTTTTATATCTTTGTCACATGAGTATTATTTCAGTTTCAGAACAAATAGGAGCACCAAAGTATAAACAAATTATAACTTCAATTGAAGATGGTTTAACCAGTGGATTGCTAAAAAAGGGTGACAAACTACCTTCTATTAATAGTATTAGGAATAAGTTTTCGTTGTCTAGAGATACTGTTTTGATGGCTTTTAATGAGTTGAAAATGCGAGGGATTGTTGAGTCGGTTTCTGGTAAAGGTTATTACATTAAAAGTGAAAATATAGATGTGAAGCGAAAAGTGTTTTTGCTTTTTGATGAACTTAATGCATTTAAGGAAGATTTATATAATGCTTTTTTAGAAGAATTAAATGATAATATTCAAGTAGATATCTTTTTTCATCATTTTAGTTTTGATGTTTTCCAAAAGCATATTTATGATAGTATTGGAAATTACAATTACTATGTAATTATGCCTGCAAATATGAGCCAAACACAAATGGTGATTGATAAACTTCCAGAAGATAAGGTTTATATTCTTGATCAAATGCCTGAAGAATTACAACACTATCCATCTATTCATCAAAATTTTGAAAACGACATTTTTAAGAGTTTAAATGACGCATTCCACTTAATTAAAAAATATGAAAGAGTGGTGTTGTTATTTCCAAGTTTAAAGCAGCCTAAAGGCATGTTAAATGGTTTTCAAAAATTTAGAAAGTCCATTGATTTTCCTTGTGAAGTTATTGATTCGTTAGATAATAGGATACTTAAAAAAGGAGAAGTATATCTGGTTTTAGACGATCATGATTTAATACTTCTTATAAAAAGAATAAAAGAGCAACAATTAAAAACAGGAAGTGATATTGGTATTATTTCATATAACGATACGCTTTTAAAAGAAGTGGTAGAGGATGGAATAACAACTATTTCAACTGATTTTAAAGCCATGGGAAAGCGATTAGCTCAAATGCTGATTAAAGAAGAAAAGCAAAATATTGAAAACCCAAATACACTTATTATAAGACATTCATTGTAATATTTTAAACGCTAATGAATCCAAAGTTAACAGCAGAAATCGTAAAAAGATTTCAAGATAAATTTAAAACTCAACCTTTAGTGTTGCATTCTCCTGGACGTATAAATTTAATTGGAGAACATACCGATTACAACGAAGGTTTTGTATTTCCTGCAGCAATAAACAAAGGTATTGTTGGAGCAATACAAAAAGCTGAAAAACCATATTGCACTGTAATAGCCAATGATTTAGACGAGGAGTACGAATTTTCATTAAACACAATCAAGCCAATTGCTAATGGTCAATGGCGAAATTTTGTTGTAGGTGTTGTAGGCGAATTACAAAAGAGAGGTGTAGAACTAGAACCTTTCAATTTTGTGTTTGGTGGTGATATCCCAAAAGGAGCTGGTTTGTCATCTTCAGCAGCTTTAGAAAACAGTGTGGTTTTTGGGTTAAATGAATTGTTTAGTCTTGGGTTGTCTAAAAAAGAAATGATTGAAATCTCACAAAAAGCTGAGCATAATTACGTTGGTGTACGATGTGGTATTATGGACCAATATGCGAGCATGTTTGGTGAAAAGGATAGAGCATTATTGCTTGACTGTAGAACACTAAAAGCAAAAACATATCCATTAGAATTTGAGGATTATCAGGTTATGCTTATCAATACCAATGTAAGTCATAATTTGGTTGATGCCGAATATAATGATCGAAGAGACGTATGCGAAAAAGTAGCAAAATTACTAAATGTGAATTTTTTAAGAGATGCTACTAAAGCCATGCTTAACAGTGTTAAGCATCAACTTTCTGAAGACGAATATCAAAAGGCTTTATACATCATTCAAGAAAATGAGCGCGTTTTAAAAGCAGGAAAAATGCTTGAAGAAAAAAATGTTTTCGGTTTTGGGGAACTACTTTTTGAGGCGCACCATGGTGCACAGCATCAATTTAAAATTAGTTGTAAAGAATTAGATTTTTTAGTTGATGAAGCTCGAAATAATCCTCTTGTAATTGGAGCAAGAATGATGGGTGGAGGATTTGGTGGTTGTACTATCAATTTTGTAAAGGCTGAAGCTGTAAACGCGTTTTCAGAAGACATTTCTAAAAAATACAGAAAAGCTTTTAAGAGAGAATGCTCCATATATTTTGTCGAATTATCTCAAGGCACACACCTTACTAATAATTAATAGCTATGGAAAACACACAAGAATATTCACACAAACGCTTTAATCCATTAACAGGTGAATGGGTTTTGGTGTCTCCTCATCGAGCAAAACGTCCTTGGCAAGGACAAGAGGAAGATGCAAATCAAGAGACAAGACCAACACACGATCCTGATTGTTATTTATGTTCTGGAAATACAAGAGCCAATGGAGAAAAAAATCCAGACTATGAAGATGTGTTTGTGTTTGTCAATGATTTTTCGGCACTTCAAAAAGATTCTAAGCAATTCTCACTTAATGACGGATTGATAAAAGCAGAAGCAGAGCAAGGTGTTTGCAAAGTAGTTTGTTTTAGTCCAGACCATTCCAAGTCCTTAGCGGATATGAATGTAAAGGATATTCAAAAGGTAATTCATACTTGGCAAAGTGAGTTTATGTCCTTAGGGAAGCAACCTAATATCAATTATGTGCAAATTTTTGAAAATAAAGGAGCAGTAATGGGTTGTAGTAATCCGCATCCGCATGGTCAAATTTGGAGTCAATCTACTTTGCCAAATGAGGTTTCAAAAAAAGATATTCATCAAAAAACCTACTACAAGCAGAATAATAATACTTTACTTCAGGATTATTTAAAACAAGAATTAAAACTTAAAGAGCGCATTGTTTTTGAAAATAGAGCCTTTGTGGTGTTGGTGCCTTTTTGGGCTATTTGGCCCTATGAAGCAATGATAGTGCCTAAGCAACCTCAAAAAGATATTATTGAGTTGCCTAGAGAAGAAACTATTTTGTTTGCTGAAGCTATTTCGGTATTGACCAAAATTTATGATAAACTGTTTAATACTTCGTTTCCATACTCCAGCGGAATACATCAAGCACCAACAAACGGTGAGGACAATTCTCACTGGCATTGGCACATGAGTTTTTATCCGCCTTTGTTACGAAGCGCAACCGTAAAAAAGTTTATGGTAGGCTATGAAATGTTTGGTATGGCACAACGCGATATTACACCAGAAACTGCAGCTCAAACGCTTAAACATTTAGCAGATAATTTATACACAACAAAATACCTTTAAAAATGAAAAAGTTAGCAACTCTTTTTATCGTGCTTTTTTCAATAGTAGGAATAGCTCAAAATTCTAATGTTTATGTGGATAATGATGGTGTAATGCGTTGGGAAAACACAAATGAAGAAGTCAAAGGTTTTGGAGTTAATTATTCTGTTCCTTTTGCACATGCTTATAGGTCTGCTAAAAAATTGGGAATAGACCCAAAAACAGCTATTGATAATGAAGTGTACCATTTTACCCGATTAGGTTTTGACCTTTATAGGTTGCATGTTTGGGATACTCAAATAAGTGATGTAGAAGGAAATTTATTGGAGAATGAATACTTGGATACTTTCGATTATTTATTAAAAACGCTTAAAGACCATAACATTAACTATGTGATTACACCTATTGCTTTTTGGGGAAACGGTTGGCCTGAACCTGATACCGAAACACCTGGATTTTCGCATAAATATGGAAAAGGCGATTGCTTGACAAATCCTGAAGCGATAAAAGCGCAACAGAATTATTTGTTTCAGTTTTTAAATCATGTGAATCCATACACTGGAGTTGCTTATAAAGATGAACCTAATATTATTGCTTTTGAAGTAAGCAACGAGCCACACCATAGAGGAAATTCGGAAGATGTTACCAATTTTGTTAGTGGTATGGTAAACGCTATGAAACGTACTGGAACCAAAAAACCTATTTTCTATAATATGAGTCATGCAGTTCAGTTTATGGATGCTTATTTTGAAGGAGGAGTAGATGGAGGAACGTTTCAATGGTATCCAACAGGTTTAGGCTATGGCGAAGAACTGCAAGGTAATTTGTTGCCCAATGTGAACGATTACAACATGCCTTTTGATGCTGTTTTCAAAAAGCACAAAGGCGCAAAGTTAGTGTATGAATTTGATGCTGCCGATGTGGGACGTTCTTACATTTATCCAGCTATGGCACGTAGTTTTAGAAGTGCTGGCATCCAAATTGGGACTCATTTTGCATACGATCCAACCTATTTGGCGTATGCCAATACTGAATACAACACACACTACATGAACTTAAATTACACACCGCAAAAAGCTTTGGCGTTGAAGATTTGTTCTGAAGTATTTCATGAAGTGCCAATGCATGCTGATTTTGGAACGTATCCTGAAAATACTACGTTTGGAGATTTTAAAATCGATTATAAAACCGATTTAGCTGAATACAATTCCGAAGCTAAATTCTTTTACACCAATAGCACCACATCTCATCCTAAAAATGAAAAATCGCTCAAGGAAATTGCAGGTTCCAGAAATTCTACGCTTGTAACCTATGATGGAACAGGAGCTTATTTTTTGGATAAGCTAGATGATGGTATTTGGAGATTGGAAGTGCAACCAGAGGCCATTTGGGTCAACAACCCATTTGGAAGAAATAGTTTGGAAAAAACCGTAGGTGTTATCAAATGGGAAACCCGAAATATGACTATTAATCTGAAAGATTTAGGAAACGATTTTTCTCTAAAAGCCATTAATGAAGGTAACAATTTTTCTTCAGAAGTTAATGGAAAAAACTTTCATATAAGACCAGGGACTTATGTGTTGAGCCGCAAAGGAAGTTCTAAGAAATGGTCAAAAACTCAAGACTTCAAAGGTTATGAACTCAATCAGTTTTATGCACCAAAAACCACAGTTGCTAAACCTTGGATGACTTTTAAAGAAGTTGAAGAATTAAGTGCTGATAAACCCTTTACCTTTTCTCTTCAATATGTAGCTCCAGAACAACCAAACAAGATAAGTTTGGTAGGTTACAATGGTGAGAGTAGATTTAATCTTGAGTTTAAAGAGGTTGCACCTTATCAGTTTGAAGTAACTATCCCGATTGAAAATTTAAAAGAAGGTTTTTTGAACTATTATATTTTGGTAGAAACCAATGGAAAAACCAGAACCTATCCTGCTGACAAAGAAGGCAATCCGTTTGCTTGGGATTTTTATGAAAGAGAGACATATACAACGCGTGTTGTTAATTCGAACAACTCTATATATCTGTTTGATGCTTTGAAAGATTCTGATAAATTGGTGAGACAATGGCGACGCGGTTTTAAATTGGTTCCAACCCAAAATATGAACGAAGCTGAATACCAAATGAACATAGAGAACCTATTTGTGGTAGATGAAGAAAACCTAAATGCTGAGCCTGTTTTTGATTATTCATTCAAGCATTTTGTGATTGATGAAATAAATCAAAGGCAAAAAGATTTGGCTTCTAAAAACCAATTGGTATTTACAGGAAGAGCCTTGAACAATAAACCATGTAAATTACAAATAGCCTTGGTGATGGATGATGGTTCTTCTTTTGGGAACGTTATAGAAATAGGTGCTGAAACTAAAGATTATATACTAAATCTATCAGAACTAAAACCAGTAAAAACAGTTACGCTGCCTAGACCATACCCAAGTTTTTTACCTTATTATTTTGAGAACAATAATAACTCAAAGTTTGATGTAAATAGAGTAGAAAGTATCCAGTTTTCAATTGGACCAGAAGTACCTAAGCAACAACAAAATGATGCTCATGGAGTTGGAATTATAAAAGTTAAGTTAGAATAAAAAAAAGCTTTCCAAATCAATGGAAAGCTTTTAAGGCTAATTCAAATTACTATTATCAATTAAAGCTTTACAAGTTTTGATGTAATGGACTCACCGTTTTCGTTTTCTATTTTTACTAAATACATACCATTAGTTAAACTCGAAATATCATAGCTATCATTTTTAGTAAACTCACCAGTAAATGATTTTACTAGCTTACCAGTAATATCATAGATATGAAGTCCATTTAAGGATTTATTAGTTTTGAAAGAATCATTAACTGGGTTTGGGTGTAATTTAATAGGAAAAACATTTACATCATTTATACTTAAGGTTGAAGCATAAGTGTACTCAGTAACAGGTTTCCAGTAAATATTGGCATTTGCGGCTCCATTCCAGTCATCAGCAAAATAAACAGAATAACCAGTAATATCAGTATTATTTAATGTGATATTAAAAACTTCAGCACCATCGTTTATTGATACTGTCATAGTATTGGCAGAATTTAAAGTAAACTGAAATTTAAAATCAGCATAATTTGTAGAACCTCCAATTGAAGAAGCGTTTATTGTACCGCCATTTGAAACAACTTCCCATGGATCATTTGCTCCACTGTTTCCATTTAAGTTTACCTGAACAGCATAGTTACTCACTCTATCGTCCCAAGATGATGTTGAAGGATTCGATAGTAGAGCAACTCCAATTTGTCCATAAGACGCTTGGGTAGCAGAAACAGTAATTGTAAAGCTATCACCAACAGCCATTGTAGAAGGTGTTCCTCCAGGTAGACCAGTTTCAGTAAATGATCTCCAAGCTACTGATTGTTTTGCTCCGCCACCATTAGCCCACATACCAAACTCATCAGAGTTTTGGTTAAAATGTCCGCCACTATCAGAAAAAAACGCGTTATAGTTTTCTGCCTGTTGAGGATACTGAACTGTAGTTTGAGCAAACAAACCAAATGATAAAAAGCTTAAAGCTAAAGTATAAAGTTTCTTCATGAGTTATAGGTGTTAGTTAATAATTAGTTTTCTAGTTGTAGTGTTAGAATTACTTTCTAATTTAACCATATACAATCCTTGAGACAGATTAGAAACATTAAACTCGTGATTTTTTTCGAATCCTCCATCAAAAGTGTAGATCAGTTTACCAGTGGTGTTGTAAATCAAAACTTTATCAAGTGTTTTATTAGTTTTGAAAGAGTTTGAAGTAGGATTTGGGAACATTTTAAGTGTTGATAGTGATGAGAAATCTTCAACGCTTAAAGTTGAAGCTTGGTTTCCATAAATTCTAAATTCTCCAGCAGGAATGTTGATAGTAGCAGTAGTACTTGAAACAGTAATTGATGAACTGCCTGAATCATCCATTAAATCATACCAAGTTCCAGTGTAAGGAAAATCAGGAACAATGTTTTGAGCAGTTACATCAAAGTTTGCTAGAATAACAACATTTTTTAAACTTGTTGATGGAAGCGTATCATCCCAAATATAAATACGAGGTGTCGTATCACCTGAATCTATAGAGTAGTTACCTTCAAATACATCTTCATTTATTTTTAACTCATTTAACCTAGCCCAATCGTTATAAATTTGACTTCTGTTAGTGTCTACAATCCAGTTGTTTACCCATTGTGGTTGTGGCTTTGTGTCTAATTTACAATCACCATCATTGTTACCATCATAATCACTATTAACAACACCATTATTACATGTCCAAATGGATACGTCCATACCTAGCTCACCAAAATGCCAAATCATTTTTGGACCAGGAATGGTTAATGAAACAGCACCAATAGTTGACATACGTTGTAATGCTGTGTTTAAGTTTGTAACATCATAGCCGCCATTACTGTTACCAAATTGTAACATTTCATACATTATTCGGTCTTTATCATGACTTTCAGGGTAGCCAAGGGCTCTTTTGCCAGTAAAACCACTAGCAGTATTACCCATAGCATTAATGTTTGCAGAATTACCTTGAGCTAGATTTTTATAATCATTCCATACTTCTTTCCACATCATCACACCTTTTCCTTCATCAATTCTGTAATTTGCCCATTGTTGTTCTTCGGCAGGATTGCCTAAGTGTTCAAAAATAACATAATGATCGGGATCTAAACTCCAACTATAATCAGCATATTGCTGTAAAATTGCAATTCTGTCAGGTTGGGGAGCATCTGTGCAGGTATCACTGTTTTCACAGTTTTGTGTAAACCCTTTGGTTAAATCCCAACGGAAACCATCAATGTTAAATTCTTCTATCCAGTGTTTTACAACCCTTTCAACATAATATTGAGTTCTTGTTTGCTGATGATTAAAATCAGAACCTACGCTGTAACTATGTTTTGCAACTTGGTTAAAGTATGGGTTTTCGCTACTTGGTTCTCCCCAACCATCACCATCAGGATCGTCCATCCACATACGTACCATTGGGTTTCTTCCAAATGCATGGTTTAAAGCAATATCAAGAATTACTGCAATTCCGTTTTGGTGAAAAACATCTACTAATTCTTTGAGTTTTTCTTCAGTACCATAAAACTTATCTAAAGCCATATGAAATGAAGTATTGTATCCCCAACTTTCATTGCCTTCAAATTCCATTACAGGCATTAATTGAATTGCGTTAACGTTAAGGTCTTTAAAATAATCGACCTTGTCAATTAAGTCTTGAAAATTTCTGTCTTGGTCAAAATCGCGTACTAATACCTCATAGATGATTAAATCTTCTTTTTTAGGTTTTTGAAAGTTAGTTACTTGCCACGCGTAAGGTGTTTGACCAGTTTCTAAAACAGTTACTTCGCGCTCTTGACCTTCAGGGTAGGCAGGCAAGTTAGGGTATGTAGTAGCAGAAATCCATGGATCATCAAAAGGAGACAGTACTAGTGTTGAATAAGGGTCTGCTGTTTTAACTAATTTAGGTGAACCAGCAATAGGGTTTAAGCTGCCAACCCAGTATTGATAAGTTTCTATTTGGCCAGAAGTTAAACCAGTTAATTCTACCCAAAATTTACTAGAGCTTGGGTCTTTTTTCATTGCATGAGCAGAAGTTGGCTCCCAATTATTAAAACTTCCTGCGACATACACAAAATCTTTATTAGGTGCATCGATAACTAATGTAGCTGTTGTAGGGTCACTATCATTATAATTTATTCCGTCTTCAAGGTTTGATGGTATACTTTCTTCAATAGTGCTATTTACTAGAATTAAAAAAGAACGAGAAGTAGTTGCAGCACCTTGAGTAACTACTAATTCGCAATATTGATTTTCGGTTAATCCAGAAAACAAATAACCGTTGTAAAATGTTGTATTGTTTTGAGTGTGTATACTAACTCCATTAGCAAATAATTCGTAATTAGCAGGACCATTACTGTTTTGGGCTAAAATTTGTGTGCCGCCACCATTGTCAACTATAACAACACCGTTAGCACTAGGTGCAGGATTAATCATAGTTACTTGAAAAGCACCTACACTAATTTCAAGATCAACGGTTTGTTGAGATCCGTCGTCGCTTCTAAAAACAACATTAATTGAGGTGATAGAACCTGTAGGGTTATTGTAAAAATCTCTTATTGTTGGCGTTAGGTCTAGTTCGTAGATATTTCCTGAAACAAGAGTTAAAGCTGGTTGTGTACTGTTGCTTCCCCAAGTACCAATAACATTCTGCCATTGATCAGTATCATCTAAAGTTACACCAGTATGAGCATAAATAGTTCCAGAATAAGACTCTAACCCTGTACCTGTTTTATCAAACAAAAGTGTTGCAGAGTCATTTTCTTCTGGGTTAGTTCCTCCTTGCCATGAAAGTTGCGCATGTAAACTTGTAAAAGCAAGTAAGAAAAGGAAAAGTAAAAGTAAAGTTTTTTTCATAGCTCTATATTTTTAAAGAGAAAAAGGCTGTAAATATATACAGCCTTTATAGTTATAATTTTATAATCT
Source organism: Gaetbulibacter sp. NE (assembly GCF_025548475.1). Lineage (NCBI taxonomy): Bacteria > Pseudomonadati > Bacteroidota > Flavobacteriia > Flavobacteriales > Flavobacteriaceae > Gaetbulibacter > Gaetbulibacter sp. NE. The sequence goes on along the minus strand of NZ_JAOQHY010000001.1, from coordinate 489,719 downwards.
AGTTTTGAGTAAGTGTGTATGTTAACTCAGTAAGATTAATTGAGATAGAATAGTTACCTGCAGTTACATTGATATCTGCTCCTCCAGATTCTAAACTTCCATCAGCACCATCATCTCCATAATTTACACCCCAATCATTATTTGCTCTAAATTTTATTAGACCATCAACTAGATCAACATTGTCATTATACCATACAGCACCATCACTAGTATAATCTAGGCTTAATTCTACATCAGGACCATCCCAGCCATTAGGTGTTGCACTACCTACAACTCCCCAAAAATCAACTTCTTCAAGAGTATAAGTTAAATCATTGAAGTTTACAGTTATTAAATAATTACCAGCTGTAACACTAATATCAGAGCCATTTAATTCAAGTGTTCCATCAACTCCATCATCACCATAGTTTGTTCCCCAATCATTATTTTGTCTGAACTTTATTAAACCATCAGTTAATGTAGCTAGTGCTCTCCATTGATCAGATGTTGGGTCATATTCTAAATTTATATCAGGACCATCCCAGCCGTTAGGAGTTGCATCACCTACAACACCCCAAGAATAAGCTTCTAAGGTATAAGTTAGAGCATTAATGTTAAACGTAATTTTATATGTCCCAGCGGTTACAGGAATATCTGCTCCTCCTGCTTCAAGTGTTCCGTCAGCACCATCATCTCCATAATTATTAGTCCAATCATTATTTTCTCTAAATTTTACAAGTCCATCAATTAATGTTGTATATGCAACATATACGCCTGCTGTAGAAGATTGATAAAATGGAACATCAGGACCATCCCAACCATTAGGTGTTGCACTGCCTACAACTCCCCAAGTAGTGCTTAAGTCTAAAACAGCTGAATAAGGAGTTACAGCTAAAGTTACAAGGTTAGATTGCATTGTTGTTTGCTCACTTAAACGAGTTTCAACTATTATATCTATGGAAGACTCCATATCAGGTTCTAAACCTAAATTAATAGCTCTACTGTTAAGTTCTTGCACTAAAAATGTTCTGCTATAAGCATTACCAATTGAAATGGTTTGAGGGTTTGAAAAATCTCCACCAGAAACATCCATCAAAATTCGATATGTTGTGGCAGCTTCAAAACCAAAATCAGGCTCTGTCCAAGATACTGTTACAGCTTCTTCACTAGCGGTATCACCTGTTAGTACTACTGAATTAGTTGACAAAGTAACTACTGTGTTTGCATCACTATTAAGCGTAATGATTTCTTTGTCATCACAAGAGGTGAAAACAAAAAACAAGCTTAATACAAATAATACTTTATTTATTGTTGTTTTCATAATTATATTGTTAATAACCTTCGTTTTGCGACAGGTTAGGGTTAGTAGTTAATGTACTAGAAGGCAGAGGGAATAGTCTTCTGAAAGCAGGTACTGATGTTCCAAATTCGTCATTACCTTTAAAAGGCCATAAATAGGTGTCAGTTGTAAATAGTCCATAACGAATTAAATCAGTTCTTCTTTGACCTTCCCAATATAATTCTCTAGAGCGTTCATCTAAAATAAAGTCTAATGTTAACTCTCCTGAAGATATATTTCCTGACATGTTGCCATAAGCACGTTCTCTTAAGTTATTAACTAATGTTAACGCTAAATTACTATCTCCACCACCACCTCTAAGGCTAGCTTCAGCATAGTTTAAATAAATTTCAGCAACACGAATTAAGGGTAAGTCTGTTGATGCAAATTCTCCGCTACTATCATTCCCTTGACTTCCACTTGAGTCTATGTTTTTAAACTTAGTTACTGCATAACCATCTTCAAAACTTCCTATATCTGAAATTTCTAAATTTTGACCATCTGTATAAAACATACCTCGTTTATCACTTGAGAATGGGGTAATTGAATATGTAAGACCATCTAAATCTAAAGTGACAAAATATGTGCCAGCTGCTGCAATAGCAATATTAGCTCCACCAGGTTCTAATGTGCCATCAGCATCTGTGTCTCCATAGTTTTGTCCCCAATCTTCATTAAATCTAAATTTAAGTTCTCCTGCATTTAAGTCGGCATAAAGCGCATATTGATTAGGTGCAGTTTGATACATTTCCATATCTGGACCGTCCCATGCATTAACAGTTGCGTCTCCAACAAGTCCCCAATCAGAAAGAGAACCTAGAGCAGCATTTAGATCATCAATATCATTAGCAAATTTATTAACTAGGTTTTTAGTGGTACGCATTCCTGCCCATCCTCCATTAACTCCATATTCACTTGCAATCATAGATCCTCCAATAGATCCGTGAACTAAAAAGGTAGTACCACCATAAGTTGTAGATTGTAACCCATCAAAGTTTAGTGCGAAAATAAATTCGTTTTGTGCGCCATTTACATCATTATCGGCTAAAAATAATTCATCATAAGCCGAACCATTTCCATTGGCATCGTTTGTGTTAAGTGAATAGGTTGAATTAATCACTTTATCAGAATAAGTAATACAATCAGAATATCTATTTTGTCCTGTCCAAGACTCTGCATTTAAATATAGCTTAGACAATAAAGCCCATGCAGCAACTTGATCTACTCTACCATATTCGTTAGCGCCATCAGAAATTAATAACTCTTCTATTTCTAATAACTCTGCTTCAACAAAAGAAAATAATTCTTCTCTGGTGCTTTGTAAAGGTAATTCTGTGCTGACTACAGTTTGAAGAGGTACGTTTCCATAGAAATCAATAAGATTGTAGTAGGTAAAAGCCCTTAAAAACCTTGCTTCGGCTATAAATCCTTGTACCTCATCATCTTCTAATTGTGATGCGTTTTCAATAAATGAATTACAAAATGATACTTCTTGAGCTAATCTATAATACATAGCTTCAGAAAAATCATTACTAGAAGACCAGTATTGTCCATGTAAGTCTGGTAAGCCAGCATCTCCCCATCCTATCACGGCATGGTCAGTAGTTAACTCATTTAAATTAAATAACATTCTAGAATATTGAGAGAAACCTTCATCAATATCATTAGGGTCTAAGTCAGGATTTCCGGCAGGACCTTGTTGTCCTGTAAGAGCCAAACTTGAGTACAGCTTAGCTAAAGCACTTTTAGCTTCAACTGCGTTTGAGAAAACATCTTGTTCAGTGAATAAATCAGGGTCTAAAGGTGACTGATTTAAATCGTCATGACAAGAAGTAAAACCTATAGCCAAGACTGAAACAAGAATAAATGATTTAATATAATTTTTCATAATACAATTTTTTTAAAAATCAACATTTAATCCTAGTACGAATGAACGTGGTCTAGGGTAGAAGTTATTATCAATACCTCCATTAATTTCAGGGTCTAAACCATCATAATCAGTTACTATAAGAACATTTTGTAATGATCCAAATAACCTAATGGTTGTGTTTTTTATAGCATTATCTAAGGTGTAGCCCAAAGTAATATTGTCTAACTTAAAGAATGAAGCTTCTTGAACAAAATGGTCGCTGAAAGCTGTTCTGTCTTGAAAAACAGTAAAGCCTGAGTTAAAATAGTCTGAATGAACATTATTAAGTAGTCCACTATTTATTGTAGCATTACTAAGTATTCCTTTGCTAGCAGCAACATCATTATACATGTAATTTCCAAAACTTGCTCTAGATTGTACTGAGAAATCCCAGTTTTTGTAGCTAACATTAGCATTTAATCCCATAAATACATCAGCAAAAGGACTTTCGTTTATATATCTATCATCATCATTGATAATTCCATCATCATTTCTGTCAACAAAAACACCTTCTATTGGAGTCCCATTATCGTCATATACCTGTTGGTATACTAAGAAGCTAGATGCTTCTTCACCTTCTCTATGTACTTGAACATTGCTACCTACCCCTGATGAAATTAAACCATGAGGTTGGTCAGTTGGTAAGCTAGTGATTTCATTGTCATTGAACGAGATATTATAGTTAAGGGATACTTTTAAGTTGTCAGTTTTAACTGCATCAACATTTAAGTTAAACTCTAAACCTCTATTTTCCATATCACCAATGTTAGTATCAATTCTGTTTCCAAAATTTGTAAATGGATCTACTATTGCTAATGCAATTAAGTCTTCTGTTTTTCTTATGTAGGCATTAACTAAACCAGAAACCCTACCGTTGAAGATACTATAGTCTATACCTACGTTAACTGATTTTCCAACTTCCCAACGAAGGTTAGGGTTAATTGGTTCAGGTCTATAAGTTTGATAAAATGAAGAACCTAATTGGTATTGTGCAGTATCTGTACTACCTTCATATCTAGTCAAGAATAAGTAATTACCAAGTCCATTTACATTAGCAATTTCACCATAACCTACTCTAAGTTTTAATAAATCAAATCCTGAGTTTTGCATGAAATCTTCATCGCTAATTTTCCATGCAATTGCTGCAGAAGGGAAATATCCCCAACGGTCATTAGGATTTAATTTAGAAGATGCATCAGCTCTTAAAGAAGCCGTTAATAAATATTTGCCTTTATAATCATAATTTAAGCGTCCAAAATAAGATAATAATACATCTTTATTGTTCCCTATGTTTATTGGGTTGTTACCATCTTCTTCTAGTTCGCTATCGTAAGTAAATGTTGGATATTCAAATGATTGATAAGAGTGTCCTGCAACAACTGAAAGGTTATGAGCATCATCATTAAATGACTTAGTATAGGTTAAATAAGCGTCAAATAGCTTATTTATTGTTTCATTGGAGTAATCATATCTAGAACCGTTCCATAGTGGATCTGAAGTAGGCATATTTTCAGAAGTAATGGTTCTACCGTTGCTGTTAGATTTATCTATACCAACGTTTACAGTTGCAGTAATATCAGGGAAGAAATGCAATTTATAGTCTGCTTTGGCATTACCTACAAAACGTCTAATCTCAGAAGTATCACTTCTTAGGTCTAATAGCGCTACTGGATTAGTTGCAGCTAAGCTGTTTTGTACGTTTTCATTATTTAACCATGTAAAATAGCCAAACGGAGAATTCGAATCGAATACAGACTGTGTAGGGTCAAAAATAATTGCAGAACCTATTGCACCTCTGTTTGCAAATTCATTTTCAGTGTAAACACCTCTAGCATTAAATTCTAACTTTAAATGATCATCTAAAAAACTAGGCATAAAATTTAAAGAAGCGGTTCCTCTAGAAAAATTATCTCCTTTTAAAACACCATCATGATCTGAAAAACCTAATGAGGCTCTCATTGGCACTCCAAAGGCACTTCCTAAAGCGCTGAAGTTGTGGTCTTGTCCAACTGCAAATGTATATATCTGGTCTTGCCAGTTGGTGTTAGCATCACCCAATAAAGCAATATCACCTGCATCTCCAGTATTATTTATTAATTCTCTGTATCTATCTGCATTTAAAACATCTACTTGATTAAATGTATCATATACAGTGGTTTGAGAGCTAATGTTAAATTGAAACTCTTTACTCTTTCCTTTTTTAGTTGTTATCAATATAACACCATTTGCACCTCTAGACCCATAAATAGCAGTTGAAGAAGCATCTTTTAGTACCACAAAACTTTCAATATCATTAGGATTGATAAAGTTTAATGGGTTCCTTGAGCCTCCAATAGCTCCAGAAATTGGGACACCATCAACTACATACATTGGTTCACTATCTAATGATAGAGAACCTGTTCCTCGTATTTTGATACTTTGACCTTCTCCTGGAGCTCCACCTCCTGATGTAACATTAACACCAGCAACTTTACCGCTAATTAATGATTGAGCTGATACAATAGGCCCTTTGTTGAAGTCGTCAGATGTTAATAAATCAGTAGTCCCAGTTAAGTCTTCTTTCTTTACACTACCATAACCAATTACTACTACTTCGTCTAATTGAGAAGCATCTTCAACTAGGCTTACATCAATTGTTGATTGCCCTGTATAAGTGATTTCTTGGGTAATGTAACCAAGATAAGAAAACACTAATATGTCACCATTATTAATGTTAATTTGGTATTTCCCATCAAAATCTGTTGCTGTACCTTGAGTTGTACCTTTTACTAGTACGTTTACTCCTGGTAAAGGTAATGATGAGGATTGTTCTGTTACTGTACCCGAAACTCTATTTTGAGCCATCAAAAATGATGGTATAATAAAGAACAAAAACAGTAAGCAATTTAACGTTGTTTTCATACAATACTTTTAATGTTAGTTTGTTAATTTTCTATGTATATTTTCACTTCTCGATGTTAAATCTATGTAAATTTTGTGTATCTTCTTGGAGTTCTACTTTTAATTACCTTGCGAAAACGTTTTCGTGTTAAAAACTTTTTTTAAAATGAGAGAAAACAATAAAAAACATTCTAAAATTATTAAATATGTAATAAAGTAATACCTTTATTGTCATCTTCAAAAAAATTGAGAAGAGTCTTATTTTAACAATAAGATGTTTATTGAAAATTATTTAGCAATTTTTACCTTTATAAGGTACAAAAAAAATATGAAAAGAAAGATTACCCTAAAACAGATTGCAAGAGAGTTAGATGTGTCAATTTCTACGGTTTCAAAAGCGTTAAGAAATAGTGCAGAAATTAGTGATGATACTAAGCAAAAAGTTCAGGCTTTTGCAAAGCTCTATAATTATCGTCCAAACAATATTGCTTTAAGCTTAAAAAACCGAAAAACTAAAACTATTGGAATTATAATTCCTGAGATAGTACATTATTTCTTTGCCAAAGTGATAAGAGGTATCGAGTTAGTAGCCAATAGAAGAGGTTATAATGTTATTATTGGGCTTTCTAATGAGTCTTTTAATAAAGAAGTTATCAATATGGAAATGCTTGCCAATGGTAGTATAGATGGTTTTGTACTCTCTATTTCCAAAGATACATTAGCACAACAAGATTATCATCATTTTTACGAAACCATAAATCAAGGAATGCCAATCGTGATGTTTGATAGGGTTGTAAACGAGGTTAATTGTGATAAAGTTATTGTAGACGATTTAAAAGGCTCTAAAAAAGCAGTTAATAAACTTATTGAAAATGGTTGTAAAAACATAGCAATCATTACTACCAAAGACTATGTGAGTGTAGGTAAACTTAGGACTCAAGGTTATTTAGAAGCTTTGGAGGATCATGGTATTGAACCGCAATCAGACTTGATTTTAAAAATTGTAGAAGAATTAGATTCAGAAGATCATTTAGAAGATCTAGAAGCCGAAATAGAACAACTTTTTAAAGAGAATAAAAAGATAGATGGTGTTTTTGCTGTAAATGAACTTTATGCTCTAACAGCAATGAAAATAGCCAGAAAGCTAAAGAAAAAAATACCTGAGGATATACAGTTTATAGGATTTACTGACGGAGTTTTATCAAAACACGCAACTCCAAGTTTAACAACGGTAAGTCAACATGCGCAAACTATGGGAGAACAAGCAGCTGAATTATTGATAGACAAATTAGAAAACGAAGACGATGAAGAAAACTACCAAACAGTTGTAATAGAGACCGAATTGATTGAAAGAGAATCTACCAAATAGAAATTTAACATTGCGTATTTAAAAACTTTTATATCTTTACCACCAGAAATCAAAACTTATATTTTCACTTCTCACCATAAGTTTTGATGAGTTTATGCTTATCAAAATAGTATTAATCTAAATTATACTATTAATGAAAAAGCGTTCCTTAAGTTTTTGGGAAATCTGGAATATGAGTTTCGGTTTCCTAGGAATTCAATTTGGTTTTGCGTTACAAGGAGGCTTCATGTCTCGAATATTTCAAACACTTGGTGCTGATAAAGATGCTATTCCATTGTTATGGATTGCAGCTCCTTTAACAGGATTACTAGTGCAACCCATCATTGGTTATTTAAGCGATAAAACTTGGCACCCACGCTGGGGAAGACGTCGTCCATATTTTTTAATCGGAGCTATATTAAGCTCACTTGCGCTATTTTTAGTACCACATTCTTCAGTTTTGTGGATGGCTGCAGGTTTTTTATGGATTCTTGATGCTTCTATCAATATTTCAATGGAGCCTTTCAGGGCTTTAGTAGCAGATAAGCTACCCAATTCGCAGCGTTCATATGGTTTTGTTGTACAAACACTCATTATTGGTATTGGTACTTGGATAGCAAGTAATTTGCCTTGGATGGTATCGCAGCTAGGTGTTAGCGATGCAGCGCCAAAAGGCGTTGTGCCAATGTCGGTAAAAGTAGCCTTTGGTATTGGTGCTGTTGTGTTTTTAATAAGCATACTATATACCGTATTTACCACATCCGAATATCCTCCTGAAGATATGGAGGAATTTGAGCGTGAACGAAAAAAGAAAAACCGCTTTATTCCAGATATTTTAGAAAACATAGGCAAAATGCCACTAACAATGAAAAAACTAGGACTTATACAGTTCTTTAGTTGGTTTGCGTTTTTTACTATGTGGAGTATGGCAAATCCTGCGCTTACAGAGCATGTGTTTCAAACACCTGCACCAATAGAAGCAGCGTTTGATTTAACTAATGCATCACAAGCTGAAGCTTTTGATACGGCAAATACAGCATTTCAGAAATCATCTAACTTGGTAGGTTCTGCAATGGGTGTTTATGGGCTGTCCTCTATGGCATTTGCATTATTACTAGCAATGTATACATCTAAAAAGCGTATAAACAGAAAATTTGTTCACATGGGTTCTCTTATACTAGGAGGCGTTGGGTTTATGGCTATGTATTATGCAACACCAGAAACCTTAAAGTACTGTTTTATTTTAATAGGAATTGCATGGGGAAGTATTCTTTCAATGCCGTATGCAATGTTATCAAGTTCAGTGGATCCTAAAAAGATGGGAGTTATCATGGGTATCTTCAATATGTTTATTGTAATACCTCAAATTATAGCAGCACTTGGTGGTATTAATTATGTGTCTAGTCTTTTAGGTGAAGATGCTATTAATGCTATGACTGTGGCTGGTATTAGTTTAATTCTAGCAGCACTTTGCAACTTGTTTATTGTGAATAAAGACGCAATTTCATATCAACAAGAAAACGAAATAAATTAAAATGAATACAAAAGGATTCATATTTGACCTAGATGGTGTTATTGTAGATACTGCAAAATACCATTTTTTAGCATGGAAAAAATTAGCCAATAGTATTGATGTTGATTTTACTGAAACACAAAACGAACAACTAAAAGGTGTAAGTCGTGTAAAATCTTTAGAAAAAATCTTGTCTTGGGGAAATAAAACAATTTCAGAAGATGAGTTTATGGCATTAATGACAAAAAAGAACGATGATTATTTAAGCTACATAGATAAAATGGGAGAAAGCGAAATTCTTCCAGATGTGCCAAAAATTTTAAATCATCTTAATGAAAATAATCAAGGCGTAGCTTTAGGGTCGGCAAGTAAAAACGCCAGAAAAATACTTCAAAAAGTAAATCTTATTTCAAACTTTCAAGCCATTGTAGATGGAAATGATGTAAGTAAGGCAAAACCAGATCCTGAAGTATTCCTTATAGGTGCAAAAGCACTTAACCAAAAGCCTGAAAATTGTATTGTGTTTGAAGATTCTGTAGCAGGTGTTCAAGCAGCAAATAATGCCAATATGATTTCAATTGGTATAGGTGATAAAACAGTGTTATCTGAAGCAGATTATGTGTTTAAAGATTTCACTGAAATAAGTATAGAATTTATAGAAGAATTAATAAAGAAATAAGTTGTCGTTGTAGCGATAACAAGACAATATATTAAAATTATGAACCAAGATTATATTAAACCAGATAATTGGTCAATCATAGAAGAAGGGTTTCATGCAGAGCGCGTAGAATCATCAGAAAGTTTGTTTAGTATTGGCAATGGAGCCATGGGACAACGCGCTAATTTTGAAGAACAATATTCAGGAAAAACCTTTCAAGGAAGCTACATAGCAGGTGTATATTATCCTGATAAAACACGTGTTGGTTGGTGGAAAAATGGCTACCCAGAATATTTTGCAAAAGTACTTAATGCGCCAAACTGGATTGGTATTAATGTAGCAATAAATGGCGAACAGTTAGACCTAAACAAGTGCAAAACGGTTCAAGATTTTAGACGAGAACTTAATATGAAAGAAGGTTGGTTGTCTAGAACTTTTAAGGCAACACTTCAAAATGGTATAGAAGTAGAAGTTAACGCAAAACGTTTTTTAAGTCTTAACCAAGACGAAATGGGAGTAATCAATTATCAAGTAACACCATTAAATAGTGATGCTGAAATTGTATTTCAACCTTATATAGATTCAGGAATTACAAACGAAGATACTAACTGGGACGATAAGTTTTGGGACACTACTCAAGTAAGTCACGATAATAACCAAGCGTTTATTCAGGCTAAAACCATGAAAACCGATTTTTATACATGCACGTTCATGGAATCAAAGGTTTTTATCAATGGTAAGTCGGTATTAATCGAGCCAAACGTTAGTGCAGATGCAACATTAGTATCTTACAGCTACAAGCAAGATGTTAAGCAAGGCGAAACTTATGCCATTCATAAATTTGGAGGTTACACTGTAGATAGAAACCATGACAAAAACGCATTGGTAACTGCAGCAAAATCAGTGTTGGCAACAGCTACACAACTTGGTTTTGATACTTTGCTAGAGCAACAAAAACAAGCTTGGGCAAACATTTGGGATATGGCAGATATTACCATTAGTGGTGATGTAAAAGCGCAACAAGGTATTCGTTTTAATATATTTCATTTAAATCAGACGTATTTAGGAAAAGATTCTAGATTAAATATTGGTCCAAAAGGATTTACAGGCGAAAAATATGGTGGAAGCACCTATTGGGATACTGAAGCATATTGCATTCCGTTTTACATGGCTACAAAAGACCAAAAAGTAGCAAGAAGCTTATTGGAGTACAGATATAATCATCTGCAAAAAGCTATTGAGAATGCTGAAAAATTAGGCTTTACTAATGGCGCAGCATTGTACCCAATGGTAACTATGAATGGAGAAGAATGTCATAACGAATGGGAAATTACTTTTGAAGAAATTCATCGTAATGGTGCTATTGCTTTTGCTATTTATAACTACCACAGGTTTACAAACGATTACAGTTACATACCTGAAAAAGGCTTGGAAGTACTTATTGGTATTGCACGTTTTTGGCACCAACGCGCTACGTTTTCAACAAACAAAAACAAGTATGTTATTTTAGGTGTTACAGGACCAAATGAGTACGAAAACAACGTAAACAACAATTGGTATACTAACTATATAGCTAAATGGTGTATAGATTATGCTATTGAAAATATTAGTAAAGTTGAAGCAGAATACGATACAGACTTTACTAGAATAATGAATAAAGTTAAGCTGTCTAAAGCTGAAATAACACAATGGAAATCGGTTGCAGATGCGATGTACTTCCCATATTCTGAAGAGCATAATGTGTACTTACAGCAAGACGGATTTTTAGATAAAGAATTAATAAAAGTTGATGAGCTAGATGCTAGTCAACGTCCTATTAACCAATATTGGTCTTGGGATCGCATTTTGCGTTCGCCTTACATAAAACAAGCCGATACATTACAAGGTTTCTATTTCTTTGAAGATCATTTTTCTACTGAAGAGTTAGAGCGTCATTTCGATTTTTACGAGCCATATACTGTACACGAAAGTTCATTGTCACCTTGTGTTCATAGTATTCAAGCGGCAAAAATAGATCGTATGGAACAAGCTTATACGTTTTATTTAAGAACATCGCGATTAGATTTAGATGATTATAATAAAGAAGTTCACGAAGGCTTACATATTACATCTATGGCAGGAACTTGGATGAGTATTGTTGAAGGTTTTGGCGGAATGCGTGTAAAAGATAATACCTTGTCTTTTTCACCTAAAATCCCAAAAGAATGGGATGGTTACTCGTTTAAAATCAACTTTAGAAATCAAATCATAAAAGTGAATGTTAACCAAGGTAAAACCAACTTCGAACTAGAAGGTGGCGAAAGTTTAGACATCTTGGTAAACGATAAAAAAGTAACGATTGAAGCTAATAGCTTGGTTACTGTTTAAACTGTTTAATAAGTAAAAACACACTTAAAACTATTTAACATGAAAACGTACACACCTATATTTTTAATGCTTCTATTGGTTTTAAGTGTGTCTTGTAAAGAGCAAACTTTTACATCAATAGCCAGCAGTCAACCTAAAGCGTTGATTGATAAAAACGATATTGATCGCGTAGAACCACCTAATTGGTGGACTGGTTTTAAAAATGATAGCTTACAGTTATTAGTACATCACCAAAATATTGGGAGTTACCAACCAAGTATTGAATATCCTGGAGTAACTATTGCACATGTAAGTAAAGCAGAAAAAAGCAATAACTACTTGTTTATAGATATCATCATTTCAAACAGTACCAAAGCAGGAACTTTCAATATCATATTTAAGAATGATAACAACGAAGAACTAGTAACAACTTACGAGCTTAAAGCTAGAGAAAAATCAGCTGAAGATTTTGTAGGGTTTAATAGTTCAGATGCTATTTATCTAATCACACCAGATCGTTTTGCAAACGCTAATCCAAACAATGATACGTTTGATAATCTAAACGAAAAGCACATAGATAGAACCAATGATTATGCACGTCATGGAGGCGATCTTCAAGGAATTACAGAGCATGTAAACTATATTAAAGATTTAGGTTTTACTGCTGTTTGGCCTTGTCCTGTGCTAACTAACGATATGCATCATGCATCGTATCATGGTTATGCTATTACTGATTATTATCAAGTAGATCCAAGATTTGGTACAACCGAAGACTACAGAAAATTAGCTGACGAATTACGAAAAAATAATATGAAGCTAATTATGGACCAAGTCGCAAACCATTGCGGTTTGGAACATTGGTGGATGAAAGACTTGCCATTTAGTGATTGGGTAAATTACCAAGCGCATTACGAAGCAAATAAAGCCAATTGGAACAATGAGATTGTAAAACGTTCATCACACAGAAGAACGGTAAACCAAGATAGCTATGCTTCAAAAATTGATAAACAAGAAATGAGTGATGGTTGGTTTGTTCAGGGAATGCCAGATCTTAATCAACGTAATCCGTTTATGGCAAAGTATCTTATTCAAAATAGTATTTGGTGGGTAGAAACACTGGGTCTTGGTGGTATTCGTCAAGATACTTATCCATATCCTGACAAAGATTTTATGAGCGATTGGGCTGGAGCTATAATGGCAGAATATCCAAATTTTAATATTGTAGGTGAAGAATGGTCAAGCAATCCGTTGTTAATTGGATATTGGCAAGATGGTCATCAAAATGCAGATGGTTATGACTCTAACTTGCGCTCAACAATGGATTTTGCTATGCAAGAAAAAATTATAGCAGGATTAAAAAACGAAGAAACTTGGGGAACTGGTCTTATGGAAATATACACAGCATTGGCTAACGACTTTCATTATACAAGACCTGAAGACATTTTAGTGTTTCCAGACAACCACGATATGAGCCGTATTTTTACGCAATTACAAGGTGATATTACTAACACGAAAATGGCGTTGAGCTATTTGGCTGTATTACCGCGTACGTTTCAAATGTATTATGGTACAGAAATCTTAATGAATGATTTTGATAAACCAGGTGATCACGGATTAATTCGTACCGATTTTCCTGGTGGTTGGGAAGGTGATGCTGTAAATGCGTTTACAGGCGACAATCTGGAAGAAACTAAAAAAGATATGCAGAGTTATGTATCTAAATTGATGAATTTTAGAAAAAACTCTAAAGCTATTCATAATGGAAAAACCATGCACTTTGCCCCAGAAGACAATACCTATGTTCTAGCAAGGTTTAATGATGACGAAACAGTTGTTCATATTCTGAATAAAAATGAAGACGCTTTTAATTTGAATACAAACCGATTTGAAGAATTAGGTTTAACAGGAAAAACATTAAAAAATGTATTTACAGGAGAAACTGTAATTTGGAAAGATAGCATTGCTTTAAAAGAAAAAGGAGCCATAGTATTAACAACAAAACTAAATTAATTTGTCATTCCGCACTATGATGCGGAATCCATAAAACAAAAACGTATTTGTCACTTCGAGTATAGGTTGAAGAGAAAACATATATTCTTTAAAAGCATCTTACAACGTAAGTCGAGAAGTCTTGAGTATAATTTCTTAAAGTGAACAACAAAATTAAAAATGAAACAACTAACCTACATCTTATGTCTTCTTTTATTCCAAACAACGTTTGCTCAAGTTACTATTGTTGTAGAGCAAGTGCCAAAGGAAACACCAGAAAATGCTTCAATATTTATTTCAGGTGATTTTGAAGGTTGGTCTGGAGGACAAAAAGCCTATCAATTAGAGTTACAAGATGGTCGTTATACCATCACATTACCTCAAAGTGATGGCACAATTAATTTCAAGTTTACGCAAGGTGCTTGGAGTTCTGTTGAGTGTGATAATAAAGGTTTTGCTATTGAAAATCGTAGCTACACATTTGGTAGTAAACCAGATACTTTAAAGCTAAAGATAGTAGGTTGGGACAATTTATTTGATGTTGAAAATGCCTCAACAGTCACAAAGCATGTTACAATTCTATCAGATACGTTCAACATGCCGCAACTCAACCGCAAACGACGTGTTTGGTTGTATTTGCCAGCAGATTATAAGACCTCAAATCAATCGTATCCTGTTGTGTATATGCACGACGGACAAAATTTATTTGATAAAAAAACATCTTCATATTCAAATGAATGGAGTGTTGATGAAACACTAGATAAACTATTCCGAAATAAAAATTTAAAGCTTATAGTTGTTGGTATTGATAATGGCGCAGATAAGCGTCTGGATGAATATTCGCCTTTCAAAAATAAAAAATATGGTGGAGGCGAAGGCGATGCCTATTTAGAGTTTATCGTCAATACACTAAAACCATACATTGATGCTAATTACAACACCTTAAAAGATAAAAAGCACACAGCCATTTTTGGGAGTTCAATGGGAGGTTTAATTTCGCATTATGCAGCCTTAAAATATCCTAACGTATTCGGGAAAGTAGGTGTGTATTCGCCAGCGTTTTGGTTTGCACCAGAAATTGAAAATTACACAAAATCGCATGCAAATTTAAAAGACACAAAAATGTATTTCCTTGCAGGAGGAAAAGAAGGTGAAAAAGCAGGTTTTGATGAGATAAGTCAGACTGTTAAAGACATGAATCAAATGATTTCTGTTTTAAAAAACAATGGTTTTTCTACTGAAAACATAAGGTCAAAAGTTGTTCCTGACGGAAAACACAACGAAACATTATGGCGAGAAAATTTTGAAGAAGCTATTACGTGGTTGTTTCAAGATGCTATAAAAACGCGCGAGTTTGTTAATGCTTCTTTTAATAATAATGAGCTAAACGTGAAAGTATCTGATGGTTCATATAACATTCAATTCTTTACATCTAAAATTGCAGAAACCACCTTTCTGCCAAAAGGTGAAACTGCAAGCGCAAAGCCATCTCACGCAGTGGTTTTAAATAAAGGGTTTTCTGATGTTCAATTTTCTGAAACCAATTCAGAAGTGACGTTAAAGTCTAAAGATTTATCAGTTCTTATAACCAAATCGCCTTTCAATATTTCATATTGGAAAGACGGAAAAGAAGTCATTTCAGAAAAAAATGGCTACCAAAAAAATGATGCTTTTGAGACCATTCAATTTAGTTTAACACCTGATGAAGTGTTGTATGGAGCTGGAGCAAGAGCTTTAGGAATGAATCGTCGTGGTCATCGTTTGCAGCTTTATAATAAAGCGCATTATGGCTATGAAACAACAAGTGAGTTAATGAATTTTACCTTGCCAATTGTGATGTCGTCAAAACAGTATATGGTACATTTTGACAATGCTCCAATAGGATATTTAGATTTAGATAGCAAAGGCGACAATACGCTGACTTACGAAACCATTTCTGGTCGTAAAACGTATCAGGTCATTGTTGGAGATTCTTGGTATGATGTCATAGATAATTACACTGATTTAACAGGAAAACAACCTATGTTGCCTCGTTGGGCTTTAGGAAATTTTTCAAGCAGATTTGGTTATCATTCTCAAAAAGAAACATTAAAAACCATTGATGCTTTTAGAGAAGAACATATTCCTGTTGACGCAGTAATTCTGGATTTGTATTGGTTTGGAAAAGAGGTTATGGGAACCATGGGGAATTTAGAATTTCATAGAGATTCGTTCCCAAATCCAAAACAAATGATTAAGGAATTACAGGACAAAAATGTAGAAACCATTCTCATTACAGAGCCATTTATATTAACAACATCTAACCGTTGGAACGAAGCAGTTACCAACAACGCTTTAGCAAAAGATAGCTTGGGCAATCCGGCAACCTATGATTTTTTCTTCGGAAACACAGGCTTGGTAGATGTGTATAGTAAGTCTGGTTATAATTGGTTTAAAGGTATAAATGAAGACTTGTTGAATCTTGGTGTTACTGGAATTTGGGGCGATTTAGGAGAGCCTGAAGTACATCCTTCCAGTGTAATTCATGCAACAGGAACAGCTGATGAAGTTCATAATACTTTTGGTCACGACTGGGCAAAACTGGTTCAAGATGCTTTTCATGAAGCTTTACCGAATCAGCGGCCATTTATTTTAATGCGTGCTGGTTATTCTGGTTCGCAACGCTATGGTTTAGTGCCTTGGTCTGGAGACGTCAACAGAACTTGGGGCGGATTACAAAGTCAGCCAGAAATTGCATTGCAAATGGGAATGCAAGGTTTAGCCTATATGCATAGTGATCTTGGTGGTTTTGCAGGAGCAAATCTTGATGATGAACTTTATGTACGTTGGTTGCAATATGGCGTTTTTCAACCAATTTATAGACCTCATGCGCAAGAGGACGTGCCAAGTGAACCTGTTTTTAGAAGTGAGAAAGCCAAGACCTTGGCAAAACAAGCCATAGAATTACGCTACAAGTTGTTGCCTTATAATTACAACCTCATGTTTGAAAACAACCAAACAGGAGCACCATTAATGCGACCATTGTTTTTTGAAGAAGCCGCTAATTCACAGCTTTATAATTATTCAAAAACGTATTTATGGGGAAACAATATTCTAGTTGCGCCAATTCTTGAGGCTGGACAAAAAACGGCATCGGTTTATTTTCCAAAAACATCTAATTGGTTTGATTTTTATTCCGATAAATTATACAAAGGAGGTCATCCAATTAATTACGAAATAAAAGAGAATAGTATACCAACATTTGTGAGAGGTGGAAGTTTTATTCCTATGGCAAAACCAATGCAATCAACAAAAACCTACAATGGTTCGGTATTAGAACTTCATTATTATTATGATAAAGATGTAGGAAATAGTGATTATCAAATGTATAATGACAATGGTTCAACTATTAATGCTTTTGAAAAAGGAAACTACGAAATTCTCGAATTCAAATCTGAAAGCAACCAACGCTATTTAGAATTTGAGTTTAATGCAGAAATAGGTGAGCGTTTTTCAAGTGAAACAAAACAAATCGAGCTTGTTATTCATAACATTTCTAAAACACCAAAAACAATAAAAATAGGAAGTCAAAAAGTTGAAGGTGATTACAATATCAATAATTTAACCTTAAGACTTGATGTGACTTGGAATACTTCAACCAAAAAAGAAATTAAAATAAAGCTTAACAAATAATATGCGTTCAAGATATATAGTTACTCTAATTTTAGTCGCTTCAATAGTGTTTAGTTGTAAAAACGAGCCAAAACAAACTATAAAAACTGAAGAAACTAAATCAGTGATGAAAAAGAAAGAAGTGGTATATCAGGTGTTCACACGTTTATTCGGAAATACCAATACCAATAACAAACCTTGGGGAACTTTAGAAGAAAATGGCGTTGGTAAATTCAACGACTTCACGGACAAAGCACTTGCTGAAATCAAAGATCTTGGAGTCACACATATTTGGTACACAGGTGTGCCACATCACGATGTGATAACCGATTACAGTCAATTCGGGATTTCTAACGACGACCCAGATATTGTAAAAGGTCGTGCAGGTTCGCCTTATGCAGTTAAAGATTACTATAATGTAAATCCTGATTTAGCCGAAAATGTAGAGAATAGATTGCAAGAGTTTGAAGCCTTAATTGAGCGTTCACATAACGCAGGTTTAAAAGTGTTAATAGACATTGTACCAAACCACGTGGCACGTAATTATCAAAGTTTAACGAATCCTGAAGGTGTAACAGATTTTGGTGCAGAAGATGATAAAACTGTGACTTATGCAGTCAATAACAACTTTTATTACAATCCAGGAGAACCATTTAAAGTACCAAATTGGGAAAACGGTTATCAACCTTTAGGTGGCGAAAACCATCCAAAAGCAGATAGTAAGTTTGAAGAAATTCCGGCAAAATGGACAGGTAATGGTTCAAGAGCGTCGCAACCTAAAATGCACGATTGGTATGAAACCGTAAAAGTTAACTACGGAATAAATCCAGAAGGTAAAAAAGATTTTGACGAACTTCCTGAAGGTTTCGATAACGAAGATTACAAAACACATTATAACTTTTGGAAAGACAAAACCGTACCAAGTTCTTGGGTAAAGTTCAAAGATATCGCTTTGTATTGGACAGCCAAAGGCGTCGATGGTTTCCGTTTTGATATGGCAGAAATGGTGCCTGTGGAATTTTGGAGTTATATGAATTCGCACACCAAAATGCAGAATCCAGATGCCTTTTTACTCGCTGAGGTTTACCAACCGCATTTGTACAGAGATTACATCAAAAAAGGAAAAATGGATTACCTGTACGACAAGGTACAATTGTATGACACCTTAAAACACGTTATGCAAGGTCACGGAAGCACGTACAATATTCCACCAATTCAAGAAGATTTAAAAGATATTGAGCATCATATGCTTCACTTTTTAGAAAATCACGATGAGCAACGTATTGCAAGTCCAGATTTTGCAGGTAATGCTGAAAAAGGAAAGCCAGCAATGGTGGTTTCTGCAACAATTAGTACATCGCCAACAATGGTGTATTTCGGTCAGGAATTTGGCGAAAAAGCGGAAGAAGATTTAGGTTTTGGCGACCCAACACGAACATCTATTTTCGACTATGGAAGCGTACCAAGTGTTGTACGTTGGGTAAACAACAAACAGTTTGATGGCGGCCAATCTACCGAAGCAGAAAAAACTTTGCGAGATTTCTATAAGCGTTTGTTAAACTTCACGATTAAGAGTGATGCTTTAATGGGAGACTATCAAGATTTGCAGCATTACAATCAACAACATACTGAGTGGTACAACGATAAGGTCTTAAGTTTTGCACGTTGGAGTGAAGATGAAAAACTCATTGTAATTTCAAACTTTAATGCAGAAAACACCTATGGTTTTGAATTGCAATTACCAGAAGATTTGGTGTCTAAATTAGGGTTGAAAGATGGAGACTATCAAGTAGAAGATCAGTTGTACAAGAATTATACGTCAACTTTAAAAGTTGAAAACAGTAGAGGGAAAGTGAGGATAGATATAAAACCTCTGGAATCTTTCATTCTAAAAATCAAAGAATAATTTGAATTCTAGTTACGCAAAAAATAAACACCAATGAAAAAACTAACTCTAGCAATATTTACGATTACCTTAGCAATGTCTTGCAATCAAGAAACAAAACAACAAGCACCAAAGCCAGAGACACCATTTGTCTGGGAAGGTGCTAACTTATACTTTTTATTGACAGACCGATTCAATAATGGCGAGACTTCAAATGATGTCAACTTTGAAAGGACGAGAGAAACGGGGAAATTGCGTGGTTTTGAAGGAGGCGACATCAAAGGAATTACACAAAAAATCAAAGACGGTTATTTTACCGATTTGGGCATCAATGCCATTTGGATGACACCAATTGTAGAGCAAATCCACGGCGGAACTGACGAAGGTACAGGTGTTACTTATGGTTTTCATGGGTATTGGGCAAAAGACTGGACTAAAATTGATCCAAATTTCGGGACTGAAGAGGATTTAAAAGAACTGGTAAAGGAAGCACACGCTAAAGGCATTCGTGTAGTATTAGACGCTGTGATTAATCACACAGGTCCTGTAACAGAAAAAGACCCAGTTTGGCCAGACGAATGGGTAAGAACAGACAAGCAATGTACTTATGATAGTTATGATAACACCATCAGTTGTACATTGGTAGCTAATCTGCCAGATATAAGAACAGAAAGTAATGAAAATGTGGAACTACCACCACAATTAGTAGAAAAATGGAAAGCAGAAGGTCGTTACGAGCAAGAAGTAAAAGAGTTAGACGCGTTTTTTGAAAGAACAGGCCATCCAAGAGCACCACGTTTTTATATCATGAAGTGGCTTACAGATTACATCACCGAATTTGGTGTGGATGGTTACAGATGCGATACGGTAAAGCATACTGAAGCCTATGTTTGGGAAGAATTCAAAAAAGAGTGTGATTATGCTTTTGCAGAATTCAAAAAGAACAATCCAGAAAAAGTAATGGATGATAATGATTTCTATTTGGTAGGAGAAGTGTATAACTACGGAATCAGTGGTGGTAAACTATTTGATTATGGTGACAAAAAAGTGAACTATTATGACGATATGTTCAGTGCACAAATCAATTTTGAATTCAAATGGAATGCTAAAGAGAGCGGTTACGAAGATTTATTCAAGCGCTATTCGGGTGTTTTAAATAATGAGTTGAAAGGGTTCGGTGTGCTGAATTATTTAAGCTCTCACGACGATGGTAGTCCGTTTGACCCATCAAGAGAAAAACCATTTGAAACAGCTAATAAATTATTGTTGTCACCAGGAGCATCACAAGTCTATTATGGAGATGAGTCTGCAAGATCATTGGTTATAGAAGGCACTGAAGGTGATGCTACCTTACGTTCATTTATGAATTGGGAAGCTTTAAATTCAGACTCAAAAACAAAAGCAGTTTTAGAGCATTGGCAAAAGTTGGGACAATTCAGAACAAATCATCCTGCTGTAGGCGCTGGTAAGCATCAAATGATAACCCAAGAGCCTTATTTATTTTACAGAAGCTATCAGCAAGGAGACTTTAAAGATTTGGTAATTGTTGGTTTAGACTTACCAAAAGGCGAAAAAGTTATCGATGTTTCTAAAGTTTTTGAAGAAGGAGATAAACTTCAAGATGCATATTCTGGTGTTAAAGCCACTGTAGAAAATGGAAAAATTATCATAAATTCGAATGCTAATATCATTTTAATCGAAAGACAATAAATCAATCTTAATGAAATTCAATCTTATCCCATTAATCCTTACAGTCCTTTTCTTTTCTTGTAATCAAAAGGAAAAACATATTACTGAAGTGACTTCGCCAAATAGTGAAGTGAAAGTAAATTTCAACCTTAATGCTCAGGGACAACCGTTTTACACAGTAATGTTCAATAACAAAACCGTAGTAGATAGCTCTTACTTAGGGTTTGAGTTTACAAATGCTAAAGCTTTAAAGGATAATTTCAATATTGTAAATACAACAACAAGCACGTTCAATGAGACTTGGCAAATGCCTTGGGGAGAACAAGTAGATGTAGTAAACCATTACAATGAATTAAGAATTGAATTACAAGAAACATCAGAATTAAAACGAAAACTAAACCTTGTTTTCAAAGTATATGACGATGGTATTGGATTTAGGTACGAATTCCCAGAACAAGCTAACTTTAAAGAAGCACTGATTAAAGATGAGCATACAGAGTTCAATTTAACCGAAGACTATAAAACGTTTTGGATTCCTGGTGATTGGGATATTTATGAGCATTTGTACAATACGACAAAATTATCAGAGGTTGATGCCTTACAGTTTGCAAACCACAAAAATTTAGCGCAAACATATATTCCGGAAAATGCTGTTAACACACCAGTTACTATGGTTGGTGCGGATGGAACACATTTAAGTTTTCACGAAGCAGCGTTGATAGATTATTCAGGAATGACCTTAAAAGTAGATACTAAAAACCTTGATTTAAAAAGTAATTTAGTAGGTTCAGAAAACACCGATTATAAGGCAAAACGAATGTTACCTTTTGAAACACCTTGGAGAACGATTCAAATATCAGATAATGCACCAGAACTTATAGAATCAAAGTTAATCGTGAATCTAAATGAGCCAAATAAACTTGGAGACGTATCTTGGTTTACACCAATGAAGTATACAGGTGTTTGGTGGGAAATGCACTTAGGAAAATCCTCTTGGGATTATGGGATGACTCAGAATATGAGTACGTGGACAGATACAGGAGGTGCACACGGAAAACACGGAGCGAATACTGAAAATGTAAAACGTTTTATAGACTTTTCAGCAAAAAATAACATTGGTGGTGTTTTAGTTGAAGGTTGGAATACTGGTTGGGAACATTGGATTGGTTTTGAAGACCGTGAAGGTGTGTTCGATTTTGTAACACCTTATCCAGATTATGATATTGATGAGGTTACACGATATGCTAAAGAAAAAGGTGTGGAAATTATAATGCACCACGAAACCTCGGCAGCAACAGAAACGTATACTAAGCAACAAGACACAGCTTATGCATTAATGCAAAAATATGGCATGCACTCGGTAAAATCTGGTTATGTTGGTAAGATACTCCCTAAAGGTGAATACCATCACGGACAGTATATGGTAAATCATTATAACAATGCAGCTATAAAAGCGGCAAAATATGAAGTGGCAGTTAACGCACACGAACCTATTAAAGCAACAGGTCTAAGAAGAACCTATCCTAATATCATTTCTCGCGAAGGTTTAAGAGGTCAAGAATTTAATGCTTGGGCAAGCGATGGAGGTAATCCACCAGAGCATTTGCCAATTGTTGCTTTTACAAGAATGTTGTCAGGTCCAATAGATTATACACCTGGAATTTTCAATATTAAGTTTGATGAATATAAACCAGACAATCAGGTAAACACTACGATTGCTCAGCAATTAGCATTGTATGTGGTGATTTATAGTCCAATACAAATGGCTGCTGATTTGGTAGAACATTACGAAGCCAACCCAAAGCCACTTCAATTTATAAAAGATGTTGGCGTAGATTGGCAAGAAACCAAAGTGTTGAATGGTGTGGTTGGCGATTATGTAACCATAGCAAGACAAGAGCGTGAAACAGGTAATTGGTTTGTTGGTGGTATTACAGATGAAAATGCAAGAACTTTAGACTTAATTTTCGACTTTTTAGATGAGAACCAGAGCTACGAAGCTGTAATTTACAGAGATGGAGATGAAGCACATTGGGACGATAATCCACTAGACATCATAATTGAAAAAATTGAAGTATCAAAAGGCTCAAATCTTTCAGTGAAATTAGCAGAAGGTGGTGGTTTTGCAATAAGTATTCTTAAGAAATAAATAAAAGCTCCGAAAGGAGCTTTTTATCTTTTTAGAGTAAAGTGACCTCTATGAGTTGTTCCGTCAGCACGTTTCACTAAAAACCAATAATCATTAGTTGGCATGTTGTTTCCATTATACGTACCATCCCAACCAAAATGATTGCCATAAAAAGACGTTAGTATTTTTCCGAATCGATCAAAAATGGTGACTTCTAAACTGGGTTCGGTTTGCGATTCTATGATTTGCCAATAATCGTTGTAACCATCATTGTTTGGAGTGAAGAAGCTTGGGTAGTTCAATATTGAAACGTCTTCAGTAACAATACCACAATCATTTAAATCTTTAACAAAAACAGTATATGAACCAGCTGGAAGATTATTGAAAACATTTGATTCTTGATAAATAATACCATCCAAAGAGAACACATAATCTCCAGTTCCTGAAACTGAAACAGAAATGGAGTTGCTGTTGGCAGTCCAATCAATAGTTTCTATGTTTTCAATAGTTGCAATACTAGAGGTGTAAACTGTGAAATTTTGAATAGCCTCACAACTATTGTTGCCAAACATATTCTTTACAGTAACCGAATACGTTCCACCTTGGCTTACTACAATACTTTGAGAAGTTTCTCCAGTAGACCATTCGTAAGCATCATAACCTGATGTTGCTATTAATGTTGTAGTGCTTCCATCGCAAATAGAAATAGTTTGATCGTCATCAACAACAGGAATGTCACCAACTTGAATTTGAAAAGAGGTAGTTGCATAACAAACATCTAATGTGTTATGAATAACTCTTGTATAGATAGTTTGTGGATTGTTTGTGTTTGTATAGTTGTTAGGTAGTGTATTATCGCCTGAGTCAGCATCTGCTTGATTTAGGTGGTAGCTAACGGTGAAATTATTTGGGTTTTGATTACCTAGAATTAATGCATTTTGATCGTTTAAACTAAAGGTTTCAGAATTGCTATTGGTATCAGTACAGAACAGTAGATTGTCAGGTTGGGTAATATTTACAACTGGTAATAGATTTTCAATGTTTATTACAGTGTTTTCAATATTTCCGCAAGCATCTTCAACTTTTATCTCGTAAGTTCCTGCATTTAAATTTAAGAATGTGTTGCT
The DNA here is from genome assembly GCF_025548475.1 of Gaetbulibacter sp. NE. Lineage (NCBI taxonomy): Bacteria > Pseudomonadati > Bacteroidota > Flavobacteriia > Flavobacteriales > Flavobacteriaceae > Gaetbulibacter > Gaetbulibacter sp. NE. The sequence continues at coordinate 465,278 of NZ_JAOQHY010000001.1, read as the reverse complement.
TTCACCATTATCAAATTCAAAAGGCGAAATAATACTAAAGTTAAAAGGACCAACGCCAACAACGTCTACAATAACATCTGATGGTCCGCTACCACCATCGCAACCTAAATTATAAACACCAGAAATAACAAGGTTTGAAAACACTGAGAAGTATGCAAAAATATCTAAACAAAAATCGTTAGGGTTTTGGTTGTTGAATGGTTGAAATACCTTAATAAGTCTAAATTCTCCAGTTAAAAAAATGTTGTAAATGGTTTGCTCATTCAAAATTTGAATGGCTGTAGTGTTATTAGGAATATCACCTTCGGTATATGGACTTCCAGTGTTTGGGTGTCCCCAAGTTTCGGTTTCAGGAAAATACCTTTGAAACCAATAGGTTTTTGAAACTACAGAATCGTCAGAATCGTTAATGCCAACATCAAAAGAACCACAGTTTCTGTTTAAAGTATAAGCACTTGGAGTGCTGATGTATGAGCTTATGTAAACATTTTCAGTGTATTGAAATCCGCATTCGTCAACTAATTCAAAAGTGTAATCTCCAGCAGGAAGGTTGTTCATAAAGAAAAAACCTGAGTCAGCTATATTTTCACTTACATCATCAGGAAGTGAAGGTGTATAGTTAGATGGAGCAGATGAAATTAAAACTGAAGTAAGGCTACCATGTCCACTAGCAAGACGTAAAGATCCAGTTTCGGTCAAGCAATTTGGTTTTGCTATAACTGATAGTTCTTGCATTACAAATTCAGGAACAATTGTTTCAATGATGTATTCACTTCCACAATCATCGATAACTAGTATAGTATAAATTCCACTTCCTAAATTACTTAAACTTAAAGCACCATTATTGATATTTTCTGAAATATCATCTGGTAAGGTGTTTTCATAAGATACTGGAGCTACAGTTACTGTAGCAGATACAATTTCTCGATCTGGAATTGAAACATTTATAAAGCCAGAGTCTACCGAACACCCTGTATTGTTAACTACTAGATTTGGCTCTAGAGGAATTTCTTCCAAGAGTAGAGTATGTGTGCCAGATCTGCCACAAGCATCTATAAGATTTATAGTGTATGTTCCGTAAGGTACAGGGTTTCCTTCTGTTTCGAAAACTACAACATTATTGTTGTAAGGTCCTGGATATTCTTCATTGTAAACTGAAGGTATAAAACCTTCAGGAGCTTCAATGAATTCAACTTGATAAGGAGGTAAGAAGTTGTTTACTATAAGGTTTAAAAATTTTCCGCAGTATGCTTCAGTAGGAAACAACATTACTTTTGGGTTTGGGTCAATTTCATTATCTCTTTCAAATACATTGTTGCAAGCATCAGTAATTGTAATGTTTACTGTAAATGTTTCTTCACCAAAAGTCATAATGCTTTGGCTAATGTTAAACTGTAGCTCAGGTCCTGAGGTCATTTCTTCAATAATTACAATTTCAGGAGAGCCATCAGGAGGATAAATTGTATAAGTTATGGTTAGCGGATAAATTATAGGGTTTTCTGGAGGAGCGTTGATGCTATTGGTTATTTCTATTTCTGAACAAGAGCTATAAACAACTGGAAGTACTGATTGCTCAATAGTAATGTCATTTTCGCCAAGAATTAGTGTGTAGGTTTTAGATAGTGCGTTTTCACATTCATCATATACGCGTACAACATAAGTTCCTGGTGTTAAATTGGAAAATTCATTTGATGTTTGTGGTGCAACAGTTATTGGTCCAGAAGTAATTTCATACAATGCTGCGTCACCAGATGTTACATTTACAATTAATGTGGCAGTTTGGTTACAGGATGTAGCAGTTGTGTGGCTAATTTCAAAATCCAGTTCGGTAGTTAAGTTGTTAATAGTTGCTTCCTGCTCTTGGGTATTTTCGTCTCCATTTAACGATTGGGTTGCAACCACTTTGTAGTTTCCTGCAAAAAGATTATTAAATGAGTTGGTTGATGTTTGAGCAACAGGAGTAGAGTCGTCAGGTAAAATGTAAAGTGTATATGTAATATCAGCTCCTGATGCTGTATTGGAAACTTCCATTTGTAGAGCACCATTACCAGAACAAGTTTCGTTAACAGCAGTAACGTTTAAGTTGAAATCAGGTAGTTGCGCGTAGCTAAACGTTGAAAAAAAAAGTAAAATAAAGCTAAAAAAAGACTTCTGTAGGTTACTTGAAAATTGAGATGTTATTCCAAACAAGTTTACTGCTAAGTCAATTGGCTTTTTTGTTAAAAGCTTTAATAGTTTGCTTTGAGTTAGTTTGTGTTCTAAATTATGAATTAAGCTACAAGGCATTATTGTTTGTAATGAATACTATCAAATATAATATTAAAACAGCTTAATTGTCTCTTTTCCCCATTAATAAACAAAAATAATCGTTGTTTTCAATAAGCTTATCTACTAACTTAAGTTGTTATTTAATCAATAAAATTACGACCAATCTATTTTATTCGTAAATTTGCAGCACACTATGAAGCATTTTGACCCTAATACACAATTGCCTTTTGAGCTTAAGATAAGCTTTGATAAGTTGCTCAAATATTACGAGGATTTGAAGCAAACAGGAGATGATTTTGAAAAAGCCAAAGCAGAAAGAATACTTAGGTTACAAGAACCTCATAGTATATTGAGAGATGGCTTTGATGATGAATCAACCTTGAAAGAGCATCAAGAACTGATCACTACAATTTTACAAGATACTTTTAGTGACGCTTTAACTAATAACGAAATTAAAGCAGTTTCATTACCATTTCAGAATATTATTTTTAACTCCTCTGAGCGTTTCAAGAAAATAGTAAAAGCAGCAGGAGATGGTTTTGAACTTAAAATCAAAAACCTTCCTGAAAGCGATTTGTACATTATTGCGTGTACTATTATTTTGAATTTTCATTATGGTTACGATTTAAGCTTTAAACGTCCCTTTTTATACGAAATACCTGATGAAAAAGGAGTAATGAGGTATTATAAGATTTTGTATAATGCCGATTTTACTGAAGTTGTACCAAAAAAGAATGCTCCTAAAGTAACTCAAGACGATTACGAAGAATTACTAGACAATTTTGATAATCTCGATTTGTGGAAAGAAAAGTTTCCGCCTAATAGTTATGAGTTTAAAGGATTTGTTATTTCTAACATGTTTGATGTTACTGATGACCAATCTATCTCCAATATAAAATCTACACTTATAGGAGAAGCCAAACGTAAGGATAAAAGCTTTATGGGCGATTTCCAGAATATCTTTAGTTCTTTCTTAGGAATTAAAGATTTAAAAGTTGGTTTTTCTATTTATAATAAAGAAGATGATAGTTTTGAACGAGTTTATGGAGAAGGTATTGAGAGTTTTCTTTTATGTGATCAAGATCATTTAAGTTGTAAAAATGCACTTTGTGATTGGTCTTATGATTTAATCATAAACCAAAAGCAATTTTTTTCGGTATCTAATGTCGAGAAATCTTGTGTAGATAAAGAAGAAATGCCTCATGTTTCTATTTTAAACAAACAAGGTATTAAAAGTGCTATTTTAGCTCCAATTGCTGATAAAGATGAAGTGTTAGGTGTTCTTGAAATAGCTTCAGAAAAACCACATGTACTTAATAGCATTGTAGCTAATAAGTTAATCGATGTAATGCCATTTATAGTGTCTTCGGTTAAACGATCTAAGCGCGAAGAAGAAAACTTAATAGAAGCAGTTATACAACAAGAATGCACATCTATACATCCTAGTGTGTCGTGGAAATTTAAAAAAGCTGCAAAGCAATTTTTAATTGATCAGCACAATAATGATGGAAATGCAATGTTTCAAAAAATTTCTTTTGAAAAAGTATATCCACTTTTTGGACAAATTGATGTAAAAGGATCATCAGAAGCCAGAAATTTAACTACTCAAAAAGATTTATTGCTTCAACTGTCTTTTGCTAATAAAATTCTTGAAGATATTCCTGAGCATTTAAATATGCCTATCTATGACCAAGTAAGATTTCAAATTGATTCTTACATTAAAGAAATTGAGACTGATTTTAAAGTAGATAGTGAGCAACAAATAGCTGCGTTTTTCCATAAAGAATTAGATGCTTTATTTAAGTTTTTACTAGCTAAACATTCTGAATTAAAAGAGAGTATAGAAGACTACTTTAGTAAAATTGATTCCAACTTAGGAATGATTTATTACTACAGAAAAAACTATGATGATACCATTGCGCTTATCAATAAAAAAATGTCTAGCATGCTAGACGAAAAACAAGTTGATGCGCAACAAATGTACCCACACTTTTTTGAGCGTTATAAAACCGATGGAGTTGAGCATAACATGTATATAGGAGAGGCTATTACAAAAGAAGATAGCTTTGATAATATATACTTGTACAACCTAAGGTTATGGCAGCTTCAGGTAATGTGCGAAATGGAAAATGAATTTTACAACAATCAGCACGAGTATCCAATGTCTTTAGACGTTACTTCAATGATTTTAGTGTTTAATCAACCATTGTCTATAAGATTTAGAATGGATGAAAAACGTTTTGATGTAGATGGTACTTACAATGCAAGATATGAAGTTGTAAAAAAACGTGTGGACAAAGCTTTTGTTAAAGGAACTACTGATAGAATTACACACAAAGGAAAAATTACTATAGTATATTCTCAAAAAGAAGATGAGCAAGAATACATGCGTTATGTAAAGTTCTTACAATCTAAACACGTACTTGGAGATGAGGTTGAAATTTTAGAGCTAGAAGACCTACAAAGTGTTACTGGTTTAAGAGCTATAAGAGCCAGTATTTTATACACTGATAAAGAGGACCAAAAATTCTACACCTATGACGATTTAATGGCAACACTTAAGCAGTAATATAAAAGGAATCACTGCTTTTTGTTGAAGTTTTTGGGTTTAGTTTATACTCGTTTTTAGTAATCACATCTTTAATGTCTTTCTTTGGGTGTTGAGCTTTAAAAGATACCGCAAAAGCAATCACAGATATTACCATTCCTGCCATAAAAATAGTATAGGTTAAACGTAAAATCCTGTATTTTCGGTCTAAAACTTTACCAAGAAAGTACAAGTCTTTAGTTAAAGAACTGTACACGTAATCTTTGTCTTTTAAAAGCTCACTAATTGCCCATTGGTACTCACTTAACTCCATTTTATGAAAGTTTCCAAAAAAGGTTAAATTCACTTTTTTATTCTTAACATCTTCTTTGGTAAACTCACCACTAGTAATATTTGGTCTTGTAGCAATTATTGATAAAATCATTGAAACCACACTAGAAACAGTAAATATTAATGTAGGTACTATTAAATAGCTGTTTGAAGGAGAATCAAGCTTTGACATTAGGTTAGAAAGTACCAAAGAAATAATAATAGCATTAACCGAAAGTAATATGTTGGCTTTAGTATCCGCAATGTCACTAAGTTTTATGTGGTTTCTTAATGCAACTCTATAAAAAGTTTGAATACCACGTTCAGGACTTTCGTTTTTATACTGTGCTTTATACTTTGCCTTTATTTTTTCTTTATTGGCTTTTTCTTTATTCTTCTTTTTCTTTTTTATCAGTTTAGCAAGGTTTTCTTCTTTTTGTCTTTGCCAATTTTTTAAAGCATAATCAGTATAAAACTCATGCTTTTCGGTAAGTACTTTTATGTTTTCTTCAAGCCATTCGCTAGGTGAAAACTTGCAAACACCTTGTATTTCCATTTCCTTTCTTAAAAACTCACTGGCTTCATTAAAATATTTTTTACCAAAATGCGAAGCATCAGCATCTCTTATAATTTTGCCTAGTTTAGTTTTAGGAGTGTCTTTAAACTTTGTAGCCATAATGCACTCACTAACCGAAGCTATCAAGTCATCACTTGCATCATTATCTTTTAGAAATTTTGAAGCTATTTTTACACTTTCTTCTTCATGACCCTCTCTAAGCTTGGTGTAACCTGTATCGTGAAATAAAACAGCAAGTTCTAAAATTTCAGAATCTTCTTTGTTAACTTCAGAGTTTTCAAGAATTTCTCTTAAGCTTCTTAGTACACGTTCGGTATGTGTATAATTATGGTAAAGAAATGTTTGGTCAAGGTCATTTTTAAAAAGATCAAAAACAAACTTTTCAGCATTTTCAACTAGTTTAGACATAAATCTTGTTTAAATTTATAGAATACAAAGTACTAAAAAAAATCGAAAAACAGCAGACTGCTTTTACGCTTTGATTGTAAGTAAAATAGAAGCATGTCGACTAATTTTGAACACATTTTTTTCAGTTTTAATTAATAAAAGAAAGGACAACATATGCTTACTTGGAAAAATATTATCGATTTTTCAGTTAATGGTAATCCAACACCAGATAAAAGAGTTGAAAAAACAGAAGAAGAATGGAAAGCGCTACTCACTACCGATCAATACCGAATTACAAGAAAAAAAGGTACTGAAATGGCAGGAACAGGAGCCTTTTGTTCAACACACGAAGCAGGTAAATACAATTGTGTTTGCTGTAATACACCAATGTTTGATTCTACCATAAAGTTTAACTCAGGCACTGGTTGGCCTAGTTTTACACAGCCTATAAAGGATAACGCTATTAAATATGAAAAGGACTCTTCCTTTGGTATGATTCGCGTAGAAATTATGTGCAACGTTTGTGATGCGCATTTAGGTCATGTTTTTCCCGATGGACCAGAACCAAGTGGATTAAGGTATTGTGTAAATTCGGAGTCATTAACGTTACAAAAGGAAGATTAAGTAGTATGAATGCAACACATGAATTAGCAACAGTAGGTGGTGGATGCTTTTGGTGTACCGAAGCCGTTTTTCAACAAGTTAAAGGCGTTGTTAAGGTAACCTCGGGATATTCTGGAGGAACAGTTCCTGGTAAACCAACCTATCGAGAAATTTGTTCAGGGCTCACAGGTCATGCCGAAGTAGTTCAAATAGAGTTTAATCCTAATATAATTTCATATAAAGATATTATCACAATTTTTATGACTACGCATGATCCAACAACTTTAAATAGGCAAGGTGCTGATGTTGGTACACAGTATCGTTCAGTTATTTTTTATCATAATGACAATCAGAAAAAAGTAGCTGAACAGGTTTTAAATGAGCTTAATGTATATTTTGAAAGCCCTATAGTTACAGAGCTTAGTGAACTAGATGTATTTTATGATGCCGAAGTTGAACATCAAGATTTTTATAAGAATAATCCTGATTATGGCTATTGTAATTTTGTAATTACTCCAAAATTAGCTAAACTACGTCAACTGCATGCCGATAAATTAATATGATAACATTCAATATCAATAACACATTTTCTGAGAACTTGCCTTCTGATGTAGTTTTAGAAAACACCAGAAGACAAGTTGAGCAGGCGTGTTTTTCTTATGTTAATCCTAAGTTGGCTCAAAACCCTGAGTTGATTCATAGTTCAGTGGACTTAGCTAAAAACTTAGGTTTAACAGCGCAAGACCTTAAATCAAATGATTTTTTGCAAATAATGTCTGGTAACAGTGTGTATCCAAACACAAAACCCTATGCCATGAACTATGGTGGACATCAATTTGGTAATTGGGCTGGACAATTAGGTGATGGTCGTGCTATAAACCTTTTTGAAATTCAGCAAAACAATAAGCAATGGGCTTTACAGCTTAAAGGAGCAGGAGAAACTCCATACTCAAGACAAGGTGATGGTTTGGCAGTATTGCGCTCATCAATTAGAGAGTATTTATGTAGCGAAGCAATGCATCATTTAGGAGTGCCAACTACTAGAGCTTTGGCACTGTTGTCAACAGGAGAAAAAGTACTTAGAGATGTGATGTATGATGGTAACTCAGCTTATGAAAAAGGAGCAATAGTTTGTAGAGTGTCACCAACTTTTATTCGTTTTGGGAATTTTGAAATTTTCGCAGCACGACAAGATTTAAAAACACTTACTCAATTAACCGATTATACAATTAATCAGTTTTTTCCTCATCTAGGAAAGCCATCAAAAGAGACTTATATTAAGTTTTTTGATGAAGTTTGTCAACGCACAGTAGAGATGATTATCCATTGGCAACGAGTAGGTTTTGTGCATGGTGTAATGAATACTGATAATATGTCAATTCTTGGTTTAACCATAGACTATGGACCTTATGGTTGGCTAGAAGGTTTTGATTATGGTTGGACACCAAACACAACAGACGCTCAACATAAGCGATACAGATTTGGAAATCAACCCAATATTGGACTTTGGAATTTATACCAACTAGCAAACGCATTGTATGCTCTGGTTGAAGATGCCACGCCTTTTGAAACAGCATTAGAAACCTACAAGGACAATTTTGATAAACAATCATTAGAAATGATGCGTTCAAAACTTGGTTTGCAATTTAAAGAGGCTTCAGATTTACAACTTATTAATGAGTTAGAAGAAACGTTATTGTTATCTGAAACAGATATGACACTGTTTTTTAGGTTGCTTTCTAAGTTTTCATTAGATAATCCAAAAAGAGGTTTTGAACTCATAAAACCTGCTTTTTATTCTGAAATATCTAATGAAATAAAAGAAAAGTGGCTGCTTTGGTTTGATAAGTATGCGTTAAGATTAAAAAAGGAAACGTTGAGTAGCACTGAACGTTCTAAAAAAATGAATGCTGTAAACCCAAAATATGTATTGCGAAATTACATGGCACAATTAGCAATAGATAAAGCCGAAGAAGGAGATTATAGCTTGGTTGAAGAGTTGTTTGAATTGTTAAAAAAACCCTACGACGAACAACTAGAAAATGAAAAGTGGTTTGCAAAACGACCAGAATGGGCAAGACATAAAATAGGGTGTTCAATGCTGTCATGCAGTTCTTAATTAGTATTTTTATAATAAAATTTTACATATGATATCCGCAAAAAAGCTTTTGTTTTTAAGCGTCATTACTTTTTTAACCATTGGTTGCGCTACTTACAAGCCTCAATATAGTAGTGAAGAGTGGTCGCAACCTTCATTTCCTGATAAAGAAATTGATAAAACATTTTATCTTATTGGAGACGCAGGTTTATCACCAGAAAATGGAATGTCAAAAGGTTTAACGGCTTTAAATCAACATTTGCAAGGAAAGAAAACAAAAGACGATTATGTCCTTTTTTTAGGAGATAATGTATATCCTTCAGGACTTCATGGTAAAAACCATAAATTGAGAGCAAGTGATGAAAACAATCTTGATGCTCAATTTAAATCGGTTAAAGATTTTAAAGGTGAAATCATTTTTATTCCTGGCAATCATGAGTGGTATGCCAATGGTGTAAAAGGTGTTAAAGCGCAAGAGAAATACGTGGAGGATGCTTTAGGGAAAAACACTTTTTTGCCTGAAAACGGTTGTCCTTTAGAGAGTATAGATGTAAATGAAACAGTTCAATTAATCATTATAGATAGTCAGTGGTATCTCGAAAACTGGAATCATAACCCAACCATAAATGATGAGTGCGAAATAAAAACAAGAGATAGATTTATTCTAGAGCTCGAAGGAGAAATTAAAAAAGCGCAAAACAAGACCATTGTTTTAGCGATGCATCATCCTATGTACACTAATGGTACACATGGAGGACAATATGCAGCAATAAAACATCTATTTCCATTGCAGCAAAAAATTCCAATGCCAATTTTAGGTTCGGTAATTACACAAATTAGAACTCAAGGAGGAATCTCAATACAAGATAGATACAACGAAAGATACCATAAACTCGTTAACAGAATAGAAACTTTAGCGAAGGAAAGTGGAAACATCGTTTTTGTTTCAGGTCATGAACATACCTTGCAGTACATTGAGCACGAAGGTATAAAACAAATAGTTTCAGGATCAGGAGCTAAAGAGTCTTATGCAGCATTATCACATGACGGATTGTTTTCCTATGGAAAACAAGGGTTTGCTGAACTTACCGTTTTTAAAGATGGAAGTTCTTGGGTGAGATATTATGATGCCGAAGGTAATACACCTAAAGTTCTGTTTCAAAAAGAGGTTTATAAACCAAACAAGCATTTTGATACATCATCGCTTCCTGATACGTTTCCTAATGAAGTTGAAGTTTCTGTTTACGATGAAGAAGAAACAGATAAATCTATGTTTTTTAAATCGGTTTGGGGAGATCACTACCGAAAAGTTTATAGTACAAAAATTAAAGCTAAAGTAGCTACGTTAGATACCCTTTATGGAGGTTTAGAAGTAGTTAGAAAAGGTGGAGGACACCAAACAAGATCTCTAAGATTAAAGACAAAAGATGGTCGTGAACTCAACATGAGAGCATTACGAAAAAGTGCAACGCAGTACTTACAAGCGGTTTTGTTTAAAGAAAATTATATTGAAGATCAGTTTGAACAAACTGAAGTTGAAAGTTTAATTCTCGATTTTTATACAGCAGCACATCCTTATGCGTTTATGGTGGTTCCTGATTTGTCTGATGCTGCAGATGTGTATCATACCAACCCAAAGCTGTACTATATTCCAAAACATAAACACTTAGGTGATTTTAATACTGAATATGGTGATGAGTTATATATGATTGAAGAGCGACCAGAAGACAATTATACTGATGAAAGAACTTTTGGTTATGCTGATGATATTGAAAGCACACACGATATCATTGAAAAAGTACGTAAAGACGAAGAATATAAAATAGACGAAGAAGCATACATTCGTGCGCGTTTGTTCGATATGCTAATTGGAGATTGGGACAGACATCAAGATCAATGGCGTTGGGCACAATTTGACCAAGAAAATGGAGATAAACTCTACAAACCAATACCAAGAGATAGGGATCAAGTGTTTTCAAATTTTGATGGTGCGTTGTTAGATGTTATGCGAGTAATTTCAGGGTCTACAAATCAATTACAAGTATATGATGAAGAACTGAAAGACGTCAAATGGATGAATAGTGCTGGAGTTAAACTAGACCGAGTTTTAATTCAGCAATCAGAACTTGATGTATGGTTAGCACAAGCACAGTTTTTACAAGAAAACGTTACAGATGATGTTATTGAGCATGCTTTTTCAAAAACACCTAAAGAAGTTCAAGACGAAACTTTTGAAGAAATCAAACAAAAGCTAAAAGGACGTAGAGATAATCTACAAGACATTGCCAAAAGGTATTACAATTATTTAAACGAATTAGTAATTCTTTCAGCAACTGATAAAGACGATTATATTGAAGTAAAGCGTATTGGAGACAACAAAACTCAGGTTACAATCTCAAGAATTAAAGATGGAGAAAAAGCCGATGTGTTGGTTGATAGAGTTTTTGATAAAGACATCACAAAGGAGCTATGGATTTATGGTTTAGATGATAAAGATGTTTTTGAAGTCACAGGAAAAGCTAACAACTTAATTTTTACAAGATTAATTGGAGGTCAAGAAAATGACACATACATTATAAAAAAGGGACGACGCGTTAAAATCTACGACCATAAAAGTAAAAAGAACACAATTCAAGAAAATAAAGGCGCGCAGATAAAATTGACAGATGTTTACAACCTAAACCTTTTTGATTTCAAGAAAAATATTACTAGAAATACTGTAATTACACCAAATTTGGGATTCAACCCAGATGATGGATTCTTAATTGGTGGTTCAATTCATTACTCAGTAAAAGGATTTCAACGTAATCCGTTTTCGCAAGAACATAGGTTTAAAACAGGATATTATTTTGCAACAAGCGGTTTTGATTTAAGGTACGAAGGTGAATTTGCAAATATTTTTGGTGAATGGAACTTGCATTTAAGCGGTGTACTTACTAGTGAGAATTTTGCAAATAATTACTTTGGATATGGTAATGAAACCGTAAATAATGATGATGATTTAGGTTTAGATTACAATAGGGTAAAAACCAGTGTTTATGGAGCATCTATTGGAATTGTGAAAAAATCTGGATTTGGTAGTGATTATGGGTTTAAACTTGCTTTTGAAGGTGTTGAATTACAAGACTCACCAAATAGAATAATTACCGATTTGGTTCCAGTTGGTTCAGATGAAGCGTTTTATGAAAGACGTTATTTTTCATCAGTTGATGCAACTTATGAATATGAAAGTTTTGATAATAAAATCAACCCAAGCAAAGGAATGACGTTTATGTTTAATGCAGGAGCAAAAACCGAATTAGAAAAGTTTAAAAACATATTTGCTTTTGTAAACTCAAATCTAGGGTTTTACAATGCTCTTGGTATGCGAGAGCTTGTGCTTAAAACAGATATCAGAACTCAGTTAAGATTTGGTGATGACTTCTTGTTTTACCAAGGCGCAATTATTGGTGGACATAATGGACTAAGAGGTTTTAGAACAGACCGATTTACAGGAAAAAGTTCCTTGGTTACAAGTGCCGATTTACGATACAGTTTTCCATCTTTTAAAACAAAAACATTACCATTTCAAATAGGTGTTTTTGGAGGTTTTGATGTAGGTCGAGTTTGGGCAAAATATGAAGATTCCGAAAAGTGGCACAACGACTACGGTTTTGGTACTTGGATAACTGCTGCCGAAAGTCTTTCAGGAACTTTCAACTTTTTTAATAGTGTCGAAGGTTGGCGATTCTCGTTTGGCTTTGGTTTAAACTTTTAATGAAGCTTAAAGCTGTAAATGTTACTGCCTAAATCGCCATTGCGCTCTTCAGAAATGTAAACTGTGTTTTGGTCTTTAAAGCAAATGCCTTCTTTTTGAGAATTATGGTCAAAATATTGAGCTTCTACATTGCCTTTAAAAAAGTTATCTGAACTAAAGCCTGTGATTTTCCATAGCTTGTCATGGTTTAAAAGCACTACAGTTTTACCATCGTTACTAATATCAGCAGAGGTGATTTTATTGTCTTTTCCGTCAAGATTAAATTCAGTAACAAGTTTTGCGGTTTGCTTTCCTATTTCATTTTTCACCTTAAGCAATACACATTTTTTGGTCTCTTTACTAAAAAGGTAAAAATGGTCATTAAACAGGAAAAAAGCTTCAAAATCCTTCTTTTTAATACCTTTTGGTAACGAAAACTCAATTTTTTCAGCATTAACGTCTTCATTATTCAAATTTGAATGCGCTACTTTATAAATAAAAAAATCATCGCGTTTACCTGAATTGTTCCCAAAATCTCCAATATAAATATTGCCTTCAGTGTCCGAAGTCAATTCTTCCCAATCAATATTATCTGCATTATCAATGTCTATATCTCTACTTAAAGTTCCATTAACATCAATTGCGTAAAGGTTGTTAGCATTTCCTTTATCTTCAATAACCCAAAACAAGTCATTATTGTCAATAGTTTCAATAGCTGAAACCTCAGTGAGATGTTCAGGTATATTGCAAACTACGTCTAGTTTTCCTGTTTGACAAGCGGTTAAAATAAAGGCGAAAAATAAAATTTGGGCTTTAATCATTATAAAAATCTTCATGCTGACAAGATATTGAGATTGTTAACCAAACTAAAATTATTAACCTTAAAGTATTTATAAAATATGAGCTATTGCTTGTTCATTTTTAATAATTTTGAAACTGAAAAGCCTTTATGATTATGACAAAAGTTGAAGATTTACTCGAACTTCTCAATTTAAAATCCGTTGATGTTAATGTGTTTCAAGGGTATAATAAAACCGTAGGAAGCCCAAATGTGTTTGGTGGTCAGGTTTTGGCGCAGGCCATTAATGCGGCTTCGCAAACCATAACTAACAGCAGAGTTTTGCACTCTATGCATGCGTATTTTTTAGAAGCAGGAAATTTAGAACTTCCTATAATCTATAATGTGGCTTTGGTGAGAGATGGCGGAAGTTTTTCAGTACGTCGTGTCACTGCAGATCAAAACGGAAAAACCATTTTTATTCTTTCGGCATCGTTTCATAAAAAAGAAGATGGCTATAATCATCAAATTGATATAAATACCAAGGTAAAGCAACCAGAAGAACTAATGAGTTGGACTGATATGCTAGAGCAATTTGGCGATGCGATTCCTAAAAAAAACAAAAGGATTTATTGAAATTGAACGCCCAATTGAGTTTAAACCTGTTGAGGTTGTAAATCCGTTTAATAAAGAAGATTTGCCTCCTTTTACAAACGTGTGGTTTAAATTAAAAGGCGATACAAGTAATTTGAATTTAGCATCAAAGCAGCAAATTCTAACGTACGTTTCAGACTATAATATTCTGGCTGCTGCAATGAATCGTCATGCTAGTAAAGCACATTGGGGAAATACGCAAACTGCTAGTTTAGATCACTCTATGTGGTATTTTAGAGATTTTGATTTTGACGATTGGTTGCTGTATTCTATTGAATCGCCTAATACCTCAAATGCTCGCGGATTTGCCAAAGGAAACATTTTTACGCGCGACGGAAAACTTGTAGCCTCAGTGGCTCAAGAAGGATTAATGCGTCCATTAAATAGCTAATGAAACATTACGACGTTATAATAATTGGAGGTGGTGCAGCAGGTTTTTTTGCGGCTATTAATTGTGCGGAGCAAAACCCAAAGCTCAATATCTGCATTCTAGAAAAAAATAAAGAAGGCTTACAAAAGGTGAAAATTTCTGGAGGTGGTCGCTGTAATGTAACGCATGCAGAGTTCATTCCGCAGGAATTGGTGCATAATTATCCAAGAGGCGAAAAGGAGTTGTTAGGACCTTTTCATCAGTTTATGACAGGTGATACCATTGAGTGGTTTGATAAGCGAGGTGTGGCATTAAAGATAGAAGAAGATGGTCGTATGTTTCCAGTAACCGATTCGTCGCAAACTATTATAGACTGTTTTTTAAACGAAGCCCAAAAACTTCAAATAGACGTTTTGTACAGCCAAAATGTTCAGGATATTGAAATTTTAGAAGCGCAAGAGGTATTTCAAATTAAAACAAAAGACACCAATTTTAAATGCGAAAAGCTACTAGTAGCCACAGGAAGTAGCGTGAAATTTTGGAAATTAATATCACAATTAGGTCATACGATTGTGCAACCTGTTCCGTCGTTATTTACGTTTAATATTAATGACAAACGTATTAAGAACATTCCAGGAGTTGTTGCTCAAGATGTAGAAGTTAACATATTAAAAACCGATTTGTCATCGCAAGGTCCTTTGCTTATTACACATTGGGGAATGAGTGCGCCTGCGATTTTAAAATTATCGGCTTTTGGTGCTGTGGAATTAGCAAAAATGGATTACAAATTTCAAATTGAAATTAATTTTATAAAGCAAGATTTTGAGAGTTGTTTAGATCATCTCAAAGCTATCAAACACGATTTTGGTAAAAAACTAGTTTATAAATTACCACAGTTTGAATTGCCTAAACGCTTATGGCAGCAATTGGTTTTAGCGTCAGGTATGACTCAAAATACACGTTGGGCAGATGTAAACAAGCAAGAATTAGACAGTCTTACAGAACAGTTAACACAAGCTGTTTTTGATGTCAATGGAAAAAGTACGTTTAAAGACGAATTTGTTACTGCAGGTGGTATCGATTTAAAAGAAGTCAATTTTAAAACGTTTGAAAGTAAGCGTGTTCCTAATTTGTATTTTGCTGGCGAAGTACTCAATATAGATGCTATTACAGGTGGCTTTAACTTCCAAAATGCGTGGACAGGAGCTTTTATTGCCGCAAACACGATAGCCAAAAAAAGTCCCCTCTAAAAAGAGGGGATTAGGGGTGTGTTCATATAAATTAGTTTCGAATGAAAATTTATTACAATCCAAAACTTAAAGAATTAGCAAGGCAACTTCGAAATAACGCAACAAAGTCAGAAATTAAACTTTGGACTTATTTACGCAGAAGTCAGATGTATGGATATGATTTTCACAGACAAAAGCCTATTGATGAGTATATTGTTGATTTCTTTTGTAATAAATTACAATTAGCTATTGAGTGTGATGGATATTCCCACGAAATATTAGAGGTTTATGAAAAGGATGTGAAAAAGACAAAACGATTGAATGATTTAGGGGTTTATGTTTTGCGTTTTTCTGATTTTCAAATCATGAATGATATTGATAATGTTATTAGAGCAATTGAAGATTATATTCTTAAATTTGAAGAAAATAATACACCTCCCTTAATCCCTCCTTTCTAGGAGGGAAATAAATTATGAAATATATAGCACTACTTCGTGGGATTAATGTATCGGGACACAAGAAAATCCCGATGGCAGAATTAAGCGCACTATTAACAGATTTTGGTTTAGAAAATGTGCAAACTTATATTCAGACAGGTAACGTCATTTTTGATGCGGCTGCATCTGCTGAAATACTTAAAAATCAAATAGAAGTTGCTGTAAAAAATCATTTTGGCTTTGATGTGCCTGTTTTAGTAATAACACCTAAAGTACTGCGACAAATTTTTAATGATTGTCCTTTTTCTGAAGAAAAAAAGCAAAGCAGCTATTTCTCATTATTGTATGATGCACCAAAGCAAGAATTGATTGATTCTGTCGTAGAAATAAAATACCCTAACGAAGAAGTTTCAATAACCAAAAACTGCATTTATTTTTACTGTTCCACAGGTTATGGAAAAACCAAATACAACAATAATTTCTTCGAAAAGAAATTAAATGTCACAGCAACGGCTAGAAACTATAAAACAATGCTAAAGTTGTTATCTTTGTCGGAATAATTAGAGATAATGACCGAACAAGATTTTATTCCAAAGCCATATACAAACACTTTAAAACAAGGAAAAGTCACTTGGGAATCGCCTAGTAACATTGCCTTGGTGAAATATTGGGGAAAACGCGATCCGCAAATTCCGGAGAATCCATCTATAAGTTTTACGTTAAGTCAATGCAAAACCATAACAACACTATCATACAAGCAAAAGGAGGCAGCTAGCGATTTTTCGTTTGATGTGTTTTTAGATGGTGAAAAAAAAGATGCTTTTAAACCAAAAATTGAAACATTCTTTAAGCGTGTTGAGCAATATGTGCCGTTTTTAAAGGGTTTTCATTTTACTATTGAAACAAAAAACACGTTTCCGCATAGTTCAGGAATTGCATCATCTGCTTCAGGAATGAGTGCTTTGGCATTGTGTTTAATGAGTGTTGAAAAACTGTTTAATACAGAAATGTCTAATACGTTTTTTAATCAAAAAGCATCGTTTTTGGCGCGTTTAGGTTCTGGTTCGGCATGCAGAAGTGTGGAAGGTGATTTAATTGTTTGGGGACACACAAAACACGTACCTGAAAGCAGTGATTTATTTGGAGTGAAATATCCTTATGCGGTTCACGACCATTTTAAAAACTATCAAGATACCATCTTGTTGATTGATAAAGGTGAAAAACAGGTAAGTAGTACCGTTGGTCATAATTTAATGCATAATCATCCGTATGCAGCAAGTCGTTTTCAGCAAGCTCACGATAATCTTGAAAACCTAAAACCAATTCTAGAGGCTGGAGATATAAAAGGATTTATCAACCTAATGGAAAGCGAAGCGTTAACATTGCACGCGATGATGATGACTAGCAATCCGTATTACATTTTAATGAAACCAAACACTTTGGAAGTAATTAATCGTATTTGGAAATTTAGAGAAGATACAGGTTTACATATTGGTTTTACGTTAGATGCAGGTGCTAATGTTCATATATTATATCCAGAATCTGAAAAAGTAGAAATTCTTAACTTTATTGAAAACGAATTAGTTGCATATTGTAAAAATGGCGAATATATTTGCGACCAAATTGGTTTTGGAGCTCAAGAAATTAATAATTGAAAATGGATAATTGATAATGAAAAAAGACAATGTTATCAAGCACAAAAGTTTTCAGTTTGCAATTAAAATTGTTGAGCTTTATAAGTTTTTATCAAGCTCTGAAAAAGAGTTTGTTATGTCTAAACAACTTCTAAAATCAGGCACATCAATAGGTGCTAATGTAAGAGAGTCTGAACACGCCGAAAGTAAAGCAGATTTTATTCATAAACTTTCAATAGCTTTAAAAGAGGCAAATGAGACGTCGTATTGGTTAGAATTGTTAAAAGCTACTGGTTATTTGGAAAATTCTGATTATCTTAGTCTTAAGAATGATGTTAATGAGATTTTAAGATTATTAATTAGCATAATTAAAAGCGCTAAAAGATAATAATTATTAATTTTGCATTATCAATTGTTAATTGAACCATGAAAGGACCACTTTTTTACTCAAAAATCCTACTTTTTGGAGAATATGGAATCATTAAAGATTCCAAAGGATTATCTATTCCGTATAATTTTTATAATGGTGCTTTAAAAGTAGCATCAGAGCTTACTAATGAAGCAAAAGCATCCAATGATGCTTTAAAACGATTTGCTGATTATTTAGAGCAAGTTGATGCTGAATTAGTGACTTTTGATATTGAAGCATTAAAGCAAGATATTGCCAGCGGAATGTATTTTGACTCGTCTATACCGCAAGGTTATGGTGTAGGAAGTAGTGGTGCACTTGTTGCAGCGATTTACGATAAATATGCTCATGATAAAATAACCGTTTTAGAGAATTTAACACGTGAAAAGTTATTGCAGCTTAAAGCTATTTTCTCTGAAATGGAATCCTTTTTCCATGGAAAATCTTCTGGATTAGATCCATTAAACAGTTATTTGAGTTTGCCAATTCTTATCAATTCAAAAGATAATATTGAAGCAACAGGTATCCCTTCGCAAAAAGTAGACGGTAAAGGTGCTGTCTTTTTATTAGATAGTGGTGTTGTAGGAGAAACAGCTCCTATGGTAAGTATTTTTATGGAAAACATGAAGCAAGAAGGTTTCCGTAATATGCTTAAAGACCAATTTATAAAACATACCGATGCTTGTGTTGAAGACTTCTTAAAAGGTGATATTAAATCATTGTTTAATAATACGAAGCAATTGTCTAAAGTGGTTTTAAATCATTTTAAACCTATGATTCCAAAGCAATTTCACGAACTATGGAAGAAAGGTTTAGAAACCAATGATTACTACTTAAAGCTTTGTGGTTCTGGTGGTGGAGGCTATATTTTAGGTTTCACTGAAGACATTAATAAAGCCAAAAAAGCGTTAGAAGGTTATAAACTAGAAGTAGTTTATAATTTTTAGGTCTTTTTTGTAGCTCCTTGCATCTATTGGAGTAACTTCAAAAATAATCCTTTATTCTCATGCTAACCAGAAAACAAAAACATATACTACTTAAGTTTTTCAGTATGTTTTCTGTGATTAGAGGCTATAATATTTTGGTTGTAGTAATTGCGCAGTATTTAGCATCCATTTACATTTTAGCACATGATAAACCAGTAAAGGAAGTCGTTCTAGACCTTAATTTATTAATGCTAGTTCTTGCTTCGGCAGCTGCTATTGCAGGAGGTTATATTATTAACAATTTCTACGATTCTGAAAAGGATTTAATCAATAGGCCAAGAAAAACAATGTTAGACAGATTAGTGAGTCAAAACACTAAGCTGTCATTCTATTTTGTGCTTAATTTCATTGCTGTTATTATGGCTAGTTATGTGTCATTTAGAGCAGTAGTATTCTTTTCGGTGTATATTTTTGCAATTTGGTTTTACTCTCATAAATTAAAAAAGTTACCGTTTATTGGTAACTTGGTTTCTGCTATTTTAACCATTACACCTTTCTTTGTCATTTTTGTATACTATAAAAACTTTGAGCACGTAGTTTTTGTGCATGCTATGTTTTTGTTTTTAGTGATTTCTATGCGTGAGCTTACAAAAGATTTAGAAAATCTTCAGGGAGATATGGCTCAAGACTATCATACTATTCCTGTGGTGTATGGTGAAAAAGCTTCAAAATTAATGCTCACTGTTTTAAGTGTTTTGACATTAGTACCTACGCTGCTGCTAATTTTTCAGTATCAAGTAGGTAAAATGAGTTATTACTTTTATGTAAGTATTGTGTTGCTTTTAGTGTTTGTTGTAATGCTATGGAAATCAAATTCAAAATCACAATACTTAATTCTTCATAATATTTTAAAGCTTATTATAGTTTTAGGAGTCATAAGTATTCCTTTGATTGATATTGGCTTAGTGCTTAATAAAATCACTTTTATTCGATAAGCAATAATTTATCGTATATCTTTGCAGCAAAATTTAGTTTAATTAATACAATTTCCGTTTTAGCGGAATAAAGATATGAGCAGAAAGCAAGGTACAGGAGGAAGCAAAAGACCATCAGGTAGAGGACAAAGACACAACCAAGGAACTCGATCTGGAAGAGGAGGAAACAACTCTGGAGGAAAAAGCTATGCAAGAGGAAATGCTCCTATGAAAAAGAAAAACACCACAAAGGCGTCAGCAGATGAAATACGCTTAAATAAATACATTGCCAATTCTGGGATGTGTTCTCGTCGTGAAGCTGATGAGCATATTGCAATTGGTTTGGTAACTGTAAATGGAAAAGTAGTTACCGAAATGGGTTATAAAGTGCAACTTGATGACGATGTGCGTTATGATGGAGCACGCATTACACCTGAGAAAAAAACATATGTTTTACTTAATAAACCTAAGGGTTTTGCTACAACCACTAGCGAAGGCAAAGGACGTACAGTAATGGATTTGGTAGCAAATGCAACTAGCGCACGTATTAAACCTATTGGACGTTTAGGTAGAAACTCAACAGGATTATTGTTGTTTACCAATGATGAAACTGTGGTTAAAAAATTCACCAATTCTAAAAATGGTGTAACACGCTTATTCCAAATAGAACTAGATAAAAACCTAAAATTTGAAGACTTAAAAGCTATTCAAGACGGTTTGAAGGTTGACGGAAAAGAAATATATGTTGAAGAAGTTAGCTATATTGAAGGTGAATCAAAAAATCAAATAGGGTTAAAAATTAAAAATACAGGAAACACAGTAATAAGAACCATCTTTGATCATTTAAAATATAATATCATTAAAATTGATTGTGTAGCGATTGCACATCTTACCAAAAAAGACATTCCTCGTGGTCACTGGAAACACCTTACAATCCAGGAAATCAACACCTTAAAGATGTTGTAGTTAAAAAGTTTAAAAAAAATAAAAAAAAACTTTTTTTATAAAAAAAATGTATTTCATTTGCAGTGCATTTAGCTGAACAAATTGAAATCTGTTTTTACGTTCGGGTTTTTGAACATCAGGAAGTCATATTCAAAAACTGCTTATAGATTAAGTAACCGAATTTTAGAGCTAACTTCCGCTTACTACATAGTTATGAGCCAACATTTGTATGGCTTCATTCCTACAACCCATCCTCAAATACAAGTTTGATATACATTAATTTGTTGTTATCTTAATGTCGAATTCCAGAATAATTCACATTTTTAAATTTTAAAACATAATGTAACCAATTGATTTTGCTATTTTATATGGCATTATTGATTAACTTGTCTCAAAAGAGTAAAAACAAAACAAAAACATGAATACTAAATACATTGATTTAATCAATCAATCTTTTTATTTTCCTCAAGAGGAGTTTAAACTTGAAAATAACCATTTACAATTCCATGATATCGATTTAAAACAATTAATCGAAACTTATGGAGCTCCTTTAAAATTTACCTATTTACCGCAAATATCAAATAACATCAATCGTGCAAAAAAATGGTTTGATAATGCGATAAAAAAACATAATTATCCAGCAACATATAACTATTGTTACTGTACAAAAAGCTCTCACTTTAAGCATGTGCTTAACGAAGCTTTAAAAAATGATATTCATATCGAAACCTCTTCGGCTTTTGATATTGATATCGTTGAAAGCTTAAAGAAAGCTGGAAAAATTACAGATAAAACCTATGTGATTAGTAATGGGTTTAAGCGTTCTCAATACGTCACCAATATTGCTAGACTAATTAACGATGGTCATAAAAACTGTATTCCAATTATTGATAACTATGAAGAGCTAGATTTACTTTCAGAAGAAATTAAAGGCAAGTTCAAAGTAGGAATCCGTATTGCGTCAGAAGAAGAGCCTAAGTTTGAGTTTTATACCTCAAGATTAGGGATAGGTTATAAAAACATTGTGCCATTTTATAAAAGTCAAATTCAGGATAATAAAAAAGTAGAATTAAAAATGCTTCACTTTTTTATTAATACAGGAATTCGTGATAATGCGTATTACTGGAACGAGCTTTTAAAATGTTTAAAAGTTTACATTAGCTTAAAAAAGATATGTCCAACCTTGGATAGCTTAAACATTGGAGGCGGATTTCCAATTAAAAATTCGTTGGCATTTGAGTTTGATTATGAGTATATGGTAGATGAAATCATCAACCAAATTAAAATTGCTTGTGATGAAGCTGATGTTGAGGTGCCACACATTTTTACCGAATTTGGTAGCTTTACTGTAGGAGAAAGTGGAGGAGCAATCTATGAGGTGTTGTACCAAAAGCAACAAAACGACCGTGAAAAGTGGAATATGATTAACTCATCATTTATCACAACGTTGCCTGATACTTGGGCAATAAACAAGCGCTTTATTATGCTTCCAGTAAACCGTTGGAACGATAGTTATGAGCGTGTGTTGTTAGGAGGATTAACTTGTGATAGTGACGATTATTACAATAGTGAACAGCATATGAATGCTATTTACTTACCAAAATATAACAAAGAAAAACCCTTGTATATTGGCTTCTTTAACACAGGAGCATATCAAGAAACTATTGGTGGATTTGGAGGTTTGCAACACTGCTTGATTCCGTCGCCAAAACATATTTTAATTGATAAAGACAACGATGGAAACATCACAACAGAATTATTTAGTGAACAACAAAAAAGTGAAGACTTACTTAAAATTTTAGGTTACCATGAGCAATAAAACGTATGCTGGAATTTCAGAAGAATATTCCAAATTAGACAGTTCAAAAATTGTTTTAATTCCTGTGCCTTACGATGGCACAAGTACTTGGCAAAAAGGTGCCGACAAAGGTCCTGATGCCTTTTTAGACGCTTCTGAAAATATGGAGCTTTATGACATTGAAACCGATACTGAGGTTTACAAGCAAGGTGTGTTTTTAGCAGATGCAATTACTGAAAGCGCATCACCAGAAGCTGTAGTTGATGCTGTACATGAAATGACTAAAAAGTATATTAAACGCAATAAGTTTGTAACCCTTTTTGGTGGAGAGCATTCTATTTCAATAGGAAGTATTCGTGCGTTTAACGAGTGTTTTGATAACTTAACAGTATTGCAAATTGATGCGCATGCTGATTTGCGAAAAGAGTATGAAGGTTCAAAATGTAACCACGCATGTGCAGTTTATGAAGCAAGTCAAACTACTAATTTAATTCAAGTAGGTATTCGCTCAATGGATGTTATGGAAAAAACAGTTATGGATGAGGACAAAACCTATTTTGCTCACGAAATGGCTGAAGATGACAACTGGATGGATTCTGCAATAGATCAAATGACCGATAACGTATTTATCACGTTTGATTTAGATGCGTTTGATCCTTCAATTATGCCAAGTACAGGAACACCAGAACCAGGAGGATTATTCTGGTACGAAACACTAGAGTTCTTAAAGCAAGTATTTGCTGAGAGAAACGTAGTAGGTTTTGATATCGTTGAGTTGTGCCCAAATAAAATTGATAAATCATCAGACTTTTTAGCTGCAAAGCTGTATTATAAAATGTTAACCTATAAATTCTTAAATGAAGATGTAGATGATGATTATGACAATAATTTTAGCGATAACAGCTCAGGAATAAATAAATTTTCTAAATTTAATGACGAGGATGACAACTAAAGGACACATATCACAGTTTATTGAAAAGTATTATTTACACTTTAATGCTGCAGCATTAGTTGATGCGGCAAAAGCTTACGAAGACCAATTAAACTCAGGAGCAAAAATGCTGGTGTCTCTAGCGGGAGCTATGAGTACAGCAGAGCTTGGGAAGATTTTTGCTGAAATGATTCGTCAGGATAAAGTGCATATTATTTCTTGTACAGGAGCCAATCTAGAAGAAGACATCATGAACTTGGTTGCGCACTCGCATTACGAGCGTGTTCCAAACTATCGCGATTTAACACCACAACAAGAGTGGGATTTGTTAGAGCGAGGTTTAAACCGAGTAACTGATACATGTATTCCTGAAGAGGAAGCTTTTAGAAGATTGCAAGAGCACATTTTTAAAATTTGGAAAGATGCCGAAGAAGCTGGAGAGCGTTATTTTCCGCATGAATTTATGTACAAGATGTTATTGAGTGGTGTACTTGAAGAATACTACGAGATAGACTTAAAAGACTCTTGGATGTATGCAGCAGCAGAAAAGAATTTACCAATAGTTGTTCCTGGTTGGGAAGACAGTACTATGGGTAACATTTTTGCGAGTTACGTATTAAAAGGAGAGCTTAAAGCAAGTACTATGAAATCAGGTATTGAGTACATGACGTTTTTAGCCGATTGGTACACTGATAATTCTGAAAAAGGAATTGGTTTCTTCCAAATAGGAGGAGGTATTGCTGGCGATTTCCCTATATGTGTAGTGCCAATGCTATACCAAGATATGGAACGTACTGATACACCTTTCTGGAGTTATTTTTGTCAAATAAGCGATTCAACAACAAGTTATGGGTCGTACTCAGGAGCTGTCCCAAATGAAAAAATCACTTGGGGAAAATTAGATATTAACACACCAAAATTTATCATAGAAAGTGATGCTACTATTGTTGCACCACTTATATTTGCTTACCTACTAGATATGTAATTATGAACAAAAAAGACAATCTTAAGCGCGTAATTGTTGATTTTAAAAAATTAACACCAGAAATTTTAGCATTGTTAGTTGAAAAATATCCTGATGGTTATGATGATGACCACGTTATATCTTTCAAAAATGCTAATAACGAAATTGTTGAAGCTGTAGAAGTAAGTACTGAAGACACTAAGTATTTAGTAAAAGTAAGTACTAAATTAGCTGTAACGATGGAAAATTATGATGAAGATGATTATGAAGATTATGACGATGATGATCCAGAAGCAGTACAAGAACCAGAAATGGACCAAGAGGCTGACTCTGACGAGGATTAGTCACACACTACAGTTTTGATGTTTTTTTAGAACAGATCTAGTCTGAAAAATAGCATATACTTAAAAATGAAGTCGCCATATTTTGGCGACTTCTTAAATTCTTCACCAAAATTATCTTTTAAAAGGCTTAATTCATTTTCTTCAAACTTAGTTGAGCGTATTGAAAAATAAACTAAATTTATGTAAAATATAATGTTATGTCGGCACATTTTCATTTAGCATTACCATGCTTAAGTATCAGTGAGACAAAGGCTTTCTATGTTGATAGTCTTGGTGCTCAGGTAGGACGATCAGCACAAAACTGGGTTGATATTAATTTGTACAATAATCAAATTACATTTACTAAAAGTGGTCCTTTTAATTTTGATTGTCAAAGCTATTCTTTTGGAGGTGAAATTTTACCATCCTTTCATTTCGGAATTATTTTAGAACAGCAAAAATGGAAAACGCTTTTAAACACCTTAAAGTTTAGAAATGTTCCTGTTCAATCGGAAGTCGATTTTTTAATTGACAAAGTAGGAGAACATCATTCGTTCTTTTTAAAAGACCCAAACGATTATACTGTAGAGTTTAAATCGTTTACTAACCCAAGCGAGATTTTTAAATATTAATGTATACCGTTTTTGCTTACCAAGTGTCTAGCTTAATACAAGTTAGAGAAGGAAAAAATAACTTTAAATGGGAGTTGCTTTTTTCTGATAGTGATGAGCTTTTTTATAGCTATTCAAAAGAAAAATTCATCTATATTTTTCAATATGGAATGGTGAGTTTTTTTAATATGACTACCAACGAAATTAATGCAGCATTAGATGAAATAAAACCGTTTTGTAAAGACTTCTTTTCCGACAAAATTTCTGAAGATGTGCAAATCTCAATTCAACCCAATACATTAAAAGTGGAGTTTGAAAAAGTCATTTTGCCTGAAATTGATGAGGAAATGGTGCGATTGGTGATGTTGAATGCATCACAGTCTGTAGCGTTGGATAACTATTCTGAAATTACCGAAGAACTTTTAATTGAAACCAATCAACATACTCTTTATCTTGAAAATAAAGGGAAGTTGGATATTTCTGGAAACAAGCTAAAGCGCTTTATTGGTAAAGTACTTAACATAAAAAATAAAATTTCAGAAAATCTGTATATTTTCGATTCACCAGAAATAACTTTAGAAAACGAACAGTTAAACAAATTAAATCACGATTTAAAGCAATCTTTCGACTTAAAAGACAGATATAGATTAATCCATGATAGGATAGAGATTATCAAAGAAAATCTAGAGCTTTTTAAAGATATAATGGACCACAAAGAAAGCAGCAAACTAGAATGGATTATTATTATCCTTATTCTTGTTGAGGTGGTTGATATGTTTATTGCAAAACTGTTTTTTTAAATCTAAAGCGATTGTATTAACCCTTTAAAAAGCGTAATCATATTTGGTTCAGCTATTGCAGCAGTTGCTATAATATCATCAATGGCTACAGCTTCTAAATTGTCTGGATCGCATTCGTCAGTCAGTACAGAAATTGCTGCAACTTTAAGGTTGAGGTGATTAGCAACTATTACTTCTGGTACAGTACTCATACCTACTGCATCAGCACCAATAATTTTTAGCATTCTGTATTCAGCTCTTGTTTCTAATTGAGGACCAACAACGCTAGCATAAACACCTTCGTGTAACGTAATGTTGTTGGTTTTAGCTATAGATTTAAAAGTATTGTTTATGGTTGCGTCATAAGGTGCACTCATATCAGCGAATCGTTCGCCTAAAAGCGACACGCCTTTAAAGGCTAAAGGAGAGCTACCTTGAAGGTTAATATGATCGTCAATAAGCATTAATTCACCTTTTTTGAAATTGAGATTAATAGCGCCAGAAGCATTAGAAACTAGTAAAGTGGTGATGCCTAATTTTTTCATAACACGAACTGGATAAGTTACGTCTTGTAAGGTGTAGCCTTCGTATAAGTGAAAACGACCTTGCATAACAATCACTTTTTTGCCTTCAAGCTCACCAAAAATTAATTTGCCTTTATGAAACTCAACTGTTACTGTTGGAAAATTAGGAATGTGATTATAGCTTACTTCTTTAAGAATAGTAATTTCATCTAAAAGCATACCTAAGCCAGTACCTAGTATAATTCCTATTTCAGGATTAATAAATCCTTTATCTTTTAAGTAGTCAACGGTTTCGTTTATATAGTTTATCATAATTGGTTTTTAAATCGTTAACACAAAAATAAGTGAAATGTATTTAAAAATTGTAAGGATTATTAATTGCGTTAGACCAAGATGCAAAACTTAATGATAATGAAATATTCATAACAATTAGGTTGCTAATCAACCAAAATGGGATTAGGGTATTTTATTTCACCATTGTAAAACACATAAATAAAAAAACAAATGAAAAACACACTTTTAGTTTTGTTAACTGTATTAACAACATTTAGCCTTAGTGCACAAGTGCCAGAAAAAGCAGAAGACGTAAGTCCTTTATTGGTAGGGGAAACAATCCCAAATGCTAACTTAATTGATAAGAATGGTGAAGAAATTGCTCTGAAAAAAATCATTAAAGAAAAACCAACTGTTTTGGTGTTTTATCGTGGAGGATGGTGTCCTTACTGTAACACACAATTAGCTTCTTTAGCTGAATCTGAATCAGAAATCTTAGAATTGGGTTACCAAATAGTAGCAGTAAGTCCTGATAACTACAAAAATTTAGTACCAACAGGAGAAACTAACAAAGTAGGTTATAGCCTTTATGCAGACCCTGAAGCAAAACTTATTCAAGCAACAGGAATTGGTTTTAAAACTCCAGGAATGGCAGTGTCGTATATTGAAAAGAAAACAAAGATGGAAGCAACTGAGATTTTACCAGTTCCAACGGTTATGATCTTAAATACATCTGGTGATATTTTATTTGAATACATCAACCCTAATTATAAAACAAGATTAAGTAAGGAGTTGCTGGTAGCTTCTCTAAAAGCTTTAAAAGCTGATATGTAATTAGGTTTCATACCCTTTAAAACCGAAAAACCCTGACACTTGTGTCAGGGTTTTTTAGTTAAGGCATAATTATCTTTTATTGAGAATATCTTTAAGCTTTTCAGGATTGGTAATGATTTTTTCGATGAATTTCTTGCTTTTCATTCTTTTTATGAATCTTTCAAGGTATAAAGCATCATCTTTTGAATTGCATTTGTAATTGAGTATGATTTCCAATCAGAAGCTACATTAGTAAAACTGTTTTTAAAATGGTGGTTGTTATGTAGTTCTAGCCTTAATGTTGCATTTTCAGATTCACCTACATAGTATCTGTTTAAGGATTTAGAGTATAAAATGTATAGACTGTGTATGCTTGAATAAAACCAAAAAACCCGAACATTTGTTCGGGTTTTTAGTGGTGGTGCCTCCAGATAGAATTTCTGTAAGCAATTGGAGTTGTATGTTTTAAGATTTTAAAATTTTTGTTAAACAAAACGGTTGTTATTTAAATTTCGTAACTTCGCAAATACAATGAAACAGTTTTCCCATAAAATAATGTCTTTGTTAATGGCTTTTGTAGTGTTATTCTCTACAATGTCTTTTACTATGAATATGCATTATTGTGGTGATACTTTGGTAGAAACTGCTATTTTCCATAAAGCTAAAGGTTGTGGTATGGAAATGGAAAAACCTTCAACTGAAAGCTGTTCAATCACAAAGAAAAATTGTTGTGACGACAAGCAACTAGCTATTGAAGGTCAAGATGAGTTACAACTTACCATTGATAAAATTTCTTTTGAACAACAAGTATTCATTACATCTTTCGTATATACTTATATCAACCTTTTTGAAGGATTAGATAGCAATGTATCTTCTTATGAAGAATACAAACCACCACTCGTCATAAGGCGTATCTACAAGATTGACGAGACTTATTTAATTTGATTTTTAAACATTAGACTGTTTTATCCTATGGCTTTATGCTATGTGGATAATTTGTTGTATTCGGTGTTTTCTCAACACCAATGTCTAACTGTTTAATAATCAAAAATTATGCTTAATAAAGCAATCAAATTTCTTATAGAAAATAAACTCGTTGCAGTACTACTACTCGTCCTTTTCATAGGTTGGGGAACTGTTAATGTACCATTTAATTGGGATACAGGTTTTTTACCAAGTAATCCTGTAGCTGTAGATGCCATACCAGATATAGGGGAAAATCAACAAATTGTGTTCACCAAATGGGATGGTCGTTCACCACAAGATATTGAAGACCAAATCACCTATCCCTTAACCACTTCCCTACTCGGTATTCCTGGAGTAAAAACCATACGCAGCTCGTCTATGTTTGGCTTTTCAAGTATCTATATCATTTTCGAAGAAGATATAGAGTTTTACTGGAGTAGAAGTCGTATTCTCGAAAAACTCAATTCATTACCAAGTGGTTTATTGCCTGAAGGTGTTAATCCTGCATTGGGTCCAGATGCTACAGGATTAGGTCAAATATTTTGGTACACTCTTGAAGGTCGTGACGAAAACGGAAACGTTACTGGCGGATGGGATTTACACGAATTACGAAGCATTCAAGATTACTATGTAAAATATGCACTATCCTCTGCAAGTGGTGTATCTGAAGTAGCATCTATTGGTGGGTATGTGCAAGAATATCAGGTAGATGTAAACCCAGAACTAATGCGACAATACAATATAGGTTTACATCACATTGTAAAAGCAGTTAAAGAAAGTAACCGAGATATTGGAGCACAAACTTTAGAAATCAATCAAGCCGAATATCTGGTACGTGGTCTGGGTTATGTGAAATCCATAGCAGACATCGAAAATGCAGTTGTAGCTTCCGAAGATTACACAGCTATCAAAATTAAAGATGTGGCAAAAGTGTCTTTAGGTCCTGCAACAAGACGTGGTATTTTAGACAAAGAAGGAGCAGAAGTGGCTGGTGGTGTTGTAGTAGCACGTTATGGTGCTAACCCAATGGAAGTGATTAATAATGTAAAAGCCAAAATAAGCGAATTAAGCGCAGGACTACCTACAAAAACGTTGGCAGATGGCAGAACATCACAAGTAACTATAGTACCATTTTACGACCGTACAGAATTGATTCAAGAAACATTAGGCACATTAAACGAAGCCCTAACTTTAGAAATACTCATTACCATTTTGGTCATTATCATAATGGTATTTAATCTTCGTGCTTTCGTATTGATTTCAGGGCTATTACCTGTTGCGGTGTTAATGGTATTTATAGCAATGAAGCTCTTTGGTGTCGATGCCAATATTGTGGCACTTTCAGGTATTGCGATTGCTATTGGAACGATGGTAGATGTTGGTGTCATACTTTCAGAAAACATCATCAGACATTTAGATGAAAACGAAAACAAATTACCAATAAACACAGTCGTTTACAACGCAACAGCAGAAGTATCTGGTGCAATCGTAACCGCAGTAATGACAACCATTATCAGTTTTATTCCTGTATTTACAATGATTGGTGCTGAAGGAAAACTATTTAGACCATTAGCATTTACTAAAACCTTTGCTTTAACAGCGTCCATAATTGTAGCCTTATTTCTAATACCACCGTTTGCAGCCTTTTTGTTCCGAAAAAAGAGCATTCAAAAACATTTTAAATATGCTTTAAACGGTGTTTTAATAGTATTAGGAATAGCAGCAATAATTTTCGGGTATTGGTTAGGTATCATACTCATCGCTTTTGGTGTGACAGCTTTATTGAATCTTCAAAACAAGATTTCAGATAAACAGGGAAACTTTGCCAACATTATCATTTCGGCTTCGGCAATCGTGTTCTTATTAGCAGAATATTGGAGACCGTTAGGCGTAAATGAAAGCATCTTCTTAAACCTCATTTTTGTAGCTATTATTTGCTTTGGATTATTAGGTGTATTTGGATTATTCATTAAATACTACACACGTATTTTAAGATGGTGTTTAGACAATAAATTATTATTTCTTTCCATACCTACAGCAATTGTCATTGCAGGGTTTTTCATAATGAAAAATACAGGTAAAGAGTTTATGCCATCATTAAACGAGGGTTCTTTTCTGTTAATGCCTACCTCAATGCCACATTCGGGTCTAGAAGAAAATAAACGGGTTTTACAGCAATTGGATATGGCAGTCGCCAGTATTCCTGAAATTAAAACCGTTGTAGGTAAGGCAGGTAGAACAGAATCGGCTTTAGATCCTGCGCCATTATCAATGTATGAAAACATCATTCAATACAAACCCGAATATATGCTGAATGATAAAGGAGAACGTCAGCGTTTCAAAGTCAATGAAGATGGTTTATATGAATTAAAAGATGGTCGTTTAATTCACAATGAAAATATAGCTGTCAGTTCGAGCGCAGTCGAGAACAAAGCGATTATCAAATCAACTTTATTAAATATAGAAAGGTCTCAATTAATCCCAGACGATGATGGCGAGTTTTACCGAAACTGGCGACCAGAAATACAATCACCAGACGACATTTGGAACGAAATCGTAAAAGTCACCAAATTACCAGGTGTCACATCAGCACCAAAACTACAACCTATTGAAACCCGATTGGTAATGCTACAAACAGGTATGCGTGCACCAATGGGAATCAAAATTAAAGGTCAAGATTTAAAAGAAATTGAAGCTTTTGGTATGCAATTAGAAACCATTTTAAAAGAAGCTGATGGTGTAAAGGATGAAGCTGTTTTTGCAGACCGTATTGTAGGTAAACCGTATTTACTTATTGATATTGACAGAGAAAAAATTGCACGTTATGGTGTAAGTATTGAAGAGGTGCAAAACGTATTAAAAGTAGCTGTTGGTGGTATGTCATTAACCCAAACCGTTGAAGGTCGTGAGCGTTATGGCGTTCGTGTGCGCTACCCAAGAGAGTTAAGATCTAATCCAACTGATTTACAGCAAATTTACGTGCCTGTTGAAAAAGGCAGTCCTGTACCTTTAAACGAATTGGCAACCATTCGTTACGAGCAAGGTCCACAAGTGATTAAAAGTGAAGATACCTTTTTAGTGGGTTATGTGTTGTTTGATAAACTAGATGGTTATGCAGAAGTCAATGTAGTTGAAAATGCACAGGCAATGATTCAAAGCAAGATTGATGCAGGTGAATTAATAGTCCCAAAAGGCATTAACTATCAATTTACAGGAACTTACGAAAACCAATTACGTGCCGAAAAAACCTTATCGGTAGTTGTACCATTAGCATTGGCTATCATCTTTTTAATTCTGTACTTCCAATTCCGTTCGGTGGGTACGTCATTAATGGTTTTTACAGGGATTGCAGTAGCATTTGCAGGTGGCTTTTTAATGATATGGCTGTACGGTCAATCGTGGTTTTTAAACTTCAGTGTCTTTGGTGAAAACCTGCGTGATTTATTCCAAATGCACACTATTAATTTAAGTGTAGCTGTTTGGGTTGGGTTTATTGCACTTTTCGGTATTGCAACCGATGATGGTGTTGTAATGGCAACCTACTTAACACAAACATTCGATAGAAATTCACCAGAAACTAAAAAGGAAATTAGAGCATCTATTGTAGAAGCAGGTGAAAAACGTATTAGACCGTGTTTAATGACTACAGCAACAACCATTTTAGCACTCTTGCCCGTACTCACATCAACAGGACGAGGTAGTGATATTATGATTCCTATGGCAATACCGAGTTTCGGCGGAATGTTAATCGCTTTAATAACCCTATTTGTAGTACCCGTTTTATATAGCTGGAAAGCTGAAGTTCAACTTAAAAGAGCATCAAAATGAAATATATAAAAACAGTCTTTTTTCTTTTTTCTATTCTCTTTTGTCTCAAAGGAAATGCACAACAATTAGAAACATTAATTAATGAAGCGTTGGAAAACAATCCCGAAATTCAAAAATTCGAGTTGCAATACAAAAGAGTTTCAGAAAAAGTAAATGAAGTCATTACGATTCCTAATACTGAATTTGGCGTCGGTTACTTTGTTAGTGAACCAGAAACACGTACAGGCGCTCAAAGGTTTAAAGTATCAGCAAAACAAATGTTACCTTGGTTTGGTACAATTACCTCTCGTGAAGATTATGTTACCGCATTGGCAGATGCTAAATACGAAGATATTGTTATTGCCAAACGAAAATTGATGGCTTCGGTATCACAATCTTATTATAATTTATACGCCAATAAAGCTAAACAAGATGTACTAGGTCAAAACATCCAACTATTAAAAACCTATGAAACACTGGCGCTCACATCTGTTGAGGTTGGTAAAGCATCGGCTGTAGATGTGTTGCGATTACAAATGCGACAAAACGATTTACAGCAATTAAAAGATGTGTTGCAACAACAGTTTTTAGCGGAACAAACTAATTTTAATAATCTCTTGAATAGAGATAATGCAATTGAGGTTTCAGTTATAGATAGCTTGACAATTCCTATCGAAGATTTTGAAATCAATACTGAAAATCTATCGGTGCATCCTGAATTAGTAAAGTTTGATAAACTCTATCAGTCTGTAGAAAAATCAGAATTTTTAAACCAAAAAGAAAGCAGTCCAATGATTGGTTTCGGGTTAGATTATATCAATGTAGAAGAAAGACCAGGTATGAATTTCTCGGATAACGGTAAAGATATTGTAATGCCTATGGTTTCGGTGTCCATTCCCATTTTCAATAACAAATACAAATCTATTTCCAAACAAAACAAACTAGAACAACAAGAAATCTACTATCAAAAACAAGAGCGTTTAAACAGTTTAAAAACGGTTTTAGATAAAGCTTTAAACGAGCGTATTTCAGCAAGAATAAGTCATAAAACAGCAACAAAAAACCTGAAACAAGCTAGAGATGCAGAACAAATACTCATCAAAAGCTACGAAACTGGTACGATTAATTTTAACGATATTTTGGATATTCAGGAATTACAATTAAAGTTTCAAATCAATCAAATTGAATCGGTTAAAAATTTCTATGTGCAAAGTTCAATTATTAACTATCTAACCAATTAACAATGAAACACACGTATCACATACACGGAATGACTTGCAACGGTTGTCGCAGTCACGTAGAGGAAACACTTTCTAAAGTGGAAGGTGTTTCAAAAGCAACAGTCAATTTAGAAAAGGCAGAAGCTACAATCGAAATGGAATCGCATATTCCTATAGAAACATTTCAAGAAGCCTTAAAAAATGATGGTGGGAGATACAGTATTCATAAACAAGGTGAACATCATCACCATTTAGAAGATAAAAAGGAAAATCAACCAAAAGCAAAAGGCACAGGTACATTTTATTGTCCTATGCATTGCGAAGGTGATAAAACCTACGATAAACCAGGCGATTGTCCGGTTTGCGGTATGGATTTGGTAGAAGAGCAAAGTCTATCAACATCAAATGTAGAGCAATGGACGTGCCCGATGCATCCAGAAATTGTAAAAGACGAAGCAGGTTCTTGTCCTATTTGCGGTATGGATTTAGTACCAATGAAACCAGACCTTTCTGCTGAAGAAAAGACCTATAAAAAATTATTAAAAAAGTTTTGGATAGCAACAGCATTTACACTGCCTGTTTTCTTAATAGCTATGAGCGAAATGCTACACAACAATCCGTTATACGATATAATGGAACAAAAATATTGGAATTGGGTTCAGTTTGCTTTATCCATTCCAGTGGTATTCTATGCTACTTGGATGTTTTTTGAACGTGCTTACAAAAGTATTAAAACGTGGAACCTCAATATGTTTACACTCATTGGGATTGGTGCTGGTGTTGCTTGGCTATTTAGTGTAGTTGGGATGCTTATACCTGATGTTTTTCCAGCACAGTTTAAAACTGAATCTGGAGCAGTTCACGTGTATTTTGAAGCTGCAACAGTTATTCTGACATTAGTGCTTTTAGGTCAATTATTGGAAGCTCGTGCTCACAGTAAAACCAATTCCGCAGTAAAAGAATTACTGAAATTAGCACCTAATAAAGCTATAAAAATAGTTGATGGTGAAGAAGTTGAAGTCAGTATAGATAAGATAGAATTAAATGATATTCTAAAAGTAAAACCAGGCGATAAAATCCCTGTTGATGGTGTGATAACAGAAGGCGAAACAACTATTGACGAATCTATGATTACTGGAGAACCTATTCCTGTAAACAAATCTCAAGATGATAAAGTAAGTAGCGGAACAATTAACGGGAATCAATCATTCTTAATGAAAGCGGAAAAAGTAGGAAGTGATACGTTACTCTCACAAATCATTCATATGGTTAATGATGCCAGTAGAAGTCGCGCACCTATCCAAAATTTAGCTGATAAAGTATCAGGGTATTTTGTACCAGTTGTAGTTATTATATCGATAATCACATTTATTATTTGGGCAATTTGGGGTCCAGAACCTGCTTATGTTTATGCATTAGTCAATGCAATTGCAGTACTAATCATTGCGTGTCCTTGTGCTTTAGGTTTAGCAACACCAATGTCTGTAATGGTTGGCGTGGGCAAAGGTGCTCAAAATGGTGTTTTGATAAAAAATGCTGAAGCTCTTGAAAAAATGGATAAGGTTGATACTTTAATAGTAGATAAAACTAGTACGATTACCGAAGGCAAACCAACAGTAGAAACAGTAGGGACATTTAGCGATACTTTAAACCAAAAAGAGCTACTACAATATATTGCTTCATTAAATACCAACAGTGAGCATCCATTAGCAGAAGCAACCGTCAAATATGGTAAAGAACATAATGCTGAAATAATAAAATCTCAAAACTTTAGTGCTATCACAGGAAAAGGTGTTGAAGCAATAATAAACGATAAAAAAGTAGCATTAGGAAATCCTAAAATGATGGAATATGCCAAAGCAGATATTACTTCTAAAATGAAAGACGAAGCTAAAACCTATCAAAAGCAAGGGAAAACAGTGTCTTATTTAGCCATAGATAAAAAAGTGGTGGGTTATGTAGTTATAGGAGATAAAATAAAAGAGACCAGTGCAAAAGCTATACAAGAATTGCAAAGCAAAGGGGTTGATGTGATAATGCTTACAGGAGATAATCACGATACAGCTCAAGCAGTAGCTTCTGAATTAAATCTAGCAGATTTTAAAGCGAGTATGTTACCCGAAGACAAATTACAAGAAGTTGAGAAACTTCAAAACAACGGTAAAGTGGTTGCTATGGCAGGTGATGGCATTAATGATGCACCTGCATTGGCAAAAAGTGATGTAGGTATTGCAATGGGAACAGGAACAGATGTCGCTATTGAAAGTGCTATGATTACATTGGTAAAAGGCGATTTACACGGCATTGTAAAAGCTCGTCATTTAAGCAGTGCAGTAATGAAGAATATTAAACAAAATCTATTCTTCGCATTAGTTTATAATACTTTAGGAGTGCCTATTGCAGCAGGTGTACTATTTCCATTTTTTGGAATATTACTATCACCAATGATTGCAGCTTTGGCAATGAGTTTTAGTTCGGTGTCAGTTATAACAAATGCGTTACGTTTAAGAAGAGTAGCTATATAATTATAAAATTAAAATATTATGGAAAATCACAACAAAATGAAAAAGTCAAACTATAAAAAATTTGGACTAATGTTATTGGTGTCATTCATTATGATGTATGGCATTATGTTTTTAAATGTGTTTGAATTAGACCATATTCTATTAAGCACCACAAGAACCTATATGGCGTTGCTGATGGTTGCGCCAATGGCTATTTCAATGCTTTTGTTTATGTGGAAAATGTACGAAAATACTAAAGTCAACTTTACTATTATTGGTGTTTCAATTATTGTTTTTATAGGATGTCTCTATGGATTAAGAACACAAACACCAATTAGTGATATTCAATGGATGAAAGCAATGATACCACATCATTCATCAGCTATACTGACAAGTTCTAATGCTAACTTTAAAGATGCAGAAGTTCAAAAGTTAGCTAATGACATTATAAAAGCACAAGAAAAAGAAATTGCAGAAATGAAAACAATGATAAATCGAATAGAAAATGAAAACAAATAAAATACTAGTCTATTTAGGAATATTAGCAGTTGGTTTATTATTAGGTTGGTTGCTATTTGGCGGTTCATCAAAAGAAGAAGCAGACCATAATCACAATGAAGTTGCGCAAACTAATCAAATGTGGACTTGCTCTATGCACCCACAAATTATGCAACCAGAACCAGGCGATTGTCCAATTTGCGGAATGGATTTAATTCCTGCTGAAGCTGGTGCAGATGGTTTAACAGCAGACCAGTTTAAATTAACAGCTAATGCGATGGCTTTAGCAAACATTCAAACTATCGTTGTTGGTAATGGTTCAGTCGAAAATGGAATCATAAAATTATCAGGAAAAATAGCCGAAAACGAAGAAGCAAATGCAGTACAAGTGAGTTATTTTTCAGGGAGAATTGAACGCTTAAACATTAGTTTTACTGGCGAAGAAGTTCGTAAAGGACAATTATTGGCAACTATTTATTCACCCGAATTATATGCAGCACAACAAGAATTGATTACAGCAGCTTCATTAAAAGCATCGCAACCTGCTCTATATAAAGCGGTACGTAATAAATTAAAGCTTTGGAAATTGTCCGAAACTCAAATCAACCAAATTGAATCATCTGGTAAAGTCATTGAAAATTTCCCTGTGTATGCTACGGTTTCTGGTACTGTTACCGAAAAATTGGTAGAACAAGGCGATTACATTAAGCAAGGTCAGTCTTTGTTAAAAATTGCTAACCTCAATACGGTTTGGGCAAATTTTGATGTTTATGAAAATCAAATTGAACTATTCAAAAAAGGGCAAGAAGTTAATATAATCACCAATGCCTATCCTAATAAACAATTTAAAGGAAAAGTAGATTTTATAGATCCAATTTTAAATACCAAAACTCGTACTGTAGATTTACGTGTGGTTTTAAATAATAAAGAAGCCATTTTTAAACCAGGAATGTTTGTAACTGCAGAAATTGAAAGCACTAAAACCAATGCAAATGAAGTAATAATGATTCCGTCTTCTGCAGTACTTTGGACTGGCGAACGTTCTGTTGTATATTTAAAAACCAATCCAAATGAACCTGTTTTTGAATTGAAAGAAGTGGCTTTAGGTAATAAAATCGGTGATAATTATGAGGTATTAGAGGGATTATTTACAGGA
The DNA here is from genome assembly GCF_025548475.1 of Gaetbulibacter sp. NE. NCBI lineage: Bacteria > Pseudomonadati > Bacteroidota > Flavobacteriia > Flavobacteriales > Flavobacteriaceae > Gaetbulibacter > Gaetbulibacter sp. NE. The sequence continues at coordinate 427,229 of NZ_JAOQHY010000001.1, read as the reverse complement.
AATGAAATTGTTACCAACGGAACATTTACTGTAGATGCTGCTGCACAACTACAAGGCAAAAAATCAATGATGAACAAGCAAGGTGGTAAAACTATGTCAGGTCACGAAGGTCATTTAGGTATGGATAATGATTCAAAAAATGAAAGCGACCATACTCATATGAATGAACGCTTAAAAGTGTCAGAGAAATTTCAAGAGCAATTAAAAAAAGTATACAATGATTATATCAATTTAAAAGATGCTTTAGTAAAAGAAGACTCAAAAGGTAGTTCACAAAATGCAACTTCTTTACTATCAAATTTAAGTAAGACAGATATGAAATTGCTTAAAGATGAAGCACACAATCATTGGATGTCATTAATAGATGAGATAAAATCTTCTACAACTTCAATAGCCGGTTCACAAGACATTAAAACCCAAAGAAATCACTTTAAACACTTGTCTTCACATTTAATAAAAGCGGTTCAAATATTTGGTGTAAATGAAAAGGTATATGTAGAATTTTGCCCTATGGCAGATAACAATAACGGAGCCTATTGGTTAAGTAAAGAAGAACAAATCTTGAATCCATATTTTGGTGATGCAATGCTTAAATGTGGCGAGGTTAAACAAACAATAGAATAAATAAACACAGATAATAATTAAATTTTTAAAAATGAAGAAAGTAATTTTAAGTGTAGCTGTAATAGTAGCTATGGGATTAACAAGTTGTAAAAACGAAACTAAAAAAGTTGAAGAAACTACAACAACTGAAGTGTCAAAAGAAATTGCAATGACAGATTTATCTTTTGGCGTAAGAGGTAATTGTGGTATGTGTAAAAACACCATTGAAAAAGCAGCCAATAGTGTTGAAGGTGTTACCGCTGCTAACTGGGATAAAGACAAAAAGAAAATAGATATATCTTTCGATAGTTCTAAAACAGATGCAATGGCAATTCATAATGCAATCGCAGCTTCAGGATATGATACTGAAAAAGTTGCAGGAAATGAAGAAGCCTATAAAAATTTACCTGGTTGTTGCCAATACGATCACGAAATGATGATGAATCAATCTGGAGAAATGAAAAGTGATGACCATTCAAATCACGACCATTAATAATGAACAGAAAAGAACACTGGGAAAATGTCTTTAAAACAAAATCTCTAAATGAGGTAAGTTGGTTTGAACCAATACCAGAAACCTCATTATCATTTATTGAAATAGCAAATCTGTCTAAATCAGATAAGATAATTGATATTGGAGGTGGTGATAGTTTTTTGGTAGATTATTTGTTAAAATTAGGCTACACAAATATTACAGTGTTAGATATTTCGGAAGCAGCAATTCAACGAGCTAAAAAAAGACTAAAAAATCAGGCAGATGATGTTACTTGGATTGTATCGGATGTTTTAGATTTTGTTCCAACTGAAAAATATCATTTTTGGCACGATAGAGCGTCATTTCATTTTTTAATTGATGAATCTCAAATCAAAAAGTATCAACAACTGGTACAACAGAATATCGAGAAAAATGGAAATTTAGTAATAGGTACATTTTCAGAAAATGGACCCAAAAAGTGTAGTGGTTTAGAAATAAAACAATATTCTGAAAAATCTTTGGAAGATTTGTTTAATGTTTCATTTTCTAAACAAAAATGTATTAATAAGTCACATACAACGCCTTTTGATACAAATCAGAATTTCACGTTTTGTTGGTTCAAGAAAAAGTAGGGTGATTTAATACAATTATCAATTTTTTTTGGTTTCAATAATTATTAATGGTTGTTAAATAGAAAAAGTCTTTTTAGCGAATTTCTTTTTTTGGTTAAACTTATATTATAAAGTAATGAAAGTAGTAATATAGAAATAATTGTCCCTAATGTTGTCCCTTAAAAAAACAAAAACCTCATAAACATTGAGTTTATGAGGTTTTGCTGGTGGTGCCTCCAGGAATCGAACCAGGGACACAAGGATTTTCAGTCCTTTGCTCTACCAACTGAGCTAAGGCACCAGTTGCTTAATTGCGGATGCAAATATAAATTCATTTTTATTAAACACAAAAAGAAAAGATATAAAAATTGCTTTTGTAAATTTACAGCTTTAATTAATATCATGAATTTAATAGTAGATGTTGGTAATTCTTATGTGAAATTCGCTGTATTTCAGTCATATGAGTTAATAGATAAAGTGTTTTTTAAATTAGAGGACTTTGAAAAAGAGTTTAAAATAATTTTAAAAAAACACGAAAAAATTAATAGATGTATTGTTTCTTCAGTAGGAAAACTCAATACATCTCATCTAAAAGCAATCCAAAAAAAGCTAGATGTTCTTGTTTTGGACTCTAATACTAAACTTCCGTTTAAAAATTTGTATGATACTCCTAAAACACTTGGTGTAGATAGAATTGCTTTAGTAAGTGCTTCTGTAAAGCAGTTTCCTGATAATAATGCTTTAATTATTGATGCAGGTACTTGTATAACTTATGATTTTATTAATATTGAAAATGAATACCTTGGAGGTGCTATTTCACCAGGAATTAGAATGCGATATAAAGCATTAAATAATTTAACTGCAAATCTTCCGTTATTAGATACTGAACTTCCAAAAGACTTTATTGGAACTGCTACAGACAGTTCAATACACTCTGGAGTTGTAAATGGAATTTTAAAAGAAATTGATGGTGTTATAGACCAATATGAAGAAAAATACCCACATTTAACAGTTATTTTAACAGGCGGAGACGCTAATTTCTTGTCAAAACAATTAAAAAATAGCATATTTGCCAACTCTAATTTTCTTTTAGAAGGTTTAAACTTTATTTTAGAATTTAATTCAAACTAATGATAAAAAGACTTGTAGTAGTTTTAATAACTTTTTTTGCATTACAGTCACATGCTCAAGAAGGTACAGCTTCGCCATATTCATTTTACGGAATAGGAAGTTTAAAATTTAAAGGTACAGTTGAGAATAGAAGTATGGGTGGATTGAGCATTTATACTGATAGTATCCATATTAACTTAAGAAACCCAGCAGGATACGCTGGTAATAATCTAAAAATTTGGAACGAAGAAAGCAGACCAGTTAAATTTACAGTAGGAGGAAGCTACTCAAGCACTAATTTAAAGAGTGAATCGCAAAGCGATAATACAAGTACTACAACTTTCGATTATTTTGCACTTTCAGTACCAATGGGAAAATTTGGATTAGGAATGGGGTTATTGCCATACACATCAGTAGGTTATAAACTTGAATCTAATAACGACGACGGAAATATAAACAATAGATATACAGGAGAAGGAGGTCTCAATAAAGCATTTTTGGCAATAGGTTATCAAATTACTGAAGAGCTTAGTGTAGGTGTCGATGCTAATTATAATTTTGGGAATATTCAAAACAATGTAGCAGAGTATAGATACGATGACGATGGAGTGTTAATTCAATATGCAACTATTGAAGCTAATAGATCTGATTTAAGTGGGCTAAACTTTAACATTGGTGTATCATACAAAACAATGGTAAGTAACAAGCTTGAGCTTATTTCTGGGTTAACCTATTCGCCTAAAAGTAAAATTGGCTCAAACAACTCAAGAACCTTTACAGCAGGTACAAACACTATTGAATCCGATTTAGCTGCTGAAGGCTTAGATCAAACCGATTTAACGTTGCCTTCAAGCTTTTCTTTTGGAGTAGGTATAGGTCAACCAAGAAAATGGTTTTTAGGAGCTGAATATTCGTCTCAAAACACAAGCGAATTTTCAAACCCAATTTTTTCTATAGATAATACCAATTTTGTAAATGCTTCTTCGTTTTCATTAGGAGGGTTTTATATTCCTAATTACGATTCTTTTTCAGGATATTGGAAAAGAGCTACTTATAGAGCAGGTATGCGCTTTGAACACACAGGTTTAAAAATAAATAATGAGGATATTAGAGAGTTTGGCATGTCTTTTGGAGTTGGATTACCAGTTGGAGGTATGTTTTCTAATGCAAACCTTGGATTAGAGTTTGGTAAGCGTGGAACAACTAACGCAAATTTAATACAAGAGAATTTCATTAATTTCCAACTAAGTTTGTCTTTAAACGATAGATGGTTCCAAAAAATTAAATATAACTAACGGTAAAATAATAAAACGATGAAGACTAAAATTACTTTAATACTAGTTGCCTTGTTTATGAGTGTTAACCTTGGTTTTGCTCAGCAAGATGAAGAGTGCATGACCAACTTAACAATCTTTACAGATTACTACAAGAGTAAAAAGTATGATGAGGCTTATGAGCCATGGATGAAAGTTAGAAATAAATGTCCAAAGTTTAATAGAGCTATCTATGCTTACGGAGAAAAAATATTAAAGCATAAAATTGATAACTCTACTGGAGCCGAACAAAAAGCCTATATTGATGATTTAATGTTGTTATGGGATAAAGCCCTAGAATATTTCCCAAGTAAATATGACTTAGGAGAAGTATTATCAGATAAAGGTTTGTTAATGTATGACAACAGAGAGGCTCTTGGTGTTACAGATAAACAATTGTTTGATGCATTTGATAAAGCTTACAAGCAAGATTTAGAGAATTTCACAAGTGCAAAAGGTTTATACGTATACTTTACTTCTATAGTTGATATGTACAAAGCTGGACAAGCGCCAATTCAAGATGTATTTAATAAGTACGATGATATCTCTGATAAAATTGAAAAAGAAGTAGGAAACTTTACTGAGAAGTTAAATAAGTTAGTTACTAAAGAAGAGTCTGGTCAAAAATTATCTTCAAAAGAAGAAAAGTATAAAAAGTACTATGAAGACTCATTAGAAGCTTACGATAAGATTTCTGGTAGTATTGATACATATTTAGGTCAGTTAGCTAACTGTGAAAACCTAATTCCTTTATATAAGAAAGATTTCGAAACGTATAAAAACGATGCAGTTTGGTTAAAGCGTGCTGTAAACAGAATGTATAACAAAGAATGTACTGATGATCCATTGTACATTGAGCTAGTAAAAGCGTATGATGCTACTGATCCATCTGCAGATACTAAATACTTTGTGGCTACAATATTATTTAACCAAGGTAAGGATAACGAAGCTATGGATTATTTAAAACAAGCTTTCGACCTTCAAACAGATACTTACAAAAAAGGTAAACTTGCTGAAAAAATTGGTTCTATCTTAAAGAAAAAAGGAAGATATGGAGAAGCTAGAGGTTACTATAGAGAATCTTTAAAGTTAAACCCATCAAACGGAAGACCACACTTGTCTATTGCTGCTATGTATGCTGCTAGTGCAAACAACTGTGGTGATACAAACTTTAACAAAAGAGCAATGTTCTGGTATGCTGCACAAGAAGCACTTAAAGCTGGTAAAGTTGATGCTAACCTTAAGTCGGCTGCAAACCAAACTTACGAGAGTTATATGGCAAAAGCACCTTCTAGAAGCGAGATTTTTTCTTGTAGTTGTTCAGGTGAAGTTATTAAGTTTAACTGTTGGACAGGAGGTAGTGTAACCGTACCAAGTCTTTAATGAAAGCACATATTTTACATAGTATAAAAAACATAGTCACAGTAATTGCTGTGACTATGTTTTTTTCATGTAAAAACAATTTTAAAGAAGTTCAAAAAGTTGGTATTCTGCAAAACGAGCCTATTGGAGAAGCAGAACATATCGATTTAAAATACACCGAAAAACTTGAAGATTCAGGTAAACTAAAGGCAAACTTAAAAAGTCCTAAAATGTTTGATTACTCCAACAGGAGTTTTGCGTTTTCTGAATTTCCTCAAGGCATACATCTTACCGTTTTTGACGAGGAAAATAACAAAAGCGTTATTGTTTCTGACTATGCTATTTTTTATAGCGAAACCGATCTTATAGATCTTCAAGGTAACGTAGTAATTTCTACTCACAGTAGAGATACGCTATTTGCCGAACAACTTTACTACGACCAAAAAAGAGAATGGTTATTTACAAACAAACCCGTAACCTTGCGTTCTGGCTCTGAGATAAGCCACGGAAAAGGTTTTGACTCTGACTCTAACTTTAAAAATTTTGAAGTTACTGAGATGAGTGGTATTGTTTATTTGGATGAATAATTAGTTATCTTTGTTCCAACTAACTTTTATAAAAAATGAAAATTCTTAGCTTTTTTCAATATGTATATGCATTTGTAGCAATTGTTTTTACTTATGATGCTATTACCCAATGGAACGTTGATCGAAACCGTTCTTACATGCTTTTGTTTTTAGCAGCACTTGCAGTATTTATGTTTTTCTTCAGAAAACGATTCAGAAAAAAAATTGAAGACCGAAATCAAAAATAATATATGGATTTCAGTATCTTGATTATTGTTTTATCACTGCTTTTATCTGCCTTTTTTTCTGGTATGGAAATCGCTTATGTGTCTTCAAACAAGATACACATTGAAATTGAAAAAAAGCAGGACGATTTTCTTGCAAAAATATTAAGACGACTTACCGAAAGACCTTCTAAATATATTGCCACAATGCTTATTGGTAATAATATAGCATTGGTAATTTACGGTTTTGTAATGGGAGATGTTCTTGTTAATTGGTTTCAATCTATTTTGGCCGATTCAGGGTCTGGGTTTGTTCGTTATTTATTATATGACTTAAGCTTACTTTCCCAAACGATTATTTCAACAATAATCATTTTAATAACTGCCGAATTTTTACCAAAGGTATTTTTTCAAATTTATGCTAATTCTTTTCTTAAGATTTTTGCATTACCAGCGTATATTTTTTACCTATTGTTTTGGTTTATTTCCTCTTTTGTGATTTGGATTTCTGACCTTATTTTGAAATACTTTTTTAAAACCGATGGAGACGATGTACAGTTGGCAATGACCAAAGTTGAACTGGGTAATTACATAAGTGAGCAAATGGAGGCTGTTGAGGAGCATGAAGAAGTGGATAGTGAGATTCAGATTTTTCAAAACGCCTTAGAGTTTTCTGAAGTAAAAACTAGAGAGGTTATGATACCAAGAACCGAAATAGTTGCTGTTGAGGTTAACGATTCTATCAAAAACATCAATAACTTATTTACTACTTCTGGTTTGTCAAAAATCTTGGTATACAAAGACACTATTGATGATGTTTTGGGCTATGTGCATTCTTTTGAGTTGTTTAAAAAACCAAAGTCTATTAAATCCATCACACTTCCTGTAGAGTTTGTTCCAGAAACTATGCTTGCTAAAGATGTGCTTAATATTCTTACTAAAAAGCGAAAAAGTATTGCAGTTGTTATAGATGAGTATGGTGGGACATCTGGTATAATGACGGTTGAAGATATTATAGAAGAATTATTTGGTGAAATTGAAGACGAGCACGATACAGTGGCTTTAATCGAAGAAAAAATTGACGATAAAAACTATAAATTTTCGGCGCGTTTAGAAGTGGATTATCTCAACGAAGCCTATAAACTTAATCTGCCAGAAGGCGAAAACTACGAAACTTTAGGAGGCTTAATAGTGGATGAAACCGAAGAAATACCTCAGGTTGATACCCAAGTTGTTATAGAAAATTTCCTGTTTACAATCTTAGAAGTGTCTTCTACAAAAATTGATGTGGTTTCTCTTAAAATCCTCGAAGAAGAATAAACGTTATATTACCATAAAAATCTGTTCTACTACTTTTATTATTTGATATAAAATGGTATTTTCGCGGACTTATATTTTATAAAAGAATACAACAAAATGGCAGTTTTAAATAAAATTAGACAACGTTCACTGTTTTTAATACTAATAATTGCATTAGCATTATTTTCATTTGTACTTTCAGATTTATTCCGAAATAGCAGCGCGCTTTCAGGAGCTTCACAAGATGTTGTGGCTACTGTAAACGGTACTGATATTTTTAGAGAAGATTTTATGAACCAAGTAGAGAACGCCCAAAGAGCTCAAGGACCTGGTGCATCTTCTACACAAACAATGAACAGAATTTATGAGCAAGAAGTAAGAAAAGCAGTTTTAAGTTCACAGTTTGAAGAATTAGGTTTATCTGTTGAGAAAGACCAAATGAGAGAGTTGTTAAAAACTAGTTTTTCTAGCTATCCTGAGTTTAACAACGAAGCTGGTATTTTTGACGAAAATAAGCTTAACGAGTTTATAGCAAACTTAAAAGCAATTCAAAATAATGAGCAAAACAGAGCTCCATTAGGAAACTTCCAACTTAATTATAACGAGTGGGTAACTAACGAAGCTTCTATAGCTAATAGAGCTAAAGAGCAAACATACTTCAATATGATTAGAGCTGGAGTTGTAACTACTTTAGCTGAAGCTGAGACTGAATACTTAATGGAGAATGAAACAGTAGATTTAAAGTTTGTAAATATTCCTTACACTTCAATTGCCGATTCTTTAGTAGAAGTAACAAAATCTGACATTTCAAAATACATCAACGAGCATAAAAGTGAGTATGAAGTAGAAGCAAGTAGAGATATTGTTTATGTTCAATTTGATGAAGTTGCTACTGTTGAAGATGAAAATGAAATCAAAAACAGTTTAACTAATCTATTAGAAGATAGAGTAGAGTTTAATAAAGTAAGTAAGCTAAACGAAACTATTTTAGGGTTTAAAAACACTAAAGATGTAGCAGAGTTTGTAAACTCAAATTCGGATATAAAATACAACGATAAGTTTTTATTCAAGTCTGCGTTACCTGCATCAATTGCTGATAGTATCTTTAAATTAGAAGTAGGAGAGTTTTATGGTCCTTATAAAGAAAATGGATACTACAGCTTAAGCAAGTTGGTAGCTGAAACTCAAATGGCAGACTCAGTTAAAGTACGTCATATCTTAATTCCTCACATGGGAGCAACAAGAGTTGATCCTACAATCACGACTACTGATGCTCAAGCAAAAGCAAAAGCGGATAGTATTTTATCTGTTATCAAGTCTAAGCAAAGTAAGTTTGTTGACCTGTTAGATTTATCTTCTGATACAGTTAGTAATGAAAAACAAGGAGAAATAGAGTTTGGATACAACGATTCTTTTGCTCCTGAGTTTAAAGCATTCTCTTTTGATAATAAAGTAGGAGATATCGACGTAGTTAAAACATCTTTTGGATACCACGTTATTGAAATTTTAGACCAAAAGAACAAAAGTAAAGCTGTTAAAGTAGCTACAGTTTCAAGAGCTATAGAGCCTTCTGAAAAAACAATTGACGAAGTATTTAACACAGCATCTAAATTTGAAATAGCACTTCAAGATGGAGATTTCCAAGAAGTAGCTAAAGAAAACAACTACCAAGTAAAACCTGTAAGTTTTAAAGTTTTAGATGAAAACATACCAGGATTAGGAAGTCAAAGAGCTATTGTTCGTTGGGCTTTTGAAGGAGAAACTAAAGTAGGTGACTATAAAAGATTTACAGTTCCTGGAGGAGGTTATGCAGTTGTGCAAGTGGTTAAGAAAAACGAAGCAGGATTAATGTCTCCTGAAAACGCTTCTGCTACGGCAATTAGCAAAATCAGAAATGAGAAGAAAGCTAAAATGATTAAAGATAAAATTTCAGGTTCTACTATAGATGAAATCGCAAAAGCTCATAAAGTAGCAACTTTAACTGCTACTGCTGTAACAATGAAAAGCCCAACAATTTCAGGTGCTGGACGTGAGCCTAAAGTAGTAGGTGTAGCTTTCGGAATGAAAGAAGGCGAAATTTCAAAGCCAATTGATGGTGTTAAAGGTGTATATGTAGTTGAAGTTACTAAAGCAACTCCTGCATCTAAACTAGATAATTACCAACCAATCGCTAATAGATTAAGTGCTACAAGAGGAAGCAGTGTGTTAACAAAAGCATACAATGCACTTAAAGAAGCTAGTGATATCGAAGATAATAGAGCGAATTTCTACTAATAAGAAAGTCACATAATAAAATAAAAACTCCACTGAAAAGTGGAGTTTTTTTATGTGTTTAAATAACCATTTCAGAATAAGGAAGTATTACATCAAAACCTTTGTTTTTAAAATAAGAGCTTGGGTTAGTCTCTGATGTTGCTAAAACAAAATCACCTCCCCAAGCACCAAGACTTTTTACGCTTCCGTTAAAGTCGCTAAAAAGAGTGTGTTTTACAGGTTCTTGTTTTATGAGTTTGCTTATAATACTTTCGTGAGTTGTAATGAGTTTGTTGAATTCTGTTAACGTTTCGCAAGAAATGCAAGCTAAAGTAATAGCATTTATTTCAGAAATAGAAGCACTAATATCTGTTGAGTTAGACTTGTATTGCGCAATACCATCTCTACTGTTTTGTTTTTTGTTAAGGTAAACGAAATAGAGTTGCTCTTTAAAACTAGGGTTAAATTCAACTGTGTTAATTGTTTTGCTCTTGTTAGGTTGAAGTTGATAGGTTAATGGAGAACTATGTTGCGCACAAGCAATATCATAACCACTTCCGCCAAAAGTAAGCTCTAATAGTTTGTAAGCATCTACATTTACCCAATTAGCAATATTGTTAATTAAAGTTGAAGAGGTTCCAAGCCCCCAATATCTTGGGAAATCCAATAGCGTTGCAATTTCAAAGCCGTTAGAATTTTCAAAAAAGTTAGGGTTAAGTTGTTTTACAGCATTAAATATTTCAATTAGTCGCTTTGAAAATGGGTTGTAGTAATCGCTACTAGAAAGGTGATTTAAAAGAACCACCTCTTCAAACCAAATAGCTCCAGTTTCATCAAAACTTTTCCAAATAATTTTAGGCTCATTAATAGGTTCAACAACCATTGACTGCCCAAATTCGGTTGGAATAGCTAATGATAAAGCTCCATCTAATACTACATATTCTGCAGTTAATAATAATTTTCCGTTACTAAAAAAAGTTTGCATTAACGTCTTAAGTTTTCAATAGCTTCAATTACTGCACTATGTGTTATGGTATTGGACTTAAAATGCTCAACAAGTTGTTCTTTTTCTTCTAAAGTAGCTTCAAACTGATTTAAAATATTCATCAAGTGCATTTTCATATGACCTTGTTGAATTCCTGTAGTTACCAGTGAGCGTATTGCGGCAAAGTTTTGCGCTAATCCAGTAACAGCAACTATTTGCATTAGCTCTTTAGCTGATGGTTTGTTTAGCATTTCTAAAGAAAGTTTTACTAATGGATGTAAACTTGTAAGTCCTCCAACAGTTCCAAGCGCTAGAGGAATTTCAATCCAAAACTTAAAGATGCCATCTTTTACTTCAGCATGTGTAAGACTACTATATACTCCGTTTCTAGAGGCATACGCATGAACTCCCGCTTCAACAGCTCTAAAATCATTACCAGTAGCCAAAACAACAGCATCAATACCATTCATAATGCCTTTGTTGTGAGTTACAGCTCTGTAAGGTTCAACTTCAGCTATATTTACAGCTTGTAAAAACTTATTAGCAAAGTCCTCGCCTGTAATAGAGTTGTCATCACTTAAGGCATTAACAGGACAACTTACTTCGGCTTTTACCAAGCAATCTGGAACATAATTAGATAAAATGCTCATTACAATTTCTATGGAATTGTTAAGCTTACTTTCAGCTTCAGTTTTTAAAGTTTTAGCAAACTGCTCTAAACAAGAGTTAATAAAGTTTGCTCCCATAGCATCAAGCGTTTCAAAGGTTGCATGCAGTTGATAGTAGCCTTCAATAGCATTGGTTTTGTCACGTAATTCAATATCTAGAATACCTCCACCACGCGCTTGCATGTTTTTGGTAATTGCATGAGTGTCTTCAATAAGTTTTGACTTTGTAGAATTGAAAAAAGACTTGAGTTTTTCGGTTTCACCATTAAAAATAAAATGAACTTGTCCAATTTTAGTGGTTGAAATAACTTCAGCTTTAAAACCACCACGATCTGACCAAAACTTAGCAGCTTTACTAGCAGCTGCAACTACTGAACTCTCTTCAATAGCCATTGGAATAGTGTAAGTTTTGTCGTTAATTAAAAAATTGGGAGCAACTCCTAAAGGCAAATAGTAGTTGGTGATTGTGTTTTCAATGAATTCATCATGAAGCTGTTGTAGCTTCTCGTTAGAATTCCAATATTGTTTTAATACAGTTTTAGCAGCTTCTTTATTAGAAAAATAAGTGTCTACAATCCAGTCGATTTTTTTGGATTTGGATAGTTTTGAAAACCCAGAAATAGTTTTGCTCATTAATTTTTATTTATATCTACAAAGATACTATTCTTGTGTTTAAAATACTTTGCCAAGCGTAATATTGCACATTTAACTGTTAATAGTTACGGTTTTTTGCATAATTTTTAGTAAACTTGACATCATTTTGCTAAAAATTTAAGGCGGTTTCTTAAAAGCAAAAATAAAGGTGTGTTACCTTTTAAAAATCAATAGATTACTAACTAATAATAAATTTTATGTCAGCTACAACACAATTGGATAATCAAAAACAAATTTTTGGTCATCCAGCAGGTCTTTATGTTTTATTTTTTGTTGAAATGTGGGAACGATTCTCTTATTATGGAATGAGAGCATTGCTTACGTTATTTTTGGTTGCTCCAATAATAGCAGGTGACCCGCAATCAGGATATGGCTGGACTAATGCTGAAACAATATCTTTTTATGGAACTTATACAATGTTTGTATACTTAACTTCAATACCAGGAGGTTGGGTTGCTGATCGATTTATTGGTCAAAAGAAAGCGGTTATGTTGGGAGGACTTCTTCTATGTTTAGGACATGGGATACTAGCAATAGATGCTCAATGGGCATTTTTTACAGGTCTAATATTAATTGTAATTGGTGTTGGTTTTCTTAAGCCGAATATTTCTTCAATGGTAGGAGGATTGTATAAGAAAGGTGACGATAGGAGAGATAGAGGTTTTTATATTTTTTACATAGGAATAAATCTTGGTGCTTTTTTAGGAGCGTTAATTGTAGGTGCCGTTGCTGCTAAATGGGGTTGGCATTATGGATTTGGTCTTGCAGGAATAGGAATGGCTCTTGGTCAAATCGTTTATTTATATGGTCAAAAGTTTTTGAAAGGAGTAGGAGAATTTTCTGGAGGATCAAAAGCATCTGCTGAAGAACAAGCAGCTAGAAAAAGACCTCTTACTAAAGTTGAAAAAGATAGAATGTTAGTAATGTTTCTTTCATTCTTAATTATTATAGTGTTTTGGGGTGCATTTGAGCAGGCTGGAGGATTGATGAGTATTTACACAGAGCAGAAAACGGATAGGGTTTTATCTTTCTCTTTACCATTTATAGGAAGTGAAGTGCCAGCTGCTGTTTTTCAATCGATTAATGCATTTTTTATTATTACATTAGGAACGCTTGTTGGTTCATTTTGGTATAAATGGGGTAAAAAAGGGAAGGAATCATCATCTTTGTTTAAGATGGCTATAGGAGTAATAGTTATGGGATTTGGTTTCTTTTTTATGACAAAAGCTTCTACAGAAGTTGTTATGGACGGAGAAAATATAGTTGAGAAGTCTGCTATGATTTGGTTAGTTTTAGCTTATCTGTTTCATACACTTGGAGAGCTATGTGCATCTCCAGTAGCTTTATCTTTTATTACAAAATTGGCGCCATTAAAATATGCTTCTTTTATGATGGGAGCTTATTTTGCTGCAACAGGATTAGGAAATAAACTTGCAGGACTTGTTGGAGGATTGTCAGAAGGTGCAGGTGAATTTCAAGTGTTTACTGGAATTGCAATTTTCTGTACTTTATTTGGATTGTTAATTATAGCAATTCTTAAACCTTTAAAGCGACTTACTCATGGTGCAGAGGATCTTGAAGGTACTAAGCATGAAGAAGCAGAAGGTTTTGAATTAGCTGATTCTGAAGCAAACTAACTTAATATTAAATATACAGCCCTTGCTAATTTATACAGGCAAGGGTTTCTCTTTTCTTAACTAAAACTAACACTATGAATACTGATATTGAAAATCTGTTTAAAGACAAGGTTTTAAGTCATCCTGCAGGTCTTTTTGTGCTATTTTTCACTGAAATGTGGGAGCGATTTTCTTTTTATGGCATGCGAGTTCTACTAGTAAATTTTCTAACCATGGCTGCAATAGGTTACAATCCTGGTTGGGAATGGTCTGTTGAAAATGCTGGAGCCTTATTTGGAACCTATGCTATGTTGTTATATGTAACACCAATTATTGGAGGTTATATTGCTGATAAATATACTGGATATCGTTGGGCTGTTATTATTGGGTCATTAATTATGACTTTAGGACATGCGTCTATGGCTTTAGAAACAGAGTTTTCATTATATCTCGGATTAGTGCTTTTAGTTGTAGGTACAGGTTTTTTTAAACCAACAATGACATCCATTATTTCTGAGATGTATAAGAAAAACCCAGAAAAGAAGGATGGAGCTTATACAATTTATTACATGGGAGTAAATGCAGGAGCTTTCTTTGGGATGATGTTATGTGGCTATTTAGCTGAAAAAATAGGTTGGGCTTATGGATTTGGATTAGCAGGTGTGTTTATGCTTTTAGGTACCCTTCAATTTTGGTTAGCAGGACCCTTATTTGGAAAAATTGGAGCCAAACCTACTAAAGTTCATGAGGTAGAATTGCCTCAAAATGTAAACGATAAAAGTGCCAAAACAGAAAATAAACAGCAAGATGATGAAAAACCTAATCCGTTTACCACTTTAGATAAAGTTTTAATAGTTATTTCATCAATAATTGGTCTTGGTTATGCTATAAATGACCCAATGTCTAAGATTGCTAATATAGATATGTTTTCCGCGTTTCAAATTGGAGATATTGAAGGGCAATATATAGCAGTTTTATTTGGTTTAGTTCTGTTCTTAATACTAGTTATAGGAAGAATTCTAAGATATACAGCAGTTGTTAGAGATAGGATGATTGCATTTATCATATTTGCCTTTTTTACAGTGTTCTTTTGGTTGTCGTTTGAGCAAGGTGCATCGTCATTAGTTATTTTTGCTAGAGATAGTGTGGACAGAATGTTAAGTGGTAATTCTGCAATTGCTTTTAATATTATAAATACATTATTAACAGTTATTCCACTAGTAATCATTTCTTGGGTATTGTATCTGCTTTGGAAGAAAACATTTAAAAAGATTCCAGGATCTAATATTGTTCTAGTAATTTGTTTCTTATTAATGTGGGGAATTGTTGGTTGGATGCTAAATAGAGATTTTAAAACTATTGCTTATGATGTTTCTTACAACGCAATTGAAAAAGCAGATTTAGATGAAAACGGAGCCCAAAAAAAGACTGAAACAGGTGAATTAAAGTTTGTTTATCTTCCAATTACACAAGGTTATTCCATAAGTCCTTCAGATAAAATTGTAACGAGAACTACATCAATTGCTGAGCCATTAGACTTTAAAGTTGGGGATAAACTTAACATTATTACAAAAAATAATGAAGGTACAGAATTCGGGTATTTAAATTCTGAACGACTAGATTTTGCTGTTAATCAAGGAATACAATTAAATAGAGATAATGGTGTGGTTGAGGCTCAAGTTACTCAAGTAAGAGATAATGAGGTAGAAATAACCGTATCCTGGTTTAGTATTCTAAATTCCTTTTTTATAATTGTATTTGCTTCATTTTTCTCAAGATGGTGGGAAAGTAAATATAATCCAAGTGCAGCTACTAAATATGCATTAGGATTAATTATAATGGGAGTTGGCTTTGGTTTACTTGCTTTTGGATCTTATGGACTGGTAGAAGGAGTTAAAGTGAGTATGGTTTGGTTAATATTAGCATATTTGTTTCATACTTTGGGAGAGTTATGTCTTTCTCCCGTTGGGTTGTCTTATGTTAGTAAGCTTGTTCCTGCACGAATGATTGCCTTGATGTTTGGAATGTGGTATTTAGCAATTGCCATTGGTAATAAACTTGCTGCTGTGCTTGGAGGTCAAATTGAAAATATAACAGAAGAATATAGTTTATCTACGTTTTTTGTAATTTTTACAATAGTACCTACTGTTGCAGGATTACTTGTTTTTGCACTAAACCCTGTATTGAAAAAATTAATGCATGGTGTTAAATAACGAGTAATTCGTTAAAATAAACGTAAAATGCTCCTCCTTTGGAGCATTTTTTGTAAGTTCGGAATAACTTTTGCAACAAATGATATTATGAAAAAACTTAGATATTTATTAGTATTTGCATTATTAACTACAGTTAGTAGTGTAGCTCAGGAGATTAATTGGGTAACTTTTGAAGAAGCTCTAAAACTTCAAAAAGAAAAACCTAAAAAAATTATGATGGACGTGTATACAAATTGGTGTGGTCCATGTAAAATGTTAGACCGAAACACATTTCAAAATAAAGATGTGGCAGATTATGTAAACGAGCATTACTATGCTGTTAAGTTTAATGCCGAAGGAAATGATAAGGTTACTTATGAAGGCAAAACATTTACTAATAAAAGCTACAAGCCAGAATTGGCAAATCGTAGAAATGGAGTTCATGAGTTAACAAGGCATTTAAAAGTAAGTGCATATCCTACTATCGTGTTTTTTGATGAAGAAGGAAAAGTGCTTACGCCTTTAAGAGGTTATCAAAAGCCTCAACAAATAGAGTTGTACTTAAAACTCTTCAAAAACGATGAACACAAGAACATGACCTCTCAAGAGGATTTCAATGCGTATTACACTGCATTTGAACCAAAGTTTCAAGGTTAAAAATACTATTCAATAATAAACGCTCCCTTTTCACTAGTTTGATGGAAAGGGAGTTTTTGTTTTAAGCACGTTGCTTTCCATCTTTTAATGTAAGATTTGTAATTGCTACCATCAGCAATAATGACCTCTGGTTGAATAGAGTCTATCAAACGTTGCAAATTAATCTTAGGAGAGTTACGAAGTAATACATAATTAGGCTTAAACGCTGTAACATTGTAAACACCCAAACTATCTACTACTAATACCATTTTGTTTTGAACTTGATAGATAGATTTCAGTGAGTCTGTTTTAAAACTTTCAATAAAATTACCAACTCTGTAGTTTTTAATGACTTTATCATTTTTAAAACTTGTACTGTCTAGGTTATGATAAACTATCATATTTCTATTAGATTTTTCAGTAATCAAACTGTATCTGCTTTTATGAAATACGATAAATTGTTTATTAGAGGTCTCATATTTTGTATAAATCAAAACACCTTGAAATACCATAATAGCGATAAGCATGAAAGTTAAACTCTTAAAGTTCCTTTTCTTATTCAGCACAAAAAGTGAAGCAACAATTAAGTAGCTACTTAAAACATGAGCTAAACTAAAAGGGATATCTCTAAATAAAAATGTTTCTTGTTTGGATACCCAAGCAACAATTAGATTCATTGCGTTAATTGTACTTCCAAAAAAATTAGCAAGAAACTCTGGTAAGCAATTTAAAAGAGCTAATACAATAACCAAAATACCTAGACCTAAAATCAATCCTAAAAACGGAATTATAGCAAGGTTTGAAATAAAAAATAAACTAGGAAACTGATGAAAGTAATAAAGACTCACAGGAATGATTCCAAATTGAGCACTTACTGTAACTGTGAAGATTTGCCAAAAATAGTCTAGTGGTTTTATTTTGGTTGACCATAGTTTGTAAAGTATAGGCTGAAACGTAACAATAGCAATAACTGCTAGATAACTAAGTTGAAACCCAACATCAAATAAAAACATAGGTTTGATGAGCAGCAATATAAAAATAGATATGGCTAGTGTGTTGTAAATGTTTGTTGGTCGTTTCCAATTTATAGCAATGGCAACAATGCTAAACATGGTTACAGCTCTAGTAACTGATGCTGATAATCCTGCTATAATGGCAAAGCTCCAAAGCAGTAGGAGTATGCACAGTATTTTAATGGGTTTACCGTGTTTAAGACGTTCTAAAGGTTTTAATAAAACATTTAGTAAGAGTAATATAATGCCAACATGAAGCCCTGAAACTGCAAGAATGTGTATTGCTCCAGCATTGGTGTAATTGTTGTAAACGTCTTCGCTTATGTCTTGTCGTTGCCCTAAAAGTAAAGCATTTATAATTGCGAGTTCATCTGGAGCGAAGTTGTATGTTTTTAATTTAGCATTTATGGTATTTCTAAGTGCTGCTGCATAACCAAAAATAGTATTGCTCTTGGACTTTGTTTTGTAAATAGACTGTTGATTCGTGAAAATTTGATGATAGATATATTGCTTCTCTAAATAGTTTTTATAATTGAATTGATTTGGATTTAGAGGGTTAATCAAATCTTTTATGGGAGAGTATGTGATATAAATATCATCGGTTTTTAAACGTCTTAGAGTAGAATCTTTTTCAATGTTTAATAAAGATTTTCCATTAACAACAGTTGAGTCAATCTTTAAAATGTCAATGATGTATTTATTGTAGTAGTTCCCTGGTTTTAGTTGTTTTCGTATTCTAAATGTAATTTCTTTTGAAGCCGATTCATCTATATCCACTACTTTGGTGTAGTGATTAAAAAATTGTTTTTCATCATGAAGGTTATGAGTTAACACACCTATACTTATCGTAGTAATAAAAGTAATTAGTCCAAACCAAATGGAGTTTTTAAACTTGTTTTTAAGATAGAGAAAGCATAAAAATAAAAGACAGATTAAACTAAGACTAGTATATAATGATAGTTGTAACGGAATTGTAATATAATAACCTATATAAATCCCGATAACTAAACAAAGCGTTAATTTTATAAGAGTAAAATTTAGTAACTTCATAATCTAAGTTACTAAAAAATAATGGTTTACAACACTCTTCGAGCTTGTACGAATGCAAAATACCAATACCGTTCAGCTAACGACGATATAATCACTCCTGCACTTGTTGAAGCATGAATAAACTCTACATTGCCTTCGCTAGCAAAAGTAACTATGCCAACATGATTAACTTTTCGGCTATTTTTTCTTGTTGCGAAAAACATTAAATCTCCTTTTTGAACTTCTTTAAGGTCTATCCAATCTCCTGTAACCGAAAGGTCTGAGGTTGTCCTAGGTAGCATAATATTTTCACTCTTAAAAGCTGTCATTACCAGTCCAGAGCAATCCATTCCCTTTTTGGTAGTCCCACCGTATTTGTAGCGAACACCATCAAATTGTTTAGCATAGTCTACGATACTTTCAGCAAGTGCATTTGATGTTGTGTTAGTTGCCCTTTTTTCGGTTTTGGTAGTGTTTTTATGTGAGCTTTTGGCTTTTTTTGAGGATTTACAACTATTCAAACAGATAAGCGCTAGTAGTAGTATAGTAAAGTTTCTCATGTATTGAATTTGTGACTAAAATTAAGAATTGAAACAAAATAAAAACAATAAATTATTAGTTTGGGAAGGCTTTTGAATAGTTATGAAAACTCTTATCAACAAACCTGTTTTAATTTAAGCTTTTAAAAATCAATTCAGCAGTTTTATTACTTGCGCCTTTACCTCCTAATTTTTTCTCTAAATCATAGTAGTTCAAGAAAAATTTCACACGTTGATAATCGTCTAGAATAATTTTTAATTCTTGCTTTAAACGTTTGGTGTTAAAATCATCCTGAATCAATTCGGTAACCACTTCTTTATCCATAATAAGATTTACCAATGAGATGTATTTAATATGTTTTACCAATCGTTTTCCTATTTGGTAAGATAACCAACTTCCTTTGTAGCATACTACTTCAGGAACTTTAAACAATGCAGTTTCTAAAGTTGCAGTGCCAGAAGTTACTAATGCAGCGTAGGATACACTGAGTAAATCATAAGTTCGGTTGCTAATAAAACTTACGTTGTTATTTGTGATAAAAGGCTCATAAAAACTATAATCTTGACTTGGCGCTCCAGCAATTACAAACTGATAACCAGGAAAATCGTCAACAACACTAAGCATAACCGATAACATTTTTTTAATTTCTTGTTTTCGGCTTCCTGGTAGTAAAGCAATAATAGGTTTTTTGTTGAGCTCATGTTCTGCTCTAAAACTATATTCATCAACTTGTTGTCGTGCTCCAATAGCGTCAATTAATGGATGACCAACAAAGTTTACAGGATAATTATGCTTGTCTTCATAAAATTCTTTTTCAAAAGGAAGAATAACATGCATGTGGTCGACATCTCGTTTTATATCCTTAATACGATTTTCTTTCCAAGCCCAAATTTGTGGGGAAATATAGTAATGTGTTTTGTAGCCTTTTTGTTTTGCCCATTTAGCAATGCGTAAATTAAAACCAGGATAATCAATAAAAATGATAGTATCAGGATTGTATTGTTCAATATCCTTTTTGCAAAATGCTAAGTTTTTGGTTATGGTTCTTAAATTCATAACCACTTCAATAAAACCCATAAAGGCTAAATCCTTGTAGTGTTTTACCAGAGAGTTGTTTACAGCTTGCATGAGGTCGCCTCCCCAAAACCTAAATTCAGCATTTACATCAATTTTTTGTAATGCTTTCATTAGGTTTGAGCCATGTAAATCACCTGACGCTTCTCCTGCAATTATGTAATACTTCATCTATAAATACTTTACCAAAAATGTAAATACAGCTATTAAAACCGTAGCTAAAAGCACGCCTCTAGCTCTATAATCTTGTTTCTTTTTTATGAAAATAAAAAACGCACCTAAATTTAAAATAGCTCCTATACTTACTAATTTACTAAAAAAACCTTCCGCTAAGGATTGCCTAATAGTGGTTTCAATATCATCGCCATTTCCAAAAAGATAAACTGCCAATATTAAACCTATAAAATTAGCAATTAATCCAACAATAAATCCAATAAAAACTTCCTTTTTAACCATTCAATTTCCAAGTGTTTAAGTTTTGTATGCAATGATGAGCTGTCAAATCAAATTGTATTGGTACTACTGAAACATAACCGTTTTTTAAAGCCCATTCATCAGTGTCTTCTCCTTTGTCTAAGTTAACAAATTTACCTGTTAACCAGTAATATTCTCGACCTTGAGGGTTTTTACGTTTGTCAAATTCTTCTTCCCAATTCGCTTTAGCTTGTCGGCATACTTTTATGCCTTTTATATCTTTTTTGGGAAGATTAGGAAGATTTACATTTAAAACCACTCCTTTTGGTAAACCTTCTTTTAAAACATTTTCAGCAATAGTTTTTACAAAGGATTTTGTGGCTTTAAAATTAGCGTTCCAATTGTAATCTAAAAGTGAAAACCCTATAGCAGGAATGCCTTCAATACCAGCTTCAATAGCTGCACTCATTGTTCCTGAATAGATAACATTTATAGATGAGTTTGAACCGTGATTTATACCTGAAACACAAAGGTCTGGTTTGCGGTCAAAAATTTCATTTATAGCAAGTTTTACACAGTCGGCAGGTGTACCAGAACAACTGTATTCTCTTTGTTTACCTTCGTCAATTTTTATCTCTTCTACAAACAGTGTTGAATTAATGGTGATTGCGTGTCCCATTCCGCTTTGAGGGCTATCAGGAGCTACAACAATAACGTCTCCAATGCTATTCATAACTTCAATTAAAGTTCTAATTCCTGGAGCGGTTATACCATCGTCGTTTGTAACTAAAATAAGAGGTCTTTTTGCCATAAAATATATTGTTGTTTGTGAGTTGCTAAAATAAATAAAACCCTTCAATTACCTGTTATGTTAGGTTTAACAAAAAATTAGTAGGGCTATATTTTATTGGCACGGTTTTTTCTTTTACTTTAGTGAAAAATATAACTTAATTTTTGTAGTTATATACAGTTAAAGTATAAATATGAAAGATATTATGAAAAGGAACTATAAAATTTTGCTTTTGGTTTTACTACTTGCATTTGCTTCTTGTAGTTTTACCTCAAAAACCTTTGAAGACCCTAACAAAGATAAATTACTCATTCAGCTTATTAGTTATGTTTTAAATGAAGGTCATTTCAGTCCAGTTGATGTAGATGATGATTTTTCAGGATTAGTGTTTGATGATTATATAAAGCAATTAGATCCACTAAAGCGTTATTTTTATGAGTCTGATATTGAGGAATTCAGTGCTTATAGAAATAGTATTGATGACCAGATTAAAGAATACGATTTAACGTTCTTTAATTTAACTCATGAAAGACTATTAAAGCGTATGGAAGAGTCTAAAGAAATCTACAAAGAAGTGCTGTCAAAACCTTTTGACTTCAATGTGGACGAAGATTTTTCTACCGATTATGATTCAATGCCTTATGTGACATCTAAAAAAGAAATGAAAGAGCGTTGGAGACAACAGCTTAAGTTTTCAACTATTGCTAATTATGATGATTTATTAGTGCAGCAAGAACGTGGGTCTAAAAATAAAGATCCAGAAATGGCATTTGATGAAAATAGTGATGCTGCAAATACAGTAAAAACTGAAAAACAACTAGAAGAAGAAGCTAGAGAAGCAACGTTAAACTCTTTAAATGAACTGTACGCCTTTATTGGTGAAAGACAACGTAAAGATTGGTTTTCAGTGTATATCAATGCAATTGTGGAGGAGTATGATCCACATACGTTTTATTTTGCACCAGAAGATAAAGATCGTTTTGATGTAGATATGTCTGGTAATTTTGAAGGTATTGGAGCAAGACTTCAAAAGAAAATGGATGCTATTTTGGTTAACGAAATTATCAGTGGTGGTCCAGCTTGGAGACAAAACGAACTTCAGGTAGGAGACCAAATAATGAAAGTAAAGCAAGAAGATGAAGAAGAGGCTGTAAGTGTTGTTGGTATGCGTTTAGACGATGCTATCAAATTCATAAAAGGACCAAAAGGTACTGATGTAACCTTAACTTTGAAAAAAGTTGATGGTACAATAGAAGACATTACAATTACTAGAGATATTGTTGAACTGGAAGAAACTTATGCAAAATCTTCAACAGTAATTAAAGACAACAAAACATTTGGAGTTATCAATTTACCTAAGTTTTACGTTGATTTTGACGATTACAATAAAAGAAATGCGGCTTCAGATGTAAAACAAGAAATCATAAGATTAAAGCAACAAGGTATGGAAGGTCTTGTGTTAGATCTTAGAGATAATGGAGGAGGATCGCTTCAAACGGTTGTAGATATGGCAGGATTGTTTATTAAAGATGGTCCAATAGTTCAAGTTAAAACTACAGGTGAGCCAAAAGAAGTTTTAAAGGATAGAGATATGTCTATTGTTTGGGATGGACCGTTAGTAATATTGGTTAACGAACTTTCTGCTTCAGCATCTGAAATTTTAGCTGCTGCAATGCAAGATTATAAAAGAGCAATCGTTATTGGGAGTAAACAAACCTATGGTAAAGGAACAGTGCAAAATGTACTAGACCTTAATAGAATGGTTAGAAATAATTCCAATGGAGATATGGGAGCGTTAAAGTTCACGACTCAAAAATTCTACAGAATTAATGGTGGTTCAACGCAGTTAGAAGGAGTAAAGAGTGATATTGTAGTTCCAGACCGTTATAAATATATTGGTATTGGAGAAAGAACGTATGACAGTCCTTTAGAATGGGATAAAATTGATGCTGCAGATTATGACCTTTGGGAAAACTATTACGATTATGAAACTACAATTTCAAAAAGTAGAGAGCGTATGGCTAATAGCGATCAGTTAAAGTTAATTGATGAAAATGCTAAATGGATTAATACTATAAGAGAAACAGAAAACTTTTCTCTTAACTATAAAAAATACAAAGAGCGTTTAAATACTAATGAAGAAGAGGCGAAACGTTTTGAAAAAATAGCAGATTACAAAACTAATCTTACATTTAATTCATTGCCTTATGAAATTAAATTAATGGAGCAAGACTCTGTTTTAAAACAAAAGCGTGAGCGTTGGCATCAAAATTTAAGTAAGGATGTGTATATTGAAGAGGCTTTAAATGTTTTAAACGATCTTAAAATGACCTATGGTGTTAAAACAAAAGTAGCTGCAGTAAAAGATTAAAATAAATGAGTAAAAACAGTAACTCATTAACACAATTAGCGCTCCAAAAGTTTAAAAAGAACTTTTGGGGCGTTTTAAGTTTTTGGCTCATTGTTGCCATTGGGTTAGTGTCTGTTTTTGCCTATGTTTTAGCACCAGATAATTCTCAAAATGCAAATCAAATGCATTTGACAATTCACTCTAAAAAACCTGGTTTTAAAGTGAATATTCTCACCATTCCGTCAGAAATTAATAATGATCAATCTTTCCTGTCAAAAATATTTTATGGTGAAAAAAATACAGATACCGAAATCCCTATTTCAGAATTTAAAGCTGATAATGATAAATTAGTATATACCGAATATGCCTCTGATGGATTAATAGGTGTGGAAAAAGAAATTGCCCTAAGTGCTTTTCCAAATCAAGATTTTAAGCCTTTTATAAAAGAACGTACATTTTTGTTTGGTACTGATAAATACGGAAGGGATTTATTAAGTAGAGTATTGATAGGTTCTCGAATTTCGTTTTTTATCGGTTTTATAGCTGTATTTATTTCTTTAGTAGTTGGAATCTTTATGGGAAGTTTAGCTGGATACTTTGGTGGAGTAGTTGATACAATAGTTATGTTTATTATCAATGTAACTTGGTCTATTCCAACATTGCTTTTGGTTATTGCTATTATATTGGCTTTAGATAAAGGATTTTGGCAAGTGTTTATAGCAGTAGGACTTACTATGTGGGTTGAAGTTGCTAGAGTAGTGAGAGGACAAGTTATAAGTGTAAAGGAAATGCAGTATGTTACTGCTGCTAAAGCTTTAGGTTATAACGATTTTAGAATTGTTACCAGACACATATTACCCAATATTATGGCTCCAATTATTGTTATATCAGCAGCAAATTTTGCAGCTGCAATTTTAATTGAAAGTGGATTGAGCTTTTTAGGTATTGGAGCGCAACCACCAATGGCAAGTTGGGGAGCTATGATAAAAGATCATTATAATTATATTATACTAGGAAAACCTTATTTGGCAATAATCCCTGGGTTGTGCATTATGATTTTGGTAATGGCTTTTATGCTTATAGGTAATGCACTTAGAGATGCATTGGATGTAAAAAATTAAACCTATTCGTTTCTTAAAGTGTTAATTTCTTTGTTCGTGTCGTCAATAAACTGTAAAACGTCCTCTCTACCTATGGCTTTACTTGAAGAGGTTACAAAGTAATTAGGCATTTCTTCCCAAGTTTTAAGCATTTCCATTTCGTACTCTGAAATATTTCGTTCAATAGCTTTAGGTTTCAGCTTGTCAGCTTTTGTGAAAATAATAGAAAAAGGGATTCCATGTTCTCCCAACCACTCCATAAACTCTAAATCTATGTTTTGAGGATTATGTCTAATATCAACTAGTACAAATGCGGATACGAGTTGTTGACGTTGTTCAAAATAATTGGTAATGAATTTTTGAAATTTCTTTTTAGCAGTCTTAGAGACTCTTGCATAACCATAACCTGGTAAATCCACCAAAAACCAGTTTTTATTAATCAAAAAATGATTGATTAGTTGCGTTTTTCCGGGCTTTCCAGAGGTTTTTGCTAAATTCTTATGGTTGGTGAGCATGTTAATTAGCGAGGATTTTCCAACGTTACTTCTACCAATAAAAGCATATTCAGGCAATATGTCTTTTGGGCATTTTGTAACTTCAGAATTGCTTATTACAAACTCTGCTGTTTTAATTAACATGTTTTAAAAGTTTCTGGCAGAAAGCCATTTTTCTAAAATCAAATTGAACTCTTCAGGGTGTTCCATCATAGCTGCGTGTCCACATTTATCAATCCAAAATAAATCAGAATCAGGTAATAAACTATGGAATTCATCAGCAACTTCAGGTGGAGTTACAGTATCGTTTTTTCCCCAAATAATACAAGTTGGTGTTTGCATTTTAGGAAGGTCTTTTGCCATATTGTGTCGTATCGCACTTTTGGCAATTGCCAATGTTTTTATAAGCTTGTTTCTGTCGTTTACAGTTTCGTAAACTTCATCAACTATTTCTTTGGTGGCAACTGCTGGGTCGTAAAATACATCTTGGGCTTTTTTCTTGATAACTTCATAGTCACTTCGCTTGGTGTAACCACTTCCCATTGCACTTTCATATAGTCCAGAACTTCCTGTAATTACTAACGCTTTAACCTTTTCAGGATACATTTTGGTATGGTATAAGCCAATATGACCACCAAGAGAATTTCCTAACAAGATAACGTTATCTAGCTCTTTAAACTCAATAAAATCATGCAGGTAGTTTGCAAAACTTTTTACATTGGTTTTTAGTAATGACATGGTGTAGATTGGTAACTCAGGAATAATGACTTTGTAACCTTTTGTACTGTAGTAATTTGTAACAGCATCAAAATTACTCAACCCTCCCATTAAACCGTGTAAAACAATTATTGGCGTGCCTTCTCCTACTTCAATATAACTGTAATTTTTTTCTGTTTTTAAAAGGTGTTTCATGTATTAGTTAGTGATGTCATTTTAAACAAATATAGTTATTTCATTGATAAATACTCCCTTTTTTACCCCTTAGTGAAAAATTGTTTTTCATAGAGTTTTTCACAATCTAATCAATGTGTCTTCATAAAAAAATAAACCTCTGATTTTTAAATAACTACAATCTGTTTTAGCGCGTAATTGTTGTTAAAATAAAAAAATTATTAACAAAAGTGGTATAAAGTGGTAAAATGTGGTAATATTTTCAATATATTTGAATTGAATTCGTTAGAAGTATAAAATAATCATTTTGAACACTTTAATAGGATCATACGAGTGCAAAGTTGACGCCAAAGGAAGGCTAATGCTTCCTGCTGCCCTAAAAAAGCAGTTGTCTCCTGTGTTACAAAATGGTTTCGTGTTAAAGCGAGCGGTTTTTCAGCCTTGTTTGGAGTTGTATCCAATGAGTGAGTGGGAGTTGTTGATGCAAAAAGTGAATAAACTCAATAGGTTCAAGAAAAAGAATAATGATTTTATACGACGCTTTACGGCAGGTGTTAAAATGGTTGAGGTAGATGCTACTGGTCGACTTTTAATCCCGAAAGATTTGATTGCTTTCTCTGGAATTAGTAAGGAGATTGTGGTGTCTTCGGCAATACATATCATTGAGATTTGGGATAAAGACAAGTATGAGCAAGCTATTGATGATGCTGCTTTAGATTTTGCTGACTTAGCTGAAGAAGTAATGGGACAAGACGATGATGACAATGGAATATCATAATCCGGT
Source organism: Gaetbulibacter sp. NE (assembly GCF_025548475.1). Taxonomy (NCBI): domain Bacteria; kingdom Pseudomonadati; phylum Bacteroidota; class Flavobacteriia; order Flavobacteriales; family Flavobacteriaceae; genus Gaetbulibacter; species Gaetbulibacter sp. NE. Next base: position 400,183 of record NZ_JAOQHY010000001.1, on the reverse strand, counting down.
TTTACTTAATGAGACAGTTGAAGGTTTAAATATTAAACCTGATGGTGTTTATGTGGATGTCACTTTTGGTGGTGGTGGTCACAGTAAGGCAATTTTAAAGCAATTAGGTCCTGATGGAAAATTGTTTGCTTTTGATCAAGATCAGGATGCCTTGTCTAATGCTATAGAAGATGAGCGTTTTACGTTGATAAATGAAAATTTCAGATTCATAAAACGTTTTTTGAGATTTTATGGTGTAAAGCAAGTAGATGGGATTTTGGCAGATTTTGGTGTGTCGTCACATCAATTTGATGTTGCTGAAAGAGGGTTTTCAACTCGTTTTGAGTCGGAATTAGATATGCGAATGAATCAAAATAGTCATTTGTCGGCTTACAATGTGATTAATGATTATGAGGAGGAGCAATTGCGTCAAGTTTTTTATCAGTATGGAGAATTGCGTCAAGCTCCAGCAATGGCAAGAGTAATTGTTGAAGAGCGTTCAAAAGCTGAGATAAAAACTAGTGAACAATTAAAGTTAGTGTTAAAACGATTTTTGCAACCTAAAAGAGAAAATAAAATACTAGCTCAAATTTATCAGGCAATTCGAATTGAGGTGAATCAAGAAATTGAGGTCTTAAAAGAACTGTTGTTGCAAACACCTGAGCTCCTAAAAAAAGGAGGTCGTTTAAGTTTTATTTCTTATCACTCGTTAGAAGATAGGTTGGTAAAACGATTTATAAGAAATGGCTTGTTTGAAGGTGAGCCAGAACGAGATGTATTTGGAAATTTTGAAGTGCCTCTAAAAAAAGTAGGAAATCTTATTGTGCCAACACAAGAAGAAATAAAAATTAATAATAGAGCAAGAAGCGCAAAATTAAGAATTGCAGAAAAACTATGAAGAAAGGTATTTATGGTATTCTGAAAGGTAAATTTTTAATAAGTGATGACTCTTTTAAAAACTGGAGAGTTATCATTTTTATTTCTGCCTTGGCTATAATAATGATAGCGAGTTCACATAGTGCAGATAAAAAAGTACATGAAATAGCGAAACTTAATAATGAAGTGAAAGAATTGCGTTCAGCATTTGTTGATGGACGCTCAAGGTTGATGAGGCTTAAAATGGAATCGTCAATTGTAACAAAAATGGCAGAAAAAGGTATTGTGCCTTCATTAATTCCGCCAAAAAAAATAAAAGTAAAAGCTCAGGAATAACTAGTGGCAGTAACTGAAAAAGACATATTAAACAAGTTGTACTTTGTTGCAGGATGCATGTTTGTGTTCATCTTTCTTGTGGTTTACAAGTTAGTGGATATTCAGTTTATTCAAGGTGATAAATACAGAGATCTTGGAGTAAAACGTGCTGTTGAAAATGTTGAGATTCCTGCTAACAGAGGTAATGTGTATTCGGCTGACGGAAGTCTTTTGGCGACATCTATTCCTAAGTATGATATTCGTTTAGATGCTGTACAGCCTCAAAACAAAACCTTTCACGAATATATAAAACCGCTTTGCGATTCGCTGGCAAAATTCACAGGAAAACCAGCTTCTTACCATCAACAAAGAATTAGAAAAGCGAGAGCAAATAAAAACAGATATTATTTAATAGCGAGAGATATTGGATATTCTGATTATTTAAGAGTTAGAAATTTTCCTTTGTTAGAACTTGGTGCTATAAAAGGTGGTTTAATAGTTGAGCAGAATACGAAGCGAGAGCACCCAATGGGTGGAATTGCGCATCGTTCTATTGGTTATGAGCGCGTAGATGAAGATGGAAATGTTACAAGAGCAGGAATTGATGGTGCTTATGGTGAGGAGTACTTAAAAGGAACTAATGGTCATAGGTTAAAGCAAAAGATAGGTAATGGTCAATGGAAACCAATAACTGATTACAACCAAACAGAGCCTAAAGATGGTTATGATGTGTATACAACTATTGATGTTAATATTCAAGATATTGCTCATCATGCGTTGTTGGAACAACTAGAAAAATATAAAGCTGACCATGGTTGTGTTGTGGTGATGGAAACCCAAACAGGAGAGGTAAAAGCAATTGCTAATTTAGGAAGAAACTCTGAAGGGAATTATTACGAAAGAAGAAATTACGCAGTTTGGGAGTCGCATGAACCAGGTTCAACATTCAAGCTAATGGCGCTTACTGCTGCTTTAGAAGATAAGGTAATAGACACAAGTGATGTTGTGGATACTAAAAACGGAATCTTGAGCTTTTATGGTAAAAAAGTTCGTGATTCTAAACGTGGAGGTTATGGTAAAATCTCTATAGGAAAAGCTTTTGAAGTGTCTTCAAACACAGGAATAGTTTCTGCAATCGATCAGCATTATAGAAGCAACCCAAAAAAGTTTGTTGAGCGTTTGTATCAAATGAATTTAAATCAAAAGTTGGATTTGCCAATTTTAGGTGAAGGAGAGCCAATTATTCCACATCCTGATAATAAGAAAAGATGGAGTGGTATTGCATTGCAGTGGATGGCTTATGGTTATGGAGTATCGTTTACGCCTCTTCAAACGCTAACATTTTATAATGCTATAGCTAATAATGGTGAAATGGTGAAACCTCAGTTTTTAAAAGAGGTGAAAGAGTTTGATGAAACTATAGTTCCATTTAAAAAAGAAATCATAAACCCAAGAATTTGCTCTCAGGAAACGGTTTCTAAAGTAAAGCAATTGCTTAAAAATGTAGTCGATAAAGAACACGGTACAGGTCATAAGTTGTACTCGCCTAATTTCTCAATGGCTGGTAAAACTGGTACGTGTCAAAAAGACTATGCAAATAAAGATAAACTCAATTATATATCCTCTTTTGCAGGTTTTTTTCCTGCTGAAAATCCAAAGTATTCGTGTATAGTTGTTATTCATGAGCCTGATAAAAGTGTTGGATATTATGGAGCAGATGTGTCAGGTCCAGTGTTTAAAAAAATAGCTCAAAAAATCTATACAGATACGCCTTTAGTTGATGAAGTGGAAACTTTAGAATTAGTGGATGCTAAAACTAAAAGTGATTTTGATACTTACTTTGAGTTAGCTCAAAAATATAAAACCATAATGCCTGATGTTGTTGGGATGTCTGCTATGGACGCGTTGGCATTATTAGAGAATATGGATGTAGAAGTGAAAGTGAAACTTAATGGAAGTGGAATTATAAAAAAACAGTCAGTAGACAAGAGTATAAAACTTAAAAAGAACCAAGTAATTGTTTTAGAAGCATCGTGATAGTGTTAAAAGACATATTGTATAAAGTAACCATCAATGCAGTTGTAGGTAGTACAGGTGTACAGGTAAATGCTATTGAGTTTGATTCACGCCAAATCAAAACCAACGACGTGTTTGTGGCAATTAGAGGTTCGGTTGTTGATGGTCATAATTTTATTGAAAAAGCAATAGAGCTAGGAGCTAAAGCTATAGTGTGTGAAGCGCTTCCGGAGCAATTACAAAACGGAATCACTTACATAGAAGTTGATAGTGCTAGTAAAGCATTGGCGTTTATGGCTGCTAACTATTACGGTAATCCATCAGGAAATTTAAAGCTTGTTGGAGTGACAGGAACTAATGGAAAAACAACGGTTTCTACATTGCTGTATCAGTTGTTTAAAAAGGCTGGTTTTAAAGTTGGTTTATTGTCAACAGTAAAGATAATGGTTGGTGATAAAGAATTTAAAGCTACACATACAACACCAGATTCTCTAACAATAAACAAGTATTTAAGTGAAATGAATGATGAAGGTGTGGAGTTTTGCTTTATGGAAGTGAGTTCGCATGGTATTCATCAAAATAGAACAGAAGGATTGGTTTTTGAAGGTGGTATTTTCACAAATCTTTCTCACGATCATCTAGATTATCATAACACATTTGCTGAATATAGAGATGTGAAAAAACAGTTTTTTGATCAGTTGCCAGCTAAGTCTTTTGCATTGGTAAATGTCGATGATAAAAATGGTTTGGTGATGCTTCAAAATACAAAAGCAAGAAAAATCACCTATGCATTAAAGTCGTATGCTGATTATAAAGCTCAAATTTTAGAAAATCAATTTAGCGGATTGCTTTTAAAACTTAATGATAATGAAGTTTGGACACGATTGATTGGAAGTTTTAATGCTTATAACATTTTAGCAATTTATGCTACAGCTGAATTATTAGGACTTGAAAAAGTTGAGAATTTAAAACTCATTAGCGAATTAGAAAGTGTGAGTGGTCGTTTTCAGTATTTGGTGTCTGATGAAAAAATCACAGCCATTGTAGATTATGCGCATACACCTGATGCATTAAAAAACGTGTTAGAAACCATTAATAATATCAGAACAAAAAATGAAGAACTCATAACGGTTGTTGGTTGTGGTGGTGATAGAGATAAGACTAAGCGACCAAAAATGGGACACATAGCGTCTGCGCTGAGCACTAAAGTAATTTTTACTAGTGATAATCCGCGAAGTGAAGTTCCTGAGACAATTATTGAAGATATAGAAAAAGGGGTTGAACCTCAAAACTATAAAAAAACACTATCGATAGTTGATAGAAAACAAGCCATAAAAACAGCGTGTCAAATGGCGCAACCAAATGACATTATTCTTATAGCAGGAAAAGGTCATGAAACCTATCAAGAAATTAAAGGCGAACGCTTTGATTTTGACGATTATAAAATAGTGCAGGAATTTTTAAAGCAATTACAAAAATAAGATGTTGTATTACCTATTTGAATATTTAGAAAAACAGTTCCAGTTTCCTGGTGCATCGCTTTTTGGGTACTTAACCTTTAGAGCTGCCATTGCTATTATTCTGTCGCTGTTAATTTCTACTATTTATGGTAAACGTATTATAAGATTCCTTCAAAAAAAGCAAGTTGGAGAAACTATTAGAGATTTAGGTTTAGAAGGTCAAGTAGAAAAAGCTGGTACACCAACAATGGGTGGAATCATCATTATTCTAGCAACATTAATTCCTGTATTGTTATTGGCAAAATTGGAAAACGTTTACATCATTTTGCTTGTTATTACCACACTTTGGATGGGAACTATTGGGTTTATTGATGATTATATCAAAAAATTCAAAAATGATAAAGAAGGATTAAAAGGAAAGTTTAAAGTTCTAGGTCAAGTAGGTTTAGGAATTATAGTTGGAGCAACACTTTTCTTTAGTGATGATGTAACTATTAAAGAAAAATTACCAGAAGAACAGCAAAAAGTAATGCTTGCTGAAAACCCAAATTTGCCTCCAGCAAAGTTATTTGATGTTGAAGAAAAGTCTACAAAAACCACCATTCCTTTTGTGAAAGGAAATGAGTTTGATTATTCCGATTTGATTACATGGATTAATCCAAACCTAAATAAGTATGCTTGGGTCATTTTCATATTGGTGAGCATTTTCATTATCACAGCAGTTTCCAATGGAGCAAATCTAACCGATGGTATTGATGGTTTAGCAGCTGGTACATCTGCAATAATTGTGCTTACTCTGGGGATTTTTGCTTGGGTTTCGGGTAATATCATCTTTTCCGATTACCTCAATATTATGTATATCCCAAGAGTTGAAGAAATCACTATTTACATCGCTGCTTTTGTAGGAGCATTAATTGGTTTCTTATGGTATAATACCTATCCAGCACAAGTGTTTATGGGAGATACTGGAAGTTTAACTATTGGTGGAATTATAGCTGTAATTGCTATTGCTGTTAGAAAAGAATGGTTGATTCCTGTGTTGTGCGGAATCTTTTTAGCTGAAAACCTTTCGGTAGTTATGCAAGTCAGCTATTTCAAGTATACAAAGAAAAAATATGGTGAAGGACGACGCATTTTTAAGATGTCGCCATTACATCATCATTATCAAAAATCAGGATATCACGAAAGTAAAATAGTTACAAGATTTTGGATTGTTGGCATTTTGCTAGCAATCATATCAATAGTGACATTGAAGATAAGATAAATGAAACGGTTAGTGATTCTTGGAGGAGGAGAAAGTGGAGTTGGAACTGCACTTTTAGGGAAAGAAAAAGGATATGAAGTTTTTGTTTCCGATAAGGGAAAAATAAAGGAAAAATATAAAGAGGTTCTTATACATAATGAGATTGAATGGGAAGATGAAAAGCACACAGAAAGTAAAATTCTAAATGCTGATGTAGTAATGAAAAGTCCTGGGATTCCTGAAAAAGTAGCTTTAGTAAAACAAATTAGAGCTCAAGGAATTCAGGTGGTTTCTGAAATTGAATTTGCTTCAAAATTCACCAATGCAACTATTGTAGGAATAACTGGTAGCAACGGTAAAACTACAACAGCTAGTTTAACGCATCATATTTTAAAACAAGAATTAGATGTTGGATTAGCTGGAAATATAGGAGACAGTTTTGCGAAGCAAATATTAGAAAAGTACTATAAAAACTATGTGTTAGAGATAAGCAGCTTTCAGTTGGATGATATTGTGAGTTTTAAACCAAACATTGCAGTTATCACTAACATCACTCCAGATCATTTAGATAGATATGAGTATCAGTTTGAAAATTATATCGCTTCAAAATTTCGCATTGCAATGAATCAAACTAAAGACGATTATTTGATTTATGATGCGGATGATGAAGTCATCACAAACTGGCTAGCAAAGCATCCTGTTCAATCCAAAATGTTGCCATTTTCTTTAACTAAACCTATTGAAAATGGAGCCTATTTAGAAAACGAGACAATAAAAATAACAATTGATAACGACCAAATAATTATGCCGACAGCAAATTTAGCATTAGAAGGAAAACATAACGTAAAAAATGCAATGGCTGCTTCAACAGTAGCACATTTGCTAAAAATTAGAAAACAGACAATAAGAGAGAGTTTAGAGAACTTTCAAGGTGTAGAACATCGATTGGAAAGTGTACTTAAAATTAATAAAGTACAGTACATCAACGACTCCAAAGCAACAAATGTAAATGCTACTTATTTTGCTTTAGAAAGTATGGATGCACCAACCATTTGGATAGTTGGAGGAGAAGACAAAGGCAATAACTATGAGGAGTTATATCCATTTGTAAACGAAAAAGTAAAAGCAATCATTTGTCTTGGTGTTGATAATGAAAAGCTATTGAAGAACTTTAGTTCAATGGTTGATGTTATCGTAGAAACTCAATACATGAGCGAAGCTGTGAAAATTGCATACAAGATTGCCAAAGCAGGAGATAGTGTGTTGTTGTCACCAGCTTGTGCAAGCTTTGATTTGTTTGAAAACTATGAAGACAGAGGTCGTCAATTTAAAGAAGCTGTAAGAAGTTTATAAAACTTAATACTTGTGCAAAAACTGTTTGATAACATAAAAGGAGACCGTTTAATTTGGGCAATAGCTGCATTGTTGGCTATATTCTCATTTCTGCCTGTGTATAGTGCTGCGAGTAATTTGGCATACATAGGAGGTAATGGTAACACCTTTACATTTTTTGTTAAGCATTTTATGCACTTGTTTTTAGGGTTTTCAATCATGTATGCTGTGCATAGAGTGCCCTATAGGTATTTTAGAGGTATATCAATGATTATGTTGCCAATTGTATTGGTATTGCTTGTGGTAACGATGCTTCAAGGTACAACTATTGAGGGAGCAAATGCTAGTAGATGGATTCAAATACCAATTGTTGGGATGTCGTTTCAAACGTCCACTTTAGCCTCAGTGGTACTTATGGTTTATGTGGCAAGATATCTTTCAAAAATTAAGGATAAAACAATAACATTTAAAGAATCAATTCTGCCATTATGGGTTCCTGTTTTCTTAGTATTAATGCTCATACTTCCTGCTAATTTTTCAACTACAGCTATCATATTTAGTATGGTAATGATGTTGGCGTTTATTGGTGGTTATCCAGTAAAATATTTAGCGCTAATTATAGGTGCAGGAATTATAGGTTTAACCATGTTTATATTGGTTGCAAAGGCATTTCCGGGTGCAATGCCAAATAGGGTTGATACTTGGATGAGCAGGATTGAAAATTTTTCTAATGGAGTTGATACTGAAGAAGACTATCAAATAGAGCAGGCTAAAATAGCTATCGCGTCAGGTGGAATAAAAGGAGTTGGTCCAGGAAAAAGTGTGCAGAAAAACTTTTTGCCACAATCGTCATCAGATTTCATTTTTGCAATAATAATAGAAGAGTATGGGTTGATTGGCGGTATGGTTGTCTTGGTGGCTTACATGTGGCTGCTTTTTAGAATTGTAATTGCAGCTCAAAAAGCCGATACGGTTTTTGGTAAACTTTTGGTTTTAGGAGTGGGATTGCCTATTGTTTTTCAAGCATTAATAAATATGGCAGTTGCTGTAGAGTTGTTTCCGGTTACAGGTCAAACATTGCCATTAATAAGTAGTGGAGGAACATCAATTTGGATGACTTGTTTAGCTATAGGAATTATACTTAGCGTAAGTGCAAAGAGAGAAGAAATTAAAGAACAAGAAAATATAGAAGATAATCCGCTCGAAATTTTGAGTGAAGCGATATAATGAGTAACTATAAAATCATATTGTCAGGTGGTGGAACAGGAGGTCATATCTATCCTGCTATTGCTATTGCAAACGAGTTAAAATCTCGTTTTCCTGATGCTGAATTTTTGTTTGTAGGTGCTATGGATAGAATGGAGATGGAAAAAGTACCACAAGCAGGTTATGAAATAGAAGGACTTTGGATTTCTGGTATTCAGCGTAAGCTTACGCTTAAAAATTTAACGTTTCCATTTAAGCTGATTACAAGCTTGTTGAGGTCTAGAAAAATAGTTAAAACCTTTAAGCCAGATGTTGTGATTGGTACAGGAGGTTTTGCAAGTGGACCATTACTTAAAGTAGCGACTTTAAAACGAATTCCTAGTTTAATTCAGGAGCAAAACTCTTATCCAGGAATTACTAATAAGCTGCTGGCTAAAAGTGTTGATAAAATTTGTGTAGCGTATGATGGTTTAGAGCGGTTTTTTCCAAAATCAAAACTCATAAAAACAGGAAATCCAATACGTCAAGATCTTTTAAGTATTGATGGAAAAGCTATTGAAGCTAAAGATACTTTTAAGTTACGTCATGGAAAACATACCTTATTGGTTTTAGGAGGAAGTTTAGGTTCAAAACGCATTAATGAACTTATTGAAAAAGAATTGGAGTTTATACAAACTCAAAACGTTCAAGTGATATGGCAATGTGGTAAACTGTACTACGATGCTTATAAAAGATATAACAACATGGAAGATGTACAAGTGTATCCCTTTTTAAACAATATGGATATGGCTTATGCGGCTTCAGATGTTATTATTTCGAGAGCTGGAGCAAGTTCGGTTTCTGAGTTGTGTGTTGTGGGTAAACCTGTAATTTTTATTCCATCGCCTAATGTAGCTGAGGACCATCAAACAAAAAATGCAATGGCAGTTGTTGAAAATGATGCTGCAATTTTAATTAAGGAATCCGATTTAGATGTTGATTTTGAAAACAAGTTTTCGCAATTAGTGAATTCGGTTGAAAGGCAAAATGAACTCGGAACTAATATAAAAAAGTTGGCTTTAGTTAATGCAACTAAAGATATAGCCAATGAGGTTGAAAAATTATTGAATCATAAATGAATTATAACAACATACATAACGTCTATTTTATAGGAATTGGTGGTATTGGTATGAGTGCTTTAGCACGATATTTTAAAGCCAACAATAAGCAAGTTATGGGTTATGATAAAACCAAAACTGAGATTACTGACAGTTTGGAAAATCTAGGTATTAAAGTACATTTCAATGATTCTATTGATAATATTCCTACTCGCTTTTTAGATATTGAATCTACGTTGGTAGTTTATACGCCAGCTATACCAAAAGCACATCAAGAGCTAAATTATTTTATTGATAATGGTTATAAGGTGTTAAAACGCTCAGTGGTTTTGGGTGAGATTACAAAGCACACGTTTTGTCTTGCTATTGCAGGCACTCACGGAAAAACTACTACGACCAGTATTTTAGGTCATTTACTTAATGAGTGTGGAGTGGAAGTCACTGCTTTCTTGGGAGGAATTAGTGAGAATTATAATTCTAATTTAATCCTTAACGGAACAAAGGTAACAGTTGTTGAGGCGGATGAGTTTGATCGTTCGTTTTTAACCCTGTCTCCAGATTTAGCATGTATTACTTCAATGGATGCTGATCATTTAGATATTTATGGAGAAGCCGAAGCGCTTAAAGACTCGTTTGTTGATTTTTCTAAAAAACTAAAGCCTAACGGGAAACTCTTCGTAAAAAATGGACTGCCATTAAAAGGAATTACCTACGGAATAGAAGATAATTCAGACTATTCAGTAAAAAATATAAAAATTATAGATGGTACTTATGTGTTTGATGTAACAACACCAAGTACTACCCTTGACAATTTCAAATTTAACCTACCTGGTAGACATAACCTGTCGAATGCATTAATAGCCTTGGCGATGGCTGTGGAGTATGGTTGCCCTCCCAAACAGCTCGCCAAAGCTTTAGCATCTTACAAAGGTGTTAAACGTAGGTTTAGTTACCCTATTAAAACCGAAAATTTAGTGCTAATTGATGATTATGCACATCATCCGCAAGAAATAAATGCAGTACATCAAGCAGTGCGAGAAATGTATCCAAATCAAAAAGTTATGGCAGTTTTTCAGCCACATTTATTCAGTAGAACAAGAGATTTTGCTGATGAATTTGCTGAAGCCTTGTCGCAATTTGATGAGGTCTTATTGCTTGATATTTATCCAGCTAGAGAATTGCCAATTGAAGGTATAACTTCTAATTGGTTATTGGATAAGATGAAACATAACCACAAAAAACTGGTTGAAAAGCCTGAAATTATTTCAGAAATAAAGAAAAGTAATGCTCAAGTTATTTTAATGATTGGAGCAGGAGATATAGGAGAAGAAGTTAAACATGTAAAAGAAGCGTTAAGTGTCGCGAGTTAGTAAAATAAATTACATGAAAGTCGTGTTGCTGCTAGTGTTAGTGGTGTTTCTTTATGCGTTTTCGTCAGCAAGAAATTCAGGTCGAAAAGTTGCAGCTCCTAATGTGAAATTTATTGGTAGTCAAGATTTGTTTATAACCCAAGAGACTGTTAGTAAATTGTTAATACAAAATCAAGAGGGAGTTACGAACAAGCCTAAAGAAATTATAGATTTGAATGTTTTAGAAACTGCCCTAAATTCTAATGCCATGATCAAAGAGGCTCAGGTGTATATGAGTATTGATGGCTCAATTACAGCTGAGATAGAGCAAAAGCAACCTATAGCAAGAGTTAGTACAAATGCATCTTATTATATTGATAGTCAAGGGTTGTTTATGCCTTTGTCTGACAATTATACAGCAAGAGTACCACTGGTTACAGGAACTGTTTTAAAAAATGACTTGGACAATGTATACAAAATTGCAAAAAAAGTCAGCGAAGATAAATTCTTAAAGCAACACGTCATTGAGATTCATCAAAATGAAGATAAATCAATTGATTTAAAATTTAGATTGAACGATTTCAAAATACAATTAGGCGCTTTAAAAATGTTAGACAAGAAAATAAACAATCTTAAAGCGTTTTACCAAAAAGCGTTTAAAGATAAAACATTGGATAGCTATAGCATAGTGAACTTAAAATTTGATAATCAAGTCATTTGCACCAAAAAGTAAGTAATGGAGAATAATAAAATTTCTGTAGGATTAGATATAGGTACCACAAAAATTGTGGCTATGATTGGTCGTAAAAATGAATATGGAAAAGCTGAGATTCTTGGTATTGGTAAATCCAAGAGTTTAGGTGTGCATAGAGGTGTTGTAAATAATATTACACAAACTATTCAGTCTATTCAGCAAGCTGTTCAAGAAGCAGAAGCAGAAGCAGGTTTAAAAATTGAAGAAGTAACTGTAGGTATTGCGGGACAACACATTAGAAGTTTACAACACAGCGATTACATTACAAGACCAAATTCTGAATTGGTAATCGATGAAGAAGATATAGATAAGCTTATCAATCAAGTTCACAAATTGGTAATGTTACCAGGTGAAGAAATTATTCATGTATTACCACAAGAATATAAAGTTGATGGACAAGGAGAAATAAAAGAACCAATTGGTATGTATGGAGGACGCTTAGAGGCTAATTTCCATGTTGTAGTTGGTCAAGTATCATCAATACGAAATATAGGAAGATGCGTAAAAAGTTCTGGTTTAGGACTTGAAGGTATCACTTTGGAGCCATTAGCTTCAGCGAATGCTGTTTTGAGTCAAGAAGAGAAGGAAGCAGGAGTTGCGCTTATTGACATAGGTGGTGGTACAACAGATTTAGCAGTCTTTAAAGATGGTATTATTCGTCATACAGCAGTAATACCATTTGGTGGAAATGTTATTACCGAAGACATAAAAGAAGGTTGCTCAATCATTGAAAAGCAAGCTGAACTTTTAAAAATAAAATTTGGTTCTGCATGGCCTGGAGAAAATAAGGATAACGAAATTGTATCAATTCCTGGACTAAGAGGAAGAGAGCCAAAAGAGATTACGCTTAAAAACCTTTCAAAAATTATACATGCTCGTGTAGTAGAAATTATTGAGCAAGTTTATGTTGAGATAAAAAACTATGGACACGAAGAGCAAAAGAAAAAGCTAATTGCAGGTATTGTTTTAACAGGAGGTGGAGCTCAATTAAAACACTTAAAGCAGTTGGTTGAATATATCACAGGAATGGATACCAGAATTGGCTATCCTAACGAGCATCTTGCAGGAGATAGTGATGATGATATTGCAAGTCCTTTATTTGCTACAGCTGTAGGTTTGGTGATGGACGGACTAAAACGTCAAGAAAGAAAACGAATAGAAAAAGAACCAGAAGTAGAGGAAAGCTTAAATGAAGTAAGTGAGGAAGCACAAAGTGCTGATGAAGAGGTTGTAAGTCAACCTAAAAAAGAGCGTAAATCGTTCTTAGATAAATTAACAGAAAGAGTAAAAGATTTTTTAGATAACGCAGAATAATTAATTATAAATCCAGTAAAACTAATTATATGAGTAATAATAGTGAATTAGGAAACATTGCTTTCGATTTGCCAAAAAACCAATCTAACGTCATTAAAGTGATTGGAGTTGGAGGAGGAGGTAGCAACGCCATTAACCACATGTTCCAGCAAGGTATTAAAGGTGTTGACTTTGTAATATGCAATACAGATTCCCAAGCACTACAAAACAGTGGTGTCCCAAACAAGATTCAATTAGGAGTTAACTTAACCGAAGGTTTAGGTGCAGGAGCTAATCCAGATGTTGGTGAGCAAGCAGCACTTGAAAGTTTAGAAGACATTCGTAGAATGTTGGATACCAACACTAAAATGATATTCATTACCGCTGGAATGGGTGGAGGAACAGGTACTGGAGCTGCTCCTATAATTGCTAAAATGGCAAAAGAAATGGATATCCTTACTGTAGGTATTGTAACAATGCCATTTCAGTTTGAAGGAAAAACAAGAAACGAACAAGCACAAAAAGGAATTGAAAACCTTCGTGGTCATGTAGATTCTTTAGTGGTGATCAATAATAATAAACTTCGTGAAGTTTATGGAAACCTTGGGTTTAAAGCTGGGTTCTCCAAAGCTGATGAGGTTTTATCAACAGCCTCAAGAGGAATTGCTGAAGTTATCACACATCACTATACACAAAACATCGATTTACGTGATGCTAAAACAGTATTAAGTAATAGTGGAACTGCAATAATGGGTTCTGCTACTGCTTCAGGAAAAACCAGAGCGCAAGAAGCGATCATGAAAGCGTTAGATTCTCCGCTATTAAACGATAACAAAATTACTGGAGCTAAAAATGTATTATTGCTTATCGTGTCTGGTTCACATGAAATCACAATTGATGAAATTGGTGAAATCAACGACCATATTCAAAATGAAGCAGGTCATGGAGCAAACATTATTATGGGTGTTGGTGAAGACGAATCTTTAGAAGAATCAATCTCAGTTACAATTATTGCAACGGGTTTCGATATTGATCAACAGCATGAAATTTCTAATACTGAAGTTAAAAAAGTAGTACACGCTCTTGAAGATGATGCTGATGATATGAATGTAAAAGAGCAAGATCCTGCTATCATAACTCCAGATATTGTATTAGAAAAGGAAGAAAAGAAAGCACCTGAAGTAGTTCGTCATACATTATTAGATGAAGAAGATGATAATGAAATTCAAGCTCAGGATGAAAAGATGGATTTAATTCCAACTACAGATTTTCTTAAAGGAATAAACGTTGTTTACGACGAGGTTTTAGACCATAAAGTACCTAGTGAAGAAGATTTCATTATTACTCCTGTTCAAGAAGTAAAAGAAGAAGAAATTCAAGTAGAAGAAGAGGAGCAGTTTACATTAACGTTTGATTTACCACTTCCTAATCAAAAAATTGAAGAAGAAGAAATTCAAGAAAAAGAAGAAAAGATTCTTTTCGATTTAGATGATGAAGTTAAAGACCTTAACGTTAACGACCATGTTGAGATTATTCCTGTTACAGAAGCCAATGAAACAGGAGAAGTTAGATATGCATTAGATGAATATTCAACGTTTGAATCTTCAATAAATACTAAAAAGGCAAAAGAACCTGAAGTAGAAGAGGAAATTGTTTTTGAGAAAAAAGTAATTACATCTGAAGAGGTTGAAGAAGTTGAAAACGAAGAAGTCGACCCAATGAACAGTCCAATTTCTGCTTTAATAAAAGAAAGAGCAGATGAAAGAAGACGTAAAATGAAAGACTTCAATTACAAATTCAACAATGCTAAAATAGATGAAATTGAAAAAGAACCTGCATATAAAAGACAAGGTGTGAATTTAGAAGAATCGCAACATTCTTCTGATACGAATGCTTCAAGAATGTCTGTTGGCACTGACGACAACGACGATATTCAATTAAGAAGTAACAATTCATTTTTACACGACAACGTAGATTAATAGCAAATTTAGTTTAGTGTTTCACACTTGTGTCAAACCCGGAAGCTTTATGGTAGTTTCCGGGTTTACTTTTTGTGTTTTTTCTTAGTATCTTCGCAATTCTAATTAATTCAAACTAGTATGAGCTTACAACAAGACGTAATGGCTGCTATGAAAACAGCAATGAAAGAAAAAGACCAATTGGCTTTAGCAGCATTAAGAGCAGTCAAATCTGAAATATTATTAGCACAAACCCAAACAGGTACAAAAGAAGAATTAACAAGTGAAGAAGAGATAAAAATTCTTTCAAAACTAGTTAAGCAACGTAAAGATAGTGCAGCAATTTTTGCTGAACAAAATAGAGCTGATTTAGCAGAACCTGAATTGGCACAAGCAAAAGTTATAAGTCAATTTTTACCTGAACAGTTAACTGAAGAAGAAATAACCAATGTTGTAAAAGAAGTAATTGCTAAAGTTGGTGCAGAAGGGATGAAAGACATGGGAAAAGTAATGGGAATAGTAACACAACAATTGGCAGGAAAAGCTGATGGTAAAACCATTTCTACAATTGTAAGACAACAATTGGCGTAAGGCTTTTGGCCTCGTAGTTCAACTGGATAGAATATCAGATTTCGGCTCTGAGGGTTGGAGGTTCGAATCCTCTCGAGGTCACAAATAGATACAAAGCCCTAAAGTGAGTTCATAAAATGGATTCGATTTAGGGCTTGTTTTTTTAGAGGAGCACTTTAAAAATAGTATAAGTTTTTGAAATTTTTTAATAACTGAAATCAAACACTTTTTGCTAGTTTTATTCTGTAATAAACTTTAGCGTGCGCATTAAAACTACATACCTCTTATTAACGCTTGCTGTTATGTGTTGTAAGAATCCCGAAAGTAAACAATTAGATGTTTTTCAATCTAATAATGAGGTTTTTAAATATTCAGGAAGAATTATAACAAAAGAGCATTCAGTTGGGTTGATAAGTTCTGCTTCATCGGTTGAATTCAATGTGGCAGGAGATTCGTTAACAATCAATATCCAGTCAGAATACAAACCAAGAAACTACTTTGTGCTTACAATAAATGATAAGTATCAAAAACGGTATACAATTTCTGGAGACACCATCAATTCCATTAAAATAGCTTTACCTAAAACAGAAACGCAAAATAAGGTTGGAATTTTTAAGGCAACTGAAGCGGCAAGTGGTATGGTGCTTTTTCATGGTGTAGAAGCTGAAGCTATTTCTAAAGTTGAAAGAGATACTGCATTTACTATAGAGTTTATTGGCGATTCTATAACCTGTGGTGCTTTAATGGATCCTACTGATGTTCCTTGTGATGCCAAAGGTGAATACATAGACCAGCATAATGCTTATTTAGCATATGGGCCAATAGTAGCAAGAGCTTTAAACGCTGATTATATTTTGAGTTCGGTTTCTGGTATGGGAATCTATCGTAATTGGAACGATGAGCATAAAGACGAGCCTATTATGCCTGAGGTTTATGAAAATTTATTCCTAAATACTAATGATGATGTACTATACGATTTTAAGGTTAAACCAAAGCTAGTGAGCATCTGTTTAGGAACCAATGATATGTCTCAAGGCGATGGCATCAAAGATCGTTTACCTTTCAATCCTGAAACTTATGTAACACGTTATATAGAATTAGTTGGTAAAGTATATAAACACTACCCAAATACTCAAGTTGTGCTTTTAAATAGTCCAATGATTCAGGGAGACAAAAACGACGTGCTTATTGATTGCCTAACGCAAGTGAAAACACATTTTGAAAAGGACTCTAATAGAACAATTCCTATATTTCAATTCAATGATGTGTATGCTAATGGTTGTAATTACCATCCAAGTATAGCAGATAATAAAGTAATGGCCGAAAAACTAATTCCGTTCTTCAAAAAGGTATTGGCCAACTAAACATTTAATTTAATGAAGATTTACAATAAATATATTTTGTGTTGTATAGGTAGCTTGTCTTTTATAATGAGCTCTTTTGCTAATGTCACTATCCCATCTTTTTTTAGTGATAATATGGTGTTGCAGCAGCAAGATAATGTTAAAATTTGGGGATGGAGTAATCCTCACGAACCCATAACCATTACAACAAGTTGGAGTAATGATACTATTACAGCCAAAGGCACTAATTATGCAAAATGGGAAGCAGTTTTAAAAACTCCAAAAGCAGGTGGTCCATATACAATAACAATCAAAGGATATAATGAAATTAAACTGAATAATGTTTTAATTGGCGAGGTTTGGGTGTGTTCTGGTCAGTCCAATATGGAGTGGACTGCCTCAGCAGGAATTGATGATGCTGAAACAGCAATAGCTGCTGCAAATTTCCCTAATATTAGATTGTTTACAGTGTCAAAACATTCTTCCGAAACACCTCAAGATAATCTGGATGGTCAGTGGCAAATGTGTTCACCAGAAACCATGCAGTATTTTAGTGCAGTTGCTTATTTCTTCGGGAAAAAACTACATCAAGAACTCGACGTTCCAATAGGATTGATTAATTCTAGTTGGGGAGGAAGCTATGCCGAAACTTGGATGCCAGAATCAATTTTTAAAACGAATAATGAATTGAAAAAAGCATCTGAAAAAATCAATCCTGTTGAATGGGCTCCTTATGAACCTGGTCGTATATATAATGCTATGATTCATCCATTAACTAAGCTTAATGTTTCAGGAGTGATTTGGTATCAAGGTGAAAATAATACAGCAAATTCAAAGTCTTATCATTTAATTTTTTCTGAATTGATTAAATCTTGGAGACAAGCATTTAATAAAGAAATTCCTTTTTACTTTGCTCAAATAGCGCCTTTTTCTTACCATGAGTTTGCAGGTGTAGAAGTTAGGGATGCGCAAAGACGCACATTAGAATTGCCAAAAACTGCAATGGTTGTCACTTCAGATATAGGAGACCTTAAAGACATTCATCCACGTAATAAAAAAGATGTAGGACTCAGGTTTGCTCAATTAGCACTTAAAAAGCACTACCATACAATAGATACTGTTGTTGAAAGTCCGTTGTATGCATCTGCAGAAGTAAAAAACAACAAGCTTCTAGTAACGTTTAATCATGCTGACGGATTATATGCAACGTCAAAGACCAGTCAGTTTGAAGTAGCAGGAGCTGATGAGGTATTTCATTCGGCGAAATTCAAAATAAAAGGAAATCAAATAGAAGTGTTTTCAAAACAAGTAAAGGAACCTATGTATGTGAGGTATGCTTGGGGAAATACTATAGAAGCCAATATATTCAATAAAGTAGGATTGCCAATGTCTAGCTTTACCACACAACTAATTAAATAACAATCATGAAAACAATAAAAATCACAAGAGTTTGTGCAGTAGCAGTTATTTTGCTTTGTCTTGTGAACACAAAAACACATGCTCAAATGGAAGAAACAAAGGTTGATATAAATCAGAAAGTAGAGTCGTTATTATCACAAATGACCATTGAAGAGAAAGTAGGACAAATGAATCTTTATAACGGGTTTTGGGACGTTACAGGACCAGCGCCTGAAGAAGGAAATGCTGCCTTAAAATACGATCATCTTAAAAAAGGATGGGTTGGAGCGATGTTAACTGTAAGAGGAGCTGAAGAGGTAAGAAAGGTTCAAAGAATTGCAGTTGAAGAATCTAGACTAGGTATTCCGTTACTAATTGGGTTTGATGTGATTCATGGTTATAAAACTTTAAGCCCAATTCCGTTGGCTGAATCGGCTAGTTGGGATTTGCAAGCTATTGAAAAATCCGCACGTGTTGCAGCTACTGAGGCTTCTGCTTCTGGAATTAACTGGACTTTTGCTCCAATGGTTGATATCTCAAGAGATGCGCGTTGGGGACGTGTTATGGAAGGTGCTGGTGAAGATCCTTATTTGGGAAGTTTAATAGCCAAAGCACGAGTAAACGGATTTCAAGGTGATGATCTTTCTGCTCATAATACTATTGCTGCTTGTGCTAAGCATTTTGCAGCTTATGGTTTTGCTGAAGCAGGTAGAGACTATAATGTTGCTGATATAGGAAATGGTACACTTTACAACACAGTGTTGCCTCCTTTTAAAGCAGCTTCAGAGGCTGGTGTAAAAACATTCATGAACTCCTTTAATACCTTAAATGGTGTTCCTGTTACAGGAAGTTCGTTTTTGCAAAGAGACATTCTTAAAAGAGATTGGAATTTTGATGGTTTCGTGGTTTCAGATTGGGCTTCTATTAATGAAATGATTCCTTGGGGACATGCAAAAGATAAACGTCAAGCGGCTCAAATTGCTGCAAATGCTGGTTCTGATATGGATATGGAAGGTTATGTTTATATTCAGGAATTAGCGCAATTGGTTAAAGATGGTGTGGTAAAAGAATCGATTTTAGATGATGCTGTTAGACGTATTTTAAAGGTGAAGTTTGAGTTAGGACTTTTTGAAGATCCTTATAGGTATTGTGATGACGATAGAGAAAAAGAATGGACCTACCATGAAAGCTATAGAGAAGCTGTTTTGGATATGGCAAAAAAATCTATCGTGCTTTTAAAGAACGATAACCATTTGCTACCGCTTAAAAAGAATGGTCAAACCATCGCTTTAATTGGCGATTTGGCTGATGATAAGTCAAGCCCTCTAGGTAGCTGGAGAATCGCTTCAGATGATGATACTGCGGTTTCTGTATTGGAAGGTATGTCGTCTTACAAAGGCAACACATTAAACTTCTCTAGAGGTCCTGAGGTTTTTGAAGGCACTTCATCCTTTTTACAAGAAGTAAAGATTAACACTACTGATACCTCTGGTTTTGATGAAGCTATCGCAACAGCTAAGGCAGCTGATGTTGTGGTTATGGTGTTAGGCGAACATGGTTTTCAAAGTGGTGAAGGTAGGAGTCGTACCAATTTAGATTTACCAGGTCTTCAGCAAGAACTTTTAGAGGAAGTTTATAAGGTGAACCCTAATGTGGTGTTGGTTTTAAACAACGGAAGACCACTAGCTATAGAATGGGCAAGCGAACATATTCCAGCCATTGTTGAAGCGTGGCATTTAGGAACTGAATCTGGAAATGCGATTGCTAACGTATTATATGGAGACTATAACCCAAGTGGTAAACTGCCAATGTCTTTTCCTAGAAATGTAGGTCAAGCACCAATTTATTACAATAATTACCCAACAGGAAGACCAACCGATAAAGATGGAAACGTATTTTGGTCACATTATACTGATGTTGAGAAAACGCCTTTGTATCCATTTGGTCATGGTTTAAGTTATACCACTTTTGAATATTCAAATTTAAAAGTAACTAATACTTACAAAGAAAATCAGGAAGTAAAAGTGTCTTTTACACTTAAAAACACTGGAGCTTTAAAAGGTAAGGAAGTAGCGCAATTATATATAAGAGATTTGGTTGGAAGTGTTATACGACCGCTTAAAGAATTAAAAGGATTTGAGTTAATCGAGTTAGAGGCAGGTGCATCTAAAACGGTTGAATTTGTACTTACCAAAAAGGAGCTTGGTTTCTATACGAACCAAGGAGAATTTGTGGTAGAATCAGGTGATTTTAAAGTGTTTGTTGGTGGTGATTCTAATGCTGAATTAGAACAAGACTTTACTTTGGAGTAAACTAACATGAATAATGTTTAAGCGTGTGCGCATGCGTCACTTCGAGTAAAATTCTGCAAGAATTTTGTATCGAGAAGTGCATTTTTGAAGGAAAATTCCGCGTTAAACTACTCTATTTTTTAATCAGTTTGATAGTTTTACTACTTTGATTGTTAAATAGTTTAGCCAAATAAACACCTGATGTTTTAATCGTTTTACCAATACTACAATTTTGGTCGCAATGCCCTTTTTCAATAGCTACACCTTTTAAATCATAAATGATATAGTTGAATGGTTTTGAAGCTTGAACAGTCAAACTATCTGTAAAAGGGTTTGGTGAAAACGAAACGTCATTAAAAACATTATCCTTTACAGAAAGTGAACTTGAGCCACTCACAAAGTGTGATAACAATCTAATGTAAGCCACTTGATAGCCATTACTGTTTTCGGTGACTTCCCAAGAGTTCATGGGCCAACTTGTATTAAAATCGTCATAGGCTTTTTGTTTAGGCTGACCTTGAATTCTTGCAACTTGAGGTGCATCACATGTTAAACCAGAACAACCAGAAGGACAGCATCCATCCCAATTATAGGAAGGGTTTGGTCCACCTGTTAAAAATCCAGGAGCAGGTCCGTAAGGGTCGTTTAGTACGTTATCCCAATCAGTTCCATCTCCAAACCATGTATGATAAAATTCATTAACGCCATGGTCAGCACCATAATCGTACATGTTAGATAAGTAACAAAAGTTTAATGGATTTACACCGTGTAAATAATGAATGTAACGTTCAGCAGCTCGCATAGCATCTGCATTATTAGAGCTGTTAACGTCGTGTAATGCATAGTTAGTAAACATTAATCCTTTTCTGGATTTGATACCATTACTTCCCCAAACATAATCTTCAAGATGTGCTAAATATGGATCGGTTTCATTAGTTAATCCTTCAAAATTACTAGCAGAATTCATGCTGTTTTGATACACCGTTTTTATTACATTTGCTACTGTAGTATCTACATTTTCAAGACTGGAGTAGTATAACAAGTTATCCTGATTACCTTGTTCAAAAGGAAAAGCATAATTCCAAAGAATGAGATGAATATCTTGATAGTTGTTTTCTACAAAAGTTTTCATGGTAGAATTGATGCTAGCGTCTTCAGGTAAGCTTGTATTGGTTAAATCATAAAGATGAATAGCTGCTCTTATTTTTAAGGCAAACCTGCCATAATCATCCGTTTCTTGTTGTCCTGCTCCAATACCAACTGAACTATAAGAAGAACTGTTGTTTTCCCAAATAACATTTGGGTTGGCATCTGCCCAATTCCATGCACTTAAAGCACTTTGTCTTAACGTATTTGCATAAGCCGACATTCCTAATCCTTCAAAAACTTTAGATCCTAATGCAAATGCTCCTGCAGAAGAAAGCGTAGCAGTTGTGTTGACGCCTCCATAAAGACTTTGTCCTGTTGCTGATGAAGGTGGAGACGCATGGTCCAAATCCACTATACTAATCATGGAACCATTGGTTTCTTGTAGTCTTAGCAAGTGATCCATTCCCCAAATAATTTCATCGATAATATCAGGAGTTCCGTTGTTGGAATATGGTAAATCATAATCATCACTCCAAGCATTTGGATTTTCAATATAGGCTTTTAGCAAATCAAACACATAGTTTGCAGTCCAATGCGTGTATTTGTTGTAATCGCCTGCATCATACCATCCACCACTCAAATCTTTTTCAGTTGAAGCATCATTTGGTGAATCCCATTTTCTACACTCAGTATCTTGCAAATTTCCTAAATGACTTGCACTATCAGCCCAATCATTTCCTGCGTAAGTAGCATTTTTTTCATAGCCTGCACGCTGATAGAAAAATGTTCTAACCGCATGTTTTAAAACTTCTTCATAGACATCATCAGCTATACTGAATTCGTATGATCTTAAATTTTGATTAATGTCTAATACATAATATGTTCCAGGAGTTTGATAGCTCGAAAAATCAAACCACCAAGCTCTGTCTCCAGAAGAATCATCTTCATTACCTGAGTTCCAAGGAACAACATTTCCAGTGAATACTTGAGTGTCTGTTGTTGCATCTACCAAAGCGTAATTAAACCCTGGAGCAAAGGATTCAGAAGCATCAAAACCAGTTAAAGGATCTCTAACTACAGCTATTTTTTCTGAATTTGTACGATATCCAAATTGGTCAACAATAATGTATTTTGATACTGTTTGACCGTTGGTAATGACTGTCATCAATAAAAAAGTAAATGTCGTTAGAACTCTCATGATGTATTAGTTTTTTAAGGTATCGTTATGACTTTTTATGATTTCTAAAGTTGAGGTATCACTAGCAAAAACCGAATTTAAACCTTGAGGTTCTTGAGGAGGGTCAGCAGTGAAATCGTCTCCATGTTGCCATTTTCCATCACCATCAATATTAGCCTTTCCGTAACCAGCAAATCCCCAAAAATTCAATCCAGCTAAATAGCCTCCATTTGCTTTGCTTTCAGTTACTTTTT
Organism: Gaetbulibacter sp. NE; assembly: GCF_025548475.1. Classification (NCBI taxonomy): domain Bacteria; kingdom Pseudomonadati; phylum Bacteroidota; class Flavobacteriia; order Flavobacteriales; family Flavobacteriaceae; genus Gaetbulibacter; species Gaetbulibacter sp. NE. The sequence continues at coordinate 377,183 of NZ_JAOQHY010000001.1, read as the reverse complement.
CGCAAACAGCTTGATAAAACGTGTTACGATTGTCGATATTCGCATCTAAGGATAAGCTTTCCTTTTCCCTAGGGAAACCAAACTCACTCATGACGATTGGTTTGTTTTGCTTTTTGGCAATTTCTAAATGCTCGTTCATATAAGCATTAGCATTTTCAATGGAAAGCTGAGTGGTTTCAATTTCATTGTTAATATCGTACCAACCCCAATTTTTTGGCCACATGTGCATAGTTAAATAATCGATATTCGGATTGTCGTGTAAACGATCGTACATGTCTATATCTTGTAAGTAACTTGCTTTGCCTTCAGCGCCTGTTGAAATTAGATGTTTAGAGTCTAACGATTCTATTAAATCAACAGTTGTATTTAACCATTCGGTAAAAGGCTTCTCATATTCTGTTCCGACCATCACTCGTGGTTCATTAGCTACTTGCCATGACATTATGGTGTTATCTTCAGTGTATTTTAAACCAGTATAAGCATTGGTGCGTCCCATTAAAAATCGAACATGATTATAAAATGCTTCTTTACAAGGTTCGCATGAATGGAACTGCATAGTATATTTCATATAATCATCCCAAGTGTATTTGTCGGTAAAAAACGGATTAGGAACTTCTCCATAGCCATTCCATTCTAAATATTCACTCATCCCACCAGACCAAATCCAGTTGTTGTTCATATATAAAATAGCATACATATTTCTCTTGCGCATTTCAGCCAATAAAAAATCTAAGCCATCAAGGAGGTCTTCGTTGTATTTTCCTTGTTCGGGCTGTAAAGCAGGATGTACAGTAGAGTCGCTACCATCTCCTTCAGCTCCAGCTAGAATACGTAAGTTGTCGATGCCAACAGATTTCATTAAATCCAATTCTTTAATGAGTCGCTCTCTATCTCCAATGTTTTTAGCTCCAATTAAAGGACCATACCAATAATTAGCTCCGATGAAGTAATAAGGCTGATCTCCTTTATAGAATTTTCCGTCTTTGACACTCACTAATTCAACAGGATTTAAAGTGTCTTTTGCTGTTGTGGTTTCTTCTTGAGTTGTTGCTTTTTTATCGTCTTTACAAGAAGATAGTGCTAGTAAAGAAGCAAACGCAAGCGTTATTGTTTTTAGTTTTATCATAATTAAGGGAGTTGATACATGTTAGGTAATTCGTTTTCTAATAAAGACTTTGGTTTGTTTGTAAACTCAATAAAGTCGTTAGCATCTGTCATTCCTGGTACTGGAGTGCAGTATGTGTTTTCATTGTTTGACCAAAACATCATAAAAGCAATATGGTTGTTGTTATTGGTAATGGCATTATAAAGGTTGCTTGAGTAGAAGTTGGAAATAGGATTGTTATCACCAGGAGTCACAAAGTAACCTGTTTCAGATAAAGCTGCAATTTTAACCCGTTGCTTTGCTAAATCTGATACTATTTTAAGCTTGTTGTTTGCGGCAGTAACTCCACTTTGTCCTTGATTGTTGAAGTCACCATAGTTGTCCATGGCTAAAATATCTACATAAGCATCACCAGGATAACGCTGTAAGTATAAAGCTTCGGTTGTATAACTATTGTCAGGAGCGAAAGCATAAAGCATATTATTTACACCAAGAGTATCTCTTAGGTAAGTAACCGTAAATTGCCAGCACTCTATGAATTGTTGTGGAGAACAGTAATCGTCTCCCCACCAAAACCAGTTTCCGTCAAACTCATGAAATGGTCTGAAAATAATAGGAACTTTTTTACCATCACTTCCTATTAGGTTATTGGCAACATCTGCTACTTTTTGTAGTTTTTGTTTGTAATACTCATGGTTTGCACCTCCAGGTAAAATACTAGCAAAAGCATTTTCAGCTTGAAACTGTGTCATTTCACTTACGTAGAAATGATCACCATCATAAGGTTCTCTTAAATGCCAAGTGAACATATTTACCATGCCTTTGTTGTATGCTTCAACAGCATCAGCCATAATAATTTGCTCTTGTTGGTAAAACCAGTTTGAAGCTGTGCCATCATTATTATCATCAGTAATAAACATAAAATCTGAACCTAGAAGTCCTGGGTCGCTTCCTGTAAGTTTTTTAATATCAGAATCACCTGCTGCATTATTGTAGAATGAATTAAACGCGTCTTGTTGGCCTATAATAAAACTGTCTGGAGACATTGTTTTTAGGTTGTAAAATAAAGCTATGGTTTCGTCTGTTGAATTAGGGTTAACCATATAGTTAGCTGTATCTTCGGGTTGTAATACAAATGCTTCTGGTTCTTCCGAAAGTGTCATGGTTGCACTATCTGGAGTTCCTATTTCGGCATTGTTACTTACTGACACGATTTCTATAACAATAGTTTCATCTCCTTCGGTATCACTGTCATCAATTACTATTACTGGAATTGAATGTGATGTGCTATTTGTAGGAATAGTTACTTGACTATTTATCGTTTGAAAATCTTCACCATTGGTTGCTGTTCCGCTTATACTAAGGTTAACAATTGTGGCAGTGGTTGAAGATCCTGTTAAGGATATATTAAAAGCACCATTAGTAGTTGGTTCAGAAGCTGAACTACCAACTGAAATGGATACTTTTGGATTTACGGTTTCTCCTCCGTTATTGGAATTGTTATCGTCTTTTGAGCAACTAAAGGCTAAAAAGCTTAGTGTTATTAAAAGTAACTTTTTCATTGTTCAATTTTTTAAATATTCATCATTATACATGCTCTTGAAGTATGATAAGGAGCTTTCCACATGCTCACTTTATCTTCTTTATGATAGACGTTTCCATTCTTATCAACTCTAAAAAACCATTCTCCATTAACAGTGTCTATAAGATGAGTTTTAGTGAATTCCCAAATTTTTAATGCAGTGTCTATATAATTTGAATCATTTTTTATTTGTTGGGCATATTTTAAGCCAACTAAGGCTTCAACTTGTGGCCACCAATGTCTATCAGTGTCTGTGTGGTTGGTGGTTAGGTTTTTTTCATTTATAACTGCACCATCAGTATCAATCGCTTCGTTAATAAATGTGTTTGCAACTCTAGTTGCTGTTGTGTAAGCTTGTTGTAATAAGTCGTTGTCCTTTAGTGTTTTTGAAGCTTCAATAACAAGCCATATAGTTTCTATGTCATGACCATAAGATACGGAATTACTGAGTAATTTCCAGTCTTCGTCAAAGAACAAATGGTAGTGATTATTACTATTTAAAAATTTGGTTAAGAATAATTCAACCAACATTGTTAGAGATTTTTTAAGCGACTCATCAGGATAGATTTCTAGGAGTGTTGTGTAGGCTTCTAAAACATGAAGATGAGTATTCATGGTTTTTGCAGCGTTCATATCCTTTTCACTTAAACGCATATCATCAATAGGCGACCAATCTTGATTAAGCGCTTCGATATAACCCAATTTTTTAGTGTCTTTAGCGTGTTTTTCTAATAATTCAAAAAGTTGAATGGCTAGAGTTTTTGCTTCTTCATCTTTTGAAAACTTGTAGTATTCTGACAATGCATAAATACCAAAAGCTTGTGCGTATACTTGTTTGCGCTTATTAATTGGTTGTCCTTTGTAGTCGAGTTCCCAGTAAAAGCCTCCATATTCATTGTCTTTGAAATAATCTTTTAAATACTGAAAAGAACGTTCGCAAATAGACTGATAAGATTTTGAGTTTAAATAATTTGATGCAGCAGAAAACGACCAAAGAATTCGAGTGTTAAGAATTATGCCTTTATTGGCTTTATCTACAATTTTATTGTCGTTGGTTATTTTACCAACAAAACCACCATAGTTTTGGTCTATGGTGTTGTTGGTCCAATAGGTTAATATGTTGAGCAATTCTGAATGGAGTTCAGATTGCATCGTTTTATAGGCTTCATTCATCTATTGTAGCCTTTTGTTTTTTTCTATTAAATCTATAATGGTTTGTACTGAACCTGCTGATGTATAGGTGTCTTTAGGTGTGTTAATACAATAGTCAATTAACTTCTCAATAGTTGTTGTTGCTACATGCATGCGTGTATCAGAAGATGCATAATAAATGTAAACTGTGCCATCACTGTCTTCAATCCAACCATTTACAAATAAAACATTAGAAACATCACCAACACGTTCTTCATCTTGAGGACCCATAAAATGACCAGCTGGTTGATGAATCACTTTTGAAATATCATTTAAATCGGTCATAAACATATACAGTGTGTATCTCAATCCTGCAGCAGTGTTTCTTACACCATGAGCAATATGTAACCAACCTTTCTCGGTTTTTATAGGAGCTGGACCTTGCCCATTTTTAAGTTCAAAAATGGTGTGGTAAACTTTATTGTTTATAATTTTTTCGTCATTAACAACAGGATTTAGCATATCTACGACATAACCTAATCCTATTCCTCCACCATTACCAATATCTATAAACCCATCTTGAGGTCTGGTATAAAGTGCATATTTTCCATCTACAAATTCAGGGTGTAAAACAACATTACGTTGTTGGCCAGTGTTAGAAATTAAATCAGGTAAGCGCTCCCAATTGATAAGGTCTTTGGTTCTAACAATACCAGCGTTAGCAATAGCAGAGCTAGTGTCTCCAGCTTTTGCATTTGGGTCTTTGCGCTCAGTACAGAAGATACCATAAATCCAACCGTCTTCATGTTTAGTCAAACGCATATCATAAACATTTGTGTCTGGATTTCCTTCTATTTGAGGGATAACACAAGGTTTGTCCCAAAATTCAAACTGATCTATTCCGTTAGGACTTTCAGCCATTGCAAAAAATGATTTTCGGTCATTACCTTCAACGCGAACACAAAGCACGTATTTGTCATTCCATTTTATAGCTCCTGCATTAAAAGTGGCATTAAAACCTATGCGTTCTAAAACATTAGGATTGGTTTCTTCGTTTAAATCGTATCTCCAATGTACAGGAATATGGTCGGCTGTTATTATTGGGTTTTTATAACGATTATAAACTCCATTTTTGCTATGTAAAGGTTCGTTTTTTTTGTTTATCACTGCTTCGTAATCCTGAAAAACCTTTTCAAGTTTATAGCTTCTTACATATAGATCTTTTCGCATCATAACTAATCTAATTTTTCATCTAATTTATTCCACCAGAATTTTTTCAATAAGAATACACAAATCACAAGTATAACTACTGAAATGTATATTGGTGTTTGTTGTCTAAATATTATATACATTGGAAGTATTACAAGGGTAGTTTGAGCAATAATTCCAATAACTATGTTGAACATATCTCGTCCAAAATCTTTGTTTCTTTTAAGGCTTGGGTCTTCGGCTAAGAGTTTGTCGTGTACTGGTTTCCAAAAACCCCAAGGACGTACGTTTTTGTAAAATGATTTTAGCACTGCATCGTCAGTTGGTGGAGCAGAGTAGGTGCCAATTATGCTTCCTAGTATTGAGACAACCAGAAGTATTGGGAATAGATATAAGCTAAGAATATTAGGGAATAATTCAGGAACTATTGCTGCTGATAATAAACCTGCAACCATTCCCCAGAAAAACCCTTCTCCATTAAATCGCCACCAGTGCCATTTTAAAATATTAGCACCAACGTAACTACCATAAAGTACTGAGACGATCCATTGTAATACAGAGTTTACATCTTTTGCGAAAAATCCTAAGACAATGCTAATAATAACTACTATGATACCTGTGAGGTAATTCATGTTTCTAGTTTGACTTGCATTGGCGTTAGGTTTTACATATTTAAGGTAAATGTCATTTACAAGATATGCTTGAGCCGCATTTAATGTGCCTGCAAATGTAGACATGAATGCTGCTATTAAACCTGCTAGTAAAAGTCCTAACAGTCCAATAGGAACAAACTCTTTTATGGCAGTAGGAAGTATAAGTTCAAAATCTATAGTTCCTGTGGCATCCATTAGGTTTAACTTTTCATAGTAAATGAGAGCCAATGCAGCAAAACCAGCTATCATTAAATAACGAATTGGCATTAAAATAACTGAAACAAAACCACTCATTTTTGAGGCTTCAGCTGAGTTTTTTGTAGATAGTATTTTTTGCATGTCGTATGTTGGTGCAGGACCAGCAACACTTACTAAAACACCTTTAAAAACCATCATCATAAAGAAAATGGTGAATAAACCAAAACCGTCTTCTTTTATTTTTTGATTGACTTCTGGGATTATTTCGCCCCAATCCATATTGAGTTCCCAACCAAAGAATGGGGTTTTCCAACCTTCAGGAACATTAAGTACATGTTCACCTACAGCTTGAAAACCAAGGTAACCTATTACTAAAGCTGCAACAGTCATGATTGCAAATTGAACAACGTCTGCCCAAACAATACCAGACATTCCACCAAGTAGTGAGTAGAAAACTGCAAACAGTGTAAAAATAACACCATAAAAATGTGGTACATATTCTAAAGGAATAGTGAAAGGCACATAGTTGCTTACTAATTCCCAAGGAATAAAAATTTCAATAAATTTTCCTAACCCAATAAATCCATACGCTAGATAACCTAAACACATAATGAGTGCAAATACAACAACAATGATGTGGGAAAGTTTAGCGCCTTTTTCAAAACCAAAACGTGTTCCTATCCATTCAGCACCAGTTGTTGCATTAGAGCGCCTTAACCATTTAGACAGGTAAACCATAAGGAATATTTGGTTAAATACTGGCCATAGCCAAGGTATCCATGCGCTTTTAATGCCATAAACAAACATGAGTGTTACCAACCAGATGGTTCCTGAAATATCAAACATACCTGATGCGTTGGAAAGCCCAAGCATATACCATGGTATGGATTTTCCACCAAGTAAATAATCGTCTTTGCTACGTTGAGCTCTTTTTCTTAGAACCAAACCAATTGCAACTATAATTACTAGATATAGTAAGATTATGGCAATATCAATAGGGTGTATTAAATTCATTTTTTAGTTAGTTAGGTCTTCTAAAAATAAGGTTTTTGGTAATGTTTCAAAAGCTTTAAAGTCATCAACAATTGGATGTCCTTTGTATGGCATATAATGATGATCTGGTCTTGCGTTTCTCCAAAATAAAACCCAAGAAATACCAGTGTTTTCTAGGTTAGGATAAAGCACTTCGGTAAACCAGTTTGGTGTTGAAAGTGTTTCTAAACCTGTTTCGGTAAATGCATATGGTTTTTGTTTTTGCTCAGCAATCTCTTTTACGATAGCTAAATCGTGTTGTAGAGAATTTATAAAACTTTTAGAGTCTTTAAAATCATAAATATCAATCCCGAAAATATCTACATACTCATCACCAGGATAGTATTTCATGTAGTCGTCTGTTGGGTTTAATTTATTAGGAGAATAAGCATATAGTAAATTGTTGAGTTGATGCGTGTCTCTTAATAAGTCAACTGTTTCTATCCATAAAGTTTTATAATCTTCAACAGAACAGTTGCCTTCTCCCCACCAAAACCAGCTTCCGTTCATTTCGTGAAATGGCCTAAATACAATAGGGATTGGTTGATTATTAATTTCTACAGATTTTAAAAAGTCCGCTACTCGTTTTACCCATAGTTGGTATTTGTCATGATGTTTTCCGCCTTTAATAATGTCTGAAACAGTTGAGGTTTTATCCCAAGAATCTCCATTAGATGTAGGGTTGTTAGCATGCCAACTTACAGTAATGATTCCGCCTTTTTTGTAAGCGTCAATCATTAATTGGCGCATAGTTGTAAAAGAAACTGAGTCTAAGTTGTGAGTGTTGTTGAGCTCAATATGTCCAATGTCAAAACCATAAACTGCAGGAAGTTTACCTGAAACTTCTTTGATATCACTTTTTATAACTTCAGGAGAATCTTCGTGTTTCCAATTTAATCCATAAGAAGTGGCATCTTGATGACCAATTGCAAATCCTTTTTTTGAAATTGCTGAAAGTTTAGAAATTAGATTTTCAGCATCAATTGAACGTTTTGTTTTGATGTCATCTTTTTCAACAGAAGTGTCCTTTTTTAAATCTTCTTTTTTGTCATTTTTACAAGAAAGTGGCAAAAAAAGAAAAAATAGTATCATTACTTTAATGTAAATTGTTTTATATAAATAAAATGGATTATTTTTTATCATTTTTTATTTTATTAATAATTTTATGCAATATAAAATGAAGATTTTATAATTTAGCACGCTGACAATTATTTATTGTTCAAAATTAACTATACAAAATTCAATTTGATGATATTATTTTATCAAATTGTTAAAATATTATTACATCATTATATATGGATATTTTAAAAAAAGTGCATAGGGAGATCACTCCTTTGTCTCCAGAAGATAGTTTTTTGGTTTTTGATAGGGTAAAAGATGATTTTGATTTTCCTATTCATTTTCATCCAGAATATGAGCTGAATTTTATTAGTAATGGTAAAGGAGTAAAAAGGGTTGTAGGTGATAGTATTGAAGAGATTGAAGAGGTTGAACTTGTTTTGGTTGGTCCAAATCTTCATCATGGATGGTTGACGCATAATTGTAAGAATGACGATATACATGAGATTACAATTCAGTTTCATCAGCATTTGTTTGCAGACGAGTTTTTGTCAAGAAAAATCATGAAGCCTATAAAAGAGATGTTTGATAGGTCGGTTCATGGTATTTTGTTTTCAAAAAAAGTGGCTTTAGATTTAAAGGAGCGTATTTCTAGGCTTTCTAGAATTGATGGAATTGACTATTTTCTTGAAATTATTTCTATACTTCATGATTTAGCAAACTCAAGAAATCAAAGACTTTTATCGACCTATACAGTGAATAGGGAAAACTTTGAGAACAGTGATAAAATTAAAACGGTTTATGAGTATGTTCAGGAGAATTTCGATAAAAAAATAACCTTGTCTGAAGTCTCTGAGTTGGTAAATATGAGCAATGTGTCTTTTAATAGATTTATGAAAAAGCGTACCGGAAAAACATTTGTTGACTATGTAAATGACGTTAGAATAGGGTATGCTTCTATGTGGTTGTTAGAAAGAGATAATAGTATTTCTGAGATAGCCTTTAATTGTGGGTTTAATAATATTGCTAATTTTAATAGAGTCTTCAAAAAATTGAAAAACTGTACTCCAAGTCAGTATAAAACGGAGTTTTCGGGTATAAAACGTATACTCTAATAGTATTAGCTACAAAAGACTATACTATTTTGTTATTCTGCACACATATATAGATGATATTGGTGTCTATATTTGTTTTTTTAGCTCTATTTAATGTTGTTTGTTGATTGTTTGAAAGTTTTTGTAAAAAATTATATAAATAATTGACAAAATAATATTAACACTAACTTAACATTTCCTTTAATTTTGATATTGACAAAAAACACCCTTTATAATTACGCATATTATAATTATTGAGGTATAAATATTCAAAATGTACAATTTACTGTACTAACACTAAAAAAACATGCAAAAAATCAATTTAAAAAACATTTATGGTAGTAGGTACTACTATACTTTTTTACTGTTTTGTTTAGTTGGTCAACTAGCTTTTGCCCAAACACAGGTAAAAGGTGTGGTTACTGATGAAAATGGTATGGCACTTCCAGGTGTAAACATTCTTGAAAAAGGAACAAGCAATGGAGTGTACACAGATTTTGACGGAAACTATGTAATAACCGTTAAAGACAATGCCACTTTAGTTTTTAGCTATTTAGGTTTTGTAACTCAAGAAACAGCTGTTTCTGGTCGAGTGTCTATTAACGTGACTCTTGTGGAAAGTTTAGAAAGCTTAGATGAAGTAGTCGTGATTGGTTACGGATCGCAATTAAAAGAAGATTTGAGTGGTTCGGTATCAACTATTGACACTGAAGCGTTAAACAATTTGCCACAAGTAAGTGTGGATCAATTAATGCAAGGTAGAGCATCAGGAGTTAGTATTACTCAAAACTCTGGGCAACCAGGTAGTGCTGTTTCCGTGAGAATTCGTGGTGTAAATACTATTTCTGGTTCAGCTGAACCGCTTTATATTATTGATGGAGTTCCTATTTCGGGAGATTCTAATAATATTTCTACAAGTGGTAGATCTATAGCTGATAATGATTTAGGTCAAGGAGATGGAGCAACAGGTGTTAGTCCATTGGCTGCGTTAAACCCAAGTGATATTGAATCTATTAATATTCTTAAAGATGCATCAGCAACTGCAATTTATGGATCTAGAGGAGCAAATGGAGTTGTAATTATCACTACTAAAAGTGGTAAGAATAAAAAAGGGACACTTAGATATAACACTTACCTAGCAATTCAAAGACCAACTAATTTCTATGAGGTAATGGATTTGAGTCAATATGCGAGACTTCAAAATGAAATGGCTGAAATTTATGGGCTGAATCCGCAAATTGAATTTTTAAATCCTAGTCTCTTAGGACCAGGTACTAACTGGCAACAGGAGATTTTTGATGATGCAGTAATGCAAAGTCATGAAGTTTCGTTTTCAGGAGGTAATGAAGATGTAAATTACTTTTTGTCTGCAGGATATTTAGACCAAGATGGAACTGTAATTGGTTCTGGTTTTGATCGTATTAATGTACGAGCTAATGTTGGTGCAAATATTACCGATAAAATTAAAGTAGGTGCTAATTTAACTGCAAGTAGAACAAATGATAAATTAACATTGAATAATGCTACAAACGGTATCATTTATTTATCTTTATTAAATAACCCAGCCACAGCAGTTTATAATCCTGATGGGTCTTTTGCTGGACCAGATTTGGATGATGATTTTAAATTTGAAAACCCAATAGCAAGAGCACTTAGCTTAAGCAATAGATTAGAACGTAATAGGTTCTTTGGAAATATTTTTGCTGAACTTAAACTAGGTAAAAACCTGACTTACAGAACTGAGTTTGGTGGAGACTTTGGAAATAATGTAAGTGATAGATTTCAACCTACATTCTCTTATGGAGAAATCACAGGAGGCGAAAGTGCATTGAGTGTAAGAAGAGAGAATAACGATTTCTGGATTCTGAAAAACATATTAACCTTCCAAAAGAAATTTAATAATAAACACGATGTAACTGTTATGTTAGGTCAAGAAGCACAAGAGTCTAAATGGCAAGGAGTAATTGCTTCAGATGGTGAGTTTGTTAGTAACGATGTGCCAATTTTAGGGACAGGAAATGCAATTGACAATACAGATCAGTACAAAGGTAGTACAGCATTATCTTCATACTTTGGTAGAGCTATTTACTCGTTTGACAACAAGTATAACATCACAGCTTCAATTAGAGCTGATGGTTCTTCAAAATTTGCAGAAGGCAATAAATGGGGATACTTCCCATCAGTTTCAGCTTCATGGAGATTGTCTAACGAAAATTTTATGGACGATTTTGATGCGATTCAAAACATAAAAATTTATGGTGGTTATGGTGAAGTAGGTAACCAAGCTATACCAAACTTTGCTTATGGAGCAAGATTAAATACAGTATCAACTGGTTTAGGAACTGGTTTTGAGTTTGCAAACTTTGCAAACGAAGACTTAAAGTGGGAATCGTCAACACAAACCAATTTAGGACTTGACTTCTCGGTGTTCGATTCTAGGCTTAACGCTACTGTAGAAGTGTACAATAAAGTATCTAAAGACTTTTTGTATCAATTAGCAGTTACTGATTTTATTACAGGAGGAAATTCTCCAGGAGCAATTGCAGCACCTTGGGTAAACCTTGGTGAAATGGTAAACAAAGGAATTGATGTTACACTTAATTATAAAACAAAAGGTTCACAAGATTTCTCATGGAATTCGTCGTTAACATTCTCACATTATAAAAATGAAGTGAAAGAATTGTTAGGAGATTTAACCATTTTTGGTGAAATGACAATGAATACTTCTAACCAAAACGTAACCATTACTCAAGTAGGTCAGCCTATAGGTTTATTCTACGGTTACAAGGTAGAAGGTATTTTTAGAACGCTAGACGATATTAATGGTGCTCCAGTTCAGTTTGGAAGACCTTTTGAAGATGCATTGTTCTCCACTACTTGGTTAGGTGATATTAAGTTTAAAGATATCAATGGTGATGGAGTAGTAAACACAGATGATAGAACAGTTATTGGAAACCCTCATCCAGATTTTACATTTGGTTTCCAAAACTCTTTCAACTATAAGAATTTTGATTTATCAATTTTTATGCAAGGATCTTATGGAAACGATGTGTTTAATGCAGTAAACAGAAGTCTTACTGCAGGAAATCAAACTTACACCAATCAATTACCATCAGTGTTAGATTACTGGTCGGTTGATAATCCAAATGCTAGCAACCCAAGATTAGCAAGAAACGATACGCCAAATATTAACATTTCAGACAGATATATTGAAGATGGTTCTTATTTAAGAATTCAAAATGTAACATTAGGATATACATTACCATCTGATGCAACCAGCACTTTCGGTATCAATAGACTTAGAGTGTATGGTATGATTCAAAATCTTTACACATTTACTAAATATTCAGGATACGATCCAGAGATTGGAGTGTATAATCAAAATGCACTATTAATGGGAGTTGATAATGGTCGTTACCCTACGCCAAGGATTTTCACTCTTGGATTAAATGTAGAATTTTAAAAACATTAGCTATGAATAATATGAACAATTTATTTAAAACTAAACTCATTGTGATAATGGCAGTTGTGTTATGCATGCCATCTTGTAGTGACGACTTTTTAGACAGACCACCAGAAGATTCGTATAACGTTGCCGAGTTTTACGAAACTACTGAGCAGGTAAATGCTGCAACAAATGCACTTTATGTTAGACCTTGGTACAATTTTGTGACTAACGTGTCATGGTGTATTGGTGAATTAAGCTCAGGTAACGGAAGAACTTGGGATCCAAGAAATGCCGATTTTGTGAATTTTGCTATTACTGGTGAACATGGAACATTAACTCAAGCTTGGGAATCTCTGTATGCGGTTGTTGCGCAAGCCAATGCGGTTATTAATACGCTACCAGATGCAGCAGGACCAAGTGTACCTCAAGATGTTGTTGATAATGCTGTTGGTGAAGCAAGGTTTATTAGAGCATCAGCATACTTCTATTTAGTTAGAATTTTTGGACCAATTCCAATTATTGCTGATAATAACGAATACGTATTAGAACCTGTTGTACCTCGTAACCCAGAGTCTGATGTGTATGAATTTATAAAAAGAGATTTACAATTTGCTGTAGATAATTGCTACGAAAAAATTAGAGGAGCTAATTATGATGCTAATGCTAAGGTATCTAGTGGTTCAGCTAAAGCGATGTTAGCAAAAGTATATTTATACGAACAAAATTATCCTATGGCTTATCAGCTTGCTAGCGAAGTTATCAACTCTGGAGAGTTTAAGCTTTATGGAGGTGATGCTGAAGATGGAGACCCAACAGGTAGTTATTACGATTTGTTTTTAACAGCAAACGATAACAACCCTGAATCTATTTTCGCTTTACAATGGACTAATACAGGTATTTATGCTGAAGGTAACGGTGTACAGTCCCTTTTTGCTCCTGCAGGAGTTACAGGTTTTTCTGATGGTTGGTCAGCAATTGGGCCTTCAATAGATTTACAAGAAGCTTATGAAGATACTGAACAAGATTTAAGATACTACGCAACAATTATGGCACCTGGTGCTTTTTATCCAGACCTTAATGGAGGTTACACAGTATCTGAGACTATCGATCATCAAGGATGTAATGTAGGAGTGAAAAAATATGTAATTGGTTCAGCTGCTAGTAATGGTGGTGGAGCTTCTCAAAGTTATCCAAATAACACTTATGTATTAAGATATGGAGAGTTACTATTAATTCATGCTGAAGCTGCTCTTAATGGTGGAGGTTCAGTAGCTGAAGGTATTAACTCTTTCAATAAAATTAGAAGAAGAGCAGGCTTAGATGAAATTGCTAACCCAACCCTTGAAGATGTATTTAAAGAAAGACGTATAGAATTGGCTTTTGAAATGGAGTTTTGGTATGATGTTGTAAGACAAGGACCAGACTTCGCATTAAATTTCTTAAGCAATACTGAAAGAGGAACTTTTAATGACGATACATCTCCTCCAACAATCAATTCTGAAACCTTTCCAGCATCAATGGACGATTTATTGTTCCCTTATCCTAGTAATGAGATTCAAAACAATCCAGCGCTATTGGAAGCACCAGTTCCTTATGAATTTGAATAAAAAAGATTATGAAAAAAATAAATTTTAAAATACAGCAAACAGGATGGTTCATTTTACTGATTTTCTCATTAGTTCAATTGACATCTTGTGAAAACGATTTTAGAGATCCTTCTTCTCCAGATGCGTCGAAGCCTCCTGTAATACACAGTGTAAGCGAAGCTACTGAAGATGTTGCGGTTACTCAAGGTGTGCTTCAAGGCACTTATATTATAAGAGGAGAATATTTAGGAACACTTTCAAAAGTATATTTTAATGGGTACCAAGCAGGTTTTAATCCTGCATTCGTTACTGATAATATTGCTTTTGTAACGGTTCCAGTGAATGCGCCTTATGTTGGTCAAGCAAATATTTTAAGACTAGAAACCTTGGGAGGAGCAGTAGAGTACGATTTCTCTCTTTTAACAATAGAAGAATTTACAGAAGAAACTGTTGATGGTGTAAAATTAGTACATCTTTTTGGTGGAGATTTTACTGATACGTCTACAGTAACTTTTGTAAGTGGATCAGAAGAAAACGGAAACTTAGTAGAGTTACCTGCTGAAATAGTTTTTGTTTCTGAAACTATGGTGACAGTTGAAGTTCCTGATGGTGTAGAGCAAGCCTTTATTTACTTAGCAACAAGTAGAGGAGCTATAGCGCAATCAGACTCTTACGGTTTTTCGTATTCAATTTATATAGACGAATTACATCCAGAATGGACTACAAGTGAATGGGGAGGAACACATGATTTAGCCTCTACCGAAGTTGCTCTTGGTCAATATTCAATTAAGAGTATTAGAGAAGGTTGGTCTGGTTTAACGTTTTTAGCACCTAATATTCCTTTTGATGAATATGATGCTATAACAGTTTCAGTTTATGGAACAGGAGCTGCTGGAGATTCAGTAACCCTTGCAATTAATGATTTTGATGGAGCTGCATCTCATCAACCAATAGAACTAATTCCAGGAGAGTGGAACAAAGTTGTAATTCCATTATCAGATTTTTATCCAAATGGAGGTGAGCCAAGTACAATTTTTAGATTGGATTTTCAAGAATCATCAAATACAGGATTGTCTCAATACATATTTTATGTAGATGATTTTGGATTCCTATAATAACTAAACAAAATTAAAATTTACCGTAATGAGAGTTTTTAAAATATATTACTTGGTTATGATTGCTGTTTTGGCGAGTATAACATCATGTAAAGAAGATGATGATTTATACCCACAATTAGGCAACGACCCTAGAAACCTTGCCGAAATAATTTCTGAAACATCTGATCTTTCAACTTTATCAGGTCTTTTAGTTCAAGCAGGATTAGACGAAACCTTAAGAACCACCACAACATATACAGTATTTGCGCCTAATAATGCAGCAATGTCTGATGCTGGAGCAGGTTCTTTAACTGATGAAGAATTGCAAAACGCATTGTTAAACCATGTTCTTAGTACTGTGACTGCCGATTTTGCATCGACTTTTACAACAGGATATTTAACAACTTTAGCAACAGGACCAGATGGTAATAACTTAAGCTTGTATGTAAATACAAATGCTGATTTGACACTTAATGGAGTTGCTTCTTTAGTAGATAACGCTTACGATTGGGGAGCAACAAATGGAGTATTGCATACTGTTGATAATGCTTTATTACCACCAACAGTTACGGATCATGCAATGGCAAACCCTGATTATTCAATGTTTGCTGCAGCTCTAGAAGCTTCTGGTTTAGATGCAACTTTAGCAGGAGCAGACGTTTATACAGTTTTTGCACCAAATAATAGTGCTTTTGAAATGTTTATGACAGAAGTAAATGGTGCTTTTGGTTGGGCTACTTTAGATGATATTCCTACTGATGTGCTTCAGCAAGTATTAACTTACCACGTAGTAGCTGGAGAAAATGTTGTTGCCGAAGAAGTAGATGGTACTGTTCAAACATCTGTTCAAGGAGAATCGTTTTCAATTACAGGTACTGTTATAGATGACGCTAGTTATACCAATGCAAATATTGTACTTACTGATGTGCAAGCTGTAAATGGTATTATCCATGGTGTTGATAAAGTATTGTTGCCAGAAGGTGTTTTTCAAGATGTTTTAAGTGCAACACTTAACATAGTAGAAAGATGTAACGACAGAGGGTTTACTACGTTTTTACAAGCTGTTGATATGGCTGGTTTAACAAGTAGTTTGTCTAGTGATGAATTAACAGCACTTGCACCAAACAACGATGCTTTTGTTGCGTTATTTGCTACTGTAAATAATTTTGAAAGTTTAGACGAATTTGATACTCCAGAAGAATTAGCTGTATTAACCGATTTGGTAAACTATCACCTTCATTCAGGAACATTACTATCTAGTAATTTAACTGATGGCGGAACAATCTCAACCTTATATGGTGACGATATTACCGTTGATTTAAGTGGTGATAACCCTAAGTTATTACCAACATTTTCTGAAGCAATCCCTTCTCAAATTATTACATCAAATATTGGAGCTACAAATGGAGTCATCCACGAAATAAATAGAGTTTTAGTACCAGATGCATTAGTAAGTGCACTTGGTATAGAAACAGGAGAAAGTGGATTGTGTCCTGTGAGTGACCCTTCATTGGTATTCTTTGATTGGGATGCAAATGGTCCTTGGTGGGGAAATGTAAATGCTGAAAATGATGCATCTTTGTCTATAGATGGTTCTAGTTATGGTAGAGCAAACTTCCAAACAGGTGGAACTGGATGGCAAGATTTATTCTGGAGGAATGATGCAAGCACGTTTAATGGAGCTGCTACAGTTGGTTCTAACTTAAGCGAGTATTCTTTAAAATTCGATATTAATGTTATTGAACCACTTACTGCTGGTCAATTTAGAATAAGATTCCACAGTGATGCAGTTGACGCATTTTACGATTGGGCACCTTGGAACGATACAGGAGAACCTTTTACAACTGATGGATGGGAAACTGTTGAAATTCCACTATCTGTATTAGGAGTACCTGATTTCAGCTTAGTAAACCAAGAGTTTGGTATGGCATTCGAAGGCGCTGATGTATTGTTGAACTTTGCTATTGATAATGTTCGATTTGATTCTCCAGGATGTGGAGGTCCAGATCCTGTTGATGATCCATCTTTAGTATTCTTTGATTGGGACGCTAATGGTCCTTGGTGGGGAAATGTAAATGCTGAAAACGATGCAGCTATAAGCTTAGACGGAACTAATTATGGTAGAGCAAACTTTCAAACAGGAGGAACTGGATGGCAAGATTTATTCTGGAGAAATGATCCAAGTACCTTTAATGGAGCTAGTACTGTTGGTTCTAACCTTGGAGCTTATGTGCTTAAGTTTGACATTTATACAATTGAACCTTTATCTGCAGGTCAATTTAGAATTAGATTTAATGATTCTGATGGAGTAGACGCTTTTTACGATTGGGCACCTTGGAATGATACAGGTGAACCATTAGATACTGAAGGAGGCTGGACAACAATATCCATTCCTTGCTCTGTGCTTGGAGTTCCTGATTTTAGCTTAGTTGATGCTGAATTTGGAATGGCTTTCGAAGGCGCAGATGTGTTACTGAACTTTGCTATAGATAACGTACGATTTGAAGAATTATAGATTTCATATTTGATTATTAGTAATAAACTTAATTATGCCAATTAGTCTAAATTCCCTGTAAAGTTTTTACAGGGAATTTTTTAAAAAACAAAACCAATGATAAAGAACACTTTACTTGCACTTTTATTTTTAATCTCAATAACAAGCAATGCGCAAAAATTTGAAGGATTAGCAGAAACACCTCCTCTAGGTTGGAATAGCTGGAATACTTTTGGGACAGATATCAATGAGAAACTGGTTATGGAAATTGCTGATAAGTTTGAAGAATTAGGTTTTAAAGATGCAGGATACGAATACATTGTTTTAGATGATGGTTGGATGGCTAAAGAGCGTGATGCTAATGGTAATCTTGTTGCTGACCCAGTAAAATTCCCAAGTGGAATGAAAGCTCTTGCAGATTATATACATTCAAAAGGATTAAAGTTTGGACTTTATAATTGTGCAGGTTATACTACATGTGCTGGTTATCCTGGGAGTAGAGGATATGAATATCAAGATGCAAGGAGTTATGCGTCTTGGGATGTGGATTATCTAAAATATGATTGGTGCAACACGCCTAAATTAAATGCTGAAGGTGCTTATATGACAATGCGAGATGCACTTAAAACAGCTGGTAGACCAATTGTGTTCAGTATATGCGAATGGGGAGACAATAAGCCATGGGAATGGGCTGAAGATGTAGGGCATTTATGGAGAGTAACAGGTGATATTATTAACTGTTGGGATTGCGAAGTAGGCCATGGTTCATGGTCGTCTTCTGGAGTTTGGAAAATTATCAATATGAGAAAGAATATTAGAAAAGCAGCTGGTCCTGGTCACTGGAATGATTTAGATATGATGGAAGTTGGTAATGGAATGACTGATGCAGAGGATAGAACCCATTTTGCAATGTGGAGCATGTTAGCTTCTCCACTTATTATGGGGAATGATTTAAGAACTGCTTCTAAAGAAACTATAAAAACACTAACGAATAAAGAAGTTATAGCTGTTAATCAAGATAAGTTGGGTATTCAAGGATTTAGGTTTTCAAACGAAAACAATATTGAAATTTGGATAAAACCACTAGATAATGATGCTTGGGCTTTAACCTTTGTAAATATGAGTGATAAACCAATTCAATTAGATTATGATTGGGAAAAACATAACATTGGTGACGATTTAAATGGTAAATACGTTGATATGAAAAAGACTAAGTTTACAATAAGAGACTTATTTAATCATAAAGATTTAGGAGATACTTCTAAGCATTTAAAATCTGTTATAGAATCTCACGATGTGCTAATGGTTAAACTTGATAAAAAGAACTAGTACTTATAGCTTTTTAGTTTCTTTTTAAAGTATTTACCATGTCTTGAAGGTGTGTAATCATCATCAATAAAAAGACGAGGAGCCCATTCTTTATCAAATACCCATATCATATAAGAAATACCTTTTTGGTCGCAATAATTTGTGATGGCATCTCCATAAGATTCATCGCTAATTACTGGAGAGTGTGCTCCTGGGTCTTCAGGACCACAAAATCCTATTTCGGTTAAAATTAAAGGATGAGTTTCTTTAATAAAACCCCAATCATTGTCCCATTTGGCTTCCCAAGGTTTTTCTCTCTTTTGCGGATATGGATGACTCACAAAAGCAATACCTTCAATAGTAAGTGGGTTAGTTTTTAATGGTGTTAAATCATAAGCCCAATTAAATCCAGCTACCAACGGAACTCCTTTTCCGCTATTAGCTCTAATAATAGTGATTATTTCTTTATTGATATCAGCCCATTGTTCCCAATTAATTGTCCCAAGTGTATGGTTATAAGTTGTAGGCTCATTAAAAATTTCATAAAAGGCAACAGTAGTGTTGTTACCATACCTAACAGCGATTTTTCTCCAGAAGTCAAAAGTTTCTTTTTGGGTAGTATCATAAATATCAGATTGATACATCTCTGTTCTTAAATTACCTATACTGTGCCAATCTATAATGACATGCATTCCTAGTCCTTCAGCCCATTTAATTCCTTTGTCTAAAAGCTCAAAATAAGCATCGTGTCCTCTTTCTCTCCAATTTGGAGGATGTATAGGAAACCTCACTAAGTTAGCTCCCCAATTTTTCATCTCTTTAAAATACTCTAAGGTCCAATAGCCTTGGTTATCTAGTTTATGAGGATCACTTGTGTTGAGTCCTCTAAAAACAACAGTATTTCCTTTGTCGTCCACAAAATTGTTGCCTTTAACGTGTATTCTGCTTAAAGTGTTTTGAGCAAATAGAGTAGAAGTGATTAAAAATGCAATTATAAAGATGTTTCTAGTCATTTTATTTTTTTTGTTTAAAGTACTCAATTTACAAGGCTTTTAGTAGTATTATTTTGTCAAAAAAATGTACAACTTTTAATTGTTGAATAAGGTTTCAAGATCAGAATATTTTAAAGCTTGTTTAGGATGAAAATTATCAGAACTCATATAATTTAAAATAGATTGATAAAGTTGAACTACCTCAGGAGTTTGAATGGTATTCAAAGGAGACATACATACAAGTAAATTGCCTTTTCCAACATTGAACTCAAAAATTAAACCTAGTTTATGGTTTCGTTCTAAATTGTCAATAACCTGAACTGTCGGTAAAAATGCTTTGTTGAGCTCGTCTAAAATTAGTGGTCTGCTTTCTTTTAGTATTGAAAACCATTGCCAGTTTGTATGATAATCTGTTGGGAAATTATTAAAAATTGGATGCTTTGGGTTTGTGAGAATACCCAAAGTTCCTGGAGAAATGGATTTTTTAACAGATTCACTTATGTTTTTAAACATTCCATAATTCCAGAAATCTGGAGGAAAATGTCCAGCGACACTTTTAGTTTCAATACTATCGAAGTCTGGAAATAGCAATACGTTTTTTCCGTTTTTTAAACTAGAAAGAGTTATTGAATTAAACGTGTTGGTTACTAAAACAGTTTCAGGAATAACAATTTTTTGGTTTGAAGGGTAAACCCAAATAGGATACGAGTTGCTATATGATGTATTTGGAATAGTAATATTAAGCGTTAATTTTTTTGCAGTATCAATATCATCTAATTTTAAGGTTAATGTGCCAACATCTAATAATTCTCCATTAATAAAAGATTGTTTGTCAAAACTGCCTTGTTTAAAAGTGTTTCCGTTTTCATCTTTAACTATCCAGTCAATAACTGTATCAACTATAGCATCAGAATAGTTTGCAATCTTAATTTGTGCCTGAAACCTTTCAGTATTTGTCCAGCAGTATTTTGAAAACTCAGCCAACAAAGTAATATCGTTACAAGATTGTTTCCATGATTCAGTAGTTATAACATTTTTACTTTCCATAAATACATCTAAAACACCTACAAGAGCAGTACCTTGACCAGGAAAATCTTGTAAGTCCAATAACTGAAATCCAGCCATTCCTTTAGTGCGTAATGCTGCTTCCATTTCTGCTTTATAGCAAATAGCAGACCACGCACCAGATGCTTTTTGAAAACTACTATCTAAATGCTCCATTCCAGCTTTTTCTAAGCGTTTTTGAAACACTTGTAAATTTCGAGGTTTTAAAGCACCAGTGTATTTGTCAATTTCATCATAATTGGGATAAATTTGATACTGACCAATCTCATGACTTACTAAAGGAAGTGGCATGTTGTTTACAGCATAATCAAAATTTACCTGCGTTGATGGTGTTGAGGTATTTAATATTCCGCCTTGTTCGGCATCAGCAAAAGCGTGCGTTAATCTTGTGTGTCCTTGAGTAGAATGACCGTTTGTAGGAATTCTAGCTCCAACAAAAAACTGCGAATAAGCTTTGGGTTCAAGATATCCAATATTGTTGTTAGAGCCCATAGCATAAAGAGGCCTGTTGTCGTAATTTTTCAAAGCAAGCATTACATTTTCAACCTTGTCGTGACCTCCCCAAATTTCGTTGCCAGGAGAAAACATTACAAACGAAGGATGATTTGCATAAGCTTTTAACATTGCTATGCCTTCTTCTTTTAAATTGTTAGCTATAGTATCAGATTCTAATCCACCCCAAAAAGGTAATTCAACTTGAAGGTATATTCCTGTTTTGTCGGCAGCTATAAATGCAGCTTCAGGAGGGCAATAGGTGTGAAATCTATAGTGATTGATGCCATATTGTTTTGCGATTTTATAAATACGTTCCCAATCCTCAACACTAGTAGGTGTATAACCAGTAAGAGGAAAAACAGCAGCTTCATGTTTACCTCTTAAAAATGTTTTAGTTTTGTTTATGGTAAATTGCGTACCGTTAACTGAGAAATTTCGCATACCAAAACTAACGGTTTTTGCATCGTTGCTTTCAGGGTTTAGAATAGTTGCAGTTAATTCATATATAGGTTGTTCAAACTCACTCCATAGGCTGATAGAATCTTTAAAGACGTATTCTAAAATAGCTTTGTTGTCTTTAATGTTGAATGTTTTGGGTGTTAATTGAGTTGTTTTTCCATCGTGTGATTTCTTAATGTCAAATTGGATATTTAAGTCAGAAATGTTAAGAGCATTTTCAATTTCAATAGAAACATCAATTTTCTTTTTGTCTATATTAGGATGTACTTGCAAATTGCTAATAAAAGTTTTTGGAGAAGCCTCTAAATACATTTTTCCAATAATACCATTCCAGTTTGTTTGAGTATCGTCAGAATAGATATGTGCATTTCCGTAAGGTGTTAATTTTAAACTGTTGTCTACTTGTATTGTAATAAAATGCTCACCAGGAGTTAGGACTTTAGATACATTGAACTGTTGAGGAGATTGTAGTAGTTTAGAAGAACCAATTAATGTTGAGTCAATCCATACTTTTGAAAATTTTGAGCGTTCTAATACTAACTCTATATGTTTGTTTTTGAAGAGCTCAGGAACGACTATTTTTTTTCTATACCAAGCAATACCTTCATATTTATAAGGTCTGCTCAAGTGTAAGGTTGTACTATCAGTATTAATAAATCCTTTTTGGTTTGTATCTGTTGTTCCAGGTAAATTGATGGAATCGTTAAGGGTTTTTAAAAACCATTTTTCATTAACACCTAGATTAGATGAGTCGGTTGCGAATTGCCATTGACCTTGAAGGTCCATTAGAGTTCTAGGAGTCTTTTTTTCGCTACAGCTTATAAAAAGTATTGCTACTAAAAGTAAGTAAAGGTTTTTCATTAAATGCGTAATGGTTAGTAATTCAGAAAATGATAGTAAAGTCCTAAATTACTAAATAATACTGCGTTTTGAAACGAAATGGAACCCTTTTTGAATTAAGAAAAACTGGGTATATTGAAGATGATATGTTGTTGTTTCAAAACTTCTAAAACCATATTAAAAGACATGTCATTTTTAGTGGCAACAGATTCTTTTTGTAATAAATCCTCAATTTGGTTTTTCATTGAATCGTTATGATATTCCAATAAAAATTCATTGTCGTATAACTTAATCAAGCAATCTTTATTACTAAAATCAATAACTGCTTGAGGATTAACTTTAAGAGTATTAGATAGTTCAGGATATGTTTTTTGAAGAAGTTTATAAATAGCTTCCACAACTCTGTTGACTGTTATTGAGTTTAGACAAACTTTATGGTCGCAATTTAAAATCACATCATAGTTACAACGAATATTACAAACACCTTTTTTACCCCAAATAATTTCATTGTTCTCAGAAAAACTTCCCCAGCTTCCAGGTCCAGTAGGTCCATAAATGCCAACGGTAGGTACATTGTAAGCACCAGCAACATGAGTGATTCCTGCATCATTTCCTATATGAAAAAGAGCTCCAGCCATTGCATTGCCAACATCAGTCATTCCGCCTGTTATATATTCTATATGTGGCATTGGTTTGGTAAAATAGGACTCAATGTCAGGGTCATTTGGGCCTTTTATAATCTTGCAATTTAGTGTTGGGAAAAGCTCAGAAAGGGTTTCGATAAGTTGAGCATACTTTTCTGTAGGCCATATTTTTAACAAAAAACCAGCTCCATGGTGTAGTACATAATATTTTGGATTTTCTTTAGAAGTTTTAAAATAAGGAAACCCATCATAGCTATTGTTTATGTCTTTGTGAAGCTTTGAAACTGTATCAATATAATGTGAAATTGAATGCTGTTTTACTTTTTTATGTGTTGGATATTTAAGCGCATGAGGTAAATCATATCCTCTAAAAGCAGGATAATTACCTAATTCGTAAATATTATCATAGTTGTCTTCTTGTTGTCTTGCGTCTTCTTCATTAACAACTGTAATGCCTTCAAGGTGGTTTGTGAAAAAATCAACCAAACGAGGAGCTACTGCAAAATGTAAACTGTCAGATACTTTAGCTAGTTTTTTAATTGCAGGAATTGAAAAAAAGATATCGCCTAAGCCTCCATAGCTTTTGTAAACTAATACCTTTCCTAAGGTGTTGGTTTTTGTTTCAGGTTTTTTCTTGATATTTTGTTCTGCTCTATCCCAAAATTCATCCAAAATAGTTTTCATTTCATGAATGGCTTTATCTTTGTTATTTGGATAAAAATCAAATGAAAATGTGCCTATTCTGTCATTTGAAATAATATTACATCCTGACAAAAAGGCTTCTGCAGCCAAACGACCAGAAGGCTCTGGCCATACAGGTTGGCAAATAAACGTTTTAGTTTTTCCTAGTATTTTTAAAACCTCTTTGTTAGGTATTGGCTCATGGAAACTTATATTGCTGGGTAGCTCAGTACGCAACTTGTTTTCTCCGTAAACTGTAAAATTAATGTTGGGATGTTCTTTAGCATATTCTACATAAGCGTATCCGCCTTTTAGATAATTGAGGTCTCCAAAAAACGGAATCGTGTCTTCAATTTTTTCTTCACTAATTTGTAAATCTTCAACATGTACAGTAGGAGGTTTGATCATGTGGTTTGAAACTGCATCTCCAAAAAAATCAACATGTGCTTTGTAGTGGCTTGGTGATTGAAATGCATTAAACTTTGCATTGGCATATAAATTTCTGTAATGATGAAATTTATCAGGGTTGCAGCAGTTGGTTACTTTTCTGTCAACTGTACATAAAATGTTCCTTCTCACGCAAAAATTATAATCGTATTCAATTTTTATATACAGTGCTTTTGAAGAAATTAAATAATTGATTAATTCTAGTTCATACTGACAACGTGTAATGCTACAAACAATAATTAAATCTGAATTTTGAATATTTCTTTTGGTTGCATCAAAACTCCTAAGGTAGTCCAACGTTACAGTATGTTGTCGTTGCTCACCTAAACGGATTAATTGTTTAATAGTCAATTCTGCTCCTCTAGGCGTAGCTAAAGAAGTATCATGTAAAAACAGTACTGAATTCAAATTAGAGGAAAATAAATAAGAAACACTTAAAAGATGTCTATGGAAATATTAGTCATCATAGTACCCATCGTCATAATATCCATCATCATAGTAACCGTCATCATAGTATCCATCGTCGTAATACCCATCATCATAATAACCGTCACCATAATATCCATCATCAAAACTATCATCATCAGACTCGCTACACGATGATGCTACAGAGGCTGTTATAGAAATAGCAGAAAGAGCTAAAATTGCTTTACCAGATTTTTTAATAAAATGTCTTCTTTTCATAGTAAATGGAGTTTACATTTCTAAATTTAACAAAAAAAATTAAAATGCTTGTTAGTTATATATATAACAACTCATAATTCAATAATCCTTAAAAAAAAGTAATTTGATTTTAAGGGTACTAAAATAGCTGTCATTTTTTTATATTTATAAAACCTAAAATTATAGACTCCCTCACAATCTATTCTTATTAACAACGTTATTTTTGAAGTGAATTTACTATTACTTATCGAACAACTAACAACAGGTGGCAAAGTAGTCATTGGTGTTTTCTTTGCTATTTTATTGGGAATGCTTTTTTACTTTGCTTTAAAAATGGCAGAGTTAAGTTATGTAATGAAGCGTAAAAAACCTTTTTATGTTCATTCTCCTTTCTTTTTAAAACAACTTAATGAACCTCAAAAGTTAATACTGCAAAATCAATTTAAGTTTTACAATAAATTAAATTCTAAGTACAAAAAGTATTTTGAGCATCGTGTTGCTTCGTTTATAGCAGATAAAGAGTTTGTTGGAAGAAGCGGGTTGCAAATTACTGAAGAAATGAAAGTCCTTATTTCAGCAACAGCTGTAATGCTTACTTTTGGTTTTAGAGACTTTTATATAGCTTTGGTAAATAATATTTTTATTTATCCAGAAGAGTTTTACTCAACTATTAATGACGATTATCATAAAGGGGAGTTTAATCCTAAATTGCAAACTTTGGTGCTCTCTTGGAAAGATTTTAAAAAAGGCTTTGCTATTGATAATGATAACTTAAACCTAGGTATACATGAGTTTGCCCACGCTATTCATTTAAATAGTATAAAAGAACGTGATGTTAGCTCTACTATTTTTTCTGACTCGTTTAAAGAGCTTACCACATTATTATCTAATGAAGAAACACTAAGAAAAGATTTAATAGCGTCTAAATACTTTAGAGACTATGCTTATACCAACCAGTTTGAGTTTATAGCTGTTATTATTGAAACCTTTATTGAAACTCCTGATGAGTTTAAATCGCTCTTCCCAGAAATTTACGATAAAACCAAACAGATGCTTAATTTTAACTTTGCAGGATATTAGTGGGTTCCAATGACTTTTGTCATGCTTTTTTTGAATAATGGGTTTTATCTTTAATAGTGAATTTAAAACCTAAAAAGATGAAAAAAAGAGTGTTAATATCTGAAATAATGACAAAGGATGTCATTACCTTAAACCATAAAGATGATTTAGAAACTGCAGAAAGGTTATTTAAAAGTAATCGTATTAGACATATTCCTGTTGTTAGTGGAGAGCATATAATAGGAATGTTAAGTTACACAGATTTGTTACGAATTAGTTTTGCCGATGCTGTTGAAGATGATGAGACTTCTGTTGATACAGTAGTTTATAATATGTTTACTATTGAGCAGGTTATGGCTAAAAAGTTAACTAGTGTATCATCAAATACAACTATTAAAGAAGTTGCTGAAATACTAGCTGAAAAAGAGTTTCATGCATTACCAGTTGTTGATAATGATAAATTAGTAGGAATTGTTACAACTACCGATTTAATAAACTATTTAATTAATCAGTATTAGATAATAAGTTGTTAATAAAAAAGCTCCTGAATTCAGGAGCTTTTTTTATGTTAAGATTATGAGTTAGCCAACGCTTTCAAATCTTTAATAGTTTCAATTTGATTTTCGCTTTTAAATACATAGCTACCTGCAACTAATACGTCAGCTCCAGCATCAACCAATTGTTTTGCATTTTTATTGGTAACGCCTCCATCAATTTCAATTTTTGTTGAAGCACCTTTTTTGGTAATTAGTTCTTTAAGTTGTTTTACTTTATTGTATGTGTTTTCAATAAAACTTTGACCACCAAAACCTGGGTTTACACTCATTAAGCATACTAGGTCAATATCGTTTATAGTGTCTTCAAGTACGTTAATATTAGTATGAGGATTTAATGCTACTCCTGCTTTCATACCATGTGCTTTTATAGCTTGTAAAGTTCTGTGTAGATGTGTGCAAGCTTCATAATGAACCGTTAGAATATTGCTTCCTAAATCAGCAAAGGTTTTTATGTAGCGATCTGGGTCAACAATCATTAAATGTACATCAATGGTTTTTTTAGCATGTTTTGAAATAGCGTCTAAAACTGGCATTCCAAAAGATATGTTTGGTACAAAAACACCATCCATTATATCAATGTGAAACCAATCGGCATCACTAGTATTAACCATTTCTATGTCTCGTTGAAGGTTGGCAAAATCTGCTGCTAAAACAGAAGGAGCAATTAATTTAGAATTCATTATTGTTGTGTTGTTGAAAGTTTTTGCAAAGATAGAAAAGTCTTTTCATAGTCTCTTCCCTTTGGGAAGGGATTTAGGGATGGACTTAAAAAAAATGAACCCAGAGTAATCAGCTCTGGGTTCTTTCATCAATCAAAAAACGAACAGTTATGTGTAACTGTTTGTTACGGTAATTTAGTCGTAATTATCGAGAATTACTAACCTAAATATGTTTTTAATATTTTACTTCTAGAAGTATGTTTAAGTCTTCTAATAGCTTTTTCTTTAATTTGACGTACACGCTCACGAGTAAGATCAAAAGTTTCACCTATTTCTTCTAAGGTCATTGGGTGTTGATCACCTAAACCAAAGTATAAACGAATAACGTCAGCCTCACGAGGTGTTAAGGTTTCAAGCGCTCTTTCAATCTCAGTGCGTAAAGACTCGTGTAATAAATCTTTATCAGGATTTGGAGACTCTCCACTTCGTAATACATCATAAAGGTTAGAATCTTCACCTTCAACTAAAGGTGCATCCATACTTACATGACGACCAGAGTTTTTCATAGACTCTTTTACGTCGTTAATAGTCATATCCAATTCCTTTGCGATTTCCTCAGCACTTGGTGGACGCTCATGACTTTGCTCTAAAAATGCAAATGTTTTATTGATTTTATTGATAGATCCAATCTTGTTCAATGGTAAACGAACAATACGAGATTGCTCAGCTAATGCTTGAAGAATAGATTGACGAATCCACCAAACCGCATACGAAATGAATTTGAAACCACGAGTTTCATCAAAACGTTGTGCCGCTTTTATAAGACCTAAATTACCTTCATTAATTAAATCTGGTAATGTTAATCCTTGGTTTTGATATTGCTTTGCTACCGATACAACGAAACGTAAATTAGCTTTAGTTAATTTTTCTAAAGCCACTTGATCTCCTGCTTTAATACGTTGTGCTAATTCTACTTCTTCGTCTGCGGTAATTAAGTCAACTTTTCCAATTTCTTGCAAATATTTGTCTAGCGAAGCTGTTTCTCTGTTAGTAACCTGCTTCGTAATTTTAAGTTGTCTCATCTAATGATCTCCTTTATTTTTAAGGGTGAATTTTAATGTTGCATATAGTTATACGTACGAAGTGCTTAAAATGTTACAAAAAATTAAATTTTAATTAATTTTTTATCATTTAAGTTAATATCGTCCAACATTTCATTAGTAAACTTGTAGTGACCTCTAGTGGTTATAAGTCTAAATCTGTGCGATTTAAGATTGCTTAAAGTATTTAGAAATAACCATTTTGACTTAAGTAAGTTTGGTTTAGAAGATTTTAAACCAATATCAAAAATGTGCTTTCTGCCTTCTTTTTCAGCAACAATATCAGGAGTTACAACAATGTCACTTCCTTTTTTTGCATAAGATTTTGGCGTCTCATAACCATCAATATCGGCTTTTATGTTTTCAAAACCGTGTTGTTTGAGATAAGTAACTGAGTCGTTTAAAAAGTCTGAATATTTATCTTTATCTGTGTAAATCATAACTAATAATATAATTTTTTTTGCGACAAATGCAAAATTTCAAACCATTTTAACTTTTAAGAAACGCTTGGAGTGCACGATTTATACCCTTACTTGCCCATCACCAAACACATAATATTTATTAGTTACTAACTGCTTTAAGCCTAGTGGTCCTCTGTGGTGTAGCTTATCTGTACTAATTGCTAATTCAGCACCAACTCCCATTTGTCCACCATCTGTAAATCGAGTAGAGGCATTATGGTAAACTGCTGCACTATCAATAGTATTCATAAAATTTAATGCTTCAGTTTTATCTTCGGTAATAATAGCAGCTGAATGTTTTCCTGAATATTTATTAATCATTTTTGTAGCTTCATCAATAGTATCAACTGAAGCAATTAAAAGCTTTAATGCCAAAAATTCTTCATACCATATAGTATCTTGTGAAACTTCATCTACATTTTTTAGAATATTAGAAACGCTTTTATCTGCAATGATTTCAACCTTATGTTGCTCTAATTTTTGTTTTAGCATCATTAATTTAGTTTCGTACTCAGGAAGGTTTTTATTAATAAGTACTTTATCTAAAGCATTGCACCCTGAAATTTTATTGGTTTTGGCATTGATAATTACATTTACCGCTTTACTCCAATCAGCTTTTTCAGAAACATATAAGAAATTATTTCCTCTACCGCTAACCAAAACTGCACAAGTGGCATGAGTTTTTACAAATTCAATAAGTCGCTCTCCACCTCTTGGAACAATTAAGTCTAAAGGTTCTGTTGGGTTTCTTAAAAACTCTTGTGTTTCTTCACGTTTTAAGTGTAGTAGCTTAATCCAATCTTTAGATAAACCGTTTTCAGTTAATGCTTCGTGCCAACACTCCTCTAAAATAATATTACTATTATAGGCTTCTTTACCGCCTTTTAATAAAATTTTATTATTGGCTTTAAAGGCTAATACTGCAGCTTCAATAGTAACATCAGGTCGAGATTCATAAATAATAAGAATGGTACCAAATGGAGCAGTAGTATTAACAATGTTTAGTCCATTCTTTAAGGTTCTATTTGAAATTTCTTGTCCAACTGGATCGTCTTGAAGCCTTACGGAATTTACAGCTTCAATCATTTCATCGACTTTTTTGTTATTTACAATTAGACGTTCAAAAAGTGCTTGATCTTCTTTTTGAAAAGCGTCTAAGTCTTTTTTATTAGCTTCAATAATGGCATCGCGTTTACGATCCAGAATTTTTGCCATCGATTTTAATACGTTGTTTTTAATATTTGTGTTTAAAAGTTTCATTTTTTTGTTTTTTTAGGCACTAATAAATTTAGTTCCTACTTGTTTGTTATTAATTATATCTACAATTACATTTTCGCGCTTACCATTAGCTATGTAAGTTGGTATATCTTTTTTTGCTGTGCCTTTGGCTATTTTTAATTTTGAAGCCATACCACCACGACCTTCACCTTCTTTTTTGTTTGAAGCGCAGACGTATTTTTCTACGTTTTGGTTTGTTGTTACCAGGTTTAATTTTCGAGATTCATCGTCATCTGGATGACCAGTATATAAACCATCAGTATCTGATAAAATGATTAATCGATCTGCATCTAACAATTCAGCAACTAAACTAGCTAACTCATCATTATCTGAGAACATTGACATGGTTAAGGAGACTGCATCATCTTCATTAGCAATAGGAATAACGCCTTCTGCCAATAAACCTTCGTAACAATTAATCATGTTTTGCCTGTGTTTTCCAGGGTCAAAGTCTCGTTTTGTAGCCAATATTTGAGCGCAACGCATTCCGTAATCATGAAAAATACTGTAGTAATGACGCATCATCCTTGGTTGTCCAACAGCAGAATACACTTGTCGTCTTATTGATTTGTCTTTAATATTAGTGTCTCCTAAAACCTCCATTCCTGCAATCGCAGAACCTGAAGATACAAGGATTACCATGATGTTTTCTTCATATAGTACTGAAATTTGACGTACTAATTCTCTTAGTACTGGTCCTAAAATTCTATTGTCTTTATTTGTTAAAACGTTGGTTCCTACTTTTACAACCACTCGTTTAATATCATCGTTCATTTTATTTGTTTTTTCCTAATTCAACTGCTCTGTCAAAGGCTGCATATGCTGCGTCTTGAATAAGCTGTTTTACATTATTATCTTCCATAGAGTCTATTGCTGCTTGTGTTGTTCCTCCTTTAGAGGCCACTTTATCAATCCAGCGTTCTGGTGAAATATCAGATTGATTAAACAATTCAATAGCACCTTCAAAAGTGTTGCTTACTAGAATTTTTGAATCATAGTCTGAAAAGCCCATTTTTTGAGCAGCTTCTAACATTGATTGCATAAAATAAAATACGTAAGCTGGTCCACTACCAGAAATACCTGTTGAGGCATCAATGAATTTTTCAGTATCTACATGTATGGATGTTCCTGTAGTATCTAAAAGGTGTCTTACCATAAGAAGTTCTACTCGCGAAATAGCTTTAGAACCTGTATATGAGGTTACACCTTTACCAACTTTTGCAGGTAGGTTAGGCATAGTACGTATTACTTTTTTTACACCTAAACCATTTTGGATGGTTTCAATGCTTACACCTGCCATTAGTGATACAAATATTTGTTCACTATTAATTAAGGGTTTCATGTCTTTAAAGAGATCTTCGCAGTGATAAGGTTTTACTGCTAAAAACACAATGTCCGATTTTGGTAAACCATCTTCTAAAGAAGTGTATACGTCAAAGTTTGGGTTTTGTCTTAGTGTTTCAATTTTGTTCGGGTCGGTATCGTAGATTCTTAATTTTTGTTTTCCTAATAAAGAAGAATCTACCATTCCTTCTGAATAGGTTAAGCCCATATTTCCGGCACCTATTACTAATACTTTCATAATTTTGTTTTAGTTAAACTTTACTTGTCAGTGCTTATTAAGCCACAAACACTGTGCGATAGTGCCAAACTAAAAACTTGATTTTGAGAATTTTGAAGTTTAAAAAGATTTCCGGGTTTTATTAACAGATGTATAATGTATTAGAAAGATGCTTGAGAATATGTGAATTTCAATAAACAGAAAAAACTATAAAAACTGACACCTTGTCGGTGACAAATAGTGTATTTGCAGGAAGAGAATAATTTAGTAAGGCTTAAAATTGTTTTCTTTTTAAGAAGAAATAGGAATTATCAAGCAAAGAACAAGAGCAATATAAATGGCTGAAATATTTATTAGGAGATACATTTCAGCCATTGTCTTAATTGAGATTTGATTTTTATTAAAACTTATATTCTATTCCTCCAAGTATAGAAATTGTATATGGATAAAAATCAACAGATTCTGAATATGGTTTTAAATGATATTTAAATAAACCTTCTGCATTAAAATAAAAGTTCTTGTGTAGTTTGGTTTGAACTCCAAGGCCTGCATTTATAGATATTGTTAAATTAGAAAAATCATTCTTGTTTGAGGTGCTTGAGGTTATATTATTTTCGGTTATAGATAGTTCAGCATCGCTAATAGCTAAATAACTAGCGCCTCCAATAAAATAGGGAGATATGTTGTTTTGAGTGAATGAATATTTTACTTCAAAAGGAATTTCTAAATACTCAACAGCTTGTTTTGTTAAAGTATTGTTTTCGGTGAAAGTTTGTTGCAATGATAGTTTGTTTATTCCTAGCCTGAGACTTATTTTATTTGAAGGTAAGTAATTAAAGTAAATACCATAACTTAATTGAGTTTGGTCTTGAAATGATTGTTTAAATGCATCATAATAAACTATTGAAACATTAGGGTAAATACTCCATTTAGATTCTTTAGGCTCGTCTGTGATAGAGTCTTTATTAGTTGTTTTATCAGTATTTTCTTTTTTGTGATTTTTTACTAGTTCTTTTTTAGCGTTAGTTGAATCTTTCAAACTACTAGCTAAAGTCTTGTCTTTTTGAATTTTTATTGAATCATTTGTATTGAAATTATAAACTTCGTTTTTATGATTACTAAAAAACTCACTTTTTTTATTGTTTGAAGAGTTTATTGTTGTGTAATTTTGATTTTGTTTAAAGTGTGGGTTTATAGTCTTAGCTGGTTTGTTGTTTTGAGTTTTATTTAATTTAGATTGAGTGGTTGAAGCAGAATGAGTAGAATCTTTATAGTTACTTAAAATGATTTCTTCACTTGCTTGATTGCTATTACTTACATTGGATTGGTTTGTATTTAGTGTACTAGAAAAGTTGGAGTTTTGTTCGTTTTTTTCAATAGTTTTATTATTAATTTCACTATTGTTTTCAAAACCTGATATGTAATCTCTGTTTAAAAATAAAAGAAGAAAAAGAGCAAGCATAATAGTTCCATACCTTAACCAAATTACAATAGGCTTATCTTTTTCTTTGTCTTTTTTTAACTCTAATTCAATTTGTTCCCAAACAGCATTGTTAGGTGAATCATTGAATTCTGATAAGCGTTCTTTAAAAGCTTGACCTATATCTTTTTTAATTCCCATGATGCTTTATTTTATTTTGAGAGCTGTTAATATTTTTTAGTTTTTCTTTCAAAATCAGTTTTGCTCTATGTAAATTCGACTTCGATGTGCTTTCATTTATAGACAATAATTTTGCGATCTCTTTATGTGAATAATTATCTAGTTCATAAAGGTTAAAAACTAACCTATATCTACTAGGAAGCTCTTGAATTAGGCTTAAAATAAAATGTAAAGAGATGTTTAATTCGTCAGTATCTATATGTGTGTCAGGTAAAATTTCTTCTTTAATAACAATATTTATAGCGGTCTCCTTTTTGTACTTGTCAATTGCTTTGTTTATGGTTATACGTTTCATCCATCCTTCAAAAGAACCTTTATTATTAAACTTTTTTATGTTCTTGAAAATTTCTAAAAATGAATCTTGAAGATTGTCTTGTGCTTCTTCTTTATTTCTACAGTACTTTAAACTTAAAATGTATAGATCATCCTTGTAAAGCTCATAGAGTTTACTTTGAGCTTTAATGTCATTTTTTTTACAGGACTTTATAAGTTTATCTAGTTGATTCAATTTAGACTTAAATAGATTTTATTTAAATACCTAACGTAGGTATTTCTATTCATAAAAA
Organism: Gaetbulibacter sp. NE; assembly: GCF_025548475.1. Classification (NCBI taxonomy): domain Bacteria; kingdom Pseudomonadati; phylum Bacteroidota; class Flavobacteriia; order Flavobacteriales; family Flavobacteriaceae; genus Gaetbulibacter; species Gaetbulibacter sp. NE. The sequence continues at coordinate 343,000 of NZ_JAOQHY010000001.1, read as the reverse complement.
TAAACTCTTTCTTTGGTAAATCCTCCGCAGTCATTGTAAGTGGAGCTCAAAGGTAAGTTTTGGTTATTATAATCATAAACTGTGATTCGGTTACAATCTTCTCTATAAGTCATATTATTATTTGATATCCTTTTAATTTTGTTATAGGAAGAAGGAAATAACAAGCTAAAAGGATTTATCATATTGTCATAGTCGTAGCTTTCAAATATTTCAGATGTAGCATCATCTATTAAAGTTTTAATATTACCATTAGCATCATAAGTTAATGATATTGAGCTGTTGTTTTGAGGGTTGTTAGGATAGTTGAAGAGCATTTGAGACACTAAATTGTTTGTGTAAACAAATTCTTTATAACTATCATCTTCATAGGTTTCCATAGTAATTAATCCATTTTCATACATATAGTTAATTGTATATGAAACGCCATTTTCATTATTATAAGTTTCACTAATAACTTGATTGTTTGAGTTATACGTGAATTCTTTTATGTAACCTCCTGAAGCTGTTAGCACAGAAACAAAGTTGTTAGAATTATATTGATATGTAACATTACTTTCAGGACCAAAATCGGTTAATTCACCATTTTGTGTAATTAATTCTGTTACCATTATCAACTTTGGTTGGTTATCATTTTCATTGCTTTCGCTAATAGAGCAAGAAAAAATGACAGTGACTAATAGTAATAAAATTAAATTACTTTTCATGATTAATGTTTTTGTTGTTTTACCTATAGTCTTGATATTAATACAAAGGTTGCGTCAAAAACACAATTTATTTATTAAGCTTTGAGAATGGTAAGTCTCTAAAAAAAGTATAATTTATTCAAAACCTAATAATTCTGTAGCCACAATAAGTTGTTTTAATGCGTCAATTTTAGCAAACAACTTATTAAAAAATGTGTTTCTCTCTTTTTCTCCAGCAGTGTTTAATAATTTAGAATTCTGTAATTGCTTGTTTAGAAAAATTTCAGCTTCAGTACAAGTATGCTTATCACTGGTTTTATAATACGAAAGTAAGGTAAACGGTACATAGAGCATTTGGGTATTAGGTGTGTTGACTAAAACATGGTTATTCATTAAATGCAGCTCGTTGTAGTATAATTTAAATTGGTTTGGGTTTGCAATTAATTTATCTAGTATACGCTGTATCACATCTTTTAATAAATCGCATAATAGTATAGCAGTTTTAGTATTGACTTGTCCTGCTTGATGATAAAAATGAATTTGTTTTAAAGTGCTATTTATTGAAGTGATATCCCAAATTTCATGAGTGTTTAAATTGTTATAAAGGTTTCCTAGTTTTTTACCAGCTTCGATTAAGTTGGGTTTAGGCGCAAAGTTATTAAAGCTTTTAGTGGCAAATTTAGGGTTTAATAACTTTAACCACACATAGTATTTAAAACAGCTTAACGTATCTCCATTTAAATTATAAAATAGCGGAATGTCCTTAGCGGAATATAAAATACTGTTCTCTTTTTGAGTGAGTAACGGTAAAAGCGAATCGTAGGAATATTTAAAGTAGTTTTCAAGGTCTAGTTCACTTTCAATATGTTTTGTTTTTTCAATACTTACAAATTCTGAAGAAGTAGTTTCAAACAATCTGTCTAAAGACAAATTATAATATCTAGCTAACGCAACACTTTCATCTAACGATAGTTTGCTTTTTAAACTTACTCGCCTGTGAGCCGCATCATAACTAATATCTAATGCAGTAGCAACAGCTTCAATAGTTGAAGTGTTTTTTGGCAATTCGTTTTTTAAATGCTCTAAAAAAGTAGTTTGAAACATACTCAAAGCTAATTATATTTTGTGATTATCGCAAAAATAAATTTAATACTTCGTGATTTCATTAATTGTAAATGTGATTATAGCAATAATTTTGACTTGAATTTTAAAACGATAATTATGAAAAATTACATTTTAATTGCTTTTACTTTTTTGGTTTCATTTCAAGGTTTTTGTCAAAATGATAGTATTGATGTTAAAAATAGTAGGGAGTATTATAATGCTTTTGATGACTATTTTAAAACAGTATCTATACAATTTGGAGCAGGGTTATTTGTTCCTCAGGGACAACTGCAAAACTATTTTGGAACTGCGCCATTATTTGAACTGAATGCAAATTTCCCTCTTAAAAAAGGTCGCTCTATAGATGGAGTACTTCAATTGGTCATTCCAAACCAGCAAGATGATTTTGTGTATTTGAGAACTATTGATACCGTTCAAGCAAAAAGTACTTTGATGTTTAATGCTTTTTTAAGATTTAAAAAACATATTCACCATTCACAAGATTCTAAAGTTAATTTGGGTTTAGGTATTGGAGCTTCAACTATAAACACAAATGCTAGAAACCCTTTTTATGATGGAAAAGATGACGAGAATAAATATGAACTTGTTACAGCATTTTTATTAATGCCTGGTATAGAATGGTCTCATAAGTTTTCAGAAAATAATGAACTTATTTTTTCTTTTGAAGTGCAATATTCTCCCTATAAAATTGAAGGTGCTTTGCGTGAAGATATTGGAGGTGTAGCATTAATTCCGAAGTTGAGTTATAGATTTTGATCATAAAAAAAGCCTATCAATCATGATAGGCTTTTGTTTTATTAAGAGATTGAAGAATTAATCTTCTTTCTTATCATTTCTAGGTTTTCTGTCATCACGACGGTTGTCACGATTACGATTATCGCGTCCGCGATTATCTCTGTTTCCACCTTTGTTGTTGTCTCTTGGAGCTCTTTCTTTATAACCTTCAGGTTTTGGTAAAATAGCTTTACGAGATACTTTTTCTTTACGAGTTCTAGGGTCTATACCAAAGTACTTCACATCAAAAATGTCTCCCATGTTAACAACATCGCTAACATTTTCTGTACGTTCCCAAGCCAACTCGCTTACGTGTAATAATACTTCGTTTCCAGGAGCTTCAGTGTATTCTACAACAGCACCAAAGTCTAGCATTTTAATTACTTTTACTTCGTAAATGCTACCAACTTCTGGTTTGAAAAGCATTGCATCGATACGAGCTAAAACAGCATCAATACCTTCTGAACCTACACCTAAAATTTCAACAATACCTTCTTCTGTAACTGGGTCTTCGTTAATAACGATAGTAGTTTCAGTTTCTTTTTGAAGTTCTTGAATGTTTTTTCCACCTGGTCCAATAAGTGCTCCAATAAATTCATTTGGAATACGTCTTGTTACCATTTTTGGTGCATGACCTTTAACATCTGCATTTGGAGTAGCGATGGTGTCAGTAAGTTTTTCTAAGATATGTAAACGACCATCACGAGCTTGCTTTAATGCTTTTACTAAAATCTCGTATGATAATCCTTTTACTTTAATATCCATTTGGCAAGCAGTGATTCCATCAGCAGTTCCTGTAACTTTAAAGTCCATATCACCTAAGTGATCTTCATCTCCTAAAATATCAGATAAAACTGCGTAGTTTCCTGTTTCAGCATCAGAAATTAATCCCATTGCAATACCAGAAACTGGTTTTTTCATTTGAACTCCAGCATCCATAAGTGCCATTGTACCAGCACAAACAGTTGCCATAGAAGACGAACCGTTAGATTCTAATACTTCAGAAACTACACGCACTGTGTATGGGCAATCTTCTGGTACCATTTTCTTAAGTGCACGTTGTGCTAAGTTACCATGTCCTACTTCACGACGCGATGTACCTCTAATTGGTCTTGCTTCTCCTGTTGAAAAAGGAGGGAAGTTATAGTGTAGGTAAAAACGCTCTTCGCCTTCAAAAGATGGCATGTCTATCATGTTTGCTTCTCTGGATGTTCCTAGAGTAACGGTTGCTAATGCTTGAGTTTCTCCACGAGTAAATATTGAAGAACCATGTGTTGATGGTAAGTAATCTACTTCACACCAAATTGGTCTGATGTCAGTAGTTTTACGACCATCTAAACGTAAACCTTCGTTTAAAGTTAAGTCTCTTACAGCTGCTTTTTCAGCTTTGCTGTAATATTTAGAAACTAAGTCACCAAAGTCTTCAAGTTCTTCTTCAGTAAACGTAGCTACAATTTCTTCTTTAATTTCAGCAAACGCAGCACCTCTTTCATGCTTTGAAGATCCTCCTTTTGCAACAGCATATACTTTGTCGTATGCCATATCGTGGATTTTCTTAGCTAAATCTTCATCTTCTCTTTCAGGCTCATATTCGCGAGTTTCTTTTTTACCAAAAGCTTCAGCTAATCTAATTTGAGCATCACATTGAACTTTAATAGCTTCGTGTGCAGCTTTTATAGCTTCAGTCATTTCTTCTTCTGAAATTTCTTCCATCTCACCTTCAACCATCATTACAGAATCTGCAGAGGCTCCAATTACCATATCGATATCAGACTCGGCTAATTGTGATAAAGAAGGGTTGATAATGAATTCACCATTAATACGTCCTACACGAACTTCAGAAATTGGTGCTTCAAAAGGAATGTCAGATAATTGAATAGCAGCAGAAGCAGCTAAACCTGCCATTGCATCTGGCATTACCTCTGGGTCGTGAGACATTAACTGTATCATTACCTGAGTTTCGCTGTGGTAATCTTTTGGGAACAATGGACGTAACACACGGTCAACTAAACGCATTGTTAATACTTCGCCATCACTTGGTCTTGCTTCTCTTTTAAAGAATCCACCAGGATAACGACCAGCAGCTGCAAATTTTTCACGATAATCTACCGTAAGTGGTAAAAAATCAACATCGGCAGACTTGTAGTTGGAAACAACTGTACATAATAACATACATTTTCCAGATTGCACCACAACACTACCATGAGCTTGTTTTGCTAATTTTCCGGTTTCGATAGAAATTTCTCTACCATCACCTAGGTCTATGACCTCTTTGTAAGTTTTTGGAATCATAAAATTTTTAATTCTAATACTAATAATACTTGCGCATATTAGTACAATGTTAAACAATGGTCGTTGTGTTGTTGTAGTTGTTGTGTGACCAATGAAAAACCTTTTGCCCCAAACTTTATTTTGGGATTTAGCTTCTTATTTTACGAATGTTATACTCTTTCGTAAGAGTTGTTTATAAAACAAAAAAGAGGCGCGAAGCCTCTTAATTGTGATTATTTTCTTAATCCTAATTCCTTTACAATAGCACGATATCTCATGATATCCTTTTTAGTTAAGTAGTCTAGTAAAGCACGACGCTTTCCTACTAATTTTACTAACGATCGCTCAGTATTAAAATCTTTACGATTTTGTTTTAAGTGCTCTGTTAAGTGATTAATTCTGTACGTAAATAACGCAATTTGTCCTTCAGCAGAACCAGTATCGTTCTTTCCTTTACCGTGTTTTGCGAAGATTTCTTCTTTTGCTTCTTTTGATAAATACATGCTAATATTATTATAAATGATTGTTATGTATATGAAAGATTTTCTTTCAAGCGGCAAATATAGTGTTTTTTTGTGATTTGCAAGAGAATTAATTAAAAAAGCGAGCCATTTGGCTCGCTTTTTTTTATGCTCTTAGAGGTTGATTTGTAATCAAGTCTATGTAGAGATTTATTTTATTCTTTAAATCTTTTCTATGCGATATAAAATCTAAGAAACCATGTTCTAATAAAAACTCTGAGGTTTGAAAGCCTTCAGGAAGTTCTTGTCCTGTGGTATCTCTTACTACTCTAGGTCCTGCAAAACCAATTAAAGCTCCTGGTTCACTAATGTTAATGTCTCCCAACATTGCAAAAGACGCTGTTGTTCCTCCTGTGGTTGGATCGGTACATAATGAGATATAAGGAATTCCAGCATCGGCTAATTGTGCTAATTTTACGGATGTTTTAGCTAATTGCATTAAAGATAATGCAGCTTCCATCATACGAGCACCACCAGATTTTGAAATAATCATAAATGGTATGTTGTTTTTTAAAGCATAATCAGCAGCACGTGCTATTTTTTCACCCACAACACTTCCCATTGAACCACCAATAAAACTAAAATCCATACACGCTATAACCAAATCTTTTCCTTTAGATTTTCCTACAGCTGTACGTACTGCATCTTTTAGTTTTGTTTTTTCCTGAGCTGCTTTTAAACGGTCAGGGTATTTTTTGGTATCCTCAAATTTTAAAGGGTCTTTAGACTCTAATTTAGTATCTAATTCTTTGAATTTGTTATCGTCAAAAAGAATTTCAAAATATTCTTTACTACCAATTCTTACGTGGTAATCATCTTCAGGACTTACGTAGAAATTTCTTTCTAATTCTTCGGTATCAACAATTTTTCCAGTAGGAGACTTGTACCACAACCCTCTGGGAGTGTCTTTTTTCTCTTCGGTAGTTGTTGTTATACCTTTTGTTTTTCTCTTAAACCAAGACATTAAAATTAATTTTAATTAGAAGTTAGTTAGAGTGCAAAGTTATAAAGTATTTACATTATTTAGGTCTTCAAACGCTTTTTTTAGACGTTCAACAAAAGTGTTTTCTCCTTTTCTTAACCAAACCCTTGGGTCATAGTACTTTTTATTAGGTACATCATCACCTTCAGGATTTCCAATTTGAGATTTTAAATACTCCGATTTTTCATCCATGTAATCTCTCACTCCACTCATAAATGCATACTGCATATCAGTATCAATATTCATTTTAATTACTCCATAACCAATTGCTTCTCTAATTTCTTCTACAGTAGAACCTGAACCACCATGGAATACAAAATCAATGTGATTGTGTTCAACACCATATTTTTCAGAAATATATTCTTGAGAGTTTTTTAAGATTTTTGGAGTTAATTTTACGTTTCCAGGTTTGTAAACACCATGAACGTTACCAAAAGCTGCAGCTACTGTAAATTGGCTACTTACTTTGCTTAACTCTTCATAAGCATAAGCAACTTCTTCTGGTTGTGTGTATAGTTTTGAATCGTCAACATCAGTATTGTCAACACCATCTTCTTCACCACCTGTAATACCAAGCTCAATTTCTAAGGTCATTCCCATTTTGCTCATTCTAGCAAGGTATTGCTTACATATTTCTATGTTTTCTTCTAGAGGTTCTTCACTTAAATCAATCATGTGAGAACTGTAAAGCGGTTTTCCTGTTTCAGCAAAATGTTTTTCACTAGCGTCTAGAAGACCATCAATCCAAGGTAATAGTTTTTTTGCGCAGTGGTCAGTATGTAAAATTACAGGAACACCATAGGCTTCTGCCATTTGATGAACGTGTTTAGCTCCTGCAATAGATCCTGCAATTGCAGCTTTTTGGTCTTCGTTGCTTAACCCTTTTCCTGCGTTAAATTGTGCGCCTCCATTTGAAAACTGAATGATTACTGGTGCGTTTAATGCAGCAGCAGTTTCCAATACTCCATTTATAGTATTAGAGCCAATAACGTTTACTGCTGGTAGTGCAAAACCTTTTTCTTTGGCTAGTTTAAAAATTTCTTGAACTTCTTTTCCTGTTGCTACTCCAGGTTTGATATTGTGACTCATTTTTTAGTTTTTAAATTGAAATTGTTATTTCAAAAGTAATCAATTTTTGAATAAACAGAGGCTAATTTATAATTAGTTATTGAAAGAAATCAACTAAAACGTTGTAGATTTTAAGGCTTGTGTTTTTTTAGAAAGGATAGTTAATTCCTATGTTGTATACTGCGTTTCCAAAGTTGTAATCGTTAAACCAACGATTGCCTAAACTGTATGAAGGATCGTAGGTTTTAAAGCCAATATCTCCTCTAAGGATAAAGAATTTGAAATCATATCTTAATCCAAAACCAGAACCAATAGCTATGTCTTTTAAAGAGCTAAACCCACTAAATATAGCATCTTCGTCTTCAACATTATCAAATACATTCCAAATGTTACCAGCATCAACAAATAAAGCACCATTTAAATTTCCTAAAATATTGAAACGTTGCTCCATACTTAGGTTTATTTTAAAGTTGGCTTCATTGAATTCATTGGTGGTTTTTGAACTTCCAGGTCCTAAGTTGTAGGCTGTCCAAGCTCTATTGTCATTAGGTCCACCAGCAAAGAAACTTTTTGAAAAAGGTATACTGTTTGAGTTTCCGTAAGGAACAGCAATACCAAAGTAACTTCTTACAGCAAATATGTTTTTTTTGCCCAAATCCCAATGTTTAACATAGTCGAACTCACCTTTTATGTATTGAGAAAAGGCAACTCCAAAAATCTCATATTGGTCATTTTCATTTTTATCTGCTCCAGCAAGTTTAGAAAGATTTGACAGTAGGTTTCCCGCAAATTCTAACTTGAATCTTAAAATTGAAAAATCATTGTCAAAAATGTTTTCTCTTCGGTCTTTAGTGTAGTTAAAGCTTGAAGAAAAAATAAGGTTGTCCTCAGTTAAACGTTGCTCTCGTTGTGAAATGTTACTTACATCAATATAGTTATCATCATCAGGAGTTAATGCTGTGTTGTTGTTTAATACGTCTGAAATAAAACCATCTGTTCCTTCAGGATAGGTTAAATTTCCGTCTTCATCTAAATAAGAAGCATTTGAGTTGTAGGTTTGAGCAATTGTATTTAATCTATTGTACGAGTTTTGATATACACCAAAGTAGTTGGCAGTGTTTAGGTTTTTTACAAACTGAATATTAAAAAGGTCTAGGTTATTGGTAACTTTGGTTGAAGGATACCAATTGTAGTTAAATATTCCGTTTAGTGTTTGTTTGTCTAAACCTATATTACGCTGACTGGTTGCTCCAAAACTGATACGTGTACTTGGAGTCATGTATTTAGGGATTATTTTTTCGGTATTTGTTGGGAAGAATAATCTTGGTATGGTGAGTCTTAAATTTGCTCCAACCTCATTAATGTCAAAAAACTGGTCTTTTGAATTTCCTGCATCTTTTGAAGCTCCTATTGAACCAAGAGCAGAAATTTCTAGTGTTTCGGCGCCTCTAAATACATTTTTAATATTAAGTCCTGTACTGAAAGAAAACCCAATGGTTTGAATATTACTTTGTGTAACATCAAACCTAAACCCAAGTTTGTATTTTTTTTCAGGTGACAACATTATGTTTACCGTTAATGTTGTGTCATTAGCATTTTCAATGTAGTCAATGGTTGGGTACCTAAATGTGTTAAGGTTGCTTAAGTACCTGTAAGTTCTTGTTCTGTCAATATCTTTAAAAACATCGCCTTTTGTTATAAAAATAGCATCAGTTAGTGTTTTTGGTCTGTATTTTAACTTGTCGAAACTGTAAAGGTTAAACCCGTTGTAGTCTGTAGAATCTTTTAAAGTTAAATCTTTGTTTTCAAATTTGTAGTCAGTAAATACATTTACTTCTTTTATCTTGTAAACTTTAAAAGGAACTCTGCTGGTAGAGTCTTCATTTCTTATAGATCTGTTTTTTATAACTAAATCGGTGTTTACTTTTTTATTTGTACCAATTGTGTCAATGTCATAAGAAATGTAATCTTGTCCAAAATGATAAAACCCTGAGTTTCTTAAAGCGGTTGTCAATCGCTCTCGTTCGCCACTAAAGTTGTCTTCAATGTAACGTTCACCTTTTTTGATTAAAGATCCTTTTTTTAGTTTTTGTTGATAAAGAGAATCTATAATTGGAGTGCTAATTTTAGCATTTAAAGAGTCGATAATGTAAGGGTCTCCAGTTTCTACATTATACGTTACTTTAGCGCGTTGGTCTTCGCTTTTTGCAATTTCATAAGATGTTTTTACATCAAACCAACCATTTCTAAAGTAGTAGTTTTTTAGGTTTGTAGCAGTTTTTTGAGTTTTAACTTCATCAACTATCACAGGAGCTTCACCAGTTTCTTTAAGCCATCGGTTTAAGTTTTTGCGTGACTCAATATCTTTTTCAAGTTGTTTTCTGGATAGCAATTTAGTTTTCCAAGCTACTTTTCTTGGGTTGTTGTATATTTTTTCCTGTAAAATAGAATCAATATTAGGTCTTGCTAGGTTGTAAATATGAAGTCTTAAAGGAGTTCCTAGTAAAGGTAGTTTTCCGTTAGGTTTTTGGTAGTAAAGGTTGCTAATGTCTTCGGTGTTGTTTTTTTTGCCATTAACAATTGTAGTGTTTTCTGTTAAAAGATAATCACTTTTTTTAACCCGTTTCATAACATTACATGACGTTACCAAGCAGGATAAACCTATATAAATAAATATATTTTTAAGTGTTTTATTCAATCAGAAACAATTAAGATTTATTACTTAACCAAATTTACAGTTTTTAATGTTGTGATAGCATAACAAAAATTAGTCCAAAAAAGTATTACTTTGTAATGCTTTAACAATAAAACAAAAGTAAATACATTTTAATGTTAACAAAGAGCCAAATAAAATTAATTACGAGTTTAGGTCAAAAAAAGTTTAGAATACAGCATCAACTTTTTATTGTAGAAGGTGTAAAAGGCATAAAAGAGTTTCTTAATTCTAGTATAGAACTTCATACGCTATTCACTACCGAAGCTGTTTTTGATACACCAACGCAACAAACAGTTTTAGTAACTGATGCTGAATTGAAAAAACTTAGTGCTTTAAAAACACCTAATACTGCATTGGCTGTTTTTAAAATTCCTAAACCTAACCCTGTAAATGAAAATGCTTTAATAGTGGCTTTAGATGATGTCAGAGATCCTGGTAATTTAGGAACAATCATTAGGCTTTGCGATTGGTTTGGAGTTAAAGATCTTGTGTGTAGTAAAGCTACAGTAGATTGTTTTAATACTAAAGTAGTGCAGGCGACTATGGGATCGTTAACGCGTGTTAATGTGAGTTATCTTGATTTGGAAACGTTTTTAGCAAATTCTAAAATGCCAAAATTTGGAACCTTTATGGATGGAAAGAATGTTTATGAAATGGAGTTGCCAAAACAAGGCATTATTGTAATGGGAAATGAGGCTAACGGAATTTCAAAAGCTATTGAACAACTTATCGATCAAAAAATAAGCATTCCAAGGTTTGGAAATCTACAAGCAACCGAAAGCCTAAATGTTGCTACAGCAACTTCAATTTTTTTAAGCGAATTTAAAAGGTAATTTATTGAAATGTAAAGTTAATAAACACACCTCTTGTTTTCATGGTGTGTACATTACTTGTCCAAGGACTATTTGGGTCAGTGTCTCTTACAATTTCATCATTAAAAGCAAAAACACCACGAATTGAAGGTGTGAATTTAAACCAGAATAAGTAAAAATCAATTCCAAAACCAAGCTCATAAAAAGCCATATTTTTTTTGGTTCTAAACTGTCCTACACTATTATCGTCAGGATTTTCTTCGTTACTAGATAGGTTTATTGCAGTGGATACTCCAGCTAAAACAAAAGGCTTAAAATTATTAATACGTTTTGTAGATACTTTAAGGAGTAAAGGAAAATGAACGTAGGTAGATTTAACTTCTCTTAATAAATCAGAAGAATTATACTCTAACCCTTGAAAAGCACTTGGGCTATATTGCAAATTACGTTGCGTAATAAATAAACCTGGTTCAAACCTAAGGTTTAAGTGTTCATTTAATCTTAAGTCAGAAATTAAGCCAACATTAAACCCAGTAGTAGATTCTACAAGAATATCATCCATATCCTGCTCATAGTTGAACTGAAAATCATAACTGTTCAACCCAAGAAAAAATCCCCAACTTAACCGTTGCTTATCAAAGTTCTCGTTGTTTTTTATTTTTTCTTTTGAAAAAAGCTGCGCAGAAGCCGTTTGGCTTACTATTAATAGTACTAAAATTAAAAGCGTTTTTTTCATATTAAGATTTAGATGCTATATAAATTGAAGCAACACCAAGTGTTTGAGGTTTATTACTGACATCTATAAACCCATTTTTGCGTAAAATATTGTTTAAAGCTTCACCATGTGGAAAAATAGAAGCCGATTCGCTCAAATATGAATAAGCTGAACGGTCTTTTGAAAATATTTTTCCAATAGTAGGTAAAATATATTTAGTGTAAAATTTATAGCCTTGTTTAAAAGGCGTTTTAGTAGGAACTGATGTTTCAAGAATTACAAATGTTCCGTTAGGTTTTAAAACTCGTAAAATCTCAGAAAGTCCTTTATCAAGGTTTTCAAAGTTTCTCACACCAAAGGCAACTGTAATGGCATCAAAAGTATTATCGTCAAATGGTAAGTTTTCAGAGTCACCAATAATCATTTTAATAGTGTCATCAAGTTGCTTGTTAGCTATTTTTTGCTTTCCAACTTCAAGCATGCCTTCGCTAATGTCTAATCCTATAATTTCTTTAGCATTAGTTTTGGTTAGGCTAATAGCCAAATCTCCAGTACCTGTTGCAATATCAAGAATAGTGTTAGGTTTAGATTTTGATACAATATCAACTACTTTATTTCGCCATTTTATATCAATGCCAAAAGAAATAACTCTATTAAGTCCATCATAATCTTTAGAGATAGTATCAAACATTTTAGTAACCTGTTGCTTTTTGTTCAGGTCACTATCTTTATATGGCTTAATTTTTACAGTCATTATTTTTTTTGGCAAATATATGACAATACATTAGTATTAAATAATATGATTATTTGAGATTTTAATTATGCCTCAAATATCCGTACCTTTAAAGGGTAACACAATTATAAACTACAAACAAACATTGCTAATGCAAATTTATACTATATTTGCTTGTTTTTTTGAATATTCAAACCAATGAAAATAATTATTGCTGGAGCAGGTGAGGTAGGGTTTCATTTGGCAAAATTATTATCCTATGAGTCGCAAGAAATTACACTTATAGATTCTGATAAGGAGAGTTTAACCTACGCCAATAATCACTTAGACATAAGAGTAATAAAAGGAGATGCCACTTCAATTGCTGTTTTAAAAGATGCTAGAATCAATACTGCAGAGCTTTTTATAGCTGTAACATCTTCTGAAACTACAAATATTACTGCGAGCGTACTCGCTAAACAATTAGGTGCAAAACGTACTATTGCAAGAATTTCTAATGCTGAATTTATAGACCAAAAAGAAGAAGTTGGGTTCTCTAAATTTGGTATTGACGAGTTGATTTCTCCAGAGTCGTTGGCGGCTTCTGAAATTGAGCTTTTGCTTAATCAGTATGCATTTAATGACAGTTATGAGTTTGAAGATGGAGCGCTAACAATGCTAAGTTTAAGACTTTCAAGAACTGCTGCTTTTGTTGATAAAACAGTAAAAGAAGCTGCCGAAGCGTTTTCAGAATTACACTTTGTGCCAATAGCAATTCAACGCTTTGGAACACAATACACAATTATTCCAAGAGGAGATACTCAATTTAAAGAAGGTGATAAAGTAGTATTTATTACTTCAAAAGGAGGAGATCAAGAACTTTTTGAACTTTCTGGTAAGGTAAAAACCGAAGTAAAAAATGTAATGATACTTGGTGGTGGAAAAATTGGATTTCAAACTACAAAAAGTTTGTGTGTAGGTAAGTTTAAAGTAAAGCTTATTGAAAAGGATAAGAAAACAGCTTTTGATTTAGCCGATGAGCTTCCTAATGCATTAATTATAAATGGTGATGGTAGAAATGTTGAGCTTCTTGAAGAAGAAAACATTGATAGCATGGATGCATTTATTTCTGTAACAGGAAATTCTGAAACCAACATCATGTCGTGTTTGGTTGCAAAATCAAGAGGCGTGAAAAAAACTATAGCTTTGGTTGAGAACATGGATTATTTTCAGCTTTCGCAATCTATAGGTATTGATACGCTTATTAATAAAAAGCTTCTTGCTGCAAACAATATTTTTAGATACATACGTAAAGGCGAGGTTGTTGCTATGACTAAGCTCAACAACATGAATGCTGAAATGTTGGAGTTTGTTGTAAACTCTAATTCTAAAATTTGCAATAAGTTAATTAAGGATTTAGATTTTCCTAGAGCTGCAATTATTGGTGGAGTTATTAGGCATGGTGAAGGACTGATACCTCTTGGTAGTTTTAAAATTTCAGAAGGAGATAGAGTTGTAGTGTGCTTTTTGCCAAGAGTAATTGCTGAGGTTGAAAAATTCTTTTATTAAGCCAAAACAAAAAACTACTGATGAAACTTAACTATAAAATCATTTTTCACTTTTTTGGATTATTACTGTTATGTAATGGTGGTTTTATGCTGTTGGCTGCATTGGTAAGTTTAATTTGTAAAGATGGCGTTACAGTAAAGCTATTGTTATCTGGTGCTTTAGTGCTTTTAGTAGGTGTTTTTTTAATGGTTGGCACCAAGAATCACCGAAAGGAAATGAACAAACGAGAGGGTTACATTGTTGTAGCTTTTGGTTGGATAGTAATGGCACTTTCAGGGTCGTTACCTTATTTGTTAACCAGTACCATCCCACAGTTTACAAGTGCTTTTTTTGAAACCATGTCTGGTTATACCACTACAGGAGCCACAATTTTAAATGATATTGAAGTTGTGCCTAAAGGTGTGTTGTTCTGGAGAAGTACAACGCACTGGATTGGAGGTATGGGAATTATAGTTTTGGCAATTGCTATTTTACCTTTATTAGGAATAGGAGGTATGCAAATGTTTGCTGCTGAAGCTCCAGGACCAAGTGCTGATAAACTGCACCCAAGAATTACTGATACAGCTAAGCGTTTATGGTTAATTTATTTTGGATATACAGCTGCTGAAACTATTTTACTTAAAGTAGCTGGAATGTCGTTTTTTGATGCGTTAAATCATTCTATGTGTACGTTGTCAACAGGTGGGTTTTCTACTAAAAATGCTAGTGTTGCTTACTGGAATGGACAACCTATTATTCAATATATTATTATTGTGTTTATGTTTTTAGCAGGAACAAACTTTGTGTTGAGCTACTTTGCATTTAAGGGTAAAGTGCAAAAGGCAATTCAAGATGAAGAGTTTAAATTGTACTTTAAATTCATTGCTATTTTTACAATTATCGCAGCAGTAATCATCTATTTTAATGCTGATGCATCATTGTCTTCTATTGAGCATCCAATGGTTTGGGGAAAAGCTGAAAGCAGTTTTAGGCATGCATTGTTTCAGGTATTGAGTGTTGTGACTACTACAGGTTTTATTACAGCCGATTATACACTTTGGTCGCCATTTTTGGTAGTCTTCTTTTTTGGGTTAATGTTTTTAGGTGGTTCAGCAGGTAGTACATCTGGTGGTGTTAAAGTGGTTAGGCATCTTATCTTGATTAAAAATGGTTTTTTAGAGTTTAAACGCGCTTTGCATCCTAATGCAATTCTTCCTGTTAGATATAATAAAAGATCAATACAAGGTGAGATTGTATTCAACATACTTGGTTTTTTCATTTTGTATATGTTGTCTTTTATTGTTGGTGCTTTGGTCTTCTCAATGTTTCAAATTGATTTTGAATCTTCCATTGGTTTGGCAGCTTCTAGTTTAGGTAATGTTGGACCAGCTTTAGGAAATTTTGGTCCAGTAAATAATTATGCAGCTTTACCGCTTTTAGCGCAATGGTGGGCATCCTTTTTAATGCTTATTGGACGTTTAGAATTGTTTACAGTTTTAATATTGCTAACACCTTTTTTCTGGAGAAATAGATAAATTTCATAAAAAAATAAAATTCTCAAAACATAAGATTTCACAAGGCTTTTAATGAGTTTTATGTATTGAATTTTAAGGTTTTAAGTTTTTGTAGTGTAACAAAATATTTTGTCATGCGTCATATATGTGTAACCAATTAAACCAAAAAATTATGGAATTAGTTTTATCATTACAAGATTTAGAACCTCATCCCAAACAGGGTTTTGAGAAACAAGAAGGATTATTAAATTCTAACTACAAACAAATAGTAAAGAGAAATTTAAAAGCGCTAAACTCTAATACTATTTTCGGAAACAAACATCGTATCAAAACACGACAGTTTGTTAAAACTTCTAGCGTAGCAACACTATTAAAACTTTCTGTTTTTGTTGTTCTTCTAACAGCGATTCTGTAGGCTTAACGCAGAATATGAACTTTACAGCTTTTGTAAGCTAAACACAAAACTGACTTTTTACCCTTTACATATTCAATAGTATAAAACTATTGAAGAGGGATTGTACACTTTAGTATTAACATTTTAAAACCTAGAAATTATGGGCTTTGGAGGATCTGCGCAATCTATGATTACTATTCTCAAGAATAATGAGAAAATGCGCAACAAGCGTGACAAGTTTAAGAAAACCTTAGGAGGTTATGATAATAAACGCAAAACCGAATATGATTTTCCTGAAGCTACACCTGAGGTTTTAAAAGAGATAAAAGAACGGTTAATAAAAGAACGTAAACAGCGTTTTATTAAGATAGCAATACTTTTTACTATACTGTTGAGTTTGTTTATATACTTTATAGTAAGATGAAAAAAATCCGCTTAACAAGCGGATTTTTTATTAATTGTATATTTTGTCAGCTATTATTAGCTTAATGCAGTTTTAATGCGTTTTATAGCTTCTTTTATTTGTTCTTGTGAAGCAGCATAAGATATTCTAATACAATCAGAATTTCCAAAGGCTTCTCCAGTAACTGTTGCAACGTGAGCTTCTTCTAATAGGAATAAAGAAAAATCTGTTGCATTATTAATTGTCTTTCCTTTTAAAGTCTTCCCGAAGTAGTAAGATACATTAGGAAATACGTAAAAAGCGCCTTCAGGGACATTAGTTTTAAAACCTTCAATGTCATTTAATAAATCTAGTATTAGACCTCTTCTGGTTTTAAATTCATCAACCATATACTGTACTCTTTCAGGAGACTCTGTAAGCGCAGTAATTACAGCACGTTGAGCTATACAGTTAGCGCCTGATGTAATTTGACCTTGCATTTTGTTACAAGCTTTAGCAATCCATTCAGGAGCTCCAATATATCCTATTCTCCAACCTGTCATTGCAAATGCCTTAGCAACACCATTTACGGTAATTGTTCTATCGTACATGCTTGGTATAGCAGCAAAACTAAAGTTTTTTGCACCATAGCTTATGTGCTCATAAATCTCATCAGAAAGGATGAAAATATCTGGGTATTTTTCAAGAACTTCAGCTAAAGCTCTATATTCTTCTTCAGAATAAATGCTACCACTTGGGTTATTAGGAGAGTTGAAAAACACCATTTTGGTTTTTGGTGTAATTGCGTCTTCTAACTGTTGAGGAGTGATTTTAAAATCGTTTTCAATAGTAGAAGGAATCTCTTTGTAAGTTGCTTCGCAAAGTGTTGCAATTGCAGAGTAGCTTACCCAATAAGGAGCTGGTAAAAGTATTTCGTCACCAGGATTTAAAAGTACTTGAGCTACATTGGCAATTGATTGTTTTGCACCAGTAGAAACTACCACTTGGTTAGGTGAGTAGTTTAAGTTATTATCTCTTTTGAATTTTAAGCAAATAGCCTCTTTTAACTCTACATAACCGTCTACAGGAGTGTAGGAATTGTAGTTGTCGTTTATGGCTTGTATTGCTGCTTCTTTGATAAAATCTGGAGTGTTAAAATCAGGTTCTCCTAGACTTAGTCCAATAACATCAATACCTTTAGTTTTTAGTTCTCTTGCTTTTGCAGCCATAGCCAACGTTGCAGAAGTTGGTAGGCTGTTAATTCTGTCGGATAGTTGGTTGTTCATTTACGGTTTTTATTAAGCTTGCTGTAATGAAGGCTTCATTCCCATTTCTTTTAAAAATTTAAAATGAGCAATGATCGCTTTTCTTGTTGTCTTATATTCTTTGTATGGTAAATTGAATTCTTTTGCTGTTTCCTTTACAATCTTAGAGATTTTGGTGTAATGCACATGACTAATGTGAGGAAAAATATGATGCTCAACTTGATGGTTTAATCCACCTGTAAACCAGTTTACAATTCTGTTTTTTGTTCCAAAATTAACTGTGGTCTTAAGTTGGTGAATTGCCCAAGTATTTTTCATGGTTCCGTTTTCTTCAGGAAGAGGCATTTCAGCTTCATCCATAACATGAGCTAATTGAAATACTACACTCAAAATTAATCCTGCAACATAGTGCATTACAAAAAATCCGATAAGTATTTTCCACCAAGCAATATCCAAAATCAACATAGGTAATACAATCCATATGCTAACATAAATGATTTTTGAAATTACAAGTTTGCTCCAGTTTACTACAGGGTTTGGAAATTTACCATAAGACAGTTTACGTTTCATATAACGTTTCATCTGTTGCCAATCGGTTGTAATTGCCCAATTTATAGTAAGTAATCCATATAGTAAAATAGAATAATAATGCTGAAATTTATGGTGCTTGTACCACTTTGCGTGTTTAGAAAATCTTAAAATGCGTCCAGCTTCTAAGTCTTCGTCATGCCCATGAATATTAGTATATGTGTGGTGTAATACGTTGTGTTGAACTTTCCAGTTATACACATTACCTGCTAAAATGTAAATACTACTTCCCATTAAGCGATTTACCCACTCTTTGTTTGAGAATGAACCATGGTTACCGTCGTGCATTACGTTCATTCCAACTCCTGCCATACCAATTCCCATAACTACAGTTAATAATAATTGAGCCCAACCAGGAATGCTGCTTATTGTGAGAATTAAAAAATAAGGCAGTAAAAATAGAGTGAACATCACCACAGTTTTAACCCAAATTTTCCAGTTACCAGTACGTTTTATATCGTTCTCTTTAAAGTAGTCGTTTACACGCTTGTTTAGGGTTCTAAAAAATTTTGCGGGATCTTTTCTTGAAAATGATAATGTTTGATTTGTCATGCTATTAGTTTTTTTTGAATATGCAAAGTTTAGGGTCAACGCATATCAAGGAGCAAATATAAATAATAAAAGCTGCGACATAGTTATATAAATGCTAAAAATATCCACACAAAAATGTATACTTTTGTTGAAAATTGAATAAAATGCAGTTAATACTGAAATATTTTCCAGATCTATCTGAAGATCAGATTCAGCAATTCCAAAAACTAGAATCATTGTATCAAGATTGGAACCTTAAAATAAATGTAGTTTCAAGAAAAGATATTGATGAGCTGTATTTAAGGCATGTGCTTCATTCTTTAGCTATTGCAAAAGTGATAGAGTTTAAAGCAGGATCTAAAGTTATGGATGTTGGAACAGGAGGTGGATTTCCTGGAATTCCTTTGGCAATTATGTTTCCTGAAACTCAATTTCATTTGGTAGACAGTATTGCTAAAAAACTTAAAGTGGTTGATGAAGTTGTGGAAGGATTGGGATTAACTAATGTAAAAACCACTCATACTCGCGTTGAAGAAATTAATGACACCTATGATTTTATTGTAAGTAGAGCTGTAGCTGCTATGCCTACTTTTGTACATTGGGTAAAAGGTAAAATTGCTAAAACACAGAATCACAATTTGAAGAATGGAATCTTATATCTTAAAGGAGGTGATTTATCAGAAGAATTAAAAGATTACCGAACGGCAACCATGTATGATTTAACCGAATTTTATTCTGAACCTTTTTTTGAAACCAAAAAAGTGGTGCATTTGCCAATGAAGTTTAAAGGATAATAAAAAAGCCGAAAGTAACGTTCGGCTTTTTTATTTCTATAAGTTTTGAAGTTATTTAACTGCTATTTTTGTTTTGTAACTGATACCTTCTTTATTTTCAATATTTAAAACATACACTCCAGAGTCTAAATTTAAAGGAATAGTAGTTCTGCTACTTAACGTTGTGTTTGTGGTATTGTAAACTAATTTCCCAGTAATATCAATTAAAGATATTGTTGCGTCACTAATAGTTGAATTGCTTAAAATTAATAACTCGTGGTCAATTGGGTTTTTACCAATTTTTAATGTAGCTACATTATCAAACTCAGAGTTAGATAATGTTTCAGGCATAATTTCATCTAATGCAAAAAGCACATTTGCTTCAGTTAATTGAACATGGTTTTCATTATCTGTTGGCATGTACCAGTTAACAAATGGTGTGCTGTTTGTAGTGTCTTCTGTACTGTCGTCGCTTAGATTGATGTTGTGGTACCAGTTAATTTCGTTGTTGGTTGACTCTAAAGCCATCGCACTTACAGATGGTATAAAGTTGAATTTATCAATTTGTAATGCAGCAATAAAATCGCCAACTAAACCTTCGGAGCCTAAACCATCAGTAAAGCCACCTAAGTCAAAAAGCCCACCAGAAGCAGCATCAACACCATCAGAAAAGCTAGGAGCTTGTGCATTCACTTCGATATCAAAAATTGTTATGGTTCCAAAGAAATTAGCTTCAACTAATATTTTACTAATTAATTGACTTCCATCAACTGTTGCTGGAGTTAAGTTAACGCCAATTTGTGCTGTCGTAGGAAGAGGTGTGTCAGGAACATTAAAAGTATCGTCAATTACCGTAAATCCTGGAGTAACATTAGTAACACCATCTTTTGCTTTGTAAGGAGACCCTATTCCGCTACCGTTTATAATAGATACATTTCTAGTGTTTTGAGGAAAACCTGTTGGAGTTAAGCTGTTTATATTGGCATCAAATATTATTTTAAAAGGATGTGGCTCTGGAAGAAGCTTTGTTGGGTCAAACTCCACATCGCTACCTGATGCTAAATGCGGTTCTAAATGATCAACCAATAATTGTCTTGCGGCTGATGATTTTAATAGACCATTTACTACTGGCTGTAATTCAGCAACGTTTAAATCTTCACCAAGACCAAAAGCTAAAAAGTTAAATTGGTGTTGAAACCCTAAAGGGACATTAGCTCCATGGTGAGGCGCGTCAAAAGAAATCCAAAGTCTTGTTTCGTGGTCAAGAGTTTGATTTTCCATGTAGTTTAATGCGTATCTTGAAATTAGTCCTCCCATACTTGGGCCAATAATAACCAGTTCTTCTTCACCTACTTTATTAGCGTTAAGTGTATTGATTAATTCCACTAGAAGCATAGCGTTGCGTTCCATAAAATCAGCTCCACCATCAATTAATGTGCTTCCAGGGTAATCTAACTCATCAATAACCATATCAGCATTGGTGTCGGTAGCATCATCAACATTTAGCAATGTATTATCAGATAATCTCAAATATTGAGGAAAGTTTAAAACTACAACATCAAAACCTTCAGCTCTAACAAGATCAGCAAGATTTTGAGCACCACTTGTTCCTGTGAAATCTAATAAGCTGTAAAGACCATTAATATCTCTTGTGTCTCCTGGATCAAATCCATCTACAAGAATAATGGGTTTATCCAGTATTCCGTCAACAAAATCAGGAAATATTTCATATTCACCTAATCCAGCAAAACTTGCAGTTCCTGAATAGGCTGATAAATCGGCAGTAATTGAAGATTCAAACTCTACAGTTTGAGCTTGAACAAAGAGAGGAAATACTAATAATAGCAAAAAGTAATTTTTCATCATGGATAATTAATTTGAATTAATGCCTTCAAGATACAAAGTTACATTTGGTTAAAGAGGTGTTATTTAATGTTTTAGGATGAAGTGCAAAAAAAATCCTCAAACGGTAAGGTTTGAGGATTTATGGTCTTGAAAAATAGTATTACTTATCCTAAAAATGGATACCTGTAATCTGTAGGAGTTACAAAAGTTTCTTTTACCATTCTTGGTGATACCCAACGTAATAAGTTTTGAGCAGAACCAGCTTTGTCATTGGTTCCTGATGCTCTTGCGCCACCAAAAGGTTGTTGACCAACAACAGCTCCTGTAGGTTTGTCATTGATATAGAAATTACCTGCACTATTTTGTAATGCTTTTGTAGCCTCATCAATAGCATATCTGTCTGTTGCTAAAATAGCACCTGTTAATGCGTATTCGCTAGTTTCGTCAACTAATTTTAAAGTTTCAGAATATTGGTTTTCATCATATACATAAATTGTAATTACAGGACCAAATAATTCTGTACACATGGTTGTGTATTTTGGGTTTGTAGTCACTATAACTGTTGGTTCAATAAAATACCCTTTAGACTTATCATAGTTTCCACCTACAATAATTTCAGCGTCTGCATCAGCTTTTGCACCATCAATATACTTTGCTAATTTATCAAACGAGCCTTCGTGAATAACAGCTGTAATAAAGTTGCTCATATCATCTGGAGAACCCATTTTAAATGATTTAACATCTTCTATTACAAAGTTTTTAACGTCTTCCCAAAGGTTTGAAGGAATATAAGCTCTAGATGCTGCACTACATTTTTGTCCTTGAAATTCAAAAGCACCACGAACAATAGCAGTTGCTACTTGTTTAGCATTTGCAGATTTGTGGGCAACGATAAAATCTTTTCCTCCAGTTTCACCTACAATTCTTGGGTAGGTTTTGTAGTTGTGAATGTTGTTTCCTATTTGTTTCCATAGGTCTTTAAAAACGTGTGTAGAACCTGTGAAGTGTAATCCAGAAAAATCAGGACTAGCCATTACTGTATCAGTAATCATAACAGGATCTCCAAACACAACGTTGATAACACCATCAGGAACACCAGCTTCTCTAAATACATCCATAATAACTTTTGCAGAGTAAATTTGGCTATCACTTGGTTTCCAAACAACAACATTTCCCATTAAAGCCATGCAAGCTGGTAAGTTTCCTGCAATAGCTGTAAAGTTAAATGGTGTAACTGCGTAAGTGAATCCTTCTAACGGACGATATTCAATACGGTTCCAAGCATCGCTTGTGCTTTCTGGTTGGTCCATATAAATGTCAGTCATAAACTGAACATTAAAACGTAAGAAGTCTATCAATTCACAAGCCGAATCAATTTCTGCTTGATGAATTGTTTTAGATTGCGCTATCATTGTAGCAGCGTTTATTTTAGCTCTGTAAGGACCTGCGATTAATTCGGCAGCTTTTAAAAAGATACCAGCACGATGTTCCCAAGGTAATTGAGACCACGTTTTTCTTGCTTCAAGTGCAGTTGCTATAGCTTCTTCTACGTGAGATTTTTCAGCTAAATGATACGTTCCCACAATATGTTGATGATCATGAGGAGGCGACATGGTTCTGGTGTTACCTGTTTCAACATCTTTTCCGTTGATATATAAAGGTACATCTACTTTGCTATTGAACATTTCTTCGTATACTTTTAAAACAGCTTCCCTTTCAGGAGATCCTGGAGCATACGATTTTACAGGTTCGTTTACAGCTATTGGTACGTTAAAGAATCCTTTTCCCATGATTTTATTTTAATGATTTATGGTATAAATTTTTGATGTGCAAAGTTACAATTTTTTAAGGACTTAAATGAAGATGCTTTTTTAAATCGAAGTTAAAGTATTGGTTATTTTTTTGTAAGTTGTTTGCTTTATTTTTGACAAATGTGTTCATGTTTCAACAGAAATCCTTTATGAATGATTAATAGCGGAATAATTTTAACGCTTGCTTATCCTGAAACCATTGTATCTCATGCAGAAGAGTGGTATTCACCTCTTTTAAAATATATAGGAATAGGAAGTAAAACACATGTGCGTGCTGGTCATGCAGCCTTGGTGCTTATTGACAAAGCTACTGGAGTATTGGAGTATCATGATTTTGGTAGATATATTACCTCTGAACCTAATGGTAGGGTTAGAGGGATGGATACCGATCACGAACTAAGATTTCCTTTAAAGGCTATAATAGAAAATGGTACAATAGTTAACCTAGATGAGATTCTTCAGTTTTTAGGAACACATCCTAAGCTAACTCATGGTGATGGAACATTGTATGCTTCGGTTTGTGATGAAGTGAATTATGATTTGGCGCGAACACATATTACTAAAATGCAAAACAAACATTTTATACGTTATGCTGCTTTTATTAAAGAAGCTTGTAATTGTGCGCGTTTTGTGACCGATGCACTAATTGCGAGTGTCACTAATAAGTCAATTAAAAAGAAATTGATAAATTCTAAATGGTTTACACCAAGCACAATAGGTAATGTTGTACTTGCTAAAACTGTTGGAGATGTGTTTTTGGTTTCAGAAACTGGAGCGATTTCAAAGTTTAATTCTACAGTAGGTAAAGAAAATAGACGTTTGTTTTTAGATAGACTGAAAGGTTATAATCCTAGTGTAATAGGAACTTTAGAACCTAAACACAATGCTGAAAAAGAAGATCATGCGCAATGGTTAAGTGGTATTGCAGCTGGAGCTTGGTTTGAATTACATGATTTTACAAATGAGATGGAATATCGTTTTAGAAGAATTTCACCTTATGGAACTATTGATGTTGATGGTATTTATGTTATCAATCAAAAAGGATTTGATTCTACCTTAGAATATGAATTTATACATTACTCAAACTGTAAGTTTTTTCATGTTGAGCAAAACCAAGTCGTTTACAAATTTGATTTCTTAAGAAGTACTAATTGACGTGAAAAATGGCTAATAAATTTTCGTCAGTTAGAGTGAATTTCTCAATTAAAATGAGAGAAATTTGTATCGAAAACAAGAAAATTCCCATCACAAAACTACACTTCTCGATACAAAATTCTTACAGAATTTTACTCGAAGCGACATAAGGACTTAAACATTGTTTCATGTTAATTAAGAGCAAAAGGAGCGCTTAGCTTAAAAGAAGGTATAATAACTTTAAACTTATTAGTGTTGGTAAAGTTTACCATGTTGTAGTAGCCTTGCATTGCGCCAAAAGGAGAGGTTAGTAAACATCCAGAATTGTATGTGTGCGATTCTCCTGGTTTTAAAACAGGTTTCTTGCCAATAACACCTTCACCTTCTATAATTTCGGTATTGTTTAATGCGTCCATTATTTTCCAGTATCTGGAATTGAGCTGAACTGAATCTTTACTTTGATTTTCAATAGTTACTTTGTACCCAAAAGCAAAGTGCACTTTATAATTTTTATAAAAAGTGCCCTCAAAGGTTGTCTCTACTGAAATTTTTATTCCGCTTGTAACTTGTTGTACCATGTGGGGATTAGAACAATGATAGTTGTTAAATATAATAATATTTTCTTTTAGTCGCTATTATTTCACAACAAATAGACTAATTTTTAACAACTTAACACTGTTTTTTCTTTGTTATGCTAAATTTTCAGTTTTAACGAACGTTTCTAAGGATTTGAAAAAGTTTGAGATATCGTTTTTATCAATAGAACTGTTTATGGTAACGAGCCTAATAAAGTCAGTGTCGTTAAAAGAACCATAGCCTACCATTAATTCTGCACTTTCATAAAGTTTGGTACAAATTGTTTTGGCATCAATAGCTTTGTAATTGAAACAAACTGATATGGAGTCTTCAAAACTATAAAGTGTATAGTCAGGATGTGCTTTTATGTAATCTCTTGCATAATCGGCAATTTCAAATTGCTTATCAACTATTTTTTCTAAACCAGTAGTGCCAACCGATTTCCATAGTGTCCAAAATTTTAAAGCATCATTTCTCCTTCCGCATTGCAATGATGTTTTTCCTAAATTGAAATCATCACCATCAGTTTGGTATAAATATTCTGCATCGTTAGAAAATGACTGATTTAAATATTTTTTATCCTGAACAACAATTATCGAACAGCTTAGAGGTGTCCCTAGCATTTTATGAGCATTGATGCTAAACGAATCTGTTTTTTCAATACCACTCACTAAGTGTTTGTACTTTTTACTAAAAATAACCGATCCACCATAAGCACCATCAAGGTGTAACCATAAATTATAAGTGTTGCAAATAGGGCTTATTTCCTCAACGTTATCAAAAGCTCCTAAAACCGTTGTGCCTGCTGTAGCATTGACAAAAAATGGTTGGTTGTTGTTTGCTAAATCTTCTTTGATTTTAAGTTCAAGGTCGCTAGCAAGCATTTGTCCTTTAGCATTAACCTTAACTTGTCTTACTTGGTCTCTTCCAATTCCCATTAATGCAGCATTTTTATTAATGGAGTAATGTGAAACTTCTGAAGTATAAACAATCATTTTACTGTTTACGCCAGCAGTTCTTACAGTACTGTTATGTTTGTCTCTAGCCATTACCATAGCCATAAAATTACTCATAGAGCCACCAGGAGCAAAAGTGCCATCGCTGTACTTGTCATATCCAATTATATCGCAAATGTTATGTAATATGGTTTTTTCAATACCAACTTGCGGTCCTGCAACTTTATAAGTATACATACTATTGTTTAGCATGACAGCTAACAAATCACCTAATGTAGCTTTACTCATTCGGCCGCCAAAAAGCTGATTGAAAAACGATGTTGAAGCAGTTTTAGGAGTACTTTTTATAATTTCTAGTAATGTTTTTTTTAAGTCTTCGTCTAAACTTGGGTGTTCATTGAGCGAAAGGTCTAAAGTTTTATAGAGCTTATCAGTGTCTATAGGTTTTGCTACAGGTTGTTGTTTTTCTTCTTTAAGAAGGATTTCTGCTAACTCATTAAACAATTTTAAATCTTTATTCATAAATTGGGCTAATTGGCTTTAAGGACTTCAAGAAACATTAAAAATATTAAAATTTAAATTTATAGCTATTGAAACCTATATTTACTTTAAATGAATTAATAAGTGCTTTGTCTCAATCTTCAAAGGATAATTACAAAACCATTTTTAAAAATTTAGTTTTAGATAAAAATGTGTTAGATGAATACCTAAACTGGTCAACTAAAAAGTATGTAAGAAATGGTATTTATAAAAGCGACAATTTTGAACTGATTTTATTGTGTTGGGAAGTTGGTCAAGAAACACCAATACACTGTCATAGTGGTGAAGAGTGCTGGATGTATTTAATAGAAGGCGAAATAGAAGAAGTGCAGTATCAGAAGCATGAAAATGGCGACGTTGAACCTAAAGGAATTCGAAAAATAGCTAATCAACAACAAGCTTATATTAATGATGCAATTGGTTTGCATAAGTTAAAAAACAATTCAAAAGGAAGAACAATTAGCTTGCATCTCTATGCAAAACCTATAGAATCTTGCAGTTATTTTGATGAACAGTCAAAGACCTTTATCAAAAAAAATCTAAGCTACGATACTTACAAAGGAGAAATCCTTTCTAGCAAAAGAGTGTCTTCGATTTAATTGGAAATATTCACCGAAGTACCTTCTCCTAAACCAATCAATCTATCAAAACGCGCACCCAAGTCTCTATAATACACTAGTACTTTGTAGTTGTTTTCGGTTTGGTAAAAGTTTCCACTTATTGCACCTTCATCTAGAGTTCCTTTGTCGTCAACTACAACATATTTATAGTTGTAGAATCCTTGTTTAAGCTTAAATGAAGTTTGGTAAACTTCAGCTTCAGGATTGTATATCATTTTATTCATGTTGTCTAACGCGTAGTTGTTGAAATTACCATAAACGTATATAGATTTTCCGTCTAAAAGCTCAGGGTAAAGCAATGAAAAATGCATCATAGTGTAATCTGCTTCAATGGTAACATTGTCAGTATTTACAGCTGTTATAAGAAAATTACCGTTAATATCAGGATTGTAAGTGTATGGTCTGCTTGCTCTCTCTTCATTTGTAAACAGGTAGTTATGGTAAATCTCCTTGAGGTCAATAAACTGTACTCCTACGTTGGCAACCCTAACATCTTTGTTTTCAAAAAACAAATATTCATTTCCAGCCCAAAAGCTAGATTCTGTATTGTATCTATACATGAGTTCGTTTCCTAAAACATATTGTGGTTTTAGGTTAGAGATAGCTGTATTTAAATTATTATTTTGAATGACTAGTGTTTTTATGGTTTCCATTGGGTTGTTGAAATTGACATTGTTGGTTGCAATTACAAAATCAACCGATTGTTTTTCGTTAATGAACTTTACATCTCTTGAACGTTTTATTGAAACACCAACGTTTACAATATCTTCATAAACCATAAATTTTCGTGAAAACATCAACTCATCATAATCATCATATATAAAAATCATGTAGTTGCCACTTTTTAAAATACCACGAGTTTGCGCGTTTGGTATTTGAAGCTTGTAATGCGAATAAATTTGATACGTATTAAAAGAGTTTTCATAATCACGAATACGTTGGTTGTCAAAACCACTTAGGTATTCAGACTTTACAAGTTGAGAAGGCGTCCAATCAAAATTATAGTGCACTATTTCGTAGTAAAAATCGGCTTCATCACCATTTAAAGCGTCAAACTCTAGTATTAAAGGCTCGCCTAAACGTAGTATAGGTAACTGACTTTCAGAGGTGTTTCCTTTAAAAGTTATAGTGCTAATATACTCAGGAGGATTGGTTTCTTCAATTTGCCCAAAAGTTAAAAGAGGTAGGCAAATTAAAAATATTAAAAGCTGTATGGTCTTTGTCATCAAAATTATACGGTTATCTCTGTAAAGATACACAAATTTTATGCCTAATTAATTTTTGTTATTTAGAATTGATATAAATAAATAACTTGAGGTGTTTTCAAATTATTTTTAGCTATTAATTCGTAAATTTGCAGCGATTTTTTAGACAATTAATTTCAATATCAAACATATGTCAAACGACATTAAGATTAAAAAAGGTCTGAACATAAACCTTAAAGGTGACGCTGAGAAAACGACAGAAAATGCCATTATCAGCAATTACTGCACTATCAGGCCAGAAGATTTCCATAGCATAATTCCTAAACTTGTAGCAAAAGAAGGCACAAAAGTTAAAGCAGGTGAAACTGTATTTTACAACAAAGATGCCGAAGACATGAAGTTTGTGTCTCCTGTTTCTGGTGAAGTTGTTGAGGTTGCTCGTGGAGAGAGAAGACGAATTATGGCAATTAAAATTCAAGCAGACAAAGAGCAAACGTATGTTGACTTTGGTAAGTTTAATTTAGATGCTGCCGACGCTGATAAAGTTAAAGCGCACTTGTTAGCTTCTGGTTGTTGGCCATTTATTAAACAACGTCCTTACGATGTTATTGCAAACCCAAAAAAGTCGCCAAAAGCGATATTTGTATCAGGTTACGCATCAGCTCCTTTAGCAGCAGACTACGATTATGTACTTCAAGGTAAAGAAGCTGAAATGCAAGCAGCAATAACAGCTTTAGGGAAATTAACTGAAGGGCAAGTACACGTGTCGGTTGGTAAAAATTCCAATTCACCACTTGCAGGATTATCAGGTATTACACTACATAAAGTGTCAGGACCACATCCTTCAGGAAACGTTGGTACTCAAATCAATAAAATTGACCCAATAAACAAAGGTGAAGTAGTTTGGACGATTAATCCACAAGATTTAGTTGTTATTGGTGAATTGTTATTAACTGGTAAATTCAATGCAGAGCGTATTGTTGCTTTGGTTGGGTCATCGGTTAAAAAACCAAGATATTTTAAAACAAAAATAGGAAGCGAAATAGCAACTATGGTTTATGACAATGGTGTTGATAAAGATGGTAACGACCGTATTATATCAGGAAATGTATTGTCAGGAAAACAAATTAAACCAGATGGTGCTCTAGACTATTACAGTAATACAGTAACAGTTATTCCTGAAGGTGATGACTATGAGTTTTTTGGATGGAATAAACCTGTATTCAATAAGATTTCTACTTCAAGAGCAATGACATTTTCTTGGTTAAACCCTAAGAAAAAGTACGATTTAAATACCAATACAAATGGTGAACATCGTGCGTTTGTAGTAACAGGAAGTTACGAAGAGGTTTTTCCTTTAGATATATATCCAATGCAAATTCTTAAAGCATGTATGTATCAAGATTTAGACGAAATGGAAGCTTTAGGAATGTATGAAGTTGCACCTGAAGATTTTGCCTTAACAGAGTTTATTTGTGTGTCTAAACAACCACACCAAAAAATAATTAGACAAGGTTTAGACTTAATGCTTAAAGAGATAGGATAATGAGCTTAAAAAGTAATTTACATAACTTAAAAGAAAAGTATAAAGGCACCAAAATGGCGCCTGCGTTTAACGCATTACATACGTTTTTATACTTACCTAACGAGACTACTCATGGTGGTACTCATATAAAAGTAGCTGACGATTTAAAGCGTACCATGAACACGGTTATCATGTCATTGATTCCATGTTTAATTTTTGGTATGTTCAATGCTGGTTACCAACATTATTTAGCTTTAGGAGAAATTAGTCAAGCTACAGGTTTTTTTGACTCTGTATTTTGGAGTTGGGATAACTTAGTAATAGGACTTTGGAAAGTATTACCACTGGTAATTGTGTCTTACGGAGTTGGTCTAGCAATTGAGTTTGTTTTTGCAGTAATTAAGGGTCACGAAGTAGAAGAAGGTTACTTAGTTACAGGTATGCTTGTGCCACTAATTGTACCAGTAGATACACCATTATGGATGTTAGCAGTTGCTGTAGCTTTTGGTGTTGTAATTGGTAAAGAAGTGTTTGGAGGAACAGGAATGAATATTCTTAACCCTGCATTAACTATTCGTGCCTTTTTATTCTTTGCATATCCTACTTGGATGTCTGGAGATAAAGTATGGGTTCATGGCGCTGTAGCAAGAGATAAAGCTATTGCAGCAGGTGAGAACCTTGATGCTATTTCGGGTGAAACTATTTTAGGAAGTTTAGCACAAGGAAAAGAAATAACCTATTCTGTTTGGGATATGTTTACAGGATTAATTCCTGGTTCAGTAGGTGAAACTTCAGCAGTATTAATTCTTTTAGGAGGTTTATTCTTAATCTTTACTAAAATAGGAAGCTGGAGAATTATGTTGTCATCTGTACTTGGTGCATTGGCAATGGGATTAATTTTCAATTGTGTTGTAGATGCAGGATGGATAGGTGAAGGAAGCAAGTTTTATGGATTAATGAGTACTGAATTTTGGCATCACTTACTAATTGGTGGTTTTGCTTTTGGTACTGTGTTTATGGCAACCGATCCTGTAACGGCTTCACAAACCAATAAAGGAAAATGGATTTACGGATTCTTAATCGGATTCATTTCAATATTAATTAGAGTATTCAACCCAGCATATCCAGAAGGTGTAATGCTTGCAATTCTATTAATGAATGTGTTTGCACCAACAATTGATCACTACGTGGTTCAAGGAAATGTGAAAAGAAGAATGAAACGTTTAAAAGCAAAAACAGCTTAAAATGAGTAATAAAACAGATAGCAACGTATATACAGTATTGTTTGCCATAGGAATGGTAGTAGTAGTAGGTGCTTTGTTGGCTTTTACAGCAGCATCACTTAAACCTACAATTACAAAAAATGTTGAGTTGGAAATGCAGCAAAACATCCTATATGCAATGGGTGTAAATGAAAACGACGAGAGTAGTGCAAACTTTGTATCTACTGATGTGGCACCAGAATTATTTAACAAATACATCACAAAACAATATGTTATTTTAAATGGTGATGTAACCGAAAATGATGAAGCTTACTTAATTGATATCAAAAAAGAAAAAGCTAAAGGAGATGCTTCTAAAAGAAGATTACCATTATTTGTTGGAGAAAAAGACGGTAAAACGTACTACATTGCTCCAATAAGAGGTAAAGGACTTTGGGATGCTGTTTGGGCATATATAGCTATGGATGAAAACATGGTGATACAAGGTGCTTATTTTGATCATAAAGGAGAAACTCCAGGTTTAGGTGCAAACATTAAAGAACGTTATTTTATGGACGACTTTATTGGTGAGCATTTATTAGATAGCCAAGGAAACTTTAAAGGTGTTGCAGTGTCAAAAAGTAATGCTGACCCAACTAACCAAGATAAGACAGATAATGAAGTAGACGCTATTGCTGGAGCAACAATAACTGGTGATGGTGTAGCAGCAATGATTAAAGGAGACTTGTCGTTGTATGTACCTTATTTTAAAAACTTAAACAAATAATCTTATGGGATTACTTTCAAAAAAAGACGCAAAATTAATAACAGATCCGTTAGCAGATAACAACCCAATTACTATTCAAGTATTAGGTATTTGTTCTGCTCTGGCTATTACAGCACAATTAAAGGCATCTATAGTAATGTCATTGTCTGTATTATTTGTAATGGGAGTAGGTAACGTGGTTATTTCATTAATCCGTAATATTATTCCATCAAAGATTAGAATTATTGTTCAGCTTACAGTTGTAGCTGCATTGGTAATTATTGTTGACCAAGTGTTGAAAGCGTATGCGTATTCGTTAAGTAAAGAACTTTCAGTATTTATTGGATTAATCATTACCAACTGTATCATTATGGGACGTTTTGAAGCTTTTGCTTTAGGTAATGGACCATGGAAATCATTTTTAGATGGTATTGGTAACGCTTTAGGATATGCTGTAATTCTTGTTATTGTAGGTTTCTTTAGAGAACTGTTAGGTTCTGGTACTTTATTAGGATTTAAAGTATTAGGAGACCCAATTGAAAAAACAGGATTATACGCTATTGGTTATGAAAACAACGGTTTTATGCTATTATCACCAATGGCATTGATAGTTGTAGGTATCATTATTTGGGTACAACGTAGTAGAAACAAAGATTTAATAGAAGACTAAAATTGACTTGTCATTCTGAACTTGATTCAGAATCTCATCAAAATATAGAATATGGAACATTTAGAATTATTTTTCAAATCAATTTTTATAGATAACATGGTATTTGCCACGTTCTTAGGAATGTGTTCTTACCTAGCAGTATCTAAAAAGGTAAGTACTGCAGTTGGTCTTGGAGCAGCTGTAATATTCGTATTAGCAGTAACTGTGCCTGTAAACTGGTTATTGGACCAATACATTTTACAACCAGGAGCATTAACGTGGTTAGGAGCAGAGTATGCTGATTACGATTTAAGCTTCCTGTCATTTATCATGTTCATCGCTACCATTGCAACAATGGTACAATTAGTAGAAATTGTGGTAGAGAAGTTTTCTCCATCATTATATAACTCTCTTGGTATTTTCTTACCACTTATTGCTGTAAACTGTGCAATTCTTGGAGGATCGTTATTTATGCAGTCAAGAGAAATTGAAAGTATTGGATTAGCGTTTAACTATGGAATTTCCTCAGGAATTGGTTGGTTTTTAGCAATTCTTGCTATTGCAGCTATTCGTGAAAAAATACGTTATTCAAATGTTCCTGCTCCTTTAAGAGGATTAGGAATTACATTCATTATTACTGGTTTAATGGCAATTGGGTTTATGAGTTTTGGAGGAATGTTAACTGGTGGAGATGATGAAGCAACAAAAGAGCCTGAAACAGCACAAGTTGAACAGGTAGAAGAAAAAGAACAAAAATTAGCTGAAAACACGACTACAATAAACGAGTAATATGATATTAGCAGCAGGTACATTAGGAACAATTTTAGCAACCGTAGCGGCCTTTTTAATAGTAACACTACTATTGGTAGGTTTGTTATTATTCGTAAAACAAAAATTATCACCATCAGGTCCAGTGACCATTAAAATTAATGGTGAAAAAGAAATAGAGGTTGCCTCAGGAGGAAGCTTACTTACAACTTTAGGAAGCCAAAAAATATTTTTACCATCAGCTTGTGGTGGAGGTGGTACATGTATTCAATGTGAGTGCCATGTATTATCAGGAGGAGGTGAAGCACTTCCAACTGAAACGCCTCACTTTACGCGTAAAGAGTTACAGCATGGAGCACGTTTATCTTGTCAGGTAAAAGTGAAACAAGACATGGAAATTACCATTCCAGAAGAAGTATTTGGTATCAAGAAATGGGAAGCAGAAGTTGTACGTAACTATAACGTAGCATCTTTTATTAAAGAGTTTGTAGTTCGTATTCCAGAAGATATGAACTATAAAGCAGGTGGATATATTCAAATTGAAATTCCACCATGTGAAGTAAAATATGCAGATATTGATATTACTGCACATCCTGAAGAGCACGAAACACCAGATAAGTTTCAAGCAGAATGGGATAAGTTTGGTCTTTGGCCATTAGTAATGAAAAATGACGAAACAGTTGAAAGAGCTTATTCTATGGCTTCTTACCCAGCTGAAGGACGAGATATTATGCTTAACGTTCGTATTGCTACTCCACCATGGGATCGTAATAAAAACGGTTGGATGGATGTAAACCCTGGAGTTGCTTCGTCTTATATCTTTAACCAAAAACCAGGAGATAAAGTAACTATTTCAGGACCTTATGGAGAGTTCTTCATCAATGAGTCAGAATCTGAAATGTTATATGTTGGTGGTGGAGCAGGTATGGCACCAATGCGTTCACACTTATACCACTTATTTAAAACCTTAAAGACTGGACGTAAAGTTACGTATTGGTATGGTGGACGTTCTAAACGCGAGTTGTTCTACTTAGAGCACTTTAGAGCTTTAGAAAGAGATTTCCCTAACTTTAAGTTTTACTTAGCGTTATCTGAACCATTAGAAGAAGATAACTGGAAAGTAAAAGAAAATATTGATGCACCAGGAGACGGATTTGTAGGATTCATTCACAACTGTGTTATTGATAACTACTTAAGTCATCACGATGCACCAGAAGATATAGAGCTATATTTCTGTGGACCTCCATTAATGAACAAAGCAGTTCAAAAAATGGGAGAGGATTTTGGTATCCCAGATGAGCACATTAGATTTGATGACTTTGGAGGTTAATAAACCTTCTGAATTAAATAAAAAAAACCAGCATCAATTGCTGGTTTTTTTATTTGTATTCCATTATTAAAAATACAGCTGTACTGTCACCAATATTTAAAACTTCGTGAGTAGTTATGCTGTCTTTTTTAAAGCTATATCCTGAAGGTACATTCACTTCGCGAGTACCTTTGTAATCGGTAATTCTAAATTTACTGCCTTTTAAGGTATAACCAAAATGCGGATTATGATAATGTTTTTCATGTCCAACTCCTGGAGCAAAAGTACATTTTAATACTCTTAGCTTTGGGTTGTTTTCAATAACTTCACAAACAGCTTTTTCTTTCCAACCAGCTTCCAAAGGATCTGGTAAGTTTTGTTGTTTTTCTTTACAAGAAAAAATCAATGCTTGAGATAGTAATATAATTTGAGTTAATCGTTTCATCCGTTAAGAAAGATACACAATTTAAAGTTTTACATACCAAAATAAAGATAAACAGCGTTATTTCAATATGAAAAAAATACTACTTATCATTTTAGCTTTAGTGGTTGTTGGTGCTTTTGCGTATCAGTTTAAGCCAGTGAAAAAATCAGTAGAGATTATTTCTTCAGCTATAAAAACTCCAGATTTAGTCAATAAGGATAGTTTAACAATTCAATCTAGAGTAAATATACCTAGAGGTTTTAAGCGTGTTGAGTATGCCAAAGGGAGTTTTCAAGAGTATTTAAGAAATTATGAATTGAAACCTTTTGGTAGTAAGATTATTAATTATGACGACTCTCAATATTTTTGGCAAAGTGGACATGTTGGAGTGCTAGAAATACCTGTTCCAAAAAACGGATTGCAACAATGTGCTGATGCTTTAATTAGAGTAAGAAGTGAATATCTTTGGGACAATAACCAAAAAGATGAAATTGGGTTTAATTTTACTTCTGGACATTATTGCTCATGGTTAAAATACGCTGAAGGCTATAGACCAAAAATAGATGGTAACAAAGTAAGTTTTCATAAGACAGCAGCTAAAGACCATTCTAAAACAAATTTTTATAAGTACTTAAATCTTATTTATACCTATTCAGGAACTTTATCGCTTTACAATGAACTTCCAAAGATTAATGACGTAAGTAAGCTTCAAATTGGAGATATGCTCATTAAAGGTGGTACACCAGGACATATAGCTATTATATGTGATGAAATTGTAAACGAAACAGGAGACAAGTTGTTTTTGCTTTTTCAAGGAAATACACCAGCACAAAGTGTTCACTTGGTAAAAAACTTAGAAGATAGTACTATTTCACCTTGGTATAAACTGGAAAAAGACGCAGTGATTCCTGTCTCTAACTATACATTTTACGATTCAAAATTTGTGAGGTTTAAATAGCAAGTTTGTATCTTTGTGTTATGAGTAAACCACTTACCAAACAAGAACTTCATAATTTGGCAATGAACCATGTTGGCAAAGATTTAGAGCAACGTGGCTTTGAGTTTGTTGCTATAAATAGCAAATTAAAAAAGCATCCACAGTTTGTGTGTATTGATAAAAACAGTCAATACTATTTTGTGATTGTAAGAGCTGTAATGTTGCCAGAAAACCCAAATAACTATGACATTGTTTGGATGGAAACTTTTAAAAAACACGCAGCAGATAAGGATGCCAAAGTACTTTATGCTGGAGTTGGTTTAGGAAATCCAAATGGTGAAGATTTACCAATATATTTTAACGAAGAATATCTTATAGAGTATAATGGTATTCAGGTGATTGAAACACATCTTAACTAATGAAACAAGTTTTAATTTTTTTACTGATTGCATCAGTTTTTTTTACATGTAAAAAAGGACCTTCAAACACTAAACTATCAGGTGATGTATTTGGTACTAGTTACTCAGTTATTTATGATAAAGGCGTTGACTATACCAAGTCGTTTGATAGTCTTTTTGCGGTAATTAATACCTCATTATCCACCTATATTCCAGATTCTGATATTTCTAAAATAAA
Organism: Gaetbulibacter sp. NE; assembly: GCF_025548475.1. Lineage (NCBI taxonomy): Bacteria > Pseudomonadati > Bacteroidota > Flavobacteriia > Flavobacteriales > Flavobacteriaceae > Gaetbulibacter > Gaetbulibacter sp. NE. Next base: position 306,723 of record NZ_JAOQHY010000001.1, on the reverse strand, counting down.
CCGAAACGAGAGCAATTCTATTGACGACCATTTTATAACCGTTTTTAATGCATCTAAAGTTATTTTTAACAATACTCAAGGCGCTTTTGACCCAACCATAGGAGTTGTTGTAAACGCATGGGATTTTGGTCCGCAAGGGAAAATAGTTGCACTAGATAGCTTAAAAATTGATAGCCTTATGCAATATGTTGGTTTTGATAAAGTGAATAGAGTTGATAATAAGATTTTGAAACTGAAAGGTGCATTTATAGATTTTAATGCTATAGCAAAAGGTTATGGAGTAGATGTTATTGCTAATTTTTTAGAACAGAAAAAAGTTGATAATTATCTAGTTGAAATAGGAGGTGAGATAAGAAGTAAGGGTATAAATGCTGAAAAGGACAGCAATTGGAAAGTTGGCTTAGATCAACCTAGATTTGATGGTGAACAGTCTATTCTAAAGGCGATAAGTATTAAAGATGAAGCTATGGCAACTTCTGGTACCTATAGAAAATTTAAAGTTGATGAAAATGGTAACAGATATGCTCATATTATTGATACAAAAACAGGTTATCCATCTAAAACTAATGTGTTAAGTGTGTCAGTTATTGCAAAAGATTGTATGACAGCTGATGCTTATGCAACAGCTTTTCAAGCTATGGGAATTGATGGTGTAAAAGACTTTCTTCAATCACATCCTGAATTAAAAGCATTTTTAATTTTTGAAAATGAATCAGGAGAATTAGAAACTTTGAGTCTTAATGGCTTTCCTGAATAATGTGTGATCAAAGAAAAATACTTGTGTCTTATAGTTGCTATTAACAACTATTAATATAGTTAAGCAGTACCTTTTGTTCGTTTTCAGGTACGGCTTTTTTGGTTCCAGAAATCCAAAAAGGCTTTTTAGAAATATTTTACATCCGTTTAAATAGAAATTACCATCTTGCATATATTAGAGCCTAATTATGCAAAAACAACTTTTCTTTTTATTAAGTCTGCTATTTTTTTCGACAATAACTGCTCAAGAAAAAAATTACCATTTAGATAGTTTATTACAAAAACTAGAAACAACTAAACAAAAAGATACTTTAAGAATTAACAACCTTTTAGCGTTATCAAATTACCATTTTTTAAAAGATATTGAAAAATCTGAACCTTACATAAAAGAAGCAATAAACATATCTAAATCATTAAATGATTTATTAAGAACAAGTAGTTTAAAAACAGAATTAGCCAGAGTTTATGTTACTCGAGGTTTGTTTAAAGAAGCGCTTACTCATAGTTTAGAAGCTGTTGCCATTCTTGATAGTATCAATGCTAATCCAAAACAAAAAATACAAGCCCAAAATATACTTTCTACGGTTTATAGAGGCTATGGTAATAACGAAAAGTCTTTAGAAACAGCCTTGAAAGTAGTTGAATTATCTAAGCAACTTCCTTTAGATGATAAAACGGTACGATATTATTACAATTTAGGGCAAACTTACACGCAATTAAAAGATTTTAAAAACGCTGAAAAAAGCACACTAAAAGCTCTTGAAATTGCTAAACAAATAAAAAATAATCACCTAGAAATGATAATGACATCTGTTTTGGGTGACTATTATAAAAATGTAGGTGAATATGATAAAGCAATAACAATTTTAAAATCATCAATACCATATTACGAGAGTAAAAAACAAGACCGAAATTTAGCATCATCATATAGAATTTTAGGAGAATCCGAATCATTAAAAGGAAATTATAAAGCCGCTATACCTTATTATGAAAAGGCATTAGAAATTTTTGACCGTACAGGTAATTTGCACTATGCTAAAATTACAAATCAAAATTTGTTTATTGCATACAGTATTGCAAATAATAGAGAAAAAGCAAAATTAGCGCAACAACGTTATAATGTTTTAAAAGATTCTTTAGATTCAAAAGAGCGAAAAGAGTTATTAGTAGATATGCAAACCAAATACGAAACCGATAAGATTAAATCTGAAAAAGATATAGCTGAAAAACAACTTCAAATCTCTAATTTAGAAAGTAGTAAAAATCGAAATTTATTTATTGGCTCTTCTATTATTGCTGCTTTAATTTTACTATCATCATTAATTTATTACAGCCGATTTAAGGCTAAAAAACAAGCCGAAATAATCACGTTAGAATTAAAAGAAACACAAAAGCGATTAGCGTTAGAAAAGCAATATAAAGATAGTGAACTAAAAGCGTTAAAAGCACAAATGAATCCGCATTTTATATTCAATGCATTAAACTCTATTCAAGATTATATTGTGTTAAATCAAAAGAATTTAGCAAGCGATTATTTAGGGAAATTTGCCGATTTAATTCGTAATTATCTTCATTTTAGTGATACAGGATTTATCTCAATTCCAGAAGAAGTTCATAACCTAAAACTGTATTTAGAGTTAGAAAAACTTCGGTTTGAAGATGCTTTAGACTATCAAGTTACTGTTGATGATAACGCAAATTCCGAAGTTATTAAAATACCAACAATGCTTGTTCAGCCTTATGTTGAAAATGCCTTAAAACACGGATTGTTACATAAAAAGGATAACCGAGAATTAAGTATTTCTATTTCTAAACCTTCAGAAAACATAATACAATGTATTGTAGAAGATAATGGCATTGGAAGAGAAAAATCCAAAGCTATAAATCAAAAGCGTCAACATCAGCATAAATCATTTGCATTAAAAGCAACTACTGAGCGTTTAGATTTGCTCAACTACGGTAAAGAACAAAAAATAGGTGTAGAGATTTTAGATTTAAAACAAGGTGATGAAGCTACAGGAACCAAAGTGATTTTAAACATACCAATAGTAAATAAATAATTATGAAAGCTTTAATTATAGACGACGAAAAAAAAGCAAGACAAGTACTGCAAATATTGGTAGAAGAAAATTGCCCAAAAATAACCACAATTTTACAAGCCGATAATTTAATGTTTGGCGTAGAATTAATAAAGCAAGAAGCACCAAATATTGTGTTTTTAGATATAGAAATGCCTGAGCATTCTGGACTAGAAATTTTAAATTTTATAGAAAAGGAAGTTCATAATTTCGAGATTATTTTTACCACAGCTTATAGTGAATATGCTATACAAGCCTTCCAGTTATCTGCAATAGATTATTTATTAAAACCTGTAAGACCAAGTCAGGTAAAGGATGCAGTAGACAAGGCCATTAAATTTTTAGGCAATTCGCAAATCAATAAACGCTTAACAGAATTAAAGAGTAGTTTAGAAGATGCTAATTTTAAAAAGATAGGACTGCCAAACAGTAACGGTATAAAGTTTGTAAACTTTACAGACATTATTATGCTAGAAGCAGATGGTATGTATACCAATGTTACCACACTCTCAGATGGTGATATTTTAGTAAGTAAGCCGTTAAAGTTCTTTGTAGACTTACTTCAAAATATAAAAATGTTTTATCGTCCGCATCGTTCATTTTTAATCAATCTAGCATTCATAAAAGAGTATATTAAAAAAGATGGCGGTTATATTATTATGGAAAATGATAAATCAGTCTCAATTTCTAACGATAAAAAAGAAGAGTTTTTAACCATAGTACAAAGTATCTAAGCTTTAAAAGTCGAAAAGCCCGTTTCAGAAACTTGTCTTTAAATTTATATACATTTAAAGGCATTTTTGTTTTCATAATAACCTTAAAAACCAAACTATTATGAAAACCAAATTACTTGTATTATTCTTTCTTACTGGCTATTTTTTTGCGAATGCGCAATGGAGTCAAGTAGGAAGCCCACAGTTTACAAATTTTACAGATAATGTTGCTTTATCATTTCATCCAATAGATGGAAGCCCATATGTTATTTACAATGATGTAACAGATGGTAATAAACCAAAAGTGATGAGATATAATGGTGTGTCTTGGGTTGATGTCGGAGGAACAATATCTAACATGGCATCTGCTAACCATGCTATTAAATTCAACCCTGTCACAAACGAACCTTGGATAGCTTACAGAAGAACAGCAGATGACCAGATGGATGTATATAGTTTTGATGGTGCAAGCTGGGTTGCCAGGGGTGTTAATATTAATTATGGCTTTACAGATAACCCATTTCAAATTCAATTTAACTCTAGTGGAGATGCTAGAGTAGCAGGAAAAATAACCAGTAAAAAGTTAAGAATTATTCAATTTCCTGGCGGTACATTATCTGGGTCTGCATTAGAAGAAGTTTTAATTAATTCACCTCAATATGTTTTAGACCACAGCTACGATTACGTTAATTATAACGATTACTTTGTTGCTTATGCAGGTACAGATAACTCTAGTGTTGTTGGAAGAAAACCTGTAGGTAGTAGCAGTAATGTTACTAGTTTTGATATGTATGCATATATAGGTGGAAGAACATTACGTAACATTTCAGGAATCAATAATAAGACATTAGCAGCAGCTTATAGAATGAATGGAACTGTTGAAGAGATTTTGATATTTCAAAACACGTCATTAGTTAGTTATTACAATACCACCAAAAATGTGCTTAAGTTTAGAGAGAATTTAACTAACAATAAAAATTATTTAATGTACTCTGACGTTTCAGAAAATTTATCTTTTAGTATCATAAATGATAATGGTACAATTAGTAACTCGTTACCAACACCAGGTGTTTCTACATCAAGCGCAAGTTTTTTTGCAGAGATGGAAATGAATCCTGTTACAGGTAGTATGTTTATAGCATATATGGACTCTGGAAAGTTATCAGTACAAGAATTTACACCTGCACCAACATTATCAAGAATATATGTAAATGCTAATGCTTCTGGAGGAAATGGTAATGGTGATTCTTGGGCAAATGCAACAACAGATTTACAAACGGCAATTCAATCTGCTGGAACAACTACTTCCGAAATTTGGGTAGCTTCTGGAACTTATAAACCAGGAAGCAGTAGAACCGATTCATTTGATATCGATATTGATGGACTTCATATTTATGGTGGTTTTAATGGTACAGAATCTTCAATTTCAGAACGCGATATATTAGCAAATCCAACCATATTATCTGGCGATTTAAATGGAGATGATGCTGGGCATGGTACAGGAACAAGAGGAGACAATTCGTATCACGTAATGCAAGTGTTAAATGCCGATAACGCAGTGATTGATGGATTTAAAATTATGTATGGACATGCCAATGGGGCTGGTACAAATGCTTATGGTGGTGCTATTAATATTGGAGGTCAAACATCCAATTTAAAAATTTACAATTGTGAGTTTGATGAAAACTTTGGATTAGCTGGAGGCGCAGTACGCTCATATTTGAATAATGATACAAGTATGACCTTTCAAAACTGTATATTTAATAACAATTTGAGTCGCTATGGTTCTGGTTTGTATTTTCTTGTAAATGCAAATAGAACAGTTACATTAGATATGGTTAATTGCTTGTATACTAATAATGTTTCTTATAATGTAACTGGTACTGCTTTAGGTTATACGGGAAGTTCAGCTTGGATAAGAGCAAATGATACAGGAGCTAACCTAACAACCACTATCACCAATTGTACTTTCGCAAATAATGAAGATATTGGAACATACTCGAGTTCTCTTAAAGGTACTTTAGCATTAAGTAGAAGGTTAGACGGAAATAGTACACACAATGCAACTATAAACAATTCAGTATTTTATTTCAATGATCAAGGTGCATCAGGAGGTGTTGGACTTTCAGTAAACCCAGGACATGTTTCTTATCCAAATACGGTTTTTGTAAATAATTCTATTAGTGAAGATAATTTTAATAACTTATCATTCTTGACCAATACATCAAATGCAGACCCATTATTTACTAACGCTATTAACAACGATTTTACTTTACAAGCTAGTTCGCCTGCAATAGATTCAGGAGATAACAGTTTAGTGCCATCTGGTATTATAGCAGATTTATTATTTAATCAACGTATACATAATACAACTGTAGATATGGGAGCTTATGAATTTGGCGCTAGTTCTACGTTATCTGTGGAAGATTTCGGTTTATCAAATGATTTAATTAAAGTATATCCAAATCCAACAAATGGTATTTTAAATATAAAAACCAATTCAACTATTAAATCTATAGAAGTTTATAATCTTCTAGGTAAGAAAGTAAGAACATCAATATTACCTAGTATTAACCTCTCTGATTTATCAAATGGTTTCTACTTAATCAAAATTAATACCGAAACAGGAAGCGTAACAAAACGCATTATGAAAAGGTAACTACAACTAACACTTAGTGATTGAAAAGAGGAAAGTCAATTTAAAGGCTTTCCTTTTTTATATAGTTTGTAACAAGATGAACAACCAACCAGCAACGAAAAGTAAACCTCCAATAGGCGTAATTGGTCCTAAAAAGCGTAATTTCTTTCCTTTGGCATCACTTAAAATTAAGCCATAGATACTAAAAGAAAAAAGGACAATACCTAAAGTAAAACACCAATACATAGCTGATGTAGAGAACTCTTGATTAAAACCAAGTATTAACAAAACAATAGCATGATACATTTGATATTTTAAGCCAGTTTCAAAACTTTTAAGTTGATCTTCAGATAGTGTTTTCTTTAATGCATGAGCTCCAAAAGCACCAAATATAATGGCTAGCATTCCGAATAAAGCACCTGTAATAATAAAAACTTGTTGTGTCATATTAAGAGTTATTTATAAACAACCGGAATAATTTCACCTTTTGCTAAACAGTATTTATGTATGTCAGCATCAGATAACGATGCGGTGTAATCTACTTCTTCAACCTTGAAACCAATACGTCTTAATTTGTCAAAATAATCACGACCATAAATACGCACATGATCATATTGACCAAAAATTTTAGCACGTTCTTTTTTATCAGTTATACTATCGTCTTCAAACGTAGTTTCACGGTTTAAATCTTGCGGAATTTGAAAAACACCAAAACCACCAGGCTTCATAACACGATACAATTCCTGCATGGCTTTAGTATCATCAGGAATATGCTCTAAAACATGATTGCAAAAAATAACATCATAGCTGTTATCAGCAAACGGAAGGTTACAAATATCAGCTTTTACATCAGCAATAGGTGATAGTAAATCTGTGGTTGTATAATCTATATTTTTTAGTGCTTTAAAACGTTTTAAAAAACATTGTTCTGGAGCAAAATGCAGCACTTTGTTTTTCGCTGAAAAGAAATCAGTTTCATTTTTTAAATACAACCACAACAACCTGTGACGTTCTAAACTTAAGGTTGAAGGCGACAAAACATTGTTGCGCTGTGTGCCATAACCATAAGGTAAAAAGGTTTTAAAGCTTTTACCATCAATAGGATCAGTGTGGTTTTCTCCTTTTAAAAATGTTGCTATAACAGGACGTACTAAATAACTAAACCTGATTAATAACGGTCTAGGTATGAGGTTTAGTAGTATTTTAAAAAGCTTTTTCAAACAGTTTAAGCTAATATGGTTTTGTTAGAAAGTATATTTTCATAAATGCCATCCCAAAGCGCAATACGTTGTTTTAATGCATCTTTAGCCACTTGTAATACATCTTGCCATTTTTGGTCGTCATTACCACAAAGTTCTTCAATCATTTTTAATGATAAAGGTCCGTGCTCGTCTCCATCAAGCTCTATATGTCTGTTAAGATAATAGGTTAACTTGCTGTAAGAATGATCATTGGTTTGTGACTGATTGATAATTTGAAAAAACATATCAGGAATCACATCTTCACGACCAAAAGTAAATGCCGAAGCTATTTTGTGAGCTTCATTTGTGCTGATAATTTCAAACGTATAGTTGATGAAATTTTCGGTAGCAGTATCTAAATTACAGTTTTTAATAGCATTTTCAAGCGAATCACCATTATTTAAAAACTGTACTAATTGATGCATTTGAGATGTGCTAGCACCTATTTGATTCATGGCGTCTAGATACATTTCGTAATGACTTTTAGGAGCTCCTAGTTCGTTAACATCACTTTCTTCACCTAAAACAATTTCATTGATAAAACGTGCAGTTGCAGGATTTTTTGCTGGTAACCAAGGTAACGATGTTGTTGTTAATTGGTTTTGTAGCGCTTTTAAAAGTGACATAAAATCCCAAACAGCAAATACGTGCTGTTCCATGAAAATTTTAATATCATCAGGTGTTGAAAGTGCTTTGTATAGGTCGTGATTATTTAAGGAGTCTCTTAATGATTTAAGTTCCTTTTCAATAAACTCAATGGTATTCATAATGAGAAATTAAAGAATTAAAGCTTGTTGTCTAAACTCATTTTCTTCGTCAGACGTAATGCCTAAAGCTTCATAAACATAAGCAAAGGTTGATAGTATTTCTGGTTTGCCATCAACTAGAGCTACGTCGTGTTCAAAATGTACACTAGGCTTTCCGTCAAGCGTTACAATTGTCCAACCATCTTTAAGTTGTTTTACACGATGTGTGCCACCATTAATCATAGGTTCAATGGCTACAACCATACCTTCTATAAACTTTTTTCCTCTACCACGTCTACCGTAATTTGGCATTTCAGGGTCTTCGTGCATTTTACGTCCAAGTCCATGTCCTACTAATTCACGCACTACACCATAACCTTGAGTTTCGCAATGGTTTTGAATGGCATAACCTACATCGCCAACACGGTTTCCAGATTTAAATTCTCTAATACCAACGTAAAGCGATTCTTTAGTAACTTCTATAAGTTTTTTAGTTTCAGGGTCAACTTCGCCAACTTCAAAAGTGTAAGCATGGTCACCATAAAACTCGTTCATTAATGCACCACAGTCTATAGAAACTATATCGCCATCTTCTAGTGGTCTGTCTGTAGGTAAACCATGAACAACAGCTTCATTTACACTGCAAAGTAATGTAGATGGGCAGTCGTAAAGACCTTTAAAACCAGGTAATGCACCTTGAGCTCTTATAAAATCTTCTGCAAGTTTATCTAATTGATTAGTGGTAACGCCTGCTTTTACTTCTTTAGCAAGCATACCAAGTGTTTTTGATACCACCAAAGCACTTTGGCGCATCAATTCTATTTCTTCTTTTGTTTTTACTATAATCATCTTATTTTCTTAAAAATGAAAACAAACCTTTTTTCTTTTGGTTTGATTTCATGTTTGGAGTTTCGTTGGTTATCAATTGGTATACTTCTCCCCAACCTAAAGCACCTCCAATGTTTCTGTCGTCAATAAAAATGTCAGCATATATTTTTCGACTCTTTGAATAGTCAAATTTTTCTTCAGGAAAGCTCTTGTTTACAGCATAAAACTGTATGCCTTTATCTTCACAAAATTTTACTGCTTCGTCTAATTTTGATCCACTTCTATAGGTCCATAATATTAAGCGATGACCATCATCTTGAAGTCGTTTTAAGGTTTCAAACGCAAAAATTCTAGGTTTTCCTATTTTAGGATAACCGTCTTCAACGATTGTACCATCAAAATCTACAGCTATAATTAACTTATCCTGAAAATTCATCTTTCATTTTTTAACGTTGCAAAAATACATAAAATAATGGCATTGACTTAATTATACCAATGGATGTTGTGTCATGGCTTTTGGCTGCTCAACACCCATTAATTTTAATATTGTTGGAGCAATATCTCCTAAAATACCATCTTTAATTTTTGTTTTATCGTTGTCAATTAAAATTACTGGAACAGGGTTTGTAGTATGTGACGTGTTTGGTGAACCATCAGGATTTATCATGGTTTCACAATTACCATGGTCTGCAATTAATAATGTAGTATAATTATTTTTTAATGCAGATGTAATCACATCTTTCACGCATTTATCTACAGCTTCACAGGCTTGTATTGCAGCTTCCATAACTCCAGTATGTCCTACCATATCACCATTTGCAAAATTGAGACATACAAAGTCTACTTCGCCTTTATCAAGTTCTGGTATTAAAGCATCTCTTAGTTCGTAGGCACTCATTTCGGGTTTTAAATCGTAAGTCGCTACTTTAGGAGAGTTGCGAAGTATTCTAGTTTCACCTTCAAAAGGAGTTTCTCTTCCGCCTGAAAAGAAGAATGTTACATGAGGATACTTTTCGGTTTCAGCCATTCTAATTTGAGTTTTATGGTTCTTTTCAAGAATTTCTCCCAAGGTTTCAGTAAGGTTGTCTTTGTCAAAAACAACATTAATTCCTTTAAATGAATCGTCATAATTGGTCATTGTTACATAATGTAAATCCAATTTATGCATGTTTTGTTCATGAAAATCCTTTTGAGATAAGGCTTCAGTAAGTTGACGTCCTCTATCTGTTCTAAAATTGAAGAAGACAACCACATCACCTTCTTTAATTTTTGCTACTGGCTCATTATTAGTATCAAGATTAATAATTGGTTTTATGAATTCGTCAGTAACATTATTGTCATAACTGTTATCGATAGATTTTAAAATATTTGTTGATGTTTCTCCTATACCATTAACTATAGCATCATAAGCTAGTTTAACGCGTTCCCAGCGTTTGTCTCTATCCATAGCATAGTAACGACCAGTAACTGTTGCAAGTTGGGTGTTTGTGTTTTTTATATGTGACAGTAACGATGTGATAAATCCGTAACCAGATTTTGGATCAACGTCTCTACCATCAGTAAATGCATGGACATAAGATTGCTGAACACCAAATTCTTGGGCTGCATCAATTAACCCAAACAAGTGATTAATGTGTGAGTGAACACCACCATCGCTTACCAAGCCTAAAAAATGAACAGGCTTGTTATTGCTTTTAGCATAATTAAAGGCATTAACCAAAGCAGCTTCTTTACCTAATGTTTTATCTTTAACAGCAAGGTTTATTTTAACCAAGTCTTGGTAAACAATTCGTCCTGCACCAAGATTCATGTGTCCAACTTCGCTATTTCCCATTTGACCTTCTGGTAAACCTACATGTAAACCGTCAGTTCTAAGGCTAGCATGAGAGTAATTGTGGTATAGTGAATCTATATAAGGCGTTTTTGCATTGTCAATTGCTGAAACTTTAGGGTCAGGAGATGTTCCCCAACCATCAAGAATCATAAGAATAACTTTTTTGTTCATAGTGGAATGGCTTTAAGCTTCAAAGATAAAAGTTTAAAGTAGTAACCTTAAATTTTAAGTACCAAAAAAATGAATTTAAAGATTTATTATATGATTAACGACTTATTGTTAACCATTTTTTTCAATTTAATAAAGCCTTAACATATTTGTTTGTAAAGCGTTAAATAAATGTTATTTATAATTTTTATGTGTAACAGAACGAGAAATATGTCGTCTCTTTAGTATAATCAAAAAACAATCAATTAATTTAAATCTTTCATCATGAAAAAAACAGTAATTATTTTAGCAATTGCATTAGGCTTTTCGTTTAGCACTTTTGCAACAACTACGACATCTAACAATTTTAAAATTGTAAAAGCAGAAAACTCAGTTAGCCCATTTTGTGCATCAATTGCTAAAGGAGATTTTGAAACCGTAAAAAAACTTATTGAATTAGGTGCTGATGTAAATCAAAAATCTAATGGAATGACACCGCTTATGTATGCGGCAAAATTTAATAGAGTTGAAATTTTAAAGCTTTTAGTTGAAAATGGAGCAGATTTAAAAAAGAAATCTGATAAAGGGTATACTGCTGAAAAGTATGCTGAATTATCTAATGCTCAAGACGCAATAAAAGCTATCAATCATTTTGAATCTCAAAAGAAAAGAAAAGCTTAACTTATGTATTAATAAGTTGGTTGGTTAGTTAGTTGTAAAAAGACTCCTTGTTTAGGGAGTCTTTTTATATTTAGTGATAGCTTCTCTAATTTTTTCTATTCTATTGTCTGGGTCAGGATGTGTGCTTTGAAACTCAGGGACTCTGTTAGGTCCAGCAGCAGCTTTTAATATTTCCATTACACCTATCATTTCTTCAGGGTTATATCCTGCTTTAATCATAAATTTTACGCCTAAATCATCACTTTCTAGTTCGTCTCCACGACCATTGGTTAGTAAAGTTTGTTGACCAATTCCACTTACTAATCCACCCATATCAGCGCCAACCGAAGCTCCAGTTGTAACAGTGTTCCAAAATTCTGATTCTGCAATACGTTCTGCTGAATGTCTACCTAAAACATGACCAATTTCATGACCCAATACACCAGCCAGCTGGTCTTCATTTTCTAATTTAGAAAATAAAGCATAGGTGATAAAAATTTGACCTCCTGGTAATGCAAATGCATTTATAGTATTTGGGTCTGCCAATAAATGAAATTCATACTGGTAAGGTGTTTGGTTGGCAATACTATTACTTACCAATTTATTTCCAACATTATCAACTAACGCTTGATAACTTTCATTAGGGTGCAAACCTCCATGTTGCTGTGCCATTTGTGGAGCACTCTGTAAACCAATTGCGATTTCTTGGTCAGAAGTCATATTTATAGTTTGAACCCTTCCTGTAAATGGATTGGTTTCTTTACTACTACATCTTTTAATAAATGCAAAAGCAACTATAGCTATGCCTATTAAAAGTCTTATTTTAAATTTGTTGCTTCTCATGTTAGTTAGGTATTAGTTGTAATAAATTTACAAAAAAAATAGCTTAATAATTCTAGGGGATTTTTAATATGTTTTTAAAATAAGCGCATGAAATTTATTAAATATCTTTTTGCATTGTAAAGTGTAACCCTATTTTTTCAATATTAAAAGGTTTGCCAATAATTGAAAATCCATTTTTTTCATAAAATGGGACAGCAATTTCTCTTGCGTTACACCAAATAGTAGTAATGCCTTTTTCTTTAAGTAGGTTTTCTCCATAATGTATTAAAGCATTGCCATATTTTAAACCTTGAAATTCTTTCAATACAGCCATTCCTCTTAATTGATATTGTTTTTTAGTTTCAAGTAAAGGTGTGTTGTTTTTCATATAGGTCACTACGCCTACAAGCTTGTTTTGAGAATATAACCCTACGTGGTAAGTGGTTTCTAAATCGTCATTTTCAAAAATACAATCTTCAATAGGTCGTCCCTCTCTTAAAACAGGGTGCCTTACACTATAAGTGTCTTTAGATGCGATAAGCTTTATGGAGTAATTAGTTGTGTTTTTAGACATAAATTATTGGTAAAGTGTAGCCGCAAATTAATTATCTTCACGAAATATTTCAAGAAGATGTCTCCAGTATTTAAAATTATTAAAAAATCTGAAATAAACACGATTATTCCTTTAGTTAAAAAGTTGAATAATAACACCGTTTCAGATGCTGTTTTAAAAGAACGATTTGCTGAAATGATAACGCAAAACTATGAGTGTGCTGTAATTTATGATGGTGAAAAGCTAATAGGAATGTCGGGAATGTGGTTTTGTACACGACATTATGCTGGTAGAAGTGTGGAAATTGACCATGTTTATATTGATGATGACTATAGAGGCAAAGGTTTGGGAAAACAATTTTTAAGTTGGATATACAAATATGCCGAAAGTAAAGGTTGTAAAGCTGTGGAACTCAATACTTATGTTCAAAATTATCCTTCGCATAAGTTTTACTACAACGAAGGGTTTGAAATACTAGGATATCATTTTTTTAAAAAGCTTTAATTTTTTTCTTTATTAAGAAAAAGAGTTTACATATATTTGCATCCGCATTGCGGGAGTAGCTCAGTTGGTAGAGCGTCAGCCTTCCAAGCTGAATGTCGCCGGTTCGAACCCGGTCTCCCGCTCAAAAGACTTTACTTAAAGTAAAGTCTTTTTTATTTTAAGGTGTTTAGTTCTGTGCCAGTTTCTACTTCAAAAGGAGCTTTGTCATATTCAAAAACACGAGCATTCAATTCTCCTTTTAAAATAATTGAATCGCCTTTTACTTCAAGCCAGCTACCTTCTCTTAGCCCTACAACAGGTTGTGTGTTGAATTTATGAAATTCTTTTATTCGTGTCTCTCTGGTTTCTCCCATGTGAGTACTGCTTGGATCAGGATCTAAATAATGCGGATTGATATTAAAAGGTACAAAACCAAAGGTTTTAAAACTTGGTGGATATACAATAGGCATATCGTTGGTAGTATTAACGGTAAGCCCACAAATATTGCTTCCAGCACTTGTTCCTAAATAAGGCGTGCCATTATTTACAACAGCTTTTACGGTTTCAATTAAATCATTTTTATAAAGCTGATTAACCAAAACAAAAGTGTTTCCGCCTCCTGTAAAAATCCCTTTTGCATCTTGCAATGCTTCTTTAGGGTTTTCAAATTCATGAATACCTTTAACAGATTTTCCAATCTTTGAAAAAGCATCATTTACTTTAGCTGTATATTCATCATGCGTTATACCTCCAGGTCTTGCATAAGGAATAAAGAGTAGTTCATTAGCATCCTTAAAAAAAAGTTTCAATTCTGGTAAAATATATTCTAAAGTGCCACTACCATGTACAGTAGATGTGCTGGCTATAATTATGTTTTTCATTAATGTTGTGTTTATACCAATTTTATTTTTTTTGGTATTGATTATTTTGTTGTAAATTTAAGTAAACATAGCTTTTAACAAAAGTTTATGTGTGTTTTGGAATTAAATTAAGATATGAAAACTTTTCTTTATAACATAAAACCAACCCTTATGCAAAAGTACCTATTTGTTATATTCATGTTAGTGTCTGTATTTCAGATGAGTGCCCAAAATCTCAAGCGTGTTGAGGTTAAAGGTAAAGTTGTGGTAGATAGTGATGATGTCATAGGAATTACTGTTTTTAATTCATCTTCAAATAAAGGAACGACTACTGACGAAAATGGAGAGTTTACCATTGCTGTGGCTTTAAACGATAGAGTTGAATTTGGAGCACTACAGTTTAAAGATTTTGAAATTGTAATTGACGAATATGTTATAGCGTCAAAAAAGCTAACAGTTTTTTTGGTTGAAGAAGTAAACAAACTAGACGAAGTTGTTATTCTGCCTTATGACCTTACTGGAAATTTAACTTTAGATGTTGAAAGTGTAAGAACTTTTAACCCAAATATGGATCCAATTTATTTTGGTATTGACAACGTACACGAATATGAGTTTTCTGACGATATAAGATCACAGTCAGATAATATAGCAATGCATTCGCAGTCTCAAACGATGCAAAACGGACTTAACGTTATAAATGTGGTAGGGTTTTTATTAAAACCACTTTTTAAGTCTAAAGGAGAGAGAGCATCGACTCGCTCCAATGTTCCTGACATTCCAACAAGTACGTTTAAAGACCATTACACCGAAGAATTCTTATATCAAAATTTCAAGATTCCAAAGGATAGAATCAATGAATTTATAATTTATGTTGAAGATCATGGTTTAGACTATAGTTTGTTAGATAAAGGTAATGAACTTGAGTTTTTAGAATTTATAAGCCAAAAAAGTAAGCAGTTTTTAAATGAAACACCTCAAAAAGATTAAAATTAGTCTGTTTGAAAACTATTTATATGCTCCAAATTTTGCTGTGAAATCAAACTTGTTTTCAGACAGAGCATTTATAAATGTATTCAAAAGAAGCTTACTTGTTTTTTCTCTTTTAACCGCTTTTGTAATGCAGTCGCAAACTGTTACACTTTCAGGTAGAGTGATAGCAAATGATGACGTTGAAGGTATTCATATTATAAATAAAACAGCAAGTAAATATACTACTACAGGTGAAAAAGGCGAGTTTGAAATTCCTGCAGCGCTCAACGACACCATTATTGTTTCAGGTGTTAAATATTTAAGAGAAGAAATTGTCATTTCCCAAAACCATATTAATTCCAAGTCGCTTGAAGTGAATCTTACTGAAAATGTTAATGAGTTAAACGAAGTTGTGGTTGGAAAAATCTTGTCAGGTGATTTAACTTCTGATATAAAAAACTCAGATGTTGAACGAGATATAAACTTTTATGATGTTGGAATTCCTGGTTACACAGGAAAGCCAAAAACACAAAGCGAGCGAAGACTTTACGAAGCCCAAACAGGTAGTGGATTAATTCCTTTAAATCCAATTTTGAACTGGATTTCTGGTAGAACAAAACGCTTAAAACACTTAATTGAATTGGAAAAACAAGATATTCAAATGAATAGAGCTATATCAGAGTTTTCAGAAATGCTTTTTGAAATAGATGATTTGGATGAAGCCCAAAGAATGGAGTTTTTCTATTTCAGTTCAGAAGATCCAGAGTTTATGCAAATTGCAAAAGAAAAAAATGATATAAAACTGCTTGAGTTTTTACAAATTAAGCTTAAAGCTTACAAAGCAAACGTTAATTCTTCCCAAGATTAAAATTCAATGTTAAATAGTACGTTCTAATCTAACAACTCATTATATTTGCAAAGTGATACAAGCAGCTACATTTTTATTCATTGGTACTACAGAAGTTATGTTTATACTTGTTGTAGTGGTTTTGGTTTTTGGAGCCGACAAAATTCCTGAGATTGCCAAAGGCTTAGGAAAAGGTATGCGAGTACTTCGCGATGCGTCAAACGATATTAAATCTGAAATTACTAAAAGCGCTGAACAAAATGGTATTGATACCAGTATTACTAAAGATGTTCAAGACGAAATAAACAAGGTGAAAGACGATCTTGAAGATTTCACAGGTTCGGTAAGACGTAAATTGTAAATATTATATTCGTAAAATTGTATTTAGTTTTTTGTCGAAAACTAAGTTATTCAATTAATTTTTTTGAGATTATTTAATATATTTAGAAAATCATTAACCATCTAAATATATATTTACATGAGAAGACTCTACGTTAAAGTCATTTTACTTTTGGCTATTACTGTGGTTTCCTGTTCTAAGGAAGATGCCACATTTCAAGAAGAAGACATTCAACAAGTATTTCCTGAAAACCCTTTAACCATTGAAGAAATTAATGCAACCATCAATGCAACTATTACCAATACTGGTGATTTTGATTGGAATGCTGCTGATACCCATTTTTTATGGAGTGCAGTAAAGCATGGGCAAAATTTACTTACTATTGGTTATGGAAGTGAAGGAGAATATTTTTCAGAAATTAGAACACGAGACATTGAAAATAAAAAGGAAGCAGTATTAAATATTGTTTTGGAGCAAGAAGGTGTTGCTAAGGAGGATTTAAAACTAGTAGAACACGAAATTATTAATGTTGTTGATGTGTATGTTGACAATATTAATACAATTATAGCGCTTAAAAAGAGTCCTTATGTACGCTATTTAGAACCAAATGGTTACAATCAATTTGGAATGAGTGCAACTGCAAGATCAAGTTCAGGATGTAGCAAAAACGGAGAGTCAATAAACACCTCGCATTACACTACAGTTAGTCCTAACAATGCACAAGTGTCATGGCATTTTAGTGAGCATAACATTCCGCAAGCATGGAATTTAAGTACTGGCTCAGGAGTAACTATTGGATTGATTGATACTGGAGTATCACAATCACAATCGCTGTTGAATTCTAGTGGGTTTAACGATGGAGTTTCCAATGGACGCTTCGTTCAAAAGTATGGTACGTTTATAGATTCAGCTTGGTGGTGGAGTAGTAATTATGATGGACCACATGACAAGTGTGGGCATGGAACAGCAATGGCGTCTACTATGGCTGCTCCAAGAAACGATAACGGAATGCCAGTAGGTGTTGCTTATAACTCAAATTTGGTAGCTTATAGAGCAACTGAAGATGTGCTTTTAAATGATTACCATGAACGTAAAGGTGTGTCAGCTGCGTTAACCCAATTGGGAAATAGAAGTGATGTGAAAATTATTTCAATGTCTATTGGTTATGTATGGTCAATAGGAAATATTAAAGATGCTGTAAAATATGCTTACAGTAAAGGCAAACTTATTTTTGCAGCAGGAGGAACGTCAACCAGTTTTACTAATGGCTTTGGTGTAATTTTTCCAGCAACAATGAGCGAGACTGTTGCTGTAACAGGAGTTGATGATGGGAGTAATTATGAACGTTGCGACACTTGCCATAGCGGAAGCAAAATAGATTTTACCATTATTATGGAAGGTGATAACAATACTAGTAAAGCACCACCAGTTTTAGGGTTTTACAATGGTGAGCGTCGTTATACAGGAGGTTCATCGGTTGCCACTGCAACAACTGCAGGTATTGCTGCTTTGGTATGGTCAAGATATCCTAATTGGAGCAGAACACAAGTACTAAACCGTTTAAAGACTTCATCAGATTTTTACCCAAATAAAAACGGAAGTTTTGGTTATGGTAATATTGATGCTTTACAAGCTGTACAATAATAAAAACACTTTATAAATTAAAAAAACCTCTCAGTATTGAGAGGTTTTTTGTTTGTATTGTTAGCTATAATACGTGCTTTTCAAAAATTTTATTTAATTCTTCTTCTGGATTATCGGTTAAACCAGAATGTGTTTTAGAACTTTGTATTACTGTGCTTCTTGAGGCTGCTAACCAACGAAATCTATCAGAAAGTTCAAATTGTCCAATTGCTCCAGATAAAGGTGAGCCTTTACAAATTAGTTCCCAAGATTTTAAATGATTATTGATGTCTTCTATGTCAAGTTCGCAAGAAAAAGCCTTTAACTTCTCATTGTCGACATGATATTTAACATTAAGAAATTTTTTTCGTTTAGAGTATAAAATGACTCCAACATTAAAAAACTCTTCGCGTTCAACCTTTGGAACGAGTCTAATTATGGCATATTCAAAAGTGACTTTATCTTGCATTTTCGATTTCGTTTATTAGAGCATCAATGTTTGATAGTCTAGAAATTAAATAGCTCAAATAAGCTGTTCTTATTTGACTTGGGTTTAACGCATCAGATTCATTTAGTAGCCAATTTTCGGGTATTGTATTAATAATGGTTTCTAACGTGTCTTTATTTAAAGTTTCAATGATTGTTTTTGAAGCTTCATCAAGACGTGTTGCCTGTTTAACTAGTACATGGTCTTTTATAAGAGGAAATGTTCTTGTTAGATGACTTTCCCAAGTAGCCCAATTATGATGAAAATAGAAGCTAGCACCATTGTCAATAACCCATAATTCTTTATTCCAGTTAAGCAGGTTTGTGTTTTTGACTGTTCTGTCTATATTGCTAATAATACTATCTAATAATACAATTTTTGAAGCTGTTAAACTATCAACGTCAAACACTAAAGGGTCGTAAGTAATAGAACTACTTAAATAATGTAATCCTAGATTTAAGCCTACACTAAATTTAAGTAAGTCTTGTATCTCTTCGTCAGGTTCTGTTTTGCTAAACGAATCGTCTAAATTCATAAACACTAATTCAGGAACTTTTAAACCAATAGCACGTGCTATTTCACCTCCAATTAATTCGGAAATTAGTGTTTTTTTTCCTTGACCAGAACCTCTAAATTTTAGTACATAGAGAAAACCGTCACTAGCTTCAACAATAGCAGGTAAAGAACCACCTTCTCTTAAAGGTGTAATATATTTTACAACATCAACAGTTCTTATGTCTAATGTGTTCATACTATTTATGATGGTAGTTTTCTACTTATTGTTAATCCGTCTCTTATTGGTAATAAAACGGTTTCTACTCTAGGGTCATTTTTTAAAAGCACATTGTACTCTAGCAATGCTTTAGTTGATGCATCGTCAGGTTTTAGTGCTTCAATAACTTTTCCGCTCCACAATACGTTGTCAGATAAAATGATGCCACCAACGTTGAGTTTGTCAATAATGGTGTGAAAATAGTTTACATAATTTGGCTTATCAGCATCTATAAAAACTAAATCAAAAGTCTTATTTAGTTTTGGAATAATTTCCAGTGCATTACCTAAATGTTGATGAATTTGATTTCCGTACTGTGATTTGTCAAAATATTTTCTTTGAAAATCTACCAGCTCTTCATTAATATCTATAGTATCTAATTCACCATTATTTTGCATGCCTTCAGCTAAACATAAAGCCGAATAACCAGTGTATGTGCCTATTTCAAGGATGTTTTTTGGGATAACCAATTTTGAAATCATGCTCAACACTCTACCTTGATAGTGGCCACTGAGCATACGTGGCTGTAATATTTTTTGATAGGTTTCTCTAGTAAGTTGTTGTAGTAATTCTGGTTCGTTTTCAGAATGTGCTACTACGTAATCATCTAATTGTTGAGGTAAAAAGTGCATAATGTTTATTTGTAAATGTTAGGTTGACCACCACATTGAGTTTAGTCTAGTTTTGTCAGGTCGAGCGCAGTAGAGACCTTAAGGTTTATATTTTGAATGTGATGCATTTCTACATTCAGAAAGAATTTGTAATAAATTAAAATTTTCACTTGCTAGAGCTAATTTTTTCTTTCCACTCCATTTTTTAATTTTCTTTTCAAAATAGATAGCTTGATCAATATCATTAAATTTTTGATAAAAAATTAACTCTAAAGGTCTTCTTTTATAAGTGAAACAATCTTTATTTAAACCTTTTTGATGTTCTTCAAATCTTCTAGATATATTGTTTGTAATACCAGTATAAGTTAATCCATCAGAACATTTTAATATGTAAACATAGTATGATTTCATAATACCTCTCGACTGCGCTCGAGGAGACACGTTATCCTAAAATTCTATTAACCAATTTTTTCTTAGCATCTTCATCATCACCACATAACCATTGTATAACGTTATCTTCCCACATCGCATCACGTTCTTCTTCTGTAATTATGTTTCGTTCTATAGCTAAATCCAAAATTTTACCAGGATATGAAGACTGTTTAGCGCTTTCCATTTCTCCTAAAGGATAAGGATCGTCTAATCCCATTAAAACCTGTTTAGAAGTTTGGTTTTTTATAAGTAATGATAAACTTCCTGTATCATGAACTAAGGTGTCAAAAAAGATATTTTTGTGTCCAACTGCTTTTCGTGGGTGGTGTTTGCCTTCAAATAAATCTGGTCTACCGTCAAACCCTTGTATACGTCTTCCCAAGTTTATCTGTGCCAACTGTCCACCATGAGCAAAACAAGTACGCATATTAGGATATTTGTCTTGATAACCGTTTAAGGTTAAAAAGTGATACGCATCTGCACATTGGGCTAGCATCCAAATAAGGTGAAAACGCCATGAGGTGTTTTCTAGCTTTATAAATTTTTCACCATCATAAGGATGAATTTCAACAGCTAAATTATACTTGTTCGCTAATTCAAAAATAGGCTCATTTTCTTCATCAAAAATGCAACGCCATGTCCCAATCGTATCCATGTAATGTGTTGGTAAACACAATAAACGCATACCTAATTCTTCCACACAACGTTCAATTTCCCAACAAGCACCACGTACAAATCCAGGATGTACTACAAAGCCACAAGTAAACTTGCTTGGGTTGTCATGTTGAATTTTAGCATTAAAATCATTTTGAAAACGTAAGGCTTGCTTCATTTCTTCAACACGTAATCCGTTTCCGTAGAGTTGAGAAAGGTTTAAAACGACTGCATGGTCTATTTTAAAACGCTCCATCCACGCTAACTTTTCATTAAGGAAGAAACTAGAATCTGTAATGGGTCTATTCCAATCTTTTTGAAGCATGTATTTACGGTCTTTATCTACCCAAAAAATACCTTTATCCTTCATAAATTGAGGAATTTCTTCTGGGTAAGGCAGTAAATGTGAGTGACCGTTAATTCTTAGTTTGCGTTTTTCCATTTTCTGTCATTCCTGCAAAAGCAGGGATCTTTTATTTTAGAATTAGTTATGATTTAAATTCTTTGCTTAGCTCTAAATGAAAGTTAGTCTTCTAGCTGAACTTTTTTTGGTGGCTGCATAACATGTCCACAGTTAGGACAACTGCGTTTATCAGAATCACCATAATATTTATCAAAAATTTTAGGCATATCAGTTTCAATATTGTCTAGAGTAAAATCTTCCTCATACAGTTTTGTTGTACAGTTTTCACAAAACCACAGCAAAGCATCTTTTACACCTTTTTCACGAGGATACTCTATAACCAATCCAACTGTGTTAGCACCACGTTGAGGTGAATGCGGAACTTTTGGAGGTAACAAAAAGATTTCACCTTCTTTTATTTGAA
Organism: Gaetbulibacter sp. NE; assembly: GCF_025548475.1. Lineage (NCBI taxonomy): Bacteria > Pseudomonadati > Bacteroidota > Flavobacteriia > Flavobacteriales > Flavobacteriaceae > Gaetbulibacter > Gaetbulibacter sp. NE. The sequence goes on along the minus strand of NZ_JAOQHY010000001.1, from coordinate 284,802 downwards.
TATCTTTTGGCTCACCGTTATCAATAACTTTTAAGGTAATATCACCTTCAACTTGATAGAAAAACTCAGGAGTTTCATTGTAATGATAATCCTTTCTACTATTTGGTCCACCAACAACCATAACAATAAAATCACCATCTTTCCAAACCACTTTGTTACCAACAGGAGGTTTTAGTAAATGACGGTTTTCTTCAATCCATTCTTTAAAATTTATGGGAGGATATAATTTACTCATGACGTTTGATTTTATGTTATAAAGTTACAAAGATTTTGTTCGTCCACCATCAACAGGAAGGTTAATTCCGTTAATGTAACTGGCACATTCACTAGCTAAAAAAGTGATGGCTGCAGCTAGTTCTTCAGGTTTTGCAAAACGCTTTGCTGGTACAGCGCTTTTCATCGCATTAGCAGCATCTTCTTCTGTTTTACCAGTTTTAGCGCTTTTGTTTTTGATGATTTCGGTTAATCGTTCAGTTCCTGTAGCACCTGGTAATACGTTGTTTACTGTAATACCAAACTGTCCAAGCTCATTAGCTAAGGTTTTACTCCAGTTGGCTACTGCACCACGAATGGTATTGCTTACACCAAGTCCGTCTAAAGGCTGTTTTACAGATGTTGAAATCACATTGATAATACGTCCAAATTCTTCAGCTTTCATAAACGGAACAACCGCTTGTGCTAAAACGTGATTGCATTTTAAATGCTGTGTAAAGGCATTTTCAAATTCTTCTATTTTAGCATCAAAAACTGGTCCACCAGCTGGTCCACCAGTATTGTTTACTAACACATGGAATCCGTGATTATTTTTGATGTAGTTCTCTACTTTTTCTCTTAATTCCATCGGATTAGAAAAATCGGCAACGATATAATCGTGATTTCTATGTTGAGGTAATTCGGCTAAAACAGCTTTTAGCTTGTCTTCGTTTCTTGCTACTAGAGTGATGTTTGCACCTTCTTCGGCTAAAGCTAGAGCTGTAGCTTTACCTATTCCTGCTGTGCTACCACAAACTAGTGCGTATTTGTTGTTTAAGTTTAGATTCATAATTCTGTCTGGTCGAGCGCAGTCGAGACCTATTTAACTGTTCGGTTTATAATTAGAATGTGTTGCATTTCTACATTCGGCTAAAATTTGCAACAAATTATACTCTCCATTAGCTAAAGCAAACTTCTTTTTTGCACTCCATTTTTTTATTTTCTTTTCAAAATATATTGCTTGTTCTACATTGTTAAACTCTTGATGAAATATTAATTCTAAAGGTCTTCTTTTATATGTAAAACATGTTTTATTTAATCCGTTTTGGTGTTCTTCAAATCTCCTAGATATGTTATTTGTTATTCCAGTATAAGTTAACCCATCTAAACATTTCAATATGTAAACATAATACGTTTTCATAATTAACCTCTCGACTGCGCTCGAGGCGACATCAAATTAATACTTTATACACACATTCTTAGCCTCAGTAAAAAAGCGTAAAGCTTCAAATCCACCTTCGCGACCAACTCCGCTTGCTTTAACGCCACCAAAAGGTGTGCGTAAATCGCGCATCATCCAAGTGTTTACCCAAACAATACCTGCTTGTAGTTGGTTGCTCAATCGCATTGTTCGATTTAAGTTATTGGTCCAAAGTGTTGCTGATAATCCGTATTTTACTTTATTAGCCATGTTTAAAACGTCATCTTCAGTTTTAAATGGCATAATGGTAACTACTGGGCCAAAGATTTCTTCTTGGTTCACGCGACAATCGTCTGTTTTTACTTCGATAACTGTTGGTTGTAAATAGTAACCGTTTTCGTAGCCTTTAACAGTAACTTCGTTTCCGCCACATAAAATAGTTGCGCCTTCTTCTTTAGCAATTTCGATGTAGCTTTTTACCTTTTCGAGATGCGGTTTTGAAACTAATGCTCCAATGTTTGTGTCTTTTTGAGAAGGATGACCAACTTTCAAACTTTTAACTTTTTCTACAAAGTCAGCTTTGAATTTATCATAAATAGTTTCCTCGACAAAAATTCGGCTTCCGCATAAACAAATCTGACCTTGATTGGCAAATGACGAGCGTACGGTTGTATTTAACATATCTTCATAATCACAATCGGCAAATATGATGTTTGGGTTTTTTCCGCCTAATTCTAAAGATAGTTTTTTAAACATTGGCGCAGCAACTTTGGCAATATGTGCACCAGTTGCAGTTCCACCAGTAAAGCTAATGGCTTTGATATTTGGGTGCTCTACAATGGCTTGACCTGTTGATGTTCCTAAACCGTGAACAATATTTAAAACGCCTTTTGGTAATCCTGCTTCATTGCAAATTTCGCCTAACAAATACGCTGTCATTGGTGTGATTTCACTTGGTTTGGCAACTACGCAATTACCTGCTGCTATTGCTGGTGCGATTTTCCAAGTAAAGAGATATAGTGGTAAATTCCATGGACTAATGCAGCCTACAACACCAATAGGTTGGCGAAGTGTATAATTTACAGCGTTTTGACCAACGCTTTCGTGACTTTCACTTGCAAATTGTGTAATGGCATTTCCAAAAAACCTAAAATTACTTGCAGCTCTAGGTATATCAACCATTTTAGCAAGACTTACTGGTTTTCCGTTGTCTTTACTTTCGGCTTCTGCAAAACGGTCTAAATTGACTTCTAGTAATTCTGAAATTTTAATTAGAATTCTGCTGCGTTCTTCTATTGTGGTTTGCGACCAACTAGGAAAAGCAGATTTTGCGCTTTGGTAGGCATACTCAACATCATCTTTAGAAGAATTTGGGATTTGTCCATATACTTCACCATTTGAAGGATTGTAGTTGTCAATCCAATTGTTAGATGCTGGGTTTTCAAATTGACCGTTTATGTAATTTTTTATTGAGGTTGACACAATTGTTCAAATTTTATGGTGTTTTTCAAAAGTACGAATTAGTGGAAAGTTTTACTATGTATTATAAAAACAATACTCAGATTTTAAGAAATTTGCCTGTCTTTAATTATCTTTATTTGCATGAACGATCAAAACTCTTTTTCCATAATCTTGTTGACTTGTGCTTTTATGCTGTTTTTAACAAGTTGGTGGTATTTAAAGCGAACACCTAAATACAGCAAATCATACAAAGGTTTGACTAAGTCTAAGTATGAAGGTAGAAGTAAAGCTCATTGGGATTTTTCCCATATTTATGGTGGTACACTTTATTTTAAGCTTGCAATTGTTTTGCTTATACTGGGTGTACTTGGGTTTTTTATTGATTTTGGATTTATGATAGGCTTTATAATGGCTATTACAATTGTTTGCATAGGCATAACTATTATTAGAATAAAGGTCGATAATGCCTTGATAGATCGTTTTGGTAAATAATTCTTTATTAAACGAATATTCTTTAGTCTTGTTTTTTATAAGCCATCACCTTAATCTCAACCACCAAATCTGGATGTGGTAATTGATGAACCGCAACGGTTGTTCTTGTTGGTCCAGTTTCTTTATCAAAAAATTCAGCGTAAGCTTTATTATAATCAGCAAAGTCATTCATGTTCACTAGAAACGATGTGACATCAACCACATCTTTTAAGCTCGCTCCAACGGTTTGTAGATTTTTGTCAATATTTTTTAAAACCTCTTGTGTTTGGGTGTAAGCGTTTAATCGTTTTGTACCCATTTCATCTATACTATCAACACCAGCAATAGTGTTGTCTTTTCTGCGCGAACTTGTACCTGATACAAATATAAAATCGCCTACTATTTTTACATGTGGATAAGCGCCTCTTGGTGTTACGTTTGTTCCTTTGTTCATAATGTGTTTATCTTTTGTCATTCTGAACTTGATTCAGAATCTATTCATGTTCTTTTGTGGTTAAAATGGATTCCGCATCGTAGTGCGGAATGACAACCTACTTCAATCCAGCAATTCTATCGTCTTCTAGGATGTTTTCGGTTTCAGTTTTTACCTTTTCTAAATTCAATTTTAAATCGTCTTGAATATTCAATTTGCCATCTGCTAGCATATTTAGAATTGCTTTGTCTTGTGCGCGACCTCTTAACATGGCTTCTCTATAACCAATATCTTCGTTAAAAGTTACTAGAGAATACTTTGAAGAATAGTCATTAGGAAAATGCTTTTCTAAAGCCATTTCTAAAGTGCGTTTTTCTCTAAAGTTTGCATGATTAACATGACCTTTCATTTCGTGGAAATTATCGATAGCTAAGTCAGCAATGGCATCAGTGTCTTTTTTGCGAGATTTTTCATAAATCTTGAAAATGGTTTCCCAATCGTCATGACCTTCATCTAGGACTTTATCAAATTCTACAACATCTTCAAAGGAAGCATTCATACCTTGACCATAAAACGGAACAATAGCATGTGCAGCATCTCCCATTAAAAGCGTATTGCCTTTGTAATGCCAAGGCGAACATTTTACTGTGCCGAGAGGTGCTGTTGGGTTTTCAAAGAAATCGTCAACAAGATTAGGCATGAGCTCTAGAGCGTCTTTAAAATATTTTCCGAAGAACTCTAGAACACGCTCTTTTGTGGTTAGATTATTGAAATTGTATTCGCCTTCATCATAGCTTAAAAATAGTGTTACTGTAAAACTACCATCGAGATTTGGTAATGCTATAAGCATAAACGATTCGCGTCCCCAAATATGCAACGCATTTTTATAGGTTTTATAGCTTCCGTTTTCACCAGGAAGAATACTTAATTCTTTATAGCCATGTGTTAACCAATCTTGCGAAAAACTAAATAGAAACTTTTTTCCCAAATAATAGCTTTTACGCATTGCAGAACCTGCTCCATCAGTAGCAATAATAACATCTGCGTCTTCAATAAATTCAGTGTTGTTTGTGTAATCTTTAAATAGAGCTGTCGTTTTTTCGAAATCTACCGATTTACATTTTCTGTTGAAGTAAATGGAAACATTTTTATGCTTTTCAGCTTCGTCAAGTAAAAGTGCATTGAGTTCACCTCTTGAAATAGAATTTATAAATTCATGTTCACGACCACTATAAGGAGCTAAAACAGTATTGCCTTCTATGTCATGAAGCATACGACCATTCATGGGAATACAAAGGTCTTTTACTTTGTCTTCAATACCAACTAGTTTCATGGCTTTGTTGCCACGATCAGAAAAAGCTAGGTTAATGGAACGACCTGCAGAAATATCTACTTTACGTAAATCAGGACGCATTTCCATAACAGTAACGTTAAAACCTCGTTGTCCTAAGCGTAATGCTAATAGTGAACCGCAAAGTCCTGCGCCAATAATGAGTATGTTTTGTTGTTTAGTCATGTTTAATTGTCATTCTGCGCTACGACGCAGAATCTATTTGTTTGGATTCCGCATCAGGTGCGGAATGACAAGTTTAATTTAATATTTCTTTTAATTTTTCAACCATTCTATACACATCTTCAAACGTGTTGTACAATGGTACAGGAGCGCAACGAATAACGTCAGGTTCTCTCCAGTCGGTTATAATATGAGCTTCGGTTAATTTTTTATGTAAACTTTTATCAGCATTTTTTACTTGAATAGATAGTTGACAACCTCTTTCGTTTGGGTTGGATGGTGTAATGATTTTTATTTGGTCATTATTTAATTCATTCAATAAAAATTCAAAATAACCTGTTAGTTGTTCTGATTTTTTACGAAGTGCAGCCATGCCAACTTCGTTAAACATATCTAACGATGCTTTTATAGCAGCCATTGATAAAATTGGAGGATTACTGAGTTGCCAACCCTCAGCGCCTGGAATAACATCTAACGGTTGGCGCATGTTGAATCGTGTGTCTTTATTGTGGCTCCACCAACCAGCAAAACGTTTTAGTTTTGTATTGTGTGCATGTTTTTCGTGTACAAATAATCCAGCTAAACTACCAGGTCCTGAGTTTAAATATTTATAAGTACACCAAGCAGCAAAATCTACTCCAGAGTTGTGTAAATCTGGTTGAATGTTTCCTGCGCCATGAGCTAAATCGATACCTACCATACAGTTTTTGGCATGACCTAACTCAGCAATTTTTTTTATGTCCAAATATTGTCCTGTGTAGTAATTTACACCACCAATAAGTAGTAATGCAATTTCATCACCTTGTTCGTTTAGTATAGACTCTAAATCTTCAATGTTTAAAAGTTCTTCTCCTTTTCGAGGTTTCCATTCAATTAAACCTTCATTTGCATCAAACCCATGAAATTCTAATTGTGTTTGTACAGCATATCTATCGCTAGGAAAAGCATCACTTTCAATAACTATTTTATATTTAGTTTTTGTAGGTTGATAAAAACTAACCATTAACAAGTGAAGGTTAGTGGTAAGTGTGTTCATTACAACCACCTCAATAGGTTTTGCGCCTACAATTTTTGCCATAGAATCAGTTAAAAACTCATGATAAGGCATCCAAGGGTTTTTGGCTTCAAAATGACCTTCAACACCAAAATCAGCCCAATCATCTAACTCTTGTTGAATATACTTTTTTGTGTTTTTTGGTTGTAATCCTAGTGAGTTTCCTGTAAAATATAACCAATCGTTTCCATGTTTGTCTTTTGGGATGTGGAATTGGTTTCTGTAGTGTGATATTGCGTCATTTTGGTCCTGTTCTCTTGCAAAATCAAGCCCTAATTTATAATTGGTCAATTGAATAAAATTTTGTGTTGTTAACAAAAATAAGAATTATTTTATGCACTTATGGTTATAAAATACAGTATATAGCTTTAGAATTGAGTAGATTTGTATTAAATAGATTTGTTCGCCCCAGACTAACACCTCATTACAATGCTAAAAAATCTTTGGTTTTCATATAGAAAGTGGTACATAAACTACCTTGGGTTGCAAAATCACAAGTATGAAACCGATAGATTGTCTTATTATAGAGATAACCTTTTCATATCTATATTTACACTAACCATTGTGCTTGGAGCTATTTCTTATATCCCAAGTATTACTGCTGCGATTATTTTAGATAAATGGTTTGTGTTTTATGCAGATACTATTGCATTTGCTATTTTATTGTTTGCTTTTTTTTATAAAAGTTTTAGTTTAAGTGTTAGAAAACAAGTGTTTACTGTAACTTTTTTCTTGCTTTCTTTTGGACTGGTTTTAGATTTAGGTCTGGGAGGTAATGGTCCAATTTTGCTGTTTATGCTTAGTGTTTTGGTTACATTGTATAGTAGTACTAAGTCTGGAGTTAATTCGGTTTTGTTAACAGCTCTGTTTTATTCTGTTGTCTTGCTGGTTAAGTATTTTAATATTGTTGAAATTACTTTTTTTCTAGAAGGACCTTTTGAAGGTCTAGTTATTGTTTTTACCAATAATGTTATTTTTAGTTTACTAACAGTGTATTCTGTTTCTTTTTTAATTAAACAACTACATAAAGCATTTGTTAAGGAAAACCAACTTCAAGAAATGCTTAAAAAAGAGCATGAGATTACTATTAATGCAAAAAATGAAGCTGAACGCTCAAATAAGCTTAAAACAGCCTTTTTAAGCAACATGAGTCATGAAATTAAAACACCAATGTATGGTATTGTTGGTAGTGCAAATCTATTGAAATCTAATACGGATTCTAATGAAGAGAATAATCAGTATTTCAGTATTATTGAAGATAATAGCAATTTGTTGCTAAACATGTTTAATGATGTTTTAGAGATTTCAAAATTAGAAAGTGGTAATATGGCTCTCAATATTTCGAGCATTAATATTTACAAATTGATAGATGACCTTAGAAGTGAGTTTGCTAAGAAAGCTATGGAAAAAGATATCCAATTATCTGTAAATTTTAATTGTGACACTAACTATAGCCTAATGAGCGATGAAGAAAAGCTAAAGAAAACATTAAGCCATATTATCGACAATGCAATAAAGTTTTCAGGGCATAAGAGTAAAGTGATTATATATTGTAATTATTTAAATCCTAATGCAATTGAATTTGTAATAAAAGATAATGGTATAGGCATATCTAAAGATCAATTAAATCAAGTGCATTTGCCTTTTTTTATCACTGATTTAGATAATAAAGCAGGTATACATGGTACAGGGTTGGGGTTAGCTATAGCAAAAGCTTATATAGAAAATCTTGGAGGTCAACTACATATTAAAAGTGAATTAGGCGAGGGAACTGAAGTGTCTTTTCAGTTAATGGATTATAATAAAAAAGCGCCTTGAAGAAACAAGGCGCTTGCTGAATATATATAGACGCATAAAGCGGGATATTTTATACAATATATACGTATCAAAATTGTACTTTGGATGTTTTAAAAGCTGAAATATGGAAAACTTAACAAAATATTTTGAAACCAATAAGGCAACTTGGAATGAAAAGACCAAGATTCATGTTGAAAGTGGAATGTATGATCATGAAGCTTTTAAAAATGGAGCATCTTCACTTATGCCATATGAGTTAAAGGCTTTAGGTGATGTTAAAGGAAAGTCTTTGTTGCATTTGCAATGTCATTTCGGTCAAGATACTTTAAGTTGGAGCAGGCTAGGAGCTAATTGTGTAGGTGTTGATATAAGTGATGAAGGTATTCGATTTGCCCAAAAGCTAAATGAAGAACTAGAGTTAGATGCCGATTTTGTGTGTTGTAATGTTTTAGAAACCTCTAAGTATGTTACTGATACCTTTGATATTGTTTTTACAAGCTATGGTGTTATTGGTTGGTTACCAAATTTAGAGCCTTGGGGACAAATGATTGCTGATCGTTTAAACAAAGGAGGTGTTTTTTATATGGCTGAGTTTCATCCTATAGTTTGGATGTTTGATTATCTAGAAGGCAAACCTATTATGAAATATGGTTACATGCAAGATGAAGTAATCTATGAGGAGTATGAAGGTACTTACGCTAATACCGATTCAACAATGATTAGTAAGGAATATGGTTGGAATCATGGGTTGAGTGAGGTAATCAATGCATTAACTAAAGCAGGATTACGAATAGACTATCTAAATGAGTATGACGAAAGCCCATATAACGTACTACCAGATTTAGAACAAACCAAATCTGGTATGCATGCTACTAAGGATAAACTTTATCCTTTAATATTTGAGATAAAAGCAACTAAGGTTTAGTTGTCTTTGTTTATAATGTCTTTAGCTTCTTTTTTTACTAAGTAAGGACATGATCTTTTAAACTGCTCCAAACGTTTTCTAGATACATTTTGAATGTAAGCATTATTTGGATTGCGTTCTTCGAAATCTTGATGATAATCTTCAGCTTCCCAAAATTTTTGAAACGGCATTATTTCGGCAGCTATAACAGCATTTAATTTGGTTGCCCATTTAGCTTTTTGGGTTTCAGCTATTTGTTTTTGCTCGTTATTTTGATAAAAAATAATAGAGCGATATTGCGAACCTCTATCAGGACCTTGACCATTAACTTGTGTTGGGTCTTGAGAGCTAAAATAGACTTCAACCAAATCAGAAAAACTTACAACCTCAGGGTCGTAAATTACCTCAATACTTTCAGCATGACCTGTTCTACCAGTATTGCTAGATTGGTATGTTGGGTTATTAGTATGACCTCCAGAATATCCTGAGATTACTTCGTCTACACCAATAACACTTTGGTAAATAGCTTCAGCACACCAAAAGCAACCACTTGCAAAATAAGCTTTAGCTTTTCCGTCTTTTAAAGGAACTTCAACAGGTTCTAGAGTCATTAAAGCTTGTTGTTTTTTATTGGTTTGAGCAGTGTTTTGGCAACTAAATAAAAGGGTAATAACTAATATTGAAATGTAATTTTTCATAGGTAATTTTCTTTTTATAGTCGTATAAAGATAATTAACCTTAAAAATGAAGTGTGAAAATTTTATTAAATAAAAAACCCAGACGTTGCGGTCTGGGTTAAAATATGCATTTTAAAATGGATTATAACTTAGCAAAAAGCTTTTCCATTTTTTCTTTTTGTTCTTCAGCTAAAGCTGCATCAACTAGGATACGACCACTGTGCTCATCAGTAATTACTTTTTTACGTGAAGCAATTTCTACCTGCACTTGAGGTGGAATAGTAAAGAAAGAACCACCAGATGCACCTCTTTCAATTGGTACAACAGCTAATCCGTTTTTTACGTTATTACGTATTCTTAAATACGCTTTTACTAATCTTTCGTCAATTTGCTTTTGGTACTCTTCAGACTTTTTAATTAGAGCTTCTTCTTCTTTTTCAGTTTCAGCTAAAATAGCGTCTAGTTCACCTTTTTTGTGCTTTAAGTGTGTTTGACGGTCTTTAAGCTTACTTTTAGTTTCAGAAATAATTTCTTTTTTCTGTTCTATTTGAACCTTAAATTCTTTAATGTGCTTTTCAGCCAATTGAATTTCAAGTTCTTGATATTCTATTTCTTTTGTAAGTGAGTTGTACTCTCTGTTGTTTCTTACATTTTTTTGCTGCTCGCTGTATTTTTTGATTAAGGCTTTAGCTTCTTCGATTAAATTCTTTTTAGCTTTGATGTCCTCATCAATCATTTCAAGATTAGAACCTAATTTTTCTAGTCTTGTATTTAAACCTTCCACTTCATCTTCAAGGTCTCTAACTTCTAAAGGGAGTTCTCCACGCACATTTCTTATTTCGTCTACTCTCGAGTCGATTAATTGTAAGTCGTAAAGGGCTCTCAATCGATCTTCAACAGAAACTTCAACTTTTTTTGCCATAATTATAAATACTTTACCGGATTTGTATTTGTCATTGATAAAACGACTGCAAAATTAGTAATTTTTTTTGATAGATAGTCAGCTAAAAATGTTTTTGTGTGTTGTTCGCTCTCATAATGACCAATATCCATTAAGATTATTTGGTCTTCTGCAGCAAAAAAATCGTGATATTTTAGATCTGCGGTTATTAAAACATCAGCATTTACTGACTTTGCAGCAGATATCGCAAAACTACCTGAGCCTCCAAGCACAGCAATTCTTTTAATGCCATCTTTTACGATTTTTGAATGACGAATTGCAGTGACATTCATTTTTTCTTTCACATAGTTGAAAAAATCAGTAGTTGGCATTTCTTTTTCAAGCTCTCCAACCATACCTATTCCTATGTTTTGGTTATAATTATCTAGAGTTGTTATTTCATATGCTACTTCTTCGTAAGGATGATTTTTAAACAAAGCAGTAACAATTTTTGATTCTAAATGTTTACTAAACGTTACCGAAATTTGAGTTTCTTCTTCAAAATGTAGCACGCCTTTTTCTCCAATAGTAGGGTTTGAAGATGCATTACCTTTGTAAGTGCCAATGCCTTCACTGTTAAAGCTACAATGATCATAATTACCAATAGCTCCTGCGCCAGAATTAAATAAAGCAGTTCTTAACACTTCAGCATTATTTTTAGGAACATAGGTTGTGAGTTTTTTAATTGTGCCTTTTTGAGGGATAAGAATTTTTTTCGATTCAAGGTTTAACTGGTTACAAATAATGTCATTAACACCATGTAGAGCATTGTCTAATGCAGTGTGGATAGAGAAAATAGCAATATTGTGCTTAATGGCTTTAATTACTACACGTTCAACATAAGTGTTGCCATTTAGTTTTTTTAAGCCTTTAAATATTATAGGATGAAAACTAACAATAAGGTTGCAGTTTTTTTCAATGGCTTCGTCAACAACAGCTTCCAGCGTGTCTAAAGTGACTAAAACACCAGTCAATGGTTCGTTTTTATCACCAACTAAAAGTCCAACATTGTCAAAATCTTCGGCATAGTTTAAAGGAGCTAGTTCTTCTAAATAATTAATTACATCTTTTATAAGCATAATGGCAGTAAAGTTTGTATCAAAGATAAAATATTATACTTTAGTTGCGATGAAGTTAATACGAAACATATTGTTGCCTGTTGTACCAATTTATTATTTGGTAACCTGGTTGCGAAATAAGTTTTACGATGCTGGGATTTTTAAATCCACATCTTATGATTTTCCTTTAATAGCAGTTGGTAACTTGAGTGTTGGAGGTACAGGAAAAACACCAATGATAGAATACTTAATTAGATTGCTAAAGTCTAATTATGAAGTGGCAACCTTGAGTAGAGGTTACGGAAGAACCACTAAAGGCTTTGTGCTAGCTGGTGAAAATACTGATGCAATGCGTGTTGGAGATGAGCCTTTTCAGTTTTATTCAAAGTTTGAAACTATTAAAGTTGCTGTTGATGCTAATAGGAGAGAAGGTATTGCCAATTTAAGGGCTTTAACCCCTAAGCCAGATGTGATTTTATTGGATGATGCTTTTCAACATCGAAAAGTAAAAGCTGGTTTTTATGTATTGCTAACATCTTACAATGCGTTGTATGTAGATGACTTTTTATTACCAACAGGAAATTTAAGAGAACCAAAGCAAGGTGCAAAACGAGCTAATGTAATAGTAGTTACCAAATGTCCATCTAGTTTATCTGAAAAAGAAAAAAGTGAGATTATAAAACGGTTGAAGCCAAATGCTAATCAAGATGTGTTTTTTAGTTCTATTGAGTATTCTAATACTATTTATAGTTTAGCAGAAGAGCAACCTCTTGAGTTTTTTAAAGATAAAAAAATTACTTTGGTAACAGGTATTGCTAATGCGAACCCGCTAGTTGAGTATTTAAAATCAAAAGCATTAGACTTTAAGCATTTGAACTTTAAAGACCATCATTTGTTTTCGGAAAATGAGATTAATGCATTGAAAGAAGAACACATTATATTAACCACCGAAAAAGATTATATGAGACTTTCGCCTCATTTTAAAGGAGAAGGGAATCTCTACTACTTACCAATACAGGTAAGTATAGATGGTAAATTGAGGTTTGATAGATTAATTAATAATTACATTGAAAGCTGTTAAATAGCCGTTGGACTTTGGTTTTGTACCAAGGCATTAAACAGTTTTCTTTCAAAATCTTCTTGTTTGAATGGTTTTGAAATAATATCATCAAAACCAGCTTCATCAAACTCGTGCATTTTGTCTTCTAAGGTTACAGCTGTTAAGGCAAAAATAGTAAGTTCCTTATCAAAGGTTCTTATTATTTTAGTGGCTTCTAAACCACTAATTCCAGGCATGTGGATGTCCATTAAAACTACATTGTAGCTCTCTTCTTTTACCTTTTCAACAGCTTCTTCGCCATTATCAACAACATCACAATAAAGATTCATTTTATTCAGAATTTTCTTTGTAATCATTTGGTTGATTTTGTTATCCTCAACCACTAAAATTTTAATGTTACTTAAGTCCAATTCGTTGATGTTTTTAGAAAAATTCTCTTTTTTAACTTTTACAGTTTCTTCAGTGTAGGCAAGTGGTATTTCAAAAAAGAATGTTGATCCTTTTCCTAATTCACTTTTTAAATAAATTTTACCTTTTAATATCTCAATAAGTCCTTTTACAATGGAAAGCCCTAGACCTGTTCCACCATATTTTCTGTTAATTTGAATAGAGCCTTGTGAAAAGCTCTCAAACATATTTTCTTGCTTTTCTTTAGTGATTCCAATTCCGTTATCTTCAATTTCAAATCGCACATTAAAGACACCATTTTTTTCGTTGATCTTGTTAACTCTTACCCAAATGTCTCCATCTTTAGTAAACTTTATAGAGTTACCAATTAGGTTGATAAGGATTTGAGAAATCTTTAATTGATCAGCTTCAAACGTTGTTGGAAGGTCTTTGTCATATTCGTAATGCATTTGAATATTATTATCCAATGCCGAATTATTTAATGCTGAAATTACATTTTCAACTTTGCTTTTAAGATTGAAAACCTCAGGATCTAACTCAACTTTGTTGGCTTCAATTTTATTAATTTGAAGAATATCATTAATGAAGGTTAATAAATAGTCTCCCGAAAATTTAAGCGATTTTAAATGTGGTATCTGGTCTGGTTTCGGGTTTTCATCCAATAACATGTTTGTAAGACCAGTTACAGCATATAAAGGTGTTCTCAACTCATGAGTTACGGTTGATAAAAAGTTTGCTTTGGTTTTTGAGGCTAACTCAGCTTTTTCTTTTGCGATTACCAACTCATCATTCTTCTTATGCAGCATGTTGTTGGTTTTTAGCCTTATGTTGTTGTTTTTGTATAAAGATAGAGTAAGTAAAGAAAGGATAGTAATTAAAGCAATACTCAATATAGTTGTGATTTTTGTAAGATTATTTTCTTGATCTTTTTCTTTTACTTGAGCTTTTAGCTGTTGGTTTTCAGCGTCTTTGTATTCATTTATAAATTGTGCTCTTTTTTCAGGAGAAAGATTTTCTCTTTTAATATCTAAAATAGAGTCAGATAACCTAATGTGTTTTTTAAGGAATTCATTAGCAAGCTTATAATTACTGCTTTTTTGATAAATATCACTTAGTGTTAAATAGCTTTCGTTAATGCTTTCAACAATATTGTTGTCTTTTGCAATGTCCAAACCTTCTTTGGTCATTGAAAGTGCTAAGTTGTTGTTTCCAAGCTCTTGTAGTACTTTTCCGCTGTTTATTAAAGCACTACTTAAAATACTATTTTGCTTATACTTTTTTGAAAGTATTATAGACTTTTCAAGTAATGATTTTGCGGTTTTATAATCTTCTAGTTTTATGTAAACTTTAGCTTCATTTAGGCATACTTCAGAAATGTATTCTTCCATATCCTCTTCTTCAAACTTAGTTTTAGCTGAATTAAAATAACCTAAAGCAGTAGTGTAATCTTTTAAGTTGTAGTTAATAATTCCCCAAACATTATAGGTAGTTGCTAAATTAGCGTAGTCATCAATGCTTCGTTGAATTTCTGCCGACTTTGATAATGATAATAGTGCGTTTTCAGGTTCGTCAACAGTAAATTGTAATCTGGCAATTTTAGTATGAATAATACCTTCACTTTTTTTATCACCTAATTTTACTGAGATTTCTAGCGCTTTTTCGAGGTTGTCTTTGGCGCTGTAGTAATTACCTCTTTCGCTATCAAAAGATGCTTGGGTAATATGGTTTTCTAAACGCAATTCTAAAATATCAGCATCATCTACAGCGTTTTGCGATGATAATTGAGTAGAAAAGCAAACTAAAAAAATAACTATGTAGTACTTAATTTGGGACATATTTAGACCACTTTAATTGAACAAATATAATTATTTATTCGATAAAAGTTATGATTTATCCGATAAATTGCAAATTAAATCTAAAATTCTTGAAGAATAACCAGTTTCATTGTCGTACCAGCCAATAATTTTAACCATATTTCCAATTACTGAAGTCATTTGAGAATCGAAGATGCATGAATGCGTATTTCCTACAATATCAATGGATACAATAGGGTCTTCAGTGTACTCCAAAATACCTTTTAAGTAGGTTTCAGAAGCAGATTTGAAAGCAGCGTTTACAGCTTCTATTGAAGTACTTTTTTTAACATTGAAGGTAATATCGGTTAAAGAACCATTTGCAACAGGAACTCTAATACCACAACCTCCAATAACATTGGCCAAATCAGGGAAAATTTTGGTTAAAGCTTTTGCAGCACCTGTAGTTGTTGGTACTATTGACTGTCCTGCAGCTCTTGCTCTTCGTAGGTCTCTATGAGGTTGGTCGTGTAAACTTTGATCGGTTGTGTAAGAATGTACAGTAGTAATGTAAGCTTGATTGATACCACAAAGTTCATTAATAATTTGAATCATTGGAGCAGCATTATTTGTGGTGCATGAAGCGTTGGAAAGTATAACTTCTTGCTGATCAACAATGCTATCATTAACACCTAAAACTACAGTTTTTATGTCATCTTCATTTGGTGGAACTGAAAGAATTACACGTTCTGCTCCATTTTTAATATGATATTCGAGGGTGTTTTTATCCTTAAATTTTCCTGTAGCTTCAATTACAAAATTGACATTGTAAGGACTCCAATCAATATCTTTAGGATTGTTTTTATTTAGTAAAGGAATGGTTTTGTCATCAACGATGATGTTATTTTCATCATGAGAAATTTCTTTGTTGAAAATACCGTGAATACTATCGTACTTAAGTAAGTGGCTTAGCGTTTTAGTATCAGCAAGATCATTGATAGCGACAACTTCAATGTTTTTGTAGTTTTGAATAAGCCTAAAAACACGTCTGCCTATTCTTCCAAAGCCATTAATAGCAACCCTTGTCATTTTAGTTGATGTGTTTTTGCGCTTTGTAAGACGATCTAACTAAAGCGCTACTTTCTACATGACGGAAACCTAAACCAAGTCCTATTTCTTCGTATTCTTTAAATTGGTCAGGAGTAATAAATTGCTTAACAGGTAAGTGTTTTTTGCTTGGTTGTAAGTATTGACCTATTGTTACTACATCAACATCATTTTCTTTTAGGTCATGAAGCGTCTCAATAACTTCTTCTCTGGTTTCACCAAGTCCTAGCATAATACCAGACTTTGTTCTGCGTTGTCCTTGAGCTTTTAAATATTTTAAAACACCTAAGCTTCTATCGTATTTTGCTTGAATACGAACTTCTCTTGTTAAGCGTCTCACAGTTTCAATATTGTGCGAAACAACTTCAGGTGCTACATCTATAATTCTGTCAATATGTTGTTCAATACCTTGAAAATCAGGAATAAGTGTTTCCATTGTGGTATTAGGGTTCATTCTACGGACTGCTTTTACAGTTTCAGCCCACATAATGCTTCCCATATCTTTTATATCATCTCTATCAACACTAGTCAATACAGCATGTTTAATATTCATTATTTTTATGGAACGTGCTACTTTTTCAGGTTCGTCCCAATCAAGTGTTTCTGGTCGTCCAGTTTTAACACCGCAAAATCCGCATGAACGTGTGCAAATGTTACCAAGAATCATAAAAGTTGCAGTTCCTTCTCCCCAACATTCACCCATGTTAGGGCAACTTCCTGAGGTGCAAATTGTATTTAATTTGTACTTGTCAACAAGACCTCTTAGTTCAGTATATTTTTTGCCTGTAGGTAACTTTACACGAAGCCATTTTGGTTTTGGTTGTCTTTCAGTTGAAGTATTTGTAGCAGTTTCTGTATTCATTTATTATCAATTGCAGATGCAAAGATACAAAGTATAATCTTAAAATGATGTTATAATGTAGTGAGATACCAAATGCTGAATGCAAATAAAAATAGAATTCCTAACCAGCTTAAAATATGCATTGTAATAGATGGTCTCCACTCTTTTGGTGTATTTTTGCTGCTAATGAGTTTATAGTTTATAATAGCGTAAAAAGGCGCTGTTAAAAAAGATAATATTGTTGCTACTTTAACAAGTAAAACCATTTCTGAAGCTAGCAGAAAAAAGATGCAAATAGTCCCTGTTGTTAATAGTAAAATCCAAAATAAATAACCTTTTTTTAATGAGTTTTTAAACAATAGCTGAGACGTCCTGTTCATTGCTCTTGGTGAAGCATCTAATGTAGTTAAAGTTGTACTGAACATGGTGGTAAAAGCTGCAATTGCAATAATGATATAAGACCAATTACCAAGGTTTTGCGTGTATAATTTTACCAATTGATTACAAAAAACATAGGATTTACTGCTAAAGGTTTCACCAGATTGAAACATTACCAAAGCTCCTAATGCTATAAAACCTAAACCAATAATAATGGCAGCAGCGTAACCAACATTAAAATCTGTAAGTGATGATTTTACAGTAAGGTCTTTAGTTTCTTTTTGTTTTTCTATTGCCCAAAGCGAATGCCATATTGAAATGTCTAAAGGCGCAGGCATCCAACCCATAAATGCAATTAAAAAGCCAACTTCAATGCTGCCTTTTGGTAAAACCTGAGAGAAGGAAACGCTGTGTTCATTGTTTATTAATGCAATTATAACAGCCATAATGGTGCTTATGGTGAGAGTTATAACTATAATCTTCATTAATTTATCCAGAAAGTTATAACGACCTTTTATTAAAATGCCTAAGCAGATAACTAAAATGATAATACTCCATACTTCAACAGTAATAAAATCTCCAAAAAGCGTAGAAGCTAAACCAGCAGTTACAATAGTTACAGCAGCTTGAATGGTAAACATTGTTGCAAAGGTGAGTAAGAAATAGATGATGAGAACACCTTTGCCTAGTTTTTTGTAACCGTCTAAAAGGCTTTCACCTGTAGCCATTGCATAACGAGGTCCAAACTGAAAAAAAGGATATTTAAACAAATGAACAATTAATAAAGCCCAAACTAACCCAAAACCAAAATCGGCTCCAGCTCTTGTGGATTGTACCAAATGAGAAACACCTATTGCTGCTCCAGCAAACAATAAACCAGGACCTAGGGTTTTTAAATTAAATCGCATTACTTTTTAGTAATAATTTCAGCTAATAACTTTTTTGCTCTTAAGAGTTTTACTTTAACATTATTAATTGGTTCCTTAAGTTGTTCAGAAATTTCTTTGTAACTCAACTCTTGAAAATACCTAAGGTTAATAACTTCTTGGTAATGAGGCTTTAGTTTTTTTATGTCGCGAAGTAGCTTTGCTAAATTTTGTTCGGTAATTAATTTATCTTCAGGAGAAGGAGACTCATCAATAATACCATAATATTCGTTTTCAACATCGCTATTTACAGTGTTTGAAATTGATGATTTTCGTTTTCGAATTAAATCTATATGAATGTTTTTTGAAATGGTAATTAACCAAGTTTTAAAAACATACTTATCATCATAAGTGTGAATTTTATCAAAAGCTTTTGAGAATGTTTGAATGCTAATGTCCTCAGCGTCATTTTCGTTTTCGGTTCTTTTTAATTGAAAACCATAAACGTCATTCCAAAATTTATCCAATAAAAAGTTAAACGCCATTTGGTCATTTAGCTTAGCTTTTTCAATGGCTTCTTTTACTTCCAATGGTTAGGTTTTGATTTCAGATTTTTTATAAATATAAAGAATTGTACAACAATTAAAAACAATTCTAGAATAGGGAGTAGAGGGAGTAAATCTTTTTCGTCTAGCTTTTTGGCGTTACTACCCATTATAGCGTAAAAAAAGATAAGCCTAAAAGTAATTAACGACACTACTATTTGCCATTTAAACATAAAGCTTAAGAGTGCAATTGCTAAAATCCAAAACAAGAATTGTGAACAGTAAAACAGTGTCAATAAAACTTTGTGTTTTGTTTTATAACGATTAGCAGTACTTATATGTCTTCTTTTTTGAAGAATCCAATCTTTAAAGGTTGTTTTAGGTTTGGAAATGGTAAAACTGCTTTTTGATACACAAATTGTAGTGTTTTTTGAATTTCCAATTTCGTTTACAAATAAATCGTCATCACCAGAGTTTAAATCAATATGGTTCATAAAACCTCTGGCTTCATAAAAGGTTTCGCTTCTGTAAGCTAAGTTTCTACCAACAGCCATGTAAGGCAACCCTATTTTTGTGTAAGAAAGGTATTGAGTTGCGGTTAAAAGAGTTTCAAATCGTATTAGCTTATTTAAAAACGAGCCTTTAATTTTCTGGTAAGCACCATAGCCAATTACAATAGATTTTGTATTTGAAAAATGACTACTCATTTCGCTAATCCAATGCTTTGATGCAGGCTTGCAATCGGCATCAGTAAATAACAAAAAGTTGTTTTTTGCAGCTTTAATACCTAATGTAAGCGCATATTTTTTGTTTCCCCAAAAGGCTTCAATGTTTTTTACATTTACAATTTTAATAGTGTTAAATTGACTTTTGAAGTGTTCCATCACTTCTAAAGTATCGTCTTTTGAACTGTCGTTTATGAGTACAACTTCAAAGTTGGGATAGTCTTGATTTAGAATAGATGGAAGGAATTCCTTTAGGTTTTCAGCCTCATTTTTGGCACAAATAATGACTGAAATAGGACTATTCTTTGGTTTCTGTTCGTGAGGTTTTGAGAACGAAAACCTTCCAAATAAAATAATATAAAAAAATGCTTGAATAGCTGTAACTAATATAAATATATAGAACAGTATTTCTAGTATAAGCATTAAGGTTTATGAGTGTTGAGGTTCATTACAATTCTTGAACTGATCTGGAGTTTTTCCGCAAAAACCACAAGCTTCTCCACTTTTGTTTAGCATAGGGTTTTGACTAGCGCAAGTACCAGCAAATTCCCCATCTTTTTTTGCCCAAAGTTTTATAGCAATTCCAGCAATTCCTAAGCCTAAAAGAATTAATGTAATAAGTAAGAGTTTCATTGTAAAAATTTTTACAAAGATACTATTTTAATATAGAATGATGAAAGGGTTTTAATAAGCTTTTAACGGATTGTAAAGTGCTCATTTTGTGACTTATTAACAAAATAAGTGTCGTAAGCATAAATAGAATTACATTTATTTATCTAACTAATAAAATTTTTTAATCATGAAAAAATTATTCGCAGAGTTCTTCGGAACTTTTTGGCTTGTATTTGGTGGTTGCGGAAGTGCAATTTTTGCAGCTGCTTATCCTGATTTAGGTATTGGGTTTGTTGGAGTAGCATTGGCTTTTGGTTTAACAGTGCTAACAATGGCTTATGCTGTTGGTCATATTTCAGGAGCGCATTTTAATCCTGCAGTTTCGTTAGGGTTATGGGCAGGAGGAAAGTTTCCTGCTAAAGATGTGTTGGGTTACATTATAGCTCAATTAATTGGTGCAATTGCTGCTGCAGGAGTGTTGTATGTTATTGTAACAGGAAAATCAGATTTTGTAGACATTGGAGGTTTTGCTGCTAATGGTTATGGAGAGTTGTCTCCTGGAGGGTTTAGTATGACTTCTGTTTTAATGACCGAGTTTGTGTTAACAATGTTCTTTTTACTGATTATTTTAGGAAGTACCTATGTGAAAGCACCTGAAGGTTTTGCAGGAATTGCTATTGGTTTAGCTTTAACTTTAATTCATTTAATAAGTATTCCAATTTCTAATACATCAGTAAATCCTGCTAGGTCTACAAGTCAAGCATTATTTGCTGGAGGAGAATTTACCTCTCAGTTATGGTTGTTTTGGTTAGCTCCAATTGCTGGTGCTATTGTTGCTGGGTTAATTCATAAAGCATTATTCTCAAAAGAATAAGTTTTATAGAGATGATTGAATAAAAAAACCACCTGAATTCAGGTGGTTTTTAGTTTTATTAATGTGAAATTAACTAGTTGTTTTTTAAAGCTATTTCTGCTACGGCATTTTCTGCACTAGCACTGTTTTGGTTTCCTTTAGGCTCTATAGTTATACTTAAGCCTAAAGCATCTTCCATATAAGGTATTTGTTTTAATTTTCTATTAGCAACGTCCAAAATACCAAGGTTTACCATCTTGTCTTGTAACTCAGCCCAAATTTGATAGGTTTGGTTTTCAGGTAATTTTGGTAAAGACACCACATCAATCATTGATGTTTTTTCTTTTGCATTAATGTAAGCAACGGTTTTAAGGTCTTTAGCTCTTTCATTACCTCTTAATACATATTTTTCAGTATCAGGATTGTTAAGTTCCATAAACTGGCGCATAACATCATCTAACTTACTGTTGTTTTTTTCTATGTCGCTTCTTAAATCAAAAATCTCGTCTACAACTACTTGGTTTTCTTTTAATAAAGACTGATTTTGAAGGTATAACATTGTAGCTGCTCCAGCAAAAACAAATGCAGCAATACTTGCAGCAATACTGTATTTGTACCAAGGCGTTTTAGACTTTACCTTTTTTGGTTCTAAAGAAATTACAGGTTTTTCGTCAATGGCTTCATGAATTGAATCTAAAATAAACATAGGAGCTTCAACAGCATTAGCCTTAGCAAGAATTTCTAGGTTGTCTTGCAATTTCATGTACTTTTCTTCTGCTTCAGGATAAGTAGAAATGTAGTGTTCTACTTCCGTTATTTCAGAAGGAGTTGCTGTGCCTAATATGTACTTATCTATTAGACCAGATTGTAAAAAAGAATGTAGTTTTGTTTCCATTTCAATACTTTTTAATGGACATAGAGCTTTTTTAATTCTCGTAATCCAATTTTTAATCTAGACTTTACAGTACCTAACGGAATATCTAATTCATCACTAGCTTCTTGTTGCGTCATGCCCTCAAAAAACAGGGCTTTCAAGATAATTTGATACTTTTCGTCTAGTCTTGCAACATGCTCTTTTAAATCGATAACATCTTGATTTAAAGTTGCTGTTGGTAGAATATATACGTTTGATTTGTCGATTTGGACTTCTTTTTCAAATCTATTATTAAAACTTCTTAATTTATCTATTGCTGTGTTCCTTGCAATTCGGTATAACCAAGTAAATAATTTAGCCTTTTTAGAGTCGTATTTTTTAGCGTTTTTCCAAACTTTTACAAAGGTTTCTTGTAGTGCATCTTGAGCTATTTCTTCGTTTATGGTTACTTTTAAAATAACACCATAAAGACTGTCAGCATAATTTTCATACAGTAAATTAATTGCCGCTTTGTCTCCTTTCTCAAGGAGATTAACAATGGTTTGCTCAATCGACGTGCTCAAAATTTTTTAAAATTTAGTGTTAATTTAAAAAAAATGTACCTTAAAAAAATCCAAAGTACCTTTTTAAACGTATATAAATAAAGGTAGTAAAATTACTAAAATTACTACACAGTTGATAGATTGATTACAAATTAAATACTATAGAGTACTATTTTCTTAGTAAGAAATTGATTAATAGCTTTTTTCAAAAAATATTCTATAGCACGTTAAAGCCTCTGATTTAGAGGCTTTTTTTATTAGATGATATTGACTTCGGTTTCGATATCAATATTAAATATTCGTTTTATAGTATGCTGAATTAATTTAGCGAGTTTTAAAATGTCACTTCCTTTAGCGTTACCGTAATTAACCAAAACTAAAGCTTGTTTTTTATGAACTCCATAATCTCCAAAGGTTTTTCCTTTAAATCCAGCTTTTTCTATTAACCAACCAGCAGGTACTTTAACTAATTTATCAGAAACTGTATAACTTGGTATTTCAGGAAAATTAGCTTGTAATTCATTAAAATGATCAGAGGAAATTACAGGATTTTTAAAGAAGCTTCCGCTATTACCTATTTCTTTTGGATCAGGCAATTTGCTTTGGCGAATAGCAATAACTGCTTTTGAAATATCTTGAATAGTAGGATAGCTTACTTTCATGTCTTCGAGTTGACTAATAATAGCTCCATAACCAGTATTTAACTTATGCTCTTTTTTAGTAAGTTTTAAGTTAACACTTGTAATAATGTATTTTCCTTTAGCGTCTTGTTTGAAGATTGACTCTCTATACCCAAACTTACAATCTTGTTTATTAAATGTTTTTGTGTGTTGTGTAGTAATTTCCATTACCTCACAACTTTCAAAAACATCTTTTAATTCAACACCATAAGCGCCAATATTTTGAATTGGAGCAGTTCCAATATTACCAGGAATTAAAGATAGGTTTTCAACGCCACCTAAATTATGCTCAAGACACCACAATACAAATTTGTGCCAATTTTCGCCAGCATAAGCTTTAACAATAGCATAGTTTTCATCTTCAGAAATTATTTCAATTCCTTTAAGATTCACATGAATTACTAGCGCATCAATATCTTTAGTAAGTAGCATGTTACTACCACCACCTAATATGAATTTTTCTGGATACTCATTTGAAGCCAAAATACTTGTAAGTTCAGCTAATGAGTTTACTGATGTAAAGTGTTTTGCTTTAGCATCAATACCAAATGTGTTATAGGTTTTTAAAGATTTTTGTTGCTCTATCAAGATTTAGTCTTTGTAAACTTTTAGTGCTTCTTTTAAAATATTAACAGCTTTTATAAGGCTGTTTTCATTAAGTACGTAAGCTATTCTAATTTGGTTTAAACCAACTCCAGGAGTAGAATAAAATCCAGCAGCAGGAGCAACCATTACAGTTTCTTTGTCAATATCAAATTTTTCTAACAACCACTTAGCAAAATTATCAGCACTTTTTACTGGTAATTCAGCAATACAATAAAATGCTCCTTTTGGTTTAGCTACTTTTACACCATCAATCTTTTCTAATTCAGAGATAAGCGTATTTCTTCTAGATACATAATCATTTATAACACCATCAAAATAGCTTTGAGGAGTGGATAAAGCTGCTTCACTAGCAATTTGTGCTAAAGTTGGCGGACTAAGTCTTGCCTGAGCAAATTTAAGAGCAGTTTTAATAAACGATTTGTTTTTTGATACCAAATACCCAATTCTTGCGCCACACATGCTGTAACGTTTTGAAACAGAATCAATCATTATCGCATTTTCTGCAATACTCTCTTCTTGCATAATGGAGTAAAACTCGTTACCATCGTAAACAAACTCACGGTAAACTTCATCTGCAATTAAAAACAAATCGTGCTTTTTTACTATTTGAGCTAGTTTCTTTATTTCCTCTTTAGAATATAAATAACCTGTTGGGTTTCCTGGATTACAAATAAGAATTGCTTTTGTTTTAGGCGTAATTAGCTTCTCAAACTCTTCAATTGCAGGTAAGGCAAAGTTGTCTTCAATTTTGGAAATTACAGGAACAACCTTAATGTCAGAAGCTGTTGAAAACCCATTGTAATTTGCATAAAAAGGCTCAGGAATAATAATTTCATCGTCAGAGTCCATTATGCTACCAAAAGCAAATAACAACGCTTCGCTTCCTCCAGTAGTAACTATGATATCATCATATTCAACTTTAATATTGTTTTTATGGTAATATTCAGCAATTTTTTTTCTGTAGGCTTCAGATCCTTCAGATCTTGTGTAAGCAAGTATGTCTAAAGAATGCACTTTTACAGCATCTAGAGCCACTTCAGGAGTTTTAATATCTGGTTGTCCTATGTTTAAATGATAAACAGTTTTACCATCTTTATAAGCTTGTTCAGCGTAAGGCACTAATTTTCTTATTGGAGATTCAGGCATTAATTGCCCTTTTTTAGAAATTGTCGGCATTTTTTTGATTTAAAACGCAAAGTTCTGAAAATTATCTTAAAGTTTTTTTAAAAAACACATCTAAAAAAAAATCTTACTCCAAAGATTTGTAAATTGTATATAGTCAATCATTTAAAATGCTTAAAAGGATACTTGTCAATATTGGGCTTTTTTTGATGTGTACTTTGGTTTGTGCGCAAGATGATTTTAATCTGCCAAACAATAAAGATTACACAAAAATTAACTTTAAACTTATTAATAACCTAATAGTTTTTCCAGTAGAGGTTAATGGTGTTGAACTCTCGTTTTTGCTAGATTCTGGAGTTAGTAAACCTATCTTGTTTAACATTCTTAATTTAACAGACTCATTGCTGATTAATAATGTAGAGCGTATTTACTTACGTGGATTAGGTGCTGATGGTGAAATTGAAGCGTTACGATCTAGAGAGAACTTTTTAAAAGTAGGTGATGCCATTAATATAAATCAAGATATTTATGTGGTTTTTGATAACTCAATTAATTTTACACCTAGATTAGGTGTAGATGTTCATGGAATTATTGGGTATGATATTTTCAAAGATTTTGTTGTAGAAATAAACTATAGGTCAAAATTTATAAAACTATTTAAACATAGTGAGTATAAGTATAAAAACTGTAGGAAATGCGAATCTTTCGATATGATATTAAATAAGAACAAACCTTATATAGATGCATATGCTGAAATAGATACAATTAAAACTCCTGTTAAATTATTAATTGATACAGGGAGTAGTGATGCTTTATGGTTATTTGAAGATCATGAAAAGCAAATATTACCACCTAATGAAAAATATTTTCATGATTTTTTAGGTAAAGGTTTGAGTGGTAATATACATGGAAAACGCTCAAGAGTTAATTCATTTTCTTTAGGTGATTTCCATCTAGAAAATGTAAACGTTGCATATCCTGATTCTGCTTCTATAAGTCATGCGCGAAAATTTGAGGAACGAAATGGAAGTATTTCAGGAGATTTATTGAAACGCTTTAATATAGTTGTAGATTATAAAAACTTAAAAGTAACTTTAAAAAAGAACAGCAACTTTAGAAAGCCTTTTTTTTATAATAAAAGCGGAATAGTATTAGAGCAATATGGAGTAAGGGTCATAAAAGAATTAGGTGAAAAAAAGTATATAGATAGTTATGGAAGAGAAAATAGAGATAACATTATTGTTGATTTTTCTCAAACATTTCATTACAGTTTAAAACCATCGTATACAATTGTTGAGTTAAGAGAAGGATCTCCTGCTGAGAGAGCAGGACTTGAAATAGGAGATGTTATTTTATCAATCAACAACAAAGGGACTCATAAAATGACATTACAAGAAGCTACTTTATATTTTTGTGAAGAAGATAAAAAACTGATTAAATTAGAGGTTGAACGAAAAGGAATTATAAAGACATTCTCTTTTAGGTTAGAAAGCCTATTATAACTAAAAAAGCCCTCAAAAGAGGGCTTCAATTTTTTATTTAACAAAGTATTATTGTTCCATAACACTCTTGTCTTTCTTTTCTAAAACACTTGTCTTACTTGGGTCAACAACTAGACCTTTAATTTTAAGAGCTACAGTAGGTGTTTCAGCATTAGATGTTACTGTAATAGTTTTTCTAATTGGGTTTACTCTGTTAGTGTCATACTTTACTTCAATTTCACCAGTTTCACCAGGCATAATTGGACCTTCAGGTTTTTTTGGTACAGTACAACCACAAGTAGACTTTACGTTAGAAATTATTAAAGGCGCATTACCAGTGTTTGTAAATTCAAACACACGAACACCATTTGAACCTTTTTCAATGGTTCCGTAATCAATGACATCTGTTTTAAATTCAATTTTTGCAACTTTCTCTTGAGCGAAAGTTCCTAGGCTTAAAAGCCCTACAAATAAAATTACTACTAAATTTTTCATCATTTTAATTTTAAATTGATACTTCAAAGCTACTTACTTTTTATTGTTAAGCAAAATTTATTAGACGTATTACAGCAATATTAACATAGTTAAAAGCAAATAACACTATTATTTCGCTCAATAATTTCTAAAAAAAAGAAATATAAGTACTTTTGCACATCATTATTCAAAAACTATTCCAAAGATGAGTATTCCATCAAAATATGATGCACGAAATGTAGAGAGCAAGTGGTATGATTACTGGATGAAACATAATTATTTTCATTCAAAACCAGACAGTAGAGAACCATATACTATTGTCATTCCACCACCTAATGTCACTGGAGTACTACATATGGGACATATGTTGAATAATACCATTCAAGATGTTTTAATTCGTCGTGCGCGTTTACAAGGTAAAAATGCATGTTGGGTTCCTGGAACAGACCATGCATCTATTGCTACCGAAGCAAAAGTTGTAGCAAAACTTAAAGACCAAGGTGTAGATAAAAACGATTTAACTCGCGACGAGTTTTTAAAACACGCTTGGGATTGGACTCACGAATATGGAGGTGTAATACTAGATCAACTTAAAAAATTAGGTTGCTCTTGTGATTGGGAACGAACAAAATTCACTATGGACGAAGACATGAGTGAAGCTGTGATAAAAGTATTTGTTGATTTATATAACAAAGGACTTATTTATCGTGGTTACCGAATGGTGAATTGGGATCCTGAAGCAAAAACAACACTTTCAGACGAAGAGGTAATCTATGAAGAAAAACAAGGAAATCTTTACTACTTAAATTATAAAATAGAAGGAAGTGATGATACGTTAACTATTGCTACTACGCGTCCTGAAACCATTTTTGGAGACACAGCAATTTGTATTAATCCTAATGACGAACGTTTTACGCATTTAAAAGGAAAAAAGGCAATTGTGCCTTTATGTAATCGTGTGATTCCTATTATTGAAGATGATTATGTGGATGTTGAGTTTGGTACAGGTTGTTTAAAAGTTACTCCAGCTCATGATGAGAATGATAAAATGCTTGGTGATAAGCATAATTTAGAAGTTGTTGATATTTTTAATGAGGATGCTTCACTTAATAGTTTTGGGTTGCATTACGAAGGAAAAGATCGTTTTGTAGTAAGAAAAGAAATCACTAAAGAACTAGAAGAGAAAGGATTTTTAATTAAAACCGAAACTCACATCAATAAAGTAGGAACTTCCGAAAGAACCAAAGCTGTTATCGAACCTCGATTAAGCGATCAATGGTTTTTAAAAATGGAAGAACTGGTAAAACCAGCAATAAAAGCTGTTTTAGAAACAGGAGATGTTAAGTTGTTTCCAAAGAAATTTGAAAATACCTATCGTCATTGGATGGAGAATATTCGTGATTGGAATATTTCTAGACAGTTATATTGGGGACATCAAATTCCTGCCTATTTTTATGGAGATGGAAAAGAAGACTTTGTGGTTGCTGAAACCATAGAAGATGCACTAGAGTTAGCTAAGACTAAAACTTCAAACTCCGAACTTCAGGTTTCAGACTTAACTCAAGACCAAGATGCGCTAGATACTTGGTTTTCATCGTGGTTATGGCCAATGAGTGTGTTTGATGGTGTTAGAAACCCAGATAACGAAGAGTTTAAATACTATTATCCAACAAACGACTTGGTAACAGGTCCTGATATTTTATTCTTTTGGGTAGCTCGTATGGTTATAGCGGGTTATGAATATACTGATGAAAGACCATTTGAAAATGTATACTTAACAGGATTGGTACGCGACAAGCAACGTCGTAAAATGAGTAAATCTTTAGGGAATTCTCCTGATGCTTTAAAGCTAATTGAAGAGTTTGGGGCAGATGGTGTTCGTGTAGGGTTGCTGTTAAGTTCTGCTGCAGGAAATGACTTGTTGTTTGACGAAGCCTTATGCCAACAAGGAAAAGGGTTTGGTAACAAAGTATGGAGTGCATTTTACTTAACAACACTTTGGGAAGTATCTCAAGATATTGAGCAGCCAAATTCAAGTAAAATAGCTTTAGAATGGTATGAAGCCAAGTTTCAAAAGGCGTTAATTGAGATCGAAGATCATTTTAGTAAATACCGTTTGAGCGATGCTTTAATGAGTATTTACAAACTTATTTTTGATGATTTTTGTGGTTGGTTATTAGAAATTGTAAAACCTGCTTATGGTCAACCAATAGATGCTGTAACCTATAACAAGTTAATCTCTATTTTTGAAGAGAACTTAAAAATTATGCATCCATTTATGCCATTTATAACTGAAGAAATTTGGCAAACCATGGGAGAACGTTCACCAGAAGAAGCTTTAATTGTAGCAAAATGGCCTGAACAAAAACCAGTAAACGAAGCTTTAATTACCGAGTTTGATTTTGCATCACAAGTAGTTTCAGGAATTCGTTCTGTAAGAAAAGATAAAAATATTGCGTTTAAAGATGCTATTACATTTTCGGTTATAAACAATGAGCAAATTCAACCAACATTTGATGAGGTTATTAAAAAGTTAGGAAACTTAGAAGAAGTCGCTTATGTTACTGAAGCTGTTGAAGGAGCTTTGACTTTTAGAGTAAAATCTAACGAGTATTTTATACCTATGTCTGGAGCTATTGATGTTGAAGCTGAAATTAATAAGCTAACCGAAGAGTTAAACTATACTGAAGGGTTTTTAAAATCAGTACAGAAAAAACTATCAAATGAGCGCTTTGTAAACAATGCACCAGAGCAGGTTGTAGCTTCTGAAAAGAAAAAAGAAGCTGATGCTTTAGCAAAAATTGAAACCTTAAAAGCAAGTTTAGCGAGTTTGAAATAAAACATTGAAAACTTTAGATAAAAGAAAAGGAACTGAATTTCAGTTCCTTTTTTGTTTTTTTAAAGAGGTTTTTTGACTTATTTACCACTCATTAATCTTGTTACTGTCTAGCTTTACAAAAATAAATAGTAGTATGGTAAAGCCCCAAAGCCCTGAGCCTCCGTAACTAAAAAAGGGTAGAGGAATACCAACTGTTGGTATTAAGCCCATTACCATTCCTGTATTAATTGTAAAATGCACAAAAAGGATGGATGCAACACAATAGCCATACACTCGGCTAAATTGGTTCTTTTGAGATTCGGCTAAGTACAGAACTCTAATAATTAATGCTACAAATAAAACAACAACCAATGCACTACCAGCAAAACCCCATTCCTCTCCAACTGTGCTAAAAATATAGTCTGTATGCTGTTCTGGTACAAACTTTCCTGTAGTTCTAGTCCCTTGTAAATATCCTTTTCCTGTTATACCACCAGAGCTAATTGCTTTTTCAGATTCGTTGAGGTTGTACAAGATGGTTTGCTTCATCTGTTGTAGCTTTTCAGGATCTTTTTCTAAGCGTAACCAAAGGCTAATACGGTCTTTTTGGTGAGGTTTTAAGATGCTATCATAAAACGTACGAACTCCAAAAGCGAATCCAATGCATAAGACCAAAACAACAATAGGTTGCAAAAAAGAAGCACGCTTTTTTCGTTTTAAAAAGTAAATGGTAAATATTAAAATAGCTGAGAGAATAGCTGTAAACAAGACACCAAACTTTAAGGATAGTACAGATAATAATAGTATTGCAACAGCAATAAGTAAGTAAATTTGTTGTAAGCCTTCTCTATAAAATACAAAGAAAAAAGAAGCATACACTATGGTGCTTCCTGCATCATTTTGTAATAAAATAAGAATTGCAGGGACAACTATTATAGCTACAGTTTTTAATTGGTCTTGAAGGGTTTTCATGTTGGTTTGCAAATCGCTAATGTATTTAGCTACTGCTAGTGATGTTGCAAATTTTGCAAACTCACTTGGTTGTAATGTCATTCCTCCAATGGCGTACCATGAGGTAGCACCATTAACGTTTTTTCCAAAAATGAATAAACCAATTAGGGAGAGTAATGAAATGAAATAGATGATGCTAGCAAACCGTTCATAGAATTTTGCTTCTATAGAAAGAATGATGACTATTAGCGCAAGAGTAAGCATGATAAACATAAGCTGTTTGCCATAAGGTTGACTCATGTCAAAATAACTAGTGATTTCTCCTGTGTGTGATGCCGAAACGATGTTAAGCCACCCAAACCCAACAAGAATTAAAAACAATGCTATTGTTATCCAATCAAATTTAAAGCCTCTGTGTTCTCTCTGCATTTATCTTGGTTAGTTAACAGTTTGCGTATTGATATTAATTTTTTTTTGTTTCTCCAACTCATACTCATTAACCGTCATAATTCTTGATTCGCCATTAATTTTAAATGGTTTTCCAGAATGAGGTTTTTCATATTCATGCTCTAAAGTGTGTTGAAGTATCCAGTTTTCCATATCTGTTCTGGTGATTTCTCCTTTAATGTATTTTTCAATCATTAAACTAGCAATTCTACCAGCAAAACGACTTCCCCAATACCCATTTTCAACAAAAACAGCAATGGCTATTTTAGGGTCGTCTTTGGGAGCAAAAGCGACAAAAATAGAGTGGTCAGTAAGTTGAGTTTTTACGCCATCTATTCTTGTGAAGTTTTCAGCAGTTCCTGTTTTTCCACAAATTTCAATACCAGGAACTTGTAGGTATTTTGCTGTTCCTTTATTGTAAACATCATACATACCTTGAATAACAGGCTCAAAATTTTGTTTGTCGATAGTGGTGTAGTTAGGAGTTGTATACTTGCTGTCTATGGTGTCGTTTTCAATTTTTTTAATAATATGAGGTGTGTAATAATAACCTCTGTTTCCAATAGCAGCAGCCATGTTAGCTAACTGAATTGGAGTAGCAAGCACTTCACCTTGCCCAATAGCATTTGAAAGTGTAAATGTGGTATACCATCTGTTTTTTCCGTAGGCTCTATTATAGGTTTCAGCATTTGGGATTTTTCCTGGTTGTCCAACCCTTAGGTCATAACCCAAATAATTCCCTAGCCCAAAACTCTTAACATGATTACTCCAAATGTCCATTCCTTCAGCAGGAGTATCATACTTGTCCATAATACGACGATATACATTGGCAAAATAGGCATTACAAGACTCGTAAATTCCCAAGTTCATGTCAGCAGGACTTTTATGACCATGGCAACCCATTTTTCGGTTTCCATATCTATAACCATGCGCACACGTAAACTTATCGTTGGTTGTAACTACATTTTCTTGTAAACCTATTAAAGCATTAATTACTTTGAATGGAGAACCTGGAGGATACATAGCTTGTAAGCCTCTATCGTAAAGTGGTTGTGAAAGCGAATCGTTATAAAGTTTAGTGAAATTTTTAGAGCGGTTTCTACCTACTAACAAATTAGGGTTGTAGGTAGGTGATGAAATCATAGTTAGTATTTCTCCTGAGCTAGGTTCAATGGCAATAATACCACCTCTTTTGTGTTGCATTAAAAGCTCGCCATAGGCTTGTAATTCTGCATCAATTGTAATAGTAATATCTTTTCCTGGTTCAGGCAAAGTGTCATAAATACCTTCTTTATAAGGTCCTATATCTCTATTAAAACGGTCTTTTTGAATAAATTTAATGCCTTTAACGCCTCGTAAAGTTTCTTCGTAAGAAATCTCTATACCTTGTTTGCCAATTAAGTCTCCCATTTTATAATATGGTTGCCTTTGTATAATGGCATTGTTTACTTCTCCAATGTCTCCTAAAACATTAGCTCCAATATTGGTTTGGTAATCTCTTAATGAACGTTTTTGAATGTAAAAGCCTTCAAATTTTCTCATTTTTTCCTGTAACAAGGCATAATCTTCTTTAGATAATTGTGCTACAAAAGGCGAAGGTAATCTAGGAGAATAGTGGTAAGCTTTATCATACTTTTTTTTGAAGTCTTCTTTTGTGATTTTTAAAAGATTACAAAATTCCAAAGTGTCTAAAGGCTCAACTTCTCTAGGAATAATCATTACATCATAAGAGGGTTGATTGGCAACTAAGAGTTTACCGTTTCTATCGTAAACATAACCACGTTTTGGGTAATCATATACTTTTCTAATGGCATTATCTTCATAAAGATTATAAGTACTTTGGTTGTAAACCTGTAAATAAAATAATCTTGCAATAAAAATAAGTCCAACAATAACAACTGTTGAAAGAAGTAAAAGTTTTCTCATCGACGTTTTTTGCTAAATAGAATTGTTGACATAAAACATAGTATTATAGTAAAAATACTAGAGAATAACGTCTTTTGAAGTATTAAAATTATTTTAGAAATGTTAAAAACTTCAAGTGAAAATAGCACGAAATGATGAATAACAGTAAAGAGTGAAATATATATCAATCGGTTTCCTAACTCAGTATTGCTAAATTTAATGCTTTGGTGTTCGTAAATCATTCCGAAGGAAAACTTAAGCAATACAGGTCTAATGTAAGCAATAGTAACTGCTGCAGCAGCATGAACACCACCAGAGTCAGAGAAAAAATCTACACATAAACCTAATAAAAAACCAAGAATAATAATAACGGTTCTATTGGTTCTTATCGGAAAAAGCATAATAAAAAGTATGTAAACATACGGATTTATATAGCCTAAAAAATTGATGTGATTACATACCAAAACCTGTACTAGTAATACAGTAATAAAAAGTAATGTAGTATTTACTGCAGAGTTATTCATTTACTGGGTTTTGAAGTGTCTCTATTTCTTCTCTATCAAGATGTTCAATAATGTAAACATGCCCAACGTTAGTCATGTCGTTAAATAGTTTTACATTAATGGTATATGTGTCTCCACCAATGTCTAAAACAAAATCATTAACAGTTCCAATGGGAATTCCTTTAGGGAAAATAGTTGATTGCCCACCAGTAACAATAGTGTCGCCTTCGGCAACAGGTGCAAATTTTGAAACGTCTTTCAATTGTGCTAATTCAGGCGAATTTGTATCCCATCTTAAAGACCCAATATGGCTCGTTTTTTTAAGTTGAGCATTTATTCTACTATTTGTGTTTAAAATAGATTGTACTCTGGCGTAACTATTAGATGTGTTGTCAATAATACCAATAATACCTTTGGAAGTGATAACTCCAAAATCTTGTTGGATACCATCTTTTTTTCCTTTGTTTATAGTTAGGTAGTTGTTGGTTGCTGAATAACTATTTTTATAAACAACTGCGGGAGTAAGTTTAAAGCGTTTGCTGTACATTGTACTGTCATCATAAAACGATTTTAAAGTATCAGTTTCTCTATTGAATAAGATAGACTTTAGTCTGTTGTTTTCTTCAAGAAGTTTTTGGTTCTCGCTTTTTAAATCAAAATACTGACCAATGTTGTTTACTTGTTTGTAAACTCCACCAGTGAAAAAATTAGCAGAATTTATAAACTTACTTTTATGGTAAGAGTGTGATTGAATTGTTAAAGCCAACGATACACCAAACAACAACAAAAACAAAAGAAATGTTTTGTTTCTAATAACAAAGTTGATGATTTGTTGCATTATTAATTACTTATTTTATCAATACACTTTTAAATTTAGAAAGGTTTTTGAGTGTAATTCCTGTTCCTCTTACTACAGCTCTTAATGGATCTTCAGCAATATAAACAGGTAAGTCGGTTTTTTGAGATAAACGCTTATCTAAACCTCTAAGCATTGAACCACCACCTGCTAAATAAATTCCTGTATTGTAAATATCTGCAGCAAGCTCAGGAGGCGTTTGAGATAAGGTTTCCATTACAGAGTCTTCAATTCTTAAAATAGATTTATCTAAAGCTTTAGCAATTTCGCGATACGAAATATTCACTTGCTTAGGTTTACCTGTTAAGAGGTCTCTACCTTGAACACTCATGTCTTCTGGAGGTAATTCTAAATCTTCAGTTGCTGCACCAATTTGAATTTTTATCTTTTCAGCAGTACGCTCTCCAACATAAAGGTTGTGTTGAGTACGCATGTAGTAAATAATATCATTTGTAAATACATCACCAGCAACTTTAACTGATTTGTCGCAAACAATTCCACCAAGAGCAATAACAGCAATTTCTGTTGTTCCTCCACCTATATCCACAATCATGTTTCCTTTAGGTTGCATAATATCAATACCAATACCTATTGCAGCAGCCATTGGCTCGTGTATTAAGTAAACTTCTTTACCATTTACACGTTCACAAGATTCTTTTACAGCTCGCATTTCCACTTCAGTAATACCAGAAGGAATACAAACAACCATACGCAAAGCAGGAGAAAATAATTTCTTTTTTAATGCAGGAATGTTCTTAATGAACATGCTTATCATTTGCTCAGAAGCATCAAAATCGGCAATTACACCATCTTTCAATGGTCTAATGGTTTTAATGTTTTCGTGAGTTTTTCCTTGCATCATGTTGGCTTCTTTACCAACTGCAATTATTTTTCCAGAAATTCTATCTCTTGCTACTATTGATGGACTATCCACAACTACTTTGTCATTATGGATAATAAGTGTATTTGCTGTTCCTAAATCTATGGCTATTTCTTCTGTTAAGAAATCAAAAAATCCCATACGCTGTTGTTAGTTATGTGGGTTGATATTATTTAGTCTTTTAGACGTTGTTGTAAATGTAATAAAATATACATTAATTACAGTATAACAAGATACGTTTAAAATGAATTAACAGATTTCAATTTTTTTAGAAAAAATGTTAATGTTTAAAATGACGTGTTCCTGTAAATACCATAGCAACATTGTTTTCATTACAATAGTCAACACTTAGTTGATCTTTTATAGAGCCTCCAGGTTGTATTACAGCAGTAATTCCAGCTTTATCAGCAATTTCTACACAATCTGGAAACGGAAAAAATGCATCACTAGCCATTACAGCACCTTGCAAATCAAAATTGAAAGATTGTGCTTTATGTATAGCTTGGTTTAAAGCGTCAACACGACTAGTTTGTCCTGTTCCACTTGCACATAATTGTTTGTTTTTTGCTAAAACGATTGTGTTAGATTTGGTATGCTTACAAATTTTTGAGGCAAATATTAAATCTTCTAACTCGTTTTGAGTTGGTTTATTGTTTGTGGCTTCAGATAAATGCGAAACAGCATCAGTAACGTTATCTCTCTCTTGAACCAAAACACCATTTAAACAACTTCTTACAGTAGTTTTTGGCAGTTCAATATCATTTAAAATTAAAAGAATTCTATTCTTTTTTCCTTTTAAAATTTCTAATGCTTCTGCAGAAAATGATGGTGCAATAACAACCTCACAAAATAAGCTGTGAATTTCTTCGGCTGTAGCTTTGTCAATTTCAGAGTTTGCAATTAAAATACCACCAAAAGCTGAAACAGGATCTCCTGCTAAAGCATCAACGTAAGCTTTGTGCAATGTTTCTCTTTGTGCTAAACCACAAGCATTATTGTGTTTTAGTATAGCAAAAGTAGGTGCTTCTCCTTTAAACTCGTTCATTAAAGTAACAGCAGCATCAACATCTAAAAGGTTGTTGTAACTTAGTTCTTTACCGTGTAATTTGGTGAACATTGCTTCAAAATCTCCAAAGAAAAATCCTTTTTGGTGAGGGTTTTCGCCATAACGTAACACTTGTCCTTTGGTTTCGCTTACTTTTAAAGCTGCAAGATCATGGTTGCTATTGAAATAATTAAAAATAGCCGAGTCGTAATGTGACGATACATTAAAGGCTTTTGCAGCAAAACGTTTTCTGTCTTCTTCAGATGTTTCACCACTTTTAGCTTTTAAAAGTTCTAAAAATTCACTGTAATCTTCTACCGAAGACACACAAACTACATCAGCATAGTTTTTGGCTGCAGCTCTAATTAATGAAATACCTCCAATGTCAATTTTTTCAATAATATCTTGATGTGCAGCACCTGAAGCTACAGTTTTTTCAAAAGGGTAAAGGTCAACAATAACCACATCTATTTGAGGGATGTCAAAATCTTTTAATTCGGCAACATCACTTTCATTATTTTGTCTGTTAAGAATACCTCCAAATACTTTTGGGTGTAATGTTTTAACACGACCTCCTAAAATTGAAGGATAAGAGGTTACATCTTCAACAGGTACAACATTAATTCCTAAGTCTTTTATAAACTTTTCGGTACCTCCTGTTGAGTAAATGGTTACATTTTGTGCGTTAAGTTCTTTAACGATTGGTTCTAATCCTTCTTTGCTAAAAACAGAGATTAAAGCAGATTTAATGGTTTTGTTGTTATTCATTGTATAGTTGTGTGTTTTTTTGATTTCCATTTTTATGGAAATAACAATTTTAATGTTTTTTCAATACCAAGTATTAAAAAGTGTTGTTTGCGAGTGCAAAAGTACATATTCTTAAAGAGATTTTAAGGCTTGATAACGCAGATTATTTAAGTTTTTTGTAACAATAGATTGTTAAAAACGTCCTATCTTTAACTTTGATAAAATTTCGACCAATTCATGCTTGTTTATTTACGATTATTTAAGGAGAGTTTTACGTTTGCTATTAACGCATTACGAAACAATAAACTACGTACTTTTTTATCGCTATTAGGAGTAACAATTGGTATTTTTTCTATTATAGCTGTACTTGCAGCTGTTGATTCGCTTGATAGGAATATCAAAGAGCAGTTGAGCGGATTGGATAAAAACACCATGTATCTTACTAAATATTCGTTTGGACCTACAAGTGTCCCAAGATGGCAACGGGATAATTTCCCTCAGGTAGAACATGATGATTATGAGTTTATAGAAGGAAGTGTAGATGATATTGAGGCTATTGCCTATGTGATTTTTGGAGGCTCAGAAAATTTAAGGTACGAAGGAAAAACAGTTTCAGGAGTTAACGTCACACCTGTCTCTAACGGTATTTATGATATTGAAAATTTAAAAATTGAATCAGGTCGTTTTTATAACGAATCTGAATCAAATTCTGGAGCTCCTGTTATTGTGTTAGGAAGCTCAACTGCTACAAATTTATTTGATAATGATAACCCTATAGGTAAAACGATTAGGGCTTATGGACGAAAACTCAAAGTTATTGGCGTTTTAAAGAAAGTGGGAGGAGGAATTGGA
Organism: Gaetbulibacter sp. NE; assembly: GCF_025548475.1. Taxonomy (NCBI): domain Bacteria; kingdom Pseudomonadati; phylum Bacteroidota; class Flavobacteriia; order Flavobacteriales; family Flavobacteriaceae; genus Gaetbulibacter; species Gaetbulibacter sp. NE. The sequence continues at coordinate 247,130 of NZ_JAOQHY010000001.1, read as the reverse complement.
GGTGATTCTCCAGATGAACGTGCCTATGTGCCTGCAAATTTTGTAAGACGTTTTAATAATGGAGGAGCAAATGGTTTACCAGGAGCTGTTGTAATTAAGCCTAAAAAAGATGTCGATTTTGATGCCTTTGAATCGGTTTTAAAACAAAAATATAGGGTTTACAGAGGTTTGAAAGCTGATGAGCCAGATAATTTCTTTATCAATAAATTGTCAGGTTTAACAGATGCTGTAGATAGTATTATTGGGTTTATGAATGGTGTAGGTTGGACCATTAGTGCGTTTTCATTATTAGTAGGTGGTTTTGGTATTGCTAATATTATGTTTGTGAGTGTTAAGGAACGCACCAACCTTATTGGAATTCAAAAATCATTGGGTGCCAAAAACAGGTTTATCTTATTCCAGTTTTTATTTGAAGCTATAGTATTAGCCTTTATTGGTGGAATTGTAGGATTGATATTAGTATGGATAACAACAACAGTGCTGTCAAACTTTACAGGCGATTTTGAATTTGTGCTTTCAGCAGGAAACATGATGTTAGGATTTGCGTTGTCAACTGCAATAGGATTGATTTCTGGTATTGTACCAGCAATTTCAGCTTCAAAACTTGATCCTGTGGAAGCGATTAGAACAGGGATGTAACAGAAAAATGAGTCTGAAAAGCATTTTTAAAACACTTTTGTCAATAGTTCTATTGGTTTGCATTTATATTTTTTTCTTTTCAGATTCTGGATTTACTTGGGGTGTAAATAAAACTGTTGGTTGGGCTTGGGATTTAACAAACCTAAATTTGTGGCTTTCAATTTTGGCTTATGTCTTTGTGCTCTATTTGTTATTTAGACTTTTCTTCCGAAGAAAAAAATAATCTAATCATAGAATCTCAGCAACCTGTTTACAAACAAATTCTAAAAAGCGCTCGTCCGCTTCAGTAAAAGGATCTGGAGTATTAGAGTCGATATCTATTTGACCAATATTTTCACCATTAACAAAAATTGGGATTACAATTTCTGCTTTAACAGTAATACTGCAAGCAATGTAATTATCTTGAGCAGATACGTCTGGTACAACAAAATTTTGGTTGCTCACAGCAACTTGTCCGCAAATACCTTTTCCAAAAGGAATAATAGTATGGTCAGTAGGTTCGCCTACATAAGGACCTAATTTTAATTCGTTTTTATCTCCATTTTTAAAATAGAATCCTACCCAGTTGTAATATGTGATGTTAGCTTCTAGCAATTCGCAAATTGCATAAAGTTTTTCATCTACAGTTGTACTCGAATTAGAAGTAATTTCGCTTACTTTAAGTTGTAATTGTTCAAACGTCATTTGTTCAAAAAGTTTTTGCAAAAGTATTTAAAAGGTGTAAATTCAAAAACTGAATTTATATAAATTTAACAGAATATATCAGTCGTTTACTTTTGAAAAACTTACTAAAAAAATACAAGTCTGTCATAAAGTTCATTCTCACGTTTTTAATAGTGTACTTGGTCTTGTCTTTATGCTATAAATTGTATTTAGATAGGTCTAGTGGTTCAAAATACTATCCTGATTTTATAACCAATTTAGTAGCTAAACAAAGTAGTGAACTTGTTGGAGCTATGGGTTATGATGTACACTATTTAGCGCATGAAAATGAACCTTCGCTTAAACTTATACTTAATGGTAAGTACGTTGCTAGAGTAGTAGAGGGTTGTAATTCGGTAAGTGTGATTATATTGTTTGTGGCTTTTATGGTAGCTTTTGCAGGAAGATTAAAACCAACATTTTTTTACACTTTAGCAGGAGGTGTTCTTATTTATGCTGTTAATATTATTCGAATTGCAATTTTATCAATTGGCTTGTATAATTATCCATGGCGAAGAGAAATTTTGCACACTGCTATTTTTCCTTTGATTATTTACGGAATGGTATTCATCCTTTGGATGTTTTGGGTTAATAGGTTTTCATCAATAAACAAAAAGCATGAATAACATTTTTAAAATTGTTTTGCTCATGGCTTTGTTTGGGCTTCTTGTATTGATAAGAGTGTTCGAAAATGAGTTGTTTTATGATCCATACTTGTTGTTTTTTAAAAACGACTATTTGTATATGGATTACCCAAGACGAGAAATATTAAAGTTAACGCTTTTTACAACCTTAAGGTATGTGCTAAATGGAGTCGTGTCTTTAGCTATTATATATCTCTTTTTTAAAGATAAGTCTATCGTTAAGTTTTCGGTTATAGTTTATACTGTAGCATACTTAATTTTGATTTTAATTTTCTTGTATTTTGTCATTAACCCTAGACAAGAAGATTATTATCTGTTTTTTAATTTTAGACGATTTTTAATTCAACCAGTCATTCTTTTGCTCTTAATACCAGCATTTTATTACTATAAACTTAATAGGTAGAAATGTTAATGCTTTTTTAAAATGCAATACAACTTCATTAATTTTTATAAATTTGTATTGTGATACAAAATGTTTTACATAAAACTTTTTCAGTTGCATTAGCACTTTTAGTGTTCTTTTCTACAGTCTCTTTTACTGTAGAGAAACATTTTTGTGGTGATGTGTTGGTAGATGTTTCTGTATTTTCTGAAGTTCAAAAATGCGCTATGGAAGCCTTTGAAATAGAAATGGCTGAAAAAACACAAGTACATTGTTGTAAAGATACAGTCGATTTAGTTAAAGGTCAAGATCATTTAACCATTAAAAAGTTTGAAGATTTAGATTTTGATCAGCAACTGTTTTTATCAACATTTGCGTATTCATACATTAATCTTTTTGAAGGATTGCCACAACAGGTTATCCCTCATAAATATTATTCTCCACCAAACTTGGTTGCCGACATACAAGTGCGCGATCAAGTCTTCCTAATTTGATTTTTTTGGACAATTTCCGTGAAAACGGATAGTAAACTTTTATTGTTCAATCAAAAAATCAAAAATAATGACACATACATACAGCGTTACAGGAATGACCTGTAACGGTTGTAAGGCAAAAGTTGAAAATGTCTTACAAGATTTACATTATGTTGATGATGCTAAAGTAAATTTAGAATTAGGTGAAGTTGCAGTAACCATGTCTCAGCATATCGCTACAAGTGTATTACAAAATGCACTACCAGAAAAATATAAGCTGTCTGAAAAGCAAGAACGAAATGTGTTTGCTTCAACAGTACAGCAAGAAGAACAAAAATCTGATTTACAGCAATTGTTTCCGTTGTTTTTAATATTTGGATACATCATTGCTGCATCAGTATTAATCAATTTCAAGTCGTGGAATTGGAGCGATTTTATGCTTGATTTCATGGGCTTATTCTATATCGTTTTTAGTTTTTTCAAACTATTAGATTTAAAAGGATTTCCTGAAAGTTTTAAAATGTACGACCCATTAGCTAAAGCAATTCCTGCTTATGGTTGGGTGTATCCTTTTATAGAAACAGTTTTGGGTATCATGTTTTTAATGCGTATTCAAATTCCGTTGGCATTAGTGATTACCTTAATTATTTTAGGAATTACTACCATAGGAGTAACCAAAACATTGCTGGATAAAAAAGCAATACAATGTGCATGTTTGGGTACAGCATTAAAATTACCTATGACCAAAGCAACCTTTATTGAAAACAGTATAATGATTGTTATGGCAGTGATTATGCTTGTTCAAATCTACAGTTAAATAAAATTTTAAAAATGAAAAAACTATTATATATAATCCTCTTGTTTCCGCTTATTGGGCTTTCTCAAGATACCCTTAACGGAACTATTCTAGAAGAGAATAAAGAAAACGAACCAATACCAGTTGTTGGAGCCAATGTATATTGGTTAGATACAACTGTAGGAGCTGTTACTGATATCGATGGGAAATTTTCGATACCTTATAAAAGTGAATACACAAAGCTGGTTGTAAGTTATGTAGGCTATAAAACCGATACTATAACCGTTAGTTCAGCTAAGGCTATAACACATTGGTTAAAACCAACAAGTGAGTTGAACGAAATAACAGTAACCTCAAGAAAGCAAGCAACTTCAAAATCATATTTGCAAGCTACCAATACATTTACTGTAAGTAGCGATGAGTTGTTAAAAGCTGCTTGCTGTAATCTCTCTGAGAGTTTTGAAACCAACCCTTCTATAGATGTTAATTTTGCCGATGCAGTTTCAGGTACGCGTCAAATTAAAATGTTAGGTCTTACTAGTCCGTATATTTTAATAGCAACAGAAAACATACCAACAGTTCGTGGAGCTTCGCAAGCTTACGGATTAACCTTTACACCAGGAACTTGGGTTGAGAGTATTCAAATTACTAAAGGAATGGGAAGTGTGGTTAATGGATATGAAAGTATTGCAGGACAAATAAATGCTGAACTTCAAAAACCAACAAAAGACGATAAGCTGTTTGTGAATTTTTACGGAGCAAGTAGCGAACGTATGGAATTGAATACACACTTTAATACTAAAGTAAGTGATAAGTGGAGTACAGGTTTGTATTTACATGGTAACACGCATCAAAAAGAACATGATGTAAATAATGATAACTTTTTAGATATGCCAAAGTATCATCAAATAAATGTGATGAATAGATGGCAATATACTGACACTGAAAAAGGGTTTGTTGGGTTTTTTAATTTCAGGTTTTTAACCGATGAAAAACAAACAGGTGAATTAGATTTTAACCCAGACACTGATAAGTTGACTACCAACGCTTGGGGAAGTGAAATTGATACCAGACGATTTGATTTTTCAGGAAAATTAGGATACGTAAACCCTGAAATTCCATGGCAAAGTGTTGGTGTGCAATTTGCGGTTAGCAACCATCAGCAAGATTCTTATTTTGGATTGCGACAGTACGATATTGAACATAATAGTATTTATTCAAGTGTTGTTTATAATTCAATTATTAGCGATTCGCGTCATAAAATTAAAACAGGGCTTAGTTTTACTTATGACCATTATGATGAACTGGTAGAAAGCACTTTTTATGAGCGTACAGACAACTCATTGGGAGCCTTTTTTGAATATAATTTTGATAATTTAGATAAGTTTAATCTTACAGCTGGATTACGTGTTGATAATCATAACAAATTAGGCTTTTTTGTGACACCACGTTTTCATGTACGATACACGCCTTGGGAAAAATCTGCGTTTAGAGCCTCTTTTGGAAGAGGTAAACGTTCTGCTAATATTTTTGCTGAAAATCAAAGCTTATTTGCAACTTCAAGAGCCATTAATATTATTGGAGCTAATGGTGGAGAAATTTATGGTTTAGACCCAGAAATTGCATGGAATTATGGTGTGTCTTATCTGCAAGGGTTTAATCTCTTTGGAAGAAAAGCTGACGTAACCCTAGATTTTTACAGGACTGATTTTCAAAACCAAGTAGTTGTAGATTGGGAAAATCCGCAAGAAATAAGTTTCTATAATTTAGAAAAAGATAGTTATGCTAATAGTTTTCAAACGGAATTAAACTATAATGCTTTTGAGCATTTTGATGTGCGATTAGCTTATAAATATTATGACGTGAAGACTAAATATCAAACAGGTAAAGCTATAAGGCCTCTAACACCTCAACACAGATTCTTTGCAAATGCTGGATATGAAACACATCCTAATGATGCAGGAGGGTTGTGGAAATTTGATGCAACCTTTAATTGGTTAGGCGAACAACGTTTTGCGTCAACAACTAGTAACCCTATACAATACCAATTACCTGAAAACTCTCCAACTGTAGCAACGCTCAATGCGCAAGTAACAAAAGTATTTTCTCCTAAATTTGAAGTATATTTAGGAGGTGAGAATATTACCAATGTGCGTCAAGACAATCCTATTTTAGGAGCAAACGACCCTTTTGGTTCAAACTTTGATAGCACATTTGTGTATGGTCCAATTTTTGGAAGTATGTATTACGCAGGATTACGATTTAGAATTAAATAAAAACTTTTAAAACAAAAATAAAATGAAGAAAATAGCAGTATTAATTACGTTTTTAATGGCAACAGTAACATTTGCACAAAATAAAAATGCCAAAGCTTCTCTTGAGGTTGATGGAGTATGTATGATGTGTAAAGATCGAATTGAAAAAGCATGCATAAAAACTAAAGGTGTAAAAAGTGCGATTTGGAATGTGGAAACACATGAGCTAAAATTGATTTACAACGAAGGAAAAACGAGCTTAGATGATATTAAAAAAAATATTGTTGCAGTAGGACATGATTTAAAAGATATGAAAGCTACTGATGAAGCCTACAACTCAGTACACCCTTGTTGTAAATATCGTGATGAAGATGTGAGAGATGACCACAAAGATGAAAAGGATCCTGAGCATAAAAAACACTAAAAAATAAAAAAAAGCCTAAACATTTGTTTAGGCTTTTTTTTATTCACTCACTTAAGGTAAAATTTTCAATAGGCTATCACAGCTTTTAATGCCTTGTTCAGTAGCTCGTCTTTTAATCATTAAAGCTCCATTGACACTTTGTAAAATATTTTTAAACAATTTTTCATTATTATATCCAAATTGTCCTTTTTTCATAATGTCAAAATCTACATTCTCTATCATGTATTTTCCTAAATATTCTTTGTGGATTATATCTAGACGTTCGTAATCCTTGAGCATTATTTTGTAGTTGGAATAATGGTTTTCAATAGCTGTTTTTAAGTTGAAGTCATCAATGAGTTTAAAGTCGCCAGAGTTTATCATGGTTTGGTAGGTAACATCTTTAGGGAAAAAGTCTGTTGAGGTAAACACAGTGTATATTGTGCTTAATTTTGAGTGTTTTTCAGGATTGTCAGTGTTTATTAAAGGTAAAACAGTGTTTAAAGTTTCAATTTTTTTATCAATGGATTGAAATATTGATTTAAGATTTTTTTTATCAATTTCAATGTCACTTTTAATATTTTCTAAATACTGTTGTTTTAATGCCTCGCTTTTTGAATTTTCAGAGCATTTATTCATGGTGAAAGCTATTGAAATACCTACTATAACTATTAGTATTTCGCCTAAGGCATACGTGAATTTCTTTTTCATTTTTTAATAGATTATCCTCTTAAAACTAATAAATATTTTTTAGTTAAATTTTTGCCAATAAAAATATCACGAATCTATTTTCTGCATACCTTTAGTATGTTCTTTTTAAAAACAATAAAGTTATGGGACAAGACAAGTCAAAAGGAAAGTCTACACTGCCTAAACAAGCAGTAAAAAAGACTCCACAGGCTCCTGCTAAAAAGAAGTAGTCTGTTTTTGGGCTACAAACTGATAGCCCTTCAATTTAAAGATGATTAAAGCAAATAGCCACCTCAAAAAGGTGGCTTTTATATTTTGTTAATCAATTAAATTTATTTCTTTGATTTCAGAAAGTAGCTTGCCGTCTGAGCTAAAACCTTGTATCATGAAAATAGCTTTTTTAATATTAGTATTAAAAATTTTAAAATTAGCATTTCCTGATTGGTCAGTTTCAATGTTTGATTTCCAATCAATATTACTGTAGTTTATAAAGTCATTTTTTGATAACGCATAAAACTCAGGAACATAAAACTTTTTTTCTGTAGAAAAACCATTGTTTACAGTAAATTCATTTGCAATGGCTTTTTTAGTGTAATCTAACTTGTAACTCTGTTTTAAATATATTCTAATAATACCTGCACCACCTCTAGAACCATATCCATTTCCGTCAGGATCAATAAATATTTCGTCTACATGCTCTAGTGTCATGTTATATAATATATCATAATTTCTATCGTAGCTTGATCCGTCAATGATAAGTAAAGGTTCATTACTCGCCATAAAAGTTACAGGGTTACGATTTTTTATTTTTACAACTCCTGCACCTTGCAGTTGATCAACGACAAAGCCATGAGAATTAATTATATCAGTTACATATGAGTACATTCTTCTTAATTCATCGTCTACTTTAATTCCTTTACTATACCTATTAGCTATATATTCTTTGCGGTTTTGTAAGATTGTATCACTATTTTTTTTGTGTACATAAGTAAGGTTGATAGTGTCTAATTCTTGTCCTAGACTGTTTGCGTGTTCTAGAGAAAAACTATTTGTTGTGGTTGTCTTACATTTATTTATTAAAGGAAGTGTAGGTTGTTTTAGCAGCTTACGATTGTTGTCAGTAATATCAATGTAAGGTTTTAAATTATTAATTACTTTGTCTCCTTTTAAAACAGTAAAGTTTATAGATGCAGAGTCTTTTAAGTAAAAGTTGTTAAAAGAAAAACTGTTGTTGACTAGCGTTGTTGATTCATTAATTTGATTAGTGATTGAAAACATTTGAATGGTGTAAGGCACACTGGATTTTGGAGGATTTAATGAACCTTTTATTGAAAGTCCAGCATCAAAATTGTGAGTTATTTTTGGGGTTCCGGTTTTTATATTTTCCCATTTATACTTGCTCCAGCCTTGAGTTAATAAAAGCAAGTCTAGCTCATATGTTTTTAACCTGTTAATATCAGTAAAATAATAATTAGGATTTTGAATATAACCTTTCACATAAGGCTTTAATAAAAAAGAGCTTATTAAATTCTGGTTATTGGTTTGTGTTAGAGTATCGTCTGGTAAAATAGCAATACTTAAATTAGAAGCTATTGGTGTTTTAGTATGGGTAAATGTTTTGATTGATAAAGGGATAGAATCATTAGTTTTAGTATTTACAATAATATCTGAGTTTAAAATTAATGAGTCGTCGTAGTTAAAAATTAAGCGTTCAATTAATGGTTCAGATTTTTCGTTAAATAATGTAATTGTATTTATTCCTGATACTAGATTTTTTTTGTTTACAGGAATAACATTGCTTGTTTTTAAATCGTCAACTTTTAAATCAATAACCACTACTTTGTTGTTTTGATTTATCACTAAGTAGTAAGTTAGTCCTGTATTGTTTTTAAGTGTTACGTCGTTTGTTTTTAGGGTTATATAGGTTAACTCTTGATTTGTATAATTATTAACCGAAATAGCAAACCCCTCTTCACCATCAATTACTATTTCCTTAGAATAGTCTATACCATTAACTGTATATTTAGCTGTGTATTTTTCGTTTTTCTCTGGTAATAAATCAAACTTACCTAAACCAAAAATGTTACTTTTAAAGTTGGTTATCGGTTCATTTTTAGAATTGACTATTGAGCCATCTATTTCTAATCCTCTAGCGTTACAATCAGTGATTTTGAAACCAAAAGTGTTTGTAACGCCTATAATGCTATAACCGCCTTCAGGTAAAAACTGTAAATCATGTTTAAGTTTTTCGGTTGTAGAATCTTTAGTTGCACTTGAGTTTAAATCAGAATTTTGGTTGAGGATATGTATAGGCATAGAGACGTAAGCTTCGTCTTCTTTAAAATTATTCATCCAGTTTGTATAAGCAACTATATAATAGGTGTCACCTGCAATTAAATTGTTGGTGTCTAGGCTTCCTGTGAAATAACCGTTTTGGGCAAAAAATAATTTGTTTGTTATCTCCTTACCGTTTGAGTCTAATAACGATATGTAAACATTTTTTGTGTTTATAAAAGGAACTCTATTTTTTTTATCGTAGACATAACCTTTGAACCAAATAGGTTCGTTACTTATAAAGATGTTTTTGTTAATATGTAAATGAATAGTTTCTCTTTCAGTATTAAAATATGAAGTATATGCTTGCTCTATTTTTGACTTTTCATTAGTTTGTGATGCTATGTTTTTTGAGAAAAATAGAGCAATCATTATAGTTAAAACAAGTGTGTTTTTCATATTTTAGGTTGGGCTTAGTCTAATAGTAATTCTTTAGTTTCAGAAATCAAATTTCCATTAATTGAAAAACCTTCGATGATTAAAAGTAGCTTTTTTATCGACGTATTTTTTATGTTAAATTCAACTGAACCTTTTTCGTTTGTTGTAAGTTTTGGTTTCCAATCAATAGCTCCATATGACATAAAGTTACTAGGCGAGTTCAAATAAAAAAGTGGTATATAAAATTCTTTTTGAGGAGAAAACCCTCCAGTTGTTATTAGTGTGTTGGCAAACCTTTTAAAATCTCCTTTAGCTCCAACTCCGTAACTTTTCTTTAAAAATATACTTATTACTCCTGCACCTCCTCTTACTCCATATCCAAGACCAGATTTATTAAAATATATTTCATCAACTTGATTTAAAGGCATGTTATATATTATATCATAATTAGTTCCCATATTGGCACCATCAATTATTAATAAAGGGCTAGAACCAGCTTTAATAGAAATAGGACGCTTATTTATAATAATAACTCTTCCTAATGCTTGGTAAGACATAAAACCATTTGCGTCTATAATATCAGATACGAAAGAATACATTCTTTCTTGGATAGAATCAATTTTTACACCTATACTATAAGCATCTCCAATATAGGCTTTTTTGTTCTTAAGAGGCGCTTTTTTATCAACTATTTTCGTGTGTAAGTTTATAGTATCTAGTAATTCGCCTTCAAACTCCATGTCATTGTAGCTGTTAACAGTATCTATTGGTAAAGTTTCAAAAACACAAGTATTAGGAATAGAAAATAATTGATTTAGTGAAGTTTTTCCTGAGCTTATTACTCTTGCATACAACTTTGGGTCGGTTATTTTTTTCCCGTTTTTAAGCACATTGAAATGTACTTTAGAAGAGTCTGCTATGAAATAATTCTCAAAGTTAAATTGTTTATTATTGTCTATATATTTAGTTTCGTTAATGTTGTTAACTAGAGAAAACATATGAACTTGGTAATTAGAGTCTTCGTCTATTGGTTCATTAAGTGTTCCTGTAATTGAAACCCCTTTATCAAAAGGAATAATTAACTCTTGTTCACCATTTTTAATATCTTCCCAGCTATATTTACTCCAGCCTTGGGTTAATAATACTAAATCTAGGTGCAAAGCTTTTATTCGATCAAAATTATTGAAGTAATATTCTGAGTTTTCAAAAGAACCATTTATGTAAGGGTCAATTAATAAGTTGCTTATTATACTTTTATTGGTGTTTATTGCTTTGGTTTCAAGCGGTAAAACAGAAACACTTAGGCTAGTAGAAGTAGCGATTTTCTTGTTGTCTTTTAGGTTGATTTTTATTCCAATTGAATCTGAAGAGCTTGATGTCTTTTCAACTGTAGCTCTCATAAAATCCTTGTTTTTAGGATTAAATATCATGCGTTCCAAAAGTGGATTTAATTCATCATCAAATAAAGTAATAGTGTTTACTCCGTAAGGAAGAGTTTTTGATGAAATAGGTATAGTGTATTCAGTTTTTAAAACTGAAGTGTTTAATTCAGTAATTGAACTTTTGTTGTTTTGGTGTATAGCTAAATAATACGTTTTATTAGCTTCCAATGCTTGTGTTGCTTTATTTGTTTTAAGTGTTATGTAAACCATATTAGTATTGATATGGTTGTTAACAGAAAAAGAGTATCCTAAAGCTTCACTTTGAGGTAAAGGGGTTTTATAATTCTTGCCATTAATGTTATAAATAGCGTTGTAGGTTTCGCCTTTTTTCATCAATAAATCAAACTTACCCATTCCAAATGTGTTACTTTTAAAAGGCATTATGGTCTTGTCGTTTGAATCAGTTATTACACCTTCAATTTCAAGGCTTTCTCCACTACAATTAATAATTTTAAAACCTATTGAATTGGTGACATCTGCTATGCAATGTCCACCTTCAGGCAAGAACTGTAAATCATAGTCTAATATTTTATTATTAGTGGTTTCTTGATTGGAATGTTGATTTAAAATTTGAATAGGACTAGAGGTGAAAGATTCATCCTCTTTAAAGTTTTTCATCCAGTTAGTATACGCCTTAAAAAAATAATAACCTGTTGCTAAACTTGTATCTACATCAAAACTGCCAGTAAACATTCCATTTTCACAATAAAATAGTTTGGTTTCTATTTCTTTACCGTTTTTATCGTAAAGCGTTACATATACATTTGAAGTTGTAATATAAGGAATGCCATTTTTTTTATCGTACACATAACCTTTGAACCATATCGGTTCGTTTGTTAAAAAAGTATGCTTGTTAAAGTGTAAGTAAATAGTTTCTCGTTCTGCATTAAAATATTTAGCGTAGGCATTTTCGGTAGTTTCTTTTAGATTGGGTTTTTGGCTTAATGCTTTGGTTGTGTTTAAAATAAAAATGATTAAAATTAGTAAAGAAGTTAAATGTTTGGTGGTAAGATTTAAGCGATGAGAATAATTGTTTTTCATAATTATAAGTTTTAGAGTGAATAGCGATTAAGAAATTCAGTCACAATATTTATGCCAAAAAAAAGCCTCAAGATTGTCTTGAGGCTTTTTTAGTTTTTAAAAAACTTTGTTTTACATCATACCTGGCATTCCACCACCTCCCATTGGAGGCATTGCAGGAGCGTCTTCTTTAATATCAACTAAAGCGCATTCAGTAGTTAAAATCATACCAGCAACTGAAGCTGCATTTTCTAAAGCAATACGTGTTACTTTTTTAGGGTCAATGATTCCAGCTTTAAGCATATCTACGTAAGTTTCAGTTTTAGCATCAAAGCCAAAATCTTTTTTACCTTCCATTACTTTAGAGATTACAACACTACCTTCACCACCAGCATTTTCTACTATGGTTCTTAAAGGCGCTTCAATAGCTTTGTTTACAATTTGTACACCTGTAGTTTCATCAAGGTTTTCTGTAGTAAGTTTTTCTAAAACCGATTTAGCTCTTACTAAAGCAACTCCACCACCAGCAACAATACCTTCTTCAACAGCAGCTCTTGTAGCATGTAAAGCATCGTCAACTCTGTCTTTCTTTTCCTTCATTTCAACCTCACTTGCAGCACCAACGTATAATACAGCAACACCACCAGCAAGTTTAGCTAAACGCTCTTGAAGTTTTTCTTTGTCATAATCGCTAGTTGTAGTTTCAATTTGTGCTTTAATTTGATTTACTCTAGCTTTAATATCAGCAGATTTACCAGAACCGTTAACAATTGTTGTATTGTCTTTGTCAATCATAACTGACTCAGCAGTACCTAACATGCTTAAATCGGCATTTTCTAAAGAGAATCCTCTTTCTTCAGAAATCACAACACCACCAGTTAAGATCGCAATATCTTCTAGCATTGCTTTACGTCTGTCACCAAAACCTGGAGCTTTTACAGCAGCAATTTTAAGTCCACCACGTAGTTTGTTTACAACCAAAGTAGCTAAAGCTTGTCCTTCAACATCTTCAGCAACGATTAATAATGGACGACCAGATTGAGCAACTGGTTCTAATATTGGAAGGATTTCCTGTAAGTTAGAAATCTTTTTGTCAAATAATAAAATGTATGGGTTTTCTAAATCAGCAATCATTTTATCGCTATCAGTTACAAAGTAAGGCGATAGGTAACCTCTGTCAAACTGCATACCTTCAACAACGTCAACATAAGTATCAGTTCCTTTAGCTTCTTCAACAGTAATTACACCTTCTTTTCCAACTTTAGAAAACGCTTGAGAAATTAACTCACCAATAGTGTCATCGTTATTTGCAGAGATAGACGCTACTTGCTTAATCATTTCAGATGAGTTTCCTACTTTTTTAGCTTGCTTTTCTAAGTTAGCAGTAATGGCTTCAACAGCTTTGTCAATACCACGTTTTAAATCCATTGGATTAGCACCAGCAGCAACGTTTTTTAAGCCTTCTTTTACAATAGCTTGAGCTAAAACTGTTGCAGTAGTTGTCCCATCTCCAGCTAAATCGTTGGTTTTACTAGCTACTTCTTTTACCATTTGTGCTCCCATGTTTTCAAGCTCGTCTTCAAGCTCTACTTCTTTAGCTACAGAAACACCATCTTTAGTGACTTGAGGAGCACCAAAGCTTCTACCAATAATTACGTTTCTACCTTTTGGTCCTAAAGTTACTTTTACTGCATTTGCCAATGCGTCCACACCACGTTTTAATCCGTCGCGTGCTTCAATATCAAATTTTATATCTTTTGCCATTTTATTTGGTTTTTAAATGATGATTAAACAATTGCGAAAATGTCACTCTCGCGCATAATTAAATAGTCTTTGCCTTCAAGTTTTAGTTCAGTGCCTGAGTACTTCCCATAAAGTACTGTATCACCAACTTTTACTGTCATTGCTTCGTCTTTTGTGCCTTTACCAACAGCGACAACTTTACCCTTTTGAGGTTTTTCTTTGGCGTTGTCTGGAATAATGATTCCTGAAGCTGTTTTGGTTTCAGCCTCTACAGGTTCTACTAGAACTCTGTCTGCTAAAGGTTTAATGTTTAATGCCATTTTTATATTTCTTTTTTTGGTTATTAAAATGTGTTTAACGCTTAAGCGTTATGCTAAAAATGTGCCAATACATTGTAACTGACATTTTTTCATTTTAGGGCAAAAAAAATGCCAACATAAAGTTGGCATTCTTAAATTGTATAATCAGAAATTACTGAACTGAATCTCCTACTGTTGCAGTATCATCAGCAGTTTCTGTACTGGTTGGTAATGCGTCTTGAGTTGTAGTTGTAGCTTCGTCTTGGTCTAATGCTTTAGATTCAGAACCATTAGCTCCTCCAATTGCAAAGTTTGACAAAAGGATTAATAACAATAATACTGTTGCTAATGTCCAAGTACTTTTGTCCAAAAAGTCGGTTGTCTTTTTAACACCTCCTAATTGTTGAGTACCTCCACCACCAAATGAAGATGATAAACCACCGCCTTTTGGATTTTGCACCATGATTACTACTATTAATAAAAATGCTACAATAACTATAAGAACTAAAAATATTGTAAACTGTGTCATTATTTATTGATTATTTTCTTGTAATTTTTTTACTGCTTTAATTTGGTCTGCAAAGAAACCACTTTTTTCTGGATATTTCAAACTTAATATTTTATAAGATTGAATTGCCTTATCGTAGTTTTTTTGTTCTAGATAAATTCTAGCCAAAGTCTCGGTCATTAAACCATCATTTTGCTCTGGTTTAGGTTGCGCTAAATTTTGTTGAGGTTTGGTATCTTTTACAGGTACAATCTTAGGATTTTCACTTAAAAACTTATCTATAAGTTCAAACTTTTTATCAATGGTAGATTCTTGTGCTTCCTCTTGAGTGTCGTTTGTTTCCTCTACTTCTATTGAGGATTCTCGTTCAATAGGTTTAAAACTAGTAATCTTTAACCACTCTGTAAACGAGTGTGTTTCAGTCTTGTTAAACTCTAATGGTTTCCCAATGTTTAGTTGCTCTTTTGGAGAAGGTTCAATATTGTCAGTATCAATATCTATGATTGGAATTTTTGGAGCATCGTTAATGTCGGAAATAAATTGTTCAACATTTTTTGCGATGAATTTTTCCTCAAATAAATTTGGGTCCAAAACACCTTCAGTATCTTTTATATGTTGTTTAAGTGCGTCGTCAATAGTTACACTTTTATTTACTGAAATATCGTCGGCATCTTTAACTTCAATAGTTTTTAAATGCTCATTGTTTTGCTTTATAATCTGAGATATTTCATTTTGGTTAAACGCATCACTGGTAATATAATCGAACAGAATACTTCTGTCAGTAGTGTAGGCTGCAGTAGTTTTTAATTCAAGATTGTATTTAAAGCTTTGTTTGTTTTTTAAGGCTTTGAGGTATAGTGCTCTTGCTGGTTGAAAATAAGGATACTCTTCAATAACCGAAGTAATACCGCTAATTTGATCTGTAGTGATATTTTGAGGGTTTTGAAGTAAATATGTAAAATCTTGCAACTGCATTAGTAATTTACCATTTTGCTAAAGTAGCATTAAAAATATCTTGCGTAAGACGTTCAAAAATCTCTTCATGTGCAGTGTCTTTTTGACTGCCTATAAGTTGCGCATCACCATCATAATCATAGAAAAATGAAAAACGCTGTTCAAAATCTTCTTCAGGAGCATCTTTATCAAAAAAACGAACATTAACACTTATAGTAAGTCTGTTTTGAGCTGCAGTATTGTTGGCAGTGGCTGTAGTTGGAGAAATTCTATATTCAGTAATTTCACCTTCATAAATTAAATCTCCACCAGAGTTTACCAAGCTAAGACTCGTTTGGTTTTGAATAAGGTCTTGTAACGCTTGCGTAAAATCTCTATCTAAACCAGGTTCAATAAGTGCTGAGTTATTTTGGAAGTAATTAACTTGAAAGGTTTCGGCTTTTAAATCCTGCACACCAGTAAACGAATACTTAACCTTACATCCTGTGATTAAAACAGAAATACATATTAATAGACTATATTTTAATGCTTTCATTTACAAATCGTATTGCTTAATTTTTCTATAAAGCGTGCGTTCACTTATTCCAAGTTCGGCAGCTGCTAATTTACGTTTTCCGTTGTGACGTTCAAGCGATTTTTTAATTAATTCCAATTCTTTGTCATGAAGCGATAAGGTTTCTTCTTCTTCAATTTCTTCAGCAAAGTGGTATTTATCTTGCACGTCTTCAATATTGCTTATCTCTTCAATTGAATCAATAGTTTTTTCAGGAATTGATAATACTTCTAAATCTTCAATTGTTGAATCGTCATCTTCATCGTTGTTGCCATAGATTTTTTGTATCAAACCTTGATTGTCTTTTTGAACGTCAGAGCCATTACCATGTTTCATCAACTCCATAGTGAGCTTTTTTAAATCGTTTAAATCGCTCTTCATGTCAAACAACACCTTGTACAAAATTTCACGTTCGTTACTAAAATCACTTTCTGATTTTGAATTGTTAATCACAGCAGGAAGGTTGCTACCAGCATCTGGAAGATAATGACGTAACGCTTCTGCATTAATAGTTCTATTTTGTTCTAAAACTGATGTTTGTTCAGCAACGTTGCGAAGTTGCCTAATATTACCATTCCATCTGTATTTTAGTAAAAGATTAACAGCGTCATCTGTTAACTTTACTGTTGGCATCTTGTATTTAAGTGCAAAATCGCTTGCAAATTTTCTAAACAATAAATGAATATCTTCTTTGCGTTCGCGAAGTGGAGGAATGTTTATTTCTATTGTGCTTAAACGATAATAAAGGTCTTCTCTAAATTTTTCTTTTTTGATGGCTTCAAACATATTAACGTTTGTTGCAGCTACAATACGTACATTGGTTTTTTGTACTTTACTGCTTCCTACTTTAATAAATTCGCCATTTTCAAGTACACGAAGTAACCTTACCTGAGTGGTTAAAGGAAGTTCTCCAACTTCATCAAGAAAAATAGTACCACCATCGGCAACTTCAAAATACCCAGAACGCGTTTGTGTTGCTCCTGTAAAAGCTCCTTTTTCATGACCAAATAGTTCACTGTCAATGGTGCCTTCGGGAATTGCACCACAGTTTACTGCAATGTATTTTCCGTGTTTGCGATGTGATAATTGATGTATAATTTTTGGAATACTTTCCTTACCAACACCACTTTCTCCTGTAACTAATACCGAAATATCAGTAGGAGAAACCTGTATGGCTTTTTCTATGGCACGATTGAGTTTTGGGTCGTTGCCAATAATGCCAAAACGTTGTTTTATAGCTTGAACTGATTCCATGTTATATTATAGTTTGTCAGGTCGAGCGTAGTCGAGACCTAATAAAGACCTCTTGACTACGCTCGAGGCGACATGTGTTTAATTATTATTTGAATATCCAACAGCTTCACCAATAAGTGTAGCAGTTGTACAATCGGTGATTTTTACATTTACAAAATCACCAATTTTATAATGTTCTTTTGGGAACACAGCAACAGTATTGTGTTGTGTTCTTCCAGACCAATGGTTAGAAGACTTTTTAGAGTCTTTTTCAATAAGAACTTCAACAATTTTATTGGTTTCTTGTTGTGTTCTATATAAACTATGTCTTTGCTGTAAGGCTACAATTTCGGCTAATCTTCTTTTTTTAACTGGTTCAGGAACGTCATCTTCCATTTTTCGTTCTGCTAGTGTTCCTGGTCGTTCAGAATAGGCAAACATGTATCCAAATGAATATTTTACATGTTCCATTAAAGTTAGCGTGTCTTGATGATCTTGTTCAGTTTCAGTTGGGAAACCAACAATCATATCATGGCTTATTGTGCAATCAGGAATAATGCGCTTGATGTTGTCAATAAGTTCTATGTACTCTTCGCGAGTATGTTGACGATTCATTTCCTTTAATATTCTGTCGCTTCCACTTTGTACTGGTAAATGTATATAGTTGCATATATTATCATACTTTGCCATAGACTCAACCACATCCAAAGTCATATCCTGTGGATTTGAAGTGGAAAAACGAATACGCATTTTAGGTTGTGCTTGGGCACAAAGCTCTAACAGTTTAGCAAAATTTACAGCTGTTGCTTTTTGCATATCAGTAGCTTTTTCAAAATCTTTCTTGAGTCCGCCACCATACCATAAATAACTATCAACGTTTTGACCTAGAAGTGTAATTTCTTTAAATCCTCTGTTCCAAAGATCGTTAACTTCTTCAATAATACTTTGAGGGTCTCTACTGCGCTCACGACCACGAGTAAAAGGTACTACACAAAAGGTACACATATTATCGCAACCACGCGTAATCGATACAAATGCGGTAACACCATTTGTATTTAAACGCACAGGAGAAATGTCTCCATAAGTTTCTTCTTTTGAAAGAATAACATTTATAGCATCTCTGCCTTCATCTACTTCAGTAAGTAGGTTAGGTAAGTCTTTGTAAGCATCAGGACCTACAACAAGGTCAACTATTTTTTCTTCCTCAAGGAATTTGCTCTTTAAACGTTCTGCCATACAACCTAAAACACCAACTTTCATTTTAGGGTTTACACTTCGTTTTACAGCATTATATTTTTCAAGACGTTTTCTTACAGTTTGCTCAGCTTTGTCTCTAATGGAGCAAGTGTTTACCAAAACCAAATCGGCATCTTCAAGGCTTTGAGTAGTATTAAATCCTTCATTTTGTAAAATTGAAGCAACAATTTCACTATCGCTAAAGTTCATGGCACAACCATAACTTTCAATAAAAAGTTTACGTGTGTTTCCGTCTTTAGTTTCCAAAATAAGGCGTTCACCTTGTTTGTTTTCGTCTATAATCTTTTCCATATTCTATACTGAAAATTTCTATCAGTCAATAAGTGTGCAAAGATACAATTAATTTGCAATTTGTGACAAAGTGACAGTGTGTATTCTATTTTGTGAAATGTGAATTTTTAACAAAAACTCACGCAACCTTTTTATAGATTTTGCATCTAGTTGTAAAACTAATCAATCTATGAAAAATCTTTTATGCCTCTTGTTGGTGTTTGTGCTTTGGTCATGTAATGATGACGACATTCAGTACGAAACAGTAAACGTTGCTATTCCGCAAGTAATGAGTAAAGCAGAATTTAGAAACTCTGTTGAAATATTACCTTCTCAAACCATTGATGAAGCTGGTAAAATTTATGTGTACCAAGATTATATTTTTGTTAATGATGAGTTTAAAGGTGTGCATATTATAGATAATAGTAATCCTGCTTTTCCACAACAAATATCTTCAATTAAGATACCAGGAAATGTAGATATTTCAATTAAAGATAATTATTTGTTTGCCGATAGTTCTATTGATTTGTTAGTGTTTGATATTTCAAATATTAACAACATCCAAATGGTTGAACGTTTAGAAGATGTGTTTTCATATTATAATTACCAAATTCCTGTAGGAACCGATGTCGCTGAGTTTGGAGATTACAATCCAGAAAACGATGTTATTGTTGGTTGGGAACTTGTTCAGCAGCAACGCGAAGTAGTAAATGATGATGCAGTGTTAGAGACTTTTAATGGAGGAGCATCTGGTGATGTTGGTACAGGAGGTTCGTTGGCGCGTTTTCAAATTGTAGATAATTATTTGTACACGGTAGGAGTGTCTGAAATGTCTATTTTTAATATTGAAAACCTCGCACAACCTAACCTAGTGACTACACAATATTCTGGTTGGAATATTGAAACTATGTTTCATGCTGATGGCTATTTGTACTTAGGAGGAAGTAACGGAATGTATATTTATAGTTTAGAAAATGCAGCTAACCCAAGTTATGTGTCAGAGTTTATACATTGGGAAGGGTGTGATCCTGTTGTGGTTGATGGAGACTATGCTTATTTAACACTTAGAGGAGGTAATGAGTGTGGTCAACAAGAAAGTGTTCTGGAAGTTATCGATATAAGTGATAAAACTTATCCAACTCTTGTGGCTACATATTTTTTAGATAATCCTTATGGGTTAGGTTTTAAAGGAAATAGTCTTTACGTGTGCGATGGTACTTCGGGCTTGAAAGTATATGACAAAACTGATCCAATACAGCTACAATTATCACAAACATTTATTGACCTGCAAGCAAAAGACGTAGTGCCTATGGATGATGTACTCATCATGATAGGTGATAATATTGTGTATCAATATGAGTATGGTGAAGGAACTTTACAGCAAATTAGTGCGCTAGACTTAAACTAAATACAGTGTAGTTATGATTTTAAAAAAGTACATGTCGTTTGTTTTTCTACTGTTGCTTTTAGGGTGTAATTCCGATGATGACAATGGTTCAAATAATGAATGTGGAGACCAAATGATTTTTGATGAAGAATTATTTAATCAAGAGTCGCCATCTAGTTTTTCTATTCAAAATGCCGAAATAGATGATGATTGTTTGATGGTTACCTTGTCAGCTAGTGGATGTGATGGAACTTCTTGGGAAGCAGACTTAGTTACTGATGGTTTGGAAACAACATCTGTTCCTCCTAGTAGGTCGATACGTGTTGATTTTACCAATATTGAAGTCTGTACAGCTGTTATCACTAGAACATTTCAGTTTTATTTAGGAAGCAACAATAATGAGACTGCAATATATTGGCTTGAAGATTGGGATGGAGGTGCTCTGATTCATAACGAATAGCATTAAAAAAGATATAATTTAAGCCTGAATGTTTTCAGGCTTTTTTTATTGAAAGAATGAAAAATTAGGTGCATAAAATTTTTTTGACATACATTTGTAGCCTTAAAAAATGATTTATGGCGAAGAATCTAGTAATTGTTGAGTCACCTGCAAAGGCTAAAACTATCGAGAAATTTTTAGGTAAGGATTTTAAAGTTGAATCTAGCTTTGGTCACATTGCCGACTTGCCTTCAAAAGAACTTGGAGTAGATGTAGATGGAGATTTTAAGCCTAAATATCAGGTGTCTAGAGATAAAAGAGATGTCGTAAAAAAACTAAAGGAGCTAGCAGCAAAAGCCGAAACGGTTTGGTTGGCAAGTGATGAGGATCGCGAAGGAGAAGCTATTGCGTGGCATTTAGCTGAAACGTTAAAACTAGACAAATCAAAGACCAAACGAATCGTTTTTCATGAAATTACCAAGACAGCAATTCAACGTGCAATAGAAAACCCAAGAGGTATTGATTACGATTTGGTTGATGCACAACAAGCACGTCGTGTATTAGATAGAATTGTAGGTTACGAATTATCTCCAGTACTATGGCGAAAAGTTAAAGGTGGTTTGTCTGCTGGTCGTGTGCAGTCAGTTTCAGTAAGACTTATTGTAGAACGCGAACGCGAAATTCAAGAGTTTTCACCTGAAGCATCTTATAGAATCGACGCTGAATTTACTAACGAAGACGGTCAAGCTTTTAAAGCAAAATTACCTAAGAACTTTTCTAGCAAAGAAGAAGCGTATAAGTTTTTAGAGCAGAATATTTCAGCAGACTTTAAAGTTGCTAACCTCGAAAAAAAGCCTGCTAAAAAATCGCCAGCAGCACCATTTACAACATCAACCTTACAACAAGAAGCTGCTAGAAAATTAGGGTTTTCAGTAAGTAGAACCATGTCAAATGCACAACGTTTGTATGAAGCTGGATTGATAACCTATATGAGAACTGATAGTGTTAACTTATCAGACGAGGCGAGAAAAGGTGCCGAGGCCGAAATTAAAAATGCTTATGGCTCTAGCTATAGTAAGCCGAGAAATTATAAAGGTAAAGCTAAAGGAGCTCAAGAAGCACATGAGGCTATTAGACCAACCGATTTTTCTGCACATTCTGTTAATGCAGATAGAGACCAAGCAAGACTATATGATTTAATTTGGAAACGTGCCATTGCTTCTCAAATGAGTGAAGCGCAATTAGAACGTACCAATGTAAAAATAAGTGCTTCAACGCACAATGAGACCTTTACAGCTAATGGAGAGGTAATCACTTTTGATGGGTTCTTAAAGGTTTACCTTGAAGGTACTGATGATGAAGATGCAGAGCAAGACGGAATGTTGCCAGCAATGAAAGTAAACGAGACCTTGCTTAATAATTACATTACAGCTACTGAGCGTTATACAAGACCACCTGCTAGATATACTGAAGCATCTTTGGTGAAGAAATTAGAAGAGTTAGGTATTGGTCGTCCATCTACATATGCGCCAACAATTTCAACAATTCAAAACAGAAATTATGTTGAAAAAGGAACTGTGGATGGTGTTGCAAGAGACTATTCTCAATTAACCATGCAACAAGGTGCAATAAAAGATAAGAAACTTACAGAAAAAGTAGGTTCAGATAAAGGTAAACTAGTGCCTACTGATATAGGAATGATTGTAACGGATTTCTTGGTGAATCATTTCGAATATATCTTAGACTATAACTTTACAGCAAAAGTTGAAGAAGATTTTGATGATATTGCTGAAGGTAAAGTAGACTGGTCTAAAATGATGAAAGACTTTTATAAAGATTTTCATCCGCAAGTTGAAGATGTTCAAGAAAATGCCGATAGAGAATCTGGTGAACGTGTTTTAGGAACCGATCCAAAAACAGGTAAGCAAGTGAGTGTGCGTTTAGGTAAGTTTGGACCTATGGTACAAATAGGAACAGTTGATGACGAAGAAAAACCTCAGTTTGCGAGTTTAACACCAGACCAACAATTAAATACAATAACTTATGAAGAAGCTATGGATTTATTCAAGCTTCCAAAAAGTTTAGGAACTTATGATGGAGAAGAGGTTGAAGTTAACAACGGACGCTTTGGGCCTTATGTTAAGTTTGGTAAAAAGTTTGTGTCATTACCTGCAGGTGTTGATCCTCTAAGTGTAGAAATGGATGACGCTATTGTTTTAATAAAAGAAAAACAAAAAGCCGATGCTCCTATATATATGTATAAGGAGTTGCCAGTTCAAAAAGGTAAAGGACGTTTTGGACCATTTATAAAGTGGAACAACATGTTTATCAACGTAAACAAGAAGTATGATTGGGATAATCTTTCCGATTCTGATATTATTGAGTTAATAGAGGACAAAATTCAAAAAGAAAAGGATAAATTAGTGCACTCTTGGGAAAGTGAAGGTATACGAGTTGAAAAAGCACGTTGGGGAAGACACAATGTTATAAAAGGTAAAACTAAAGTTGAGCTTCAAAAAACTGTTGACGTAACTGATATGACTTTAGAAGAAGCTAAAGAAATTTTAGAAAAAGCTGCTCCTAAGAAAAAAGCCACAAAGAAAAAGACAACCACAAAAAAGAAATAATACATGAACTTTAATTTTCTTTCTCCTGTTTCCGATACTGTTTTAGCTCATAACGAGTTGCTGTCTCAACAAGCATTAGGAAGAAAAATAAAAGTTCACTCTGCTCAAAAAGGAATTCCAGATTTAGAGGATGTCAAAATTGCTATCATTGGTGTATTAGAAAATCGTAATGATGTCAATTACATTGGTGATGTGGTTGATTTTACCAATGTAAGAAAAGCACTCTATGCGCTTTTCCCAGGAAACTGGAATACCAAACTTGCCGATTTAGGCGATATTCATCAAGGAGATTCAGTAGAAGATACCTACTTTGCTCTTAAAACAATAATCACTGTTTTACTTGAAAAAAAGATAATACCTGTAATATTAGGAGGAAGTCAAGATTTAACCTATGCAAATTATCGCGCTTACGATAATGTTATACCAATGGTTAATATTGTAAATGTAGATAGTAATTTTGATTTAGGCGATTCAACACAGCCAATAAAGAATAATAGTTATTTAGGTAAGATTATATTAGAGCAACCATTTAACCTCTTTAATTATTCTACAATAGGATATCAAACCTATTTCAATCCGCAAGAAGAAATTGATTTAATGGATAAGCTTTATTTTGAAGCGTATCGTTTAGGAGAGGTGTCTAATAATATAAGTTTAGTAGAACCAGTAATGAGAGATGCTCATTTAGTAAGCTTCGATTTAAAATCTGTAAAAGCATCTGAAGTTGGAGAAAAGCAAAAGTACTCACCAAATGGACTTGACGGAAAGGAAGTTTGTGCTATTTCAAGGTATGCTGGTATAAGTAATAAAGTATCTTCATTTGGGATTTATGAATATAAACTTTCAAGAGAAGATGAAGTCACTGCAATGTTAGTTGCACAAATAATTTGGTATTTCGTCGAGGGTGTAAATTGTCGAGTAAAAGACGATGATTTTAAAGATGACAATAACTATCAAAAATTCAATGTGTTAGTAGAAGATGAAGATCTTATTTTTTATAGGAGTATAAAAACTGGACGCTGGTGGATAGAAATACCTTTTTTACCAAATGTTAATAATAAATTAAAAAAGCATACGTTATTACCATGCACGCATGAAGATTATGTAGAGGCAAGCCATGGAAAAATACCTGAAAGATGGTATAAGGCGTATAAAAAGAATAGTTTTTAGTATATTTACTTTTTTAATCCTAAAAGTCAATTTCATCGATGAAATGCATGCTTTTTGGGATGAAGTGCAAAAAAAAATAAAAAAAAATTGTTTTTTTGAAAATATATGGATATGTTTACTGCCTCAAAATTGGGAAAACAAATTTTTTTTAAAAATTTAACATTTAATAACCGAACAATTTTAAACTAATTTAACCTCGAGTTTCTATGAATATGAAGAAGTTTGCTTTATTAACCGCTGTGTTAGCTCTATTAGTTAGTTGTGGCTCTGGAGACAGAGGAGAACTAGTTGGAGTTAAAGGAAAGAAATGGCATCCTGAAAAGCCCTATGGAATGACGCTTGTTCCAGGTGGAGCATTTATTATGGGTAAATCAGATGATGACCTAGCTGGTGTACAAGATGCACCAACAAGAACTGCTACAGTTAGAGCGTTCTACATGGACGAAACTGAAATCACTAACAGTGAGTATCGTCAGTTTGTTAATTGGGTAAGAGACTCAATTATTAGAACTAACCTTGCAATTATTGCAGATGATTTTGGATTAACACCTGACGATGGTGGTACTGGTGAATTTGCCTTTAAAGATGCCGATACTACAAACATGAGTGTTTATGAAAAATACATGATTGATAATTATAGTGGACTTGGACCAACTGGTTATGAAGGAAGAAAATTAAATCATGATGTAGATTTGATTTTTGATACTTCTGAATATCCAGATGAGTACTATGCTGAGGTTATGGATACAATGTATTTACCAATTGAGGAATCTTACAATGGACAACGTACTTGGGATGTGAAAAAATTCAAGTTCCAGTATACTTATATGGACATTAAAAAAGCAGCTAAAAATAAAAACCTAAGACGTAAAGATGTATTAATTACTGAAGAGGTTGAGGTGTATCCTGATACTACTGCTTGGATTAGAGACTTCGCTTACTCTTATAATGAGCCAATGCATAACGATTATTTTTGGCATGATGCTTACGGAGATTATCCTGTAGTAGGAGTGTCATGGAAACAAGCAAATGCTTTCTGTCAGTGGAGAACATTAAATAAAAATGGTTACCAAAAGAGTAAAGGTAAAGCTTTTGTAAATTCATTCAGACTACCTTCAGAAGCAGAATGGGAATATGCTGCAAGAGGTGGATTGCAAGGAGCAACTTTCCCTTGGGGTGGACCATATACTAAAAATGACAGAGGTTGTTTTATGGCAAACTTTAAGCCTTTAAGAGGAGATTATGCTGCTGATCAAGCTTTATATACTGTAGAAGCTGATGCATATGAGCCAAATGACTACAACTTATACAACATGGCAGGCAATGTGTCAGAATGGGTGTACGGTTCTTACGATCCAGGTTCTTATGAATACTCTTCAACAATTAACCCTAATGTAAACGATCCTGATAATGAGCGTAAAGTTGTACGTGGTGGATCATGGAAAGATGTTGCATATTTCTTACAAGTAAGCTCAAGAGATTATGAATATGCTGATTCTGCAAGAAGTTACATAGGATTTAGAACAGTACAAGATTACATGGGTACTGAAGTAACAAACAACGCAAGAAATTAAAAACAACAACAACTTAAATTAACAATTAATACTAACCTACTTAGGTAATATTTAACTTAAACTAAAAACACAAAAATTATGGCACAATCAAAAGCAAGTAAGAGGTTCATGAACATGGCTTACGGACTAGGAGCATCAGTAGTAATCATTGGAGCACTATTCAAAATTATTCACTTCGAAATTGGATTTTTAACTGGTAATGTTATGTTAGCAATCGGTCTTATTACTGAGGCAATTATATTCGCATTATCTGCATTTGAACCAGTAGACGATGAATTAGACTGGTCTTTAGTATACCCAGAATTGGCTGGAGGAGCTTCTTCAAACAAAAAGAAAAAAGCTGAAGAGCCAAAAGATGCTGAAGGTTTATTGTCTAAGAAATTAGATAACTTATTAAAAGAAGCTAAAATTGATGGTGAGCTTATGACTAGCTTAGGTGAAAGCATCAAAAACTTCGAAGGTGCTGCTAAAAGCATTAGCCCAACTGTAGATTCAATTGCTGCTACTAAAAAGTATGGAGAAGAATTATCTCTTGCTGCTGCACAAATGGAATCATTAAACAGCCTTTATAAAGTACAATTAGAAAGCGTTAACCGTCAAGCTGCTATTAACGAAGAAGCTGTTGAAAACGCAACTAAACTTAAAGAGCAAATGCAATCTTTAGCATCTAACCTTTCTTCATTAAATGGAGTATATGGTGGAATGCTATCTGCTATGAACAAAAACTAAATTAGTTTTTAATTTTCGCAATTAATTAAAACAATTAACAACAAAAAACTAATTTAAAATGGCAGGAGGAAAATTATCTGCAAGGCAGAAAATGATTAACTTGATGTATTTGATCTTCATTGCGATGCTAGCATTGAATATGTCAAAAGAAGTGCTATCGGCATTTGGATTAATGAACGAAAAGCTAACCGAGTCTAATGAAGCTGCTACTGAACGTAACGCTGCATTTATGGAAGGTTTAGCTGCTAAAGTAGACGAGCAACCAGCTAAGTATAGACCTTTAAAGGCTGACGCTGATCAAATAGACAAATTAGCGACTGATTTTAATAGTTATTTAGATGATTTAAAAGCTCAAATGACTGCTAAGGTTGAAGACCCTAAAGATTATGAAGTAATGGATAAAGGAGATTTCCTAGATAACCATTTCTTTAAAGGAGATAAACTAAAGCCTGAAGGAGAAGAATTTTTAAATCAAATAGCTAAGTTTAGAGATGGAGTGTCTAATATTTTAGCAGGTAACCCAGAGTTAGCAAGTATGGCTGATGATGTAAAGAAGAAATTTGCTACAGAGCCTGTAAAAAATAGAGATGGAAACACTATTGATTGGTTAGATTACCACTATAAAGGATTTCCTTTAGTTGCTTCTTTAACTAAAATGACTCAATTACAAGCTGATGTTAAAACTACTGAAACAGAAGTATTACAATCAATGCTTGGAGAGCAATTAAAAATTGAAGCATCGTTAACTAACTTTGATGCAATTGTTGTTCCAGACAAAACAGCTTTCTTCTCAGGAGAAAACTTTACAGGACGTATCATCTTAGGTAAAAATGACAAAACATTAAGAGCTGATAAAGTAATTATTAATGGACAAGAGCTTTCAGCTGAGTCTATGCAAGCTGGTCAAACTATTTTAGATTTCCCTGCAGGTGCAGTTGGAGAGCGTGAAATAGAAGGTGAGTTCCAGTTTAAAGAAGGAGATTCTATCATTAGCATTCCTGTAAAAAGTACTTACGCTGTAGTACCTAAACCAAACTCTGCTACAATATCTGCTGATAAAATGAATGTAGTATATAGAGGTGTTAATAACCCTATGACTATTTCTTTTGCTGGTATTTCAGATAACAATGTGTCTGCTAGTGGACCAGGTTTATCAAAAGGTTCTGGAGTAGGAAAATATAACATGGTACCTACAAGTGGTAAAGAGGTAACAATTAATGTTACAGGTACTTTACCAGATGGATCAAAAGTTAGTGATAGAGCTACATTTAGAATTAAAGATATCCCTAAGCCTGTAGGTGTTTTAGCTGGTCAAGACGGATCATTTAGTTTACCAAGAAACAACGTTGAAATAGGTAGAGTTGAAGCAAAACTATTAGACTTTGATTTTGACTTACCACTTAACGTAACAGGATTTAAATTTAAAGTTCCAGGTCAACCATCGGTTACTGTACAAGGTAACAGATTGAATAGTGCTGCTAAAAACGCATTACGTAAAGCTAAGCGTGGTGACACTGTTCAGATTTTTGAGATTAGATCAACAAGTTCTGGTCCTAAAATCAAACCAGCAGCTCCTATATTAATAGAGCTATCTAACTAATCTGTTTTATACAGACTACTTATGTAATAATGGTTAAATTAAAAATTAAAAAAATGAATAATAAATTCTTATTGTCAATTGTACTAATAGTAGGTTTTACTCTTAATACATTTTCTCAGGCAAACATCTTAAATGCTAAGAAACCTGAAGAAATTGGAGTGAAGACAGAGGCTCAGTTAGCATTGGATAACGATAAGCCATTGGAATATGGATATGTTGATGACAGAGACATACTATTTTCTAAAATGACTTGGGAAAAAATTGTTCTTGATGAAAGAGCTAACTTTCCACTGTACTATCCAGTAGATACTAATAATATTGGAAGTGAAAGACGTTCTTTATATCATGTGTTAATTAAAGCGGTTAGAGACGGAAAAATCAAGAATATCTATGATGATTCTTATTTCACTGCTAAAAGAACACTTAAAGATTTAGCTGATATTACAACAAAAGTAGATACTTTAGGTATTGGATACGACCAATTCAACGCTGAAGGATTCGTGGATCCTGAATATATTACTACAACTAGAATTGAAGCTTACGATATTAAAGCGTATTTAATTAAAGGTCTGTGGTATTTTGACAAGAGACAAGGAGAGTTAAAGTACAGATTACTTGGTATTGCTCCAGCAGCACCAGACGTAAACTTTATTAACTCAAATGACGAAGCTAATAAAGTGCCTAATGCTTTGTTTTGGGTATTTTATCCTGAAGCAAGAGAGGTTCTGCATGAAGCAAAATCATTCAATAACAAAAATAGTGCAATGCCAATATCTTTTGACCACTTGTTAAACTCAAGACGTTTTAACGGTTACATGTACAAAGAGGAAAATGTATATGGAGATAGAGAGGTTAAAGAATATGTTGCAGATAACGCATTAATGCAGTTATTAGAATCTGATCGTATCAAAGAAAAGATTAGAAACTTTGAACAAGATATGTGGTCTTACTAAGTATAGACTTCTACATAAAATAAAAAGCTCGCTTATTAAGTGAGCTTTTTGTTTTTTAATAATTACCCTTCGCCTTACCTTTGTTACTCTTTAATTGTACATGAAAGTAGATTATATAATAGTAGGTTGTGGACTAGCAGGAATTGCTTTTTGCGAGCAGTTACGACAGAACAACAAATCTTTTGTGGTATTTGATAATTCATCTCAGCACTCATCAACTGTTGCAGCAGGATTATATAACCCAGTTATTTTAAAACGATTTACTGAGGTTTGGAGAGCTCAAGAACAATTGGATATTGCTTTGCCTTATTATAAAAGCCTTGAAAGTTTGTTAAGTAAGAAACTGGATTATAAATCGTCTATTTACAGAAGGTTTTCATCAATAGAAGAGCAAAACGAATGGTTCTCAGCTGCTGATAAACCAGCCTTAGAGCCTTATTTATCTACAAAGATTGTAAAGAATACCAATGTATCGATTGATGCTCCTTTTGGTTTTGGAGAAGTCTTACATACAGGTAGAATTGATACTAATGTGCTTATTGATTCGTATAGATTATTCCTTGAAGACAACAATAGACTATACAAAGAGTTGTTTAAATATGAAGATTTAATCATAGATAGGCAAGAGATAAAGTACAATACTATTAGTGCATCACATATTGTGTTTTCTGAAGGCTTTGGGATTTTAAAAAATCCGTATTTTAAAAACCTTCCACTTAGTGGAACTAAAGGTGAGATACTAACCATTAAAGCACCAGACTTAAAGCTAGACTACATCTTAAAGTCATCAGCTTTTTTAGTGCCTTTGGGAGACGATTTATATTCTGTTGGAGCGACTTATAATTGGGATGATAAAACAAACTCAACAACTATTGAAGCAAAAGAAGAACTAGTTAATAAATTGAAAAAGTTTATGACTTGCAGTTTTGAAGTTGTTAATCAAGTAGCAGGAATAAGACCAACGGTAAAAGATAGAAGACCTTTAGTAGGTTCGCATAATAATTACAACAACGTTTTTGTATTAAACGGACTAGGAACTAGAGGTGTTATGATTGCTCCTTATGTTGCACAGCAACTCTTTAACCATATTGAGCGCAACGAAAATTTAGATAGCGAAATAAATATTTCAAGATTTTTAATTTGAACAAATATGTTCTCAAATAGATATATCAGTTTCGTTCAGCTTTGTCATTCCGCACTTGATGCGGAACCTACTTTTTAGATAGATAGTTTTTTGAGTTACTTCTTAGCTAAAGTCTTATCATAATGCATAAAAAGATTAATCCATATATTTCTGGATAATCGCATTATTATTGGTCCAAAAGCAACCAAAGTTCCAATTATAGCTATAAAAGCAACTTTTAAGCTAGTGTTTAAAAATAAGTAACTAATAACAAAAGCAGCAACAGCAAATGCAATACCTACACCATAACTCACATACATTGAACCATAAAAAAACGAAGGCTCAATTCTGTATTTTGTGTTACAATTAGAACATCTCTCATTTATCTTTAGAGTATCACCTAAAACATAAGGGTTTTTTGTAGTATACATAGATTCTTCATGACATTTAGGGCATGCGCCAGTGAAAATGCTATATAATTTGCTTCCTTTTTTTATCATGATTAAAAGTTTATTTTTGCGTTTTGTATCTCTATACAAAAATAGTCTTTAATCATTAATTCTTTGTAACAATAGTAGCAAATGCTCAATATTCATAATCTATCCATTTCTTTTCAAGGCGAATATCTATTCGAAGAAATCACCTTTAAATTAGGCTCTGGAGATAGAGTAGGATTGATTGGAAAAAACGGAGCAGGAAAATCCACAATGCTTAAAATTCTTTCTGGTGAAATGGAAGCCGATTCAGGTCAAATGGCAGCAGATAAAAACTTAAGTATTGGGTTTTTAAAACAAGATATCGACTTTGTTTTTGGAAGAACAGTTTTAGAAGAGTCTTACCAAGCTTTTGAAGAGATTAAATCGCTCGAAGCTAAAATGGAAGATATCAATACGCAATTAGCTGAACGTACAGACTATGAAAGTGAAGGGTATAACCAGCTAATGATTGATCTTAACGATGTGCAACATCAATATGAGATTATTGGAGGTTATAATTATCAAGGTGAAACCGAAAAAATACTTCAAGGTTTAGGATTTAAACGCGAAGACTTTGGTAAACTAACCGATACATTTTCTGGAGGATGGAGAATGCGTATTGAACTCGCTAAACTATTACTTCAAAACAACGATATATTATTACTAGATGAGCCTACAAACCATTTAGATATCGAATCTATTATTTGGCTAGAAGGATTTTTGAAAAGTTATAATGGAGCAGTGGTTATTGTGTCTCACGACAAAATGTTTTTAGACAATGTAACCAACAGAACTATTGAAATTTCATTAGGAAGAATTTACGATTATCCTAAACCGTATTCAAAGTTTTTAGTATTACGTAAAGAAATCAAAGACCAGCAGCTAGCAGCTCAGAAAAATCAAGAAAAGCAAATTCAACAAACTGAGAAGTTAATTGAAAAATTTAGAGCCAAAGCATCAAAAGCTTCTATGGCACAATCGCTTATAAAAAAGCTGGATAGAATTGATAGGATTGAGGTCGATGAAGATGATAACAGCGTAATGACACTTAATTTTCCGGTTTCCATTACTCCAGGAAAAGTAGTTGTTGAAGCCGAAGGCGTTTCAAAACATTATGGAGACTTACAAGTATTGAATAATATTGACCTTACTATTGAGCGCGATTCTAAAACTGCATTCGTTGGTCAAAATGGTCAAGGAAAATCTACACTAGCAAAAATTATTGTTAATGAAATAAAGCATCAAGGACATCTAAAACTTGGACACAATGTGCAAATAGGATATTTTGCCCAAAACCAAGCAGAATATTTAGATGGTAACAAAACTGTGCATGACACCATGATTGATGCTGCTAACGAAACTAACCGAACTAAAGTAAGAGATAT
The DNA here is from genome assembly GCF_025548475.1 of Gaetbulibacter sp. NE. Taxonomy (NCBI): domain Bacteria; kingdom Pseudomonadati; phylum Bacteroidota; class Flavobacteriia; order Flavobacteriales; family Flavobacteriaceae; genus Gaetbulibacter; species Gaetbulibacter sp. NE. Next base: position 214,692 of record NZ_JAOQHY010000001.1, on the reverse strand, counting down.
TTTAGGTGCTTTTTTATTTAGAGGAGAAGAAGTTGATAAGTATGTACGTGTGCTTTCAGGAGGTGAACGTAACCGTTTGGCAATGGCAAAATTAATGCTTCAGCCGTTTAACGTTTTGGTAATGGATGAGCCTACAAACCATCTCGATATTAAATCCAAAAATGTGTTGAAGGAAGCGCTAAAACGTTTTGAAGGGACTTTAATTTTGGTATCTCACGATAGAGATTTTCTTCAAGGTTTAGTAGATAAAGTTTATGAGTTTAAAGACCAGAAAATTAAAGAGTATTTAGGTGATATAGACTATTACTTAGAGCAACGAAATGTTGAAAGTCTCAGGGAAATAGAAAAAAGAGACGTTGTTAAAGAAGCTCCTAAAGAAGCAAATAACAAACAATCCTACCAAGATCAAAAGAAACTAAAATCTTTAAATAATAAACTAAGTAATACAGAGTCTAAAATCAACTCACTTGAAAAAGAAATAAAAAACATTGATGTTGAGCTCGCTACCAATTATGATGAAGTCGTTTCAGACCCTAGTTTTTTTGACACCTATCAAGCTAAAAAAGACCAATTAGAAACATTGATGTTAGAATGGGAAACTATTCAGGAAGAAATTGATGGTATGACCTCATAAAGAGTATTCTTTTTTAAGTTTTTTTTAACGGCTTACCACAAGCAAATAAATATTTTTGTAGGTATTACCATCAAAAATCATTTAATGAGAAAACTAATACTCTCAGCTATTGGGCTAGTTATTATTTTGTTAGCTGTTTTCGGAGCCTATTTAATTATTGAAAATAGCAATAAGCCAAAACCTAGAATAGAAAAAGTAGTAAAGACTGTTTTTGCTGAAACAGTAACAAATACAACAGTTCCAATAACCATACCTGCAAATGGAACTTTGGTGGCAAAACATAAATTAGAACTATATTCTGAAGTACAAGGTGTTTTTCAAAGTAGTGCTCACGATTTTAAAGCAGGACAACCATACCGAAAAGGCGAATCCTTAATTAGAATAAATAGTAGCGAGTATTATGCTTCAGTGCAATCAGCAAAAAGTGATTTGTATAACTTGATAACTTCTATAATGCCAGATTTAAGACTGGATTACCCTGAAGTTTTCCCAGCCTGGGAAGCATATCTTAAAAATTTTGATATTAGCAAAAGTGTTGCACCTTTACCTGAGTCAACTAATGAAAAAGCCAATTATTTTATCACAGGAAGAGGTATTGTGTCGTCTTACTACAATATTAAGAACCTAGAACAACGACTTTCAAAGTATAGTATTTATGCACCTTTTAATGGCATTTTAACCGAAGCTTTAGTAACTAAAGGTACTTTGGTGCGTTCTGGTCAAAAATTAGGAGAATATATTGATACTTCGGTTTATGAGTTAGAATTGGCAATTAGTAAAACCTTTAGTGATTTACTTCAAATAGGAGAAAAAGTAGAGCTAAACACACTAGAAGGTAACCAAACCTATATAGGTAATGTGACAAGAGTTAACGGTAGAATTGACCAAGCTACTCAAACCATAAAAGTGTTTGTAGAAGTAAAAGGCGACAACTTAAAAGAAGGGATGTTTCTTGAAGCCAATTTAGAGGCTAAAGACGAACCTAATGCGATTAAAATTTCAAGAAAGCTACTAGTTGATGAATCTGAAATATTCATTATTAAAGATAGTATTTTAGATTTAATACAAGTTAAGCCAGTTTATTTTTCACCAAAAGAAGTTGTGATAAAAGGTGTTCCTGACGGAACAAAAATTTTGTCTAAATCAGTCCCTGGAGCTTATGCTGGTATGCTAGTAAAAGTTAACCAAGAATCGACTTCACAACAAACCAATAACTGATTATGAGAAAAATAATTAGCTATTTCATAAAGTATGAAGTTGCAGTAAATATAATTATCATTGCGTTTCTCATCTTTGGGGTTTTAGGCGTTTTTCAATTAAAATCATCCTTTTTTCCGTTACAAGAATCTGAAACCATTTCCATAAATATTACCTATCCTGGAGCAGCACCTCAAGAGATTGAAGAAGGTATTGTTTTAAAAGTTGAAGACAACCTTAAAGGATTAGTAGGTGTTGAGCGAGTAACTTCTACCTCAAGAGAAAATGGAGGGAGTATTACCGTTGAAATTGAAAGTGATGAGGATATAGACGATATGCTCGCCGAAGTAAAAAATGCAGTTGATAGAGTGCCGAATTTCCCTACAGGAATGGAACCCTTGGTGGTTGCAAAACAAGAACGTATTAGGCAAACCATTGATTTTGCTATTAGTGGAGATAATATTGAACTCGCTTCATTAAAACAAATAGGACGACAAATAGAAAACGATTTGAGAGCTATGGATGGGATTTCTCAAATCAATATTTCTGGTTATCCTGAAGAAGAAATAGAAATTGCTGTACGAGAAAATGACCTTTTAGCGTATAACTTAACCTTTTCTGAGGTTGCAAATGCAGTCGCTCAAGCTAATATTTTATCTACTGGTGGAAATATAAAAACCGATAGTGAAGATTACTTAATTAGAGCAAACAATAGGTCTTATTATGGTAATGAGTTAAATCACTTGCCTGTTAGAGCAAGAGAAGATGGTACTGTAGTACGATTGCAAGATGTGGCAACTATAAAAGACCGTTTTTCAGAAACACCAAATGCATCCTATTTTAATGGTAATGTTGCAGTAAATGTTGAAATTACAAATACAAATAGTGAAGACCTTCTTTCTGCTGCAGAAAAAGTAAACGCGTACATTGAGGAATTTAATCAAAAGCATTCAGGAGTTAAAATAGATGTAGTTAGCGACTCTTCAATACGGCTAAACCAAAGAACACAATTACTTTTAGAAAATGGTGCTGTAGGTATCTTTTTAGTGCTATTCTTTTTATCACTATTTCTTAATACGCGTTTAGCATTCTGGGTTGCGTTAGGTTTACCAGTAGCCTTTTTAGGAATGTTCATTTTTGCACCTTTGTTTAATGTTACCATTAATGTATTGTCTTTGTTTGGAATGATAATAGTTATTGGTATTCTGGTAGATGATGGTATTGTAATTTCTGAAAATATCTACCAGCATTTTGAAAAAGGAAAACCAAGAATACAAGCTGCAATAGATGGTACTATGGAAGTTGTACCTCCTATTTTATCAGCGATTCTTACAACCGTTTTAGCCTTTTCAACGTTTCTGTTTTTAGATGGTCGTATAGGTGCGTTTTTTAGCGAAGTTTCGGTTATTGTAATGTTGACCTTAGTTGTGTCGTTAGTTGAAGCATTAATTATTCTTCCTGCTCATATTGCACATTCCAAAGCGCTTACACATCTTTCCGAAGAAGAAAAGGCAAAGAAAAAAGGAATAGCAAAACTGTTTTTAAAACTTAGGAAGTTTAATGAACTAGGAGATAAATTCATGGTGTATCTTAGAGATACGTTATATACTCCAGCATTGCGATTTGCTTTAAACCAACGCTTTATAACATTTTCAATTTTATTGGCATTGATGATACTTACAGTCGGATCTTTTAAAGCAGGTGTTATACGAAGTGCGTTTTTCCCAAGTATTGCGAGTGATAGAGTGAGTATAGACTTATTAATGCCTGAAGGGACAAACCCAAAAATCACAGACTCAATAATAACCATGGTTGAAACTGCTGCATGGGAAGTTAACGAGGATTACACACAAAGGCAATCTGGTAATAAGCAAGTGGTTCAAAATATTATTAAACGTGTTGGTCCAGGAAATAACAAAGCAAGTTTAAGTGTTAACTTATTACCAGGTGAAGAACGTGATTTTGGTTCACCTGAAATTACAAATTCTATTAGAGAAGCTGTTGGAGAAGTGTATGGAGTGGAGCGTTTAACTTTTGGTTCGGGAGGAAACTTTGGAGGTAATCCTGTGTCTATTTCTTTATTAGGAAATAATACCGAAGAGCTTAAATTGGCTAAAGATGAATTGAGGCTTGCCTTAGAAAATAATCCTCTTTTAACTGATATTTCTGATACTGACCCAGAAGGAATAAAGGAAATTAATATTGAACTTAAAGAATCGGCTTATGCACTTGGTTTAAATTTAAGAGAGGTGATGAGTCAAGTAAGAGCAGGTTTTTTTGGTTTACAAGCGCAACGTTTTCAACGTGGGCAAGATGAAATTCGTGTTTGGGTACGATATGATAGGGTTAATAGAGAATCAATTAACGACCTTGATGAAATGCGTATCGTTACACCTTTAGGTCAACGAGTTCCATTTGGAGAAATAGCAACTTATGAAATTAAAAGAGGCGACGAGAGTATTAGTCACCTTGACGGAAGAAGAGAAATTCAGGTTAATGCAGACTTGAAAGATATTAAAGGAAGTCCAACCGAGATTTTACAAGACATAAGAACCAATGTTATGCCAGAGCTGATGTCTAAATATCCTACCATTAGTGCATCTTACGAAGGGCAAAACAGAGAGAAAAACAAACTCACCAATTCAGCAAGAATAGTAGTGCCAGTTGTTATATTCTTAATATATGTAGTTATTGCGTTTACATTCAGAAGTTATAGTCAACCATTATTATTGATACTTATGATTCCGTTTAGTTTCATAGCAGTAGCTTGGGGACATTGGTTTCATGATTTTCCAATTAATATTTTGTCAGCTTTAGGAATTATTGCACTAGTTGGAATTATGGTAAATGATGGATTGGTACTCATAGGTAAATTCAATTCCTTTTTAAAAGAAGGTATGAAATTTGACGATGCCCTTTTTGAGGCAGGTAAAGCCCGATTTAGAGCTATATTCTTAACCTCATTAACTACAATTGCAGGTATTGCACCTTTACTTTTAGAAAAGAGTAGGCAAGCACAATTTTTAAAGCCAATGGCAATTTCAATAGCCTATGGTATTGGTATCGCTACAGTTTTAACATTGTTAATTTTACCGCTTTTAATTTCAGTGACTAATAGCGCCAAAAAGAATTCTAAATGGTTGGCAACAGGTAAAAATGTTACTAAAGAAGAAGTAGAACGTGCTATAAAAGAACAAAATATTGAAGATGAACATTAAGTATTCTATATCTGTAATTTTTATTTTAATAGCGAGTTTAGTCAGCGCTCAAGATGTACTCACTACACAAGAAGCAATTGAAATTGCTTTGGAGAATAACTATGGTATTAAAATAGCGAATAAAAATGTTGAAATTGCCGAAAATAATACCAATGTTTTAAATACTGGATACTTGCCAACAGTAACAGCAAGTGGAGGAGCAACATATAATATTGATAATACAGAAGCAGAGTTTTCTGATGGAAGTGTTACAACTTTAGAAGGTGCCGAAAGTTCGCGTTACAATGCGTCAATTAACCTAAACTATACATTATTTGACGGATTAGGAAGACGATATAACTACAAAAGATTAAAGGAAGAAGAGCAATTATCAGAACTACAAGCAAGAGAAACAATTGAAAATACAATACTGCAATTACTCTCAGTATATTACAATGTAGCTCAATTGTCTGAAAACACTTCGGCTTTAGAACAAACCTTAAACATCTCAAAAGATAGGTTAACAAGAGCACAATACCAGTTTGATTATGGTCAAAGCACAAAACTTGGTGTATTGAACGCTCAAGTTGATATTAATAACGATAGCATTAATTACATTAACGCTAATCAGCAATTAAAAAATTCTAAACGCGATTTAAATGTTGTGATGGGTAATGTTATGAACTCTCAGTTTGAAGCAGATACTTTGGTAACGTTTAAACTTCAGCTTAATAAAGACCATTTGTTAGAACAAATGAAATCTAACAACGTTACATTATTACAATTAGAAAAAAACATTTTAATAAGCGAATACGATATAAAGTTTAATAAGGCTGCATATTTACCAACCTTAGGATTAACAGGTTCTTATGGATGGAATAAAAACAATAACAATGCTGCATCATTCTTAGCTGTATCAACTAATACAGGTTTGTCTGGTGGATTAAATTTAAGCTGGAATTTATTTGATGGAGGAAGCGCTATAACCAGAGTTAAAAACGCTAAAATAAATTTAGAAACTCAGCAGTTACAAAAAGATCAAATTATAATTGATATCGAACGAAACTTCAATAATGCTTGGGACGATTACCAAAACAAGTTAACGATATATAGGGTTCAGGAAGAAAATATAATCACCTCTAAAAATAATTTCGACCGTACTCAAGAAAAATTTAAACTCGGTCAAGTAACTTCAATAGAGTTTAGACAAGCTCAATTAAACTTGCTTAATGCTGAGCTTAGTAAAAACCAAGCAAAATATGATGCTAAATTAGCTGAACTTACCCTTCTTCAAATCAGTGGTGAGTTATTGAATGTTCAATTTTAAAAGCGTGGTAAATGGAAGAGTATTTTTTTCAATGTCCTTACTGTTGGGAAGAAATTTCCATGCTTGTTGATACTTCACAAAGTAATCAAAACTACATCGAAGATTGTGAGGTTTGTTGCAATCCTATTAGGTTGAATATCAGTGTAAAAAACAATCAAATTTCTGGTTTTGAAGCGAATAATATAGAACAGTAGTGTTTTGTTAGTTTGCTTAAAATCAATTATTTATGTTTTTTTGGTGTTGTTGAGTTGTGCATTTCATCGAAAATAATTGGTGATTCAACGACTTATATCTATATTCGTCATATAAATGTGCTCCCTCAACAAAATCTACTATTATGAAAACCATAAAAACTACATTGTTATTCTGTCTAGTAACAGTATTTTCATTTGCTAGTATTTCCACCAAAGAAAAAGATGCTTTAAAAGCATTATATAACTCTACAGGAGGTCAATCTTGGACTAAAACTTGGGATTTAAATGCGCCAGTATCTAATTGGCATGGAGTTGTTATTAGAAATGATAAAGTTGTTGAGTTGAATTTAGAGTTCAATAACTTAACAGGAAATTTACCATTTGAATTTGGTGATTTAGTTAATCTTGAAAAAATTAACTTTTTCAGAAATAACATCACAGGTAGCATTCCTTCTTCAATAGGAAAATTAAAATCCTTAAGATATTTAAACATAGCTTTCAATAAGCTTAATGGAGAGTTGCCAAATACAATTACTGATTTAACATCATTAGTTTCATTACAGTTGTACATGAATAGTATTGAAGGAACAATACCTTCTCAAATTGGTAACTTAACAAGATTAAGAACATTAGAATTATATAACAACAATTTAAAAGGTTCAATTCCAGCTTCTATTGAAAAGTTGACTAACCTGAGAGAATTTTTAGTTAGCAGTAATAACTTAACAGGAAAGCTTCCTTCAAGCATTTCTAATCTTAAAAAACTTAAAGTATTAAGCGTTTTTGATAATAACTTATTTGGAATAGTGCCTTCTTCAATTGGTGACTTAACTAATTTAGAAGAGCTAGTACTTGCTGATAATGCCTTTTATGGTGATTTACCATCTGAATTAGCAAGCTTAACAAATCTAAAAGTGTTATTATTAGGAAATAATGCATTTAAAGGAGACTTAGCATCTTTACAAGATAAGTTTCCAAATATTAGAAACTTTGATGCTCAAAATAATAACTCTAAAGGAAGCATTGCAACTTTAGATACTGAAGATTAAATTTTTAAAGTATTTTAATTAGTTATTTCTCCCAACAGATTTTTCTGTTGGGAGTTTTATTTTGAATAAAGTTTTGTAATCAAAAAAAACGTATTATATTTGCAGTCCAATATCGCGGGATAGAGCAGTAGGTAGCTCGTCGGGCTCATAACCCGAAGGTCACTGGTTCGAGTCCAGTTCCCGCTACAACAAGCCAAATACGAAAGTGTTTGGCTTTTTAATTTTATGAAAAGTCTGAGAATACCAATTATAAACTATATTTTAGTTACTTTTATAAATTAGAGGCATTGAGCATAGTTTTTTGCCCTTTATAACTAACTAATATTTAACGTAACATTATTATGATTGGAATTTTATCCTTTGTTGGGTTTACTGCGCTTGTGGCTATAATTTCCTATTATGCAACGCGTAAAACTGATGAAAAATCTTCCGATGGATACTTTTTAGGAGGACGAAGTCTAACTGCAGGAGTTATTGCAGGATCTTTATTATTGACTAATTTATCAACCGAACAAATTGTTGGTCTTAATGGTAGTGCATATACTGATGGTTTATCAGTAATGGCATGGGAAACCTTAGCTGCTATTGCTATGATTGTAACTGCTATTTTCTTGTTGCCAAGATACCTTAAAAGTGGACTAACAACAATTCCTCAGTTTTTAGCTAATAGATTTGACGTCTCTACTAAAACTATAACATCAGCTTTGTTTTTGACGGGTTATGTTGTGGTATTGCTACCTGTAATTTTGTACTCTGGTTCTGTAGCAATCAGCGGAATGTTTGATGTGCCAACACTATTAAACGTTTCAGATTCTTCAGCTTTGGTAATTTGTATTTGGGGAATTGGAATAATTGGATCTATTTATGCAGTTTTTGGAGGCTTAAAAGCTGTTGTAGTATCAGATTCAATTAACGCAATAGGTTTATTGATAGGAGGAATATTGATACCAGTTTTCGGATTAATGGCAATTGGTGATGGTTCGGTTTTTGGAGGTTTAGAAACACTTATGTCTGCAAACCCAGAACGTTTTGATTCTACAGGTAACCCAGGTCAAGAGGTTCCTTTTTCAACCATTTTTACAGGAATGATGTTAGTTCAGTTATTTTATTGGGGAACCAACCAACAAATCATACAAAGAGCACTTGGGGCTAAAAACTTAGCTGAAGGACAAAAAGGATTAGTGCTTGCTTCATTTATAAAAATTTTAGGACCATTAATTTTAGTGCTTCCAGGTATGATTGCCTATTACTATTTTGAAGGTGGACTTGCTTCTAGTGATTTAGCGTATCCTGAATTAGTACGAGCTGTATTACCTAAATATCTTGTTGGATTTTTCGCAGCAGTGTTGTTTGGTGCTATTTTAAGTTCTTTTAATAGTGTATTGAATAGTTCGGTAACATTGTTTGGTATTGATATTTACAAACAACATATCAATAAAAATGCCGATGAATCTACAGTTGTAAAATATGGTAAAATCTTTGGTATATGCTTAGCATTGGCAGCAATGTTTATTGCTCCTATGATAGAAAATGCAGGAAGCTTATTTAAGTATTTACAAGAAATTAATGGTATTTACAGTATTCCAATTCTTACAATTATTGTTGTTGGGTATTTAACCAAAAGAGTACCAGCCATTGCTGCTAAAATTGGTATTATTTCAGGATCAATAATGTATATTGTTAGTCAGTTCATCATTGGTCCAAATAAAGTAGAAAAAGCATTAGAAGCTGCAAAAGCTTCAGGAGTTACAGATCCTGCTGCATTAAAGCTGGTAGAAGCCGAAGCATATCCACACTTTTTGCACATTATGGCTATCTTGTTTGTAGTTAACATTATAATAATGCTTGTGATTGGATATTTCTTCCCAAGAAAAGAAGCTTATGTGCAAGAGTATACTGAGCAAGTTGATATTACTCCATGGAAACATGTAAAGCTTGTAGGCGGATTGATTACACTTATAGTAGTTGCTATTTACGTCTATTTTTCAAAGTAAAATAAACCTCAAATAACTTAAAAAAACCTTTCAAATAGCTTGAAAGGTTTTTTTATAATATTAAGCTGTATCTTTGCCAACAAGAATTAATGAAAATGCATAAAGCTGGATTTGTAAATATTATAGGAAACCCTAACGTTGGTAAGTCAACACTTATGAATGCGTTTATAGGTGAAAAATTATCAATAATAACTTCTAAGGCGCAAACTACTCGTCATAGAATATTAGGTATTGTAAATGGAGACGACTTTCAGGTGGTTTTAAGTGATACACCAGGAATTATAAAACCAGCATATGAGCTTCAAGAATCCATGATGGATTTTGTGAAATCTGCTTTTGATGATGCCGATGTATTAATTTACATGGTTGAAATAGGAGAAAAGGAGTTGAAAGATGAAGCCTTTTTCAATAAAATCACTAATTCTAAAATTCCTGTTTTATTGTTATTAAATAAGATAGATACTTCTGACCAGCAACAGCTAGAAGAGCAAGTTCAATCTTGGGCAATAAAAGTGCCAAATGCTGAAATTTTTCCTATTTCTGCATTAGAAGGATTTCAAGTAAAAGAAGTATTTAACAGAATTATAGAGTTGCTTCCAGAGTCACCACCTTTTTATCCAAAAGATCAGCTTACCGATAAACCTGAACGCTTTTTTGTTAATGAAACCATTCGCGAAAAAATACTTTTACACTATAAGAAAGAAATTCCTTATGCTGTAGAAATTGATACCGAAGAGTTTTTTGAAGAAGAAAATATCATTAGAATGCGTTCGGTAATTATGGTAGAGCGCGATACTCAAAAAGGTATTATCATTGGACATAAAGGAGCTGCTTTAAAACGCGTAGGTATTGAGGCTAGAAAAGATTTAGAAAAATTCTTTGGAAAACAAATTCATTTAGAATTATATGTAAAAGTCAATAAAAATTGGCGTACAAATACAAATCAATTAAAGCGTTTTGGGTATAACCAAAAGTAAAACACTTTTTTATCTTAAAATACTGCAAACTAATATTATCTTTGCAGGCGCAAAAAATAATCATAATGAGCAACATAGTAGCTATTGTAGGAAGACCAAATGTAGGAAAATCAACCTTCTTTAATCGTTTAATACAACGTAGAGAAGCCATTGTTGATGCCGTTAGTGGAGTTACCAGAGACCGTCATTATGGAAAAAGTGACTGGAACGGTAAAGAGTTTTCTCTTATCGACACAGGTGGCTATGTTATTGGTAGTGATGATGTTTTTGAAGCCGAAATTGATAAACAAGTAGAACTTGCTATAGATGAAGCCGATGCCATTATTTTTATGGTTGATGTAGAAACTGGTGTAACAGGAATGGACGAAGACGTTGCTAAGCTTCTTCGTAAAGTTGAAAAACCAGTGTTTTTAGCTGTTAATAAAGTTGACAATGCTAAGCGTGCTGAAGATGCAGTAGAGTTTTATGCATTAGGTCTTGGAGAGTACTATACTATTGCAAGTATTAATGGTAGTGGAACAGGAGATTTGTTAGATGCTCTAGTTGAAGCCTTACCTGAAAAAGAAGAAGTAGAAGAAGAAGAGTTACCACGTTTTGCAGTTGTAGGTCGTCCCAATGCAGGGAAATCTTCTTTTATAAATGCTTTGATAGGTGAAGATAGATATATAGTTACTGATATTGCTGGTACTACAAGAGACTCCATTGATACAAAATATAATCGTTTTGGTTTTGAGTTCAATTTAGTAGACACCGCAGGAATACGTAAAAAATCTAAAGTAAAAGAAAACCTTGAGTTTTATTCAGTAATGCGAAGCGTTAGAGCTATTGAACATTGCGATGTGTGCTTATTGGTTTTAGATGCTACAAGAGGGTTTGATGGTCAAGTACAAAACATTTTTTGGCTAGCCGAACGTAACCGTAAAGGCATTGTTATTTTGGTAAACAAATGGGATTTGGTTGAAAAGGATAATAAAACAACCAGAGAGTTTGAAAAAATGATAAGACGAGAAACTGAACCTTTTGTTGATGTGCCAATTGTGTTTATTTCGGTATTGAACAAGCAACGTATTTTTAAAGCTATTGAAACAGCTGTTGAAGTTTATAAAAACAGAACAAAGCGTATAAAAACTAGTGTGCTTAATGAGGTATTATTACCAATTATAGACCATAATCCACCACCAGCATATAAAGGTAAGTATGTAAAAATCAAATACATTATGCAATTGCCAACACCACAACCGCAATTTGCATTTTTCTGTAATTTACCTCAATATGTAAAAGAACCTTATAAGCGCTTTTTAGAAAATAAACTTAGGGAACATTTTGATTTTCATGGAGTTCCTGTAAGCGTTTATATGCGTAAGAAATAGCTGCTATTTTATTAATTCCGTTTTTGTAATTTACAAAGTTAGAGGTTTTTTGAAGTGAATTTTATCTATTCAATAGAGTCAAATAGTGAATAGCAAAAATTAATCTGATATTTTCATTTTCAAAATCATTTAGTTGAATGTTTTTAGCAAACCCAAATGCTAATGAAGGTGTAATGTCACTTGTAGACTCTATAATATTTGTGTATTCTTTTATGAAATCAAATTGTTCTCCAATTAATTTTAAATACTTAAGATAGTTACTTTGAGATGCTAAATTGTATTTTAATTTATCTGAATTAGAACTTTTATATGACCACCAAATTTTATCAAAAACATTATACTTTATAACAGATTTTCCTAAAGAATCAATTTTAGAATTAGGAGGAATTGTATTGTTTTTTAATACATACTTAGAGAATTCAGAATAAGCAATTTTAGTAGAGGAAGTTTTGTGTTCTTCAATTAAGATAGAGTCAAAATTATGAAGTAATAGATTTAATTCTTGAAATTCAATTTTGGAGAATAGTCCATTAGTGTTTTCTAATTTTTGTTCTTCATTGCAACTAAAAAGAGCAATAATTATTAAAAATACAATCGTCTTTTTCATAACTACCAACTTCCTGAGGCTCCACCACCTCCAAATCCGCCTCCACCGAAGCCACCACTAAAACCACCTCCACCAAAGCTTCCACCACTAGAGTTTCCTCCAAAAATGCCTCCACCTGAACTTTTTCCGTAGCTGCCTCGTCCCATATTACTCAATATAATGGCTTCTAAAATATCTCTACTATCTAAGTCTTTACCTTTGCCACCACTATTTCCGCCACCTTTACCACGACGATTACTAGAAATTGCTATTAAAAGCACAATAAACATCACAAACAAGACCACAAAAACACCAATAGGAAAACTATAATCTTCTTTGGTAGATTCAGCTTTAAATTCACCATTTAGGACTTCAAAAATTGCGTCTGTTCCTTTGTCTAGTCCACTGTAAAAATCCCCTTTTTTAAATTCAGGAATCATGACTCTGTTTATAATACGTTCGGCTAAAATATCAGTGAGTCGATATTCCATACCATAACCTGTATTTATATCTATTTGACGGTCGTCTTTAGCAAGTAAGATTAAAATTCCGTTATCCTCTTTAGCTTGTCCAATTCCCCATTTGTGCCCCCAATTTGCACCAACTAGGGTAATGTCGTCTCCATTTAATGTACTAATAATGGCAACTACTATTTGAGATGAAGTAGAATCGGCATACCTTATCAACTTTTGCTCTAAATGGTCTTTTTGAGAGTTAGATAACAATCCAATATAGTCGTAAACGCTAGTTTGATCGCTACCTGTAGGTTTTTCAGGGATTTTAAATTGAGCAAATGAAAACTGAGTAGCAAAAAAGCATACAATCACACAACATAATATGTAAACTCTATTGCGCATTAAATTTTTGAGATTTCATTTGGGAGTTCGTCAGTATCAAAATGATTCCAAGGAAAATGGTGCTGTAATTGCTCTCCAGCAGTTAAAATACCATAGATTAATCCGTCCTTATAACGACCAGATTTAAAATGAGATTGGATAGTGTTTTTTGTGCTTTCCCAAAAGTCATTAGCCACAACATTATTAATGCCTTTATCTCCATAAATAGCAAACGACTTGTCTTCTATAGCTACATAAATTAAAACACCATTTTGCAATTTGGTGTTGTCCATTTTTAAATAATGAAACACTTCCATAGCACGTGCTTCGGCATTTCCATTATCGTTTTTTTCTAAATGAACACGAATTTCACCTGAAGTTAAACGTTCAGCTTCACGTATGGCTTTAATAACCTCTTGTTCTTCGGTTTGTGAAAGAAAATTTTCAACGGTAGACATTAATTGTCAGATTTGTAATCGTTTATGTCAATACCTTTTTCAGCGCCTTCGTCAGATTCAAAACGTTCTTTTTTCTCAAATCCAAAAAAGCCTGCGTATAGGTTGTTAGGAAACTGTCTTACTAAGTTATTGTAAGGTGTAATGGTTTCATTAAAACGGTCGCGTTCTACTTTAATTCGTTTTTCAACACGATCAAGACTGTTCATCAATTCCTTGTAGTTTTCATTAGCTTTTAAGTCTGGATAGCGCTCAAAAACAGCTAGTAACCTAGATAAAGCCGAGGTCATAGTGCTTTGCACTTCTTTAAACTGGGTGAGTTGCTCAGGAGTAATATTTGATGGGTCAATTTGTATGCTTGTGGCTTTAGAACGCGCATCAGTAACTATTTTAAAAGTTTCTTGCTCATATTCGGCATAGCGTTCAGCAACTTTCATTAAGTTAGGTATAAGGTCACTTCTTAATTGGTAAGCACTTTCTACTTTGGACCACTGCTCGCCAATGTTTTCGTCAAGGCTTATAGCTTCGTTGTAAAAACCTTTTCCTTTAGTGTACAAACCTATTGCGATTATTGCAACAATAATCCATGGTAACCATTTTTTCATGATAAGAGAGTTTTAAAGTTGTGATTTAATTTTGATTAGTTGCGCCTTTATAGCTTCTAATTTACTAATTATTTCAAAATTACTTAGCGATTTTTTCTTTTCTTCTTTAAGATGAGTTTTTGCACCTTCAAGAGTAAATCCTCGTTCTTTTACCAAGTGGTAAATAAACTTTAGGTTTTTAATGTCTTCTGGTGTGAATTTACGGTTGCCCTTTGCGTTCTTTTTAGGCTTTAGAATATCAAACTCTTTTTCCCAAAAACGAATCAATGATGCATTGACGTCAAAAGCTTTTGCAACTTCGCCAATGCCATAGTATCGTTTTTCTGGGAGTTCTATATGCATAAAATTAATCTAAAGATTGGTTTTCTAAAGAAGCTTTTTCTAGTAAGTCAGAGAATTCTTCAGCAGATAAATTTCCGTAATAAAAGTTAATAGGGTTGATGCGTTCACCATCCTTAAAAATCTCATAGTGTAAATGTGGAGCTTCCGAACGTCCTGTACTACCAACAAAACCTATTAAATCACCACGTTTAACCTTTTGGTTAGCACGCACATTATAGTTGTATAAGTGCGCATAAAGGCTAACATATCCGTAACCATGGTCTATTCTAATATGTTTACCATAACCAGTAGCTCTGTTGTCTGCTCTGGTAACAACACCATCTCCAGAAGCGTAAACAGGAGTTCCGCGAGGAGCTGTAAAATCCATACCAAAATGAAATTTTCTCACTTTAGTAAAAGGGTCAGTTCTATAACCATAACCTGATGCCATACGAGTTAATTCGGCATTATTAACAGGCTGAATGGCAGGTATTGAGGCTAAAAACTTTTCTTTGTCTTTGGCTAATGTTGCTATTTCGTCTAATGATCGTGATTGTACAACAATTTGCTTTTGAAGAATGTCCATTCTTCGGTGGCTTTCAATAATTAATTTAGAGTTGTCAAACCCTTCTAAGTCTTTGTAACGGTTAATACCACCAAAACCAGCTTTTCGTTGTTCTTCAGGAATAGGGTTTGCTTCAAAATACAGTCGATAAATAGCATTGTCGCGCTCTTCAATATTGGCAAGTACATCTTGCGTTTCATCCATTTTTTTATTGAGCAACTGAAATTGTAGCTGCATATTAGAAAGCTCACGTTTTAAAGCCTTTTCTTTTGGAGATTCAATATACTGACTTGCGATAAACACAAATAAAAAACCAAACAAGGCAGAAGCTAATAAAAACAGCGAAATGTACTTAAATGTTCGTCTCTTCTTTCGTTCTATTTTTCTATACGAAAGTGTTTCAGAATCATAATAATATTTTACCTTACTCATTTCTTTATTTATACTATTTTTGCAATTGATAAAATCATTTCAATCAAATGAATTTTATTTGCAAACGACCAAAGATAAAAATTGTTTCGCAATTAATATAATTTTAACAAGAACGAGAATTAAACATACATGAAGTCTCAAGAGATACGCTCAAAATTTCTAAAGTTTTTTGAAGATAAAAAACATACTATTGTACCATCTGCACCAATGGTGTTAAAAGATGATCCAACTTTAATGTTTGTCAACTCTGGAATGGCACCTTTTAAAGAATATTTTTTAGGTAATGCCACACCAAAAAGCAATAGAATTGCTGATACTCAAAAATGCTTGCGTGTTTCTGGAAAACACAACGATTTAGAAGAAGTTGGTTACGATACTTATCATCACACATTGTTTGAAATGTTGGGTAACTGGAGTTTTGGCGATTACTTTAAAAAAGAAGCGATTGCTTGGGCTTGGGAATTATTGACAGAGGTTTATAAAATAGACAAAGATATTTTATACGTAACTGTTTTTGAAGGTGACGAAGAAGATGGTACGCCATTAGATACCGAAGCCTACGATATTTGGAAACAGTATATTGCTGAAGACCGTATTTTAAAAGGTAATAAAAAAGATAACTTCTGGGAAATGGGAGATCAAGGTCCTTGTGGTCCTTGTAGTGAGATTCATGTTGATATTCGTTCTGCTGAAGAAAAAGCGAAGGTTTCTGGTAAGGATTTGGTGAATATGGATCATCCGCAAGTGGTTGAAATCTGGAACCTGGTTTTTATGCAATACAATCGTAAAGCTAATGGTTCTCTAGAAAACTTACCAAACAAACATATAGATACCGGAATGGGCTTTGAGCGTTTGTGTATGGTATTACAAAATGTGCAAAGTAACTATGATACTGATGTTTTTACACCGATAATTCGTGAAATTGAAACCATTGCAGATAAAGATTACGGTAAAAACGATAAGATAGATGTTGCTATTAGAGTTATTTCTGATCACGTTCGTGCGGTTGCATTCTCTATTGCAGACGGACAATTGCCAAGTAATACAGGAGCTGGTTATGTAATTCGTAGAATTTTACGTCGTGCTATTCGTTACGGATTTACGTTTTTAGACCAAAAAGAGCCGTTTATTTACCGTTTGGTGGATGTGCTTATCAAAAAAATGGGAGAAGCATTCCCTGAATTAAAAGAACAAAGACAACTTATAGAAAATGTTATAAAAGAAGAAGAAGCATCTTTCTTAAGAACATTAGATCAAGGGTTATTATTGCTTGATAGAATTATAACACATTCTAACACTAAAGAAATTTCAGGAAATAAAGTTTTCGAACTTAAAGATACTTATGGTTTTCCAGAAGATTTAACCGATTTAATTCTTCGTGAAAACGGATTTACCTATAACCACGAAGAGTTTGATAAAAAACTAAAAGAGCAACAAGAACGTGGTAAGCAAGCTTCTCAATTAAAATCAGACGATTGGACAATTGTTCTTGAAGATGATGAGCAAGAGTTTATTGGTTATGATGTTACTGAAGCTAATGTTAAGCTTACTAAATACCGAAAAGTAACCTCAAAAAAGGATGGTGAAATGTACCAGCTGGTGTTTAATTTAACACCGTTTTATGCTGAAGGTGGTGGACAAGTTGGCGATAAAGGCTATCTAGAAGATGCTTCTGGTGATGTTGTATATATTGTTGATACCAAAAAAGAAAACAATGTTATTATTCACTTTGCAAAGAGTCTTCCTAAAAATGTACAAGGCACTTTTAAAGCAACTGTAGATGCAAAACAACGTTACAGAACGGAATGTAACCATACTGCAACACACTTATTGCATCAGGCATTACGCGAGATTTTAGGAACACATGTTGAGCAAAAAGGTAGTGCGGTACATAGTAAGTATTTGCGTTTTGACTTTTCGCACTTTTCTAAACTAACCGTTGATGAATTGCGTGATGTAGAAAACTTTGTAAATGCCAGAATTGAAGGTAAATTACCATTGCAAGAACAACGTAATATTCCAATGCAACAAGCTATTGACGAAGGTGCAATGGCGTTGTTTGGAGAAAAATATGGCGATACTGTACGTACTATAAAATTCGGTAAATCTATAGAACTTTGTGGTGGAACTCACGTAAAAAACACTGCAGATATTTGGCATTTTAAAATTGTATCTGAAGGCGCAGTTGCTGCTGGAATTCGTCGTATTGAAGCTATCACAAACGATGCTGTAAAAGATTTCTATTTTGAAAACAATCGTGCGTATTTTGAAATGAAAGATTTACTTAACAATGCTAAAGAGCCAGTAAAAGCATTACAGAATCTTCAAGAGGAAAATACAAACCTAAAAAAGCAAATAGAGCAGCTTTTAAAAGATAAAGCTAAAAACCTAAAAGGTGAGCTTAAAAATGAATTGACTGAAGTTAATGGTATCACATTTCTAGCAAAACAAGTTGATTTAGATGCAGCAGGAATAAAAGATTTATGCTTTGAGTTAGGAAGTCAATATGATAACCTGTTTCTGCTTTTTGGTGCTGAAAACGATGGTAAGGCATTATTGTCTTGTTATATCTCAAAAGAATTGGTTGCAGAAAAAAGCTTGAATGCGGGACAAATTGTTAGAGAATTAGGGAAACACATCCAAGGTGGTGGAGGCGGACAACCGTTTTTTGCAACTGCAGGAGGAAAAAATCCTAGTGGTATAAAAGACGCTTTGGAAGCAGTGAAAAGTTATTTATAGAATTTCACGCAAAGTCGCCAAGACTCAAAGTGAAAAGTAATAATTTTTATAATTAATTTTCTGTAAATTAAAGATTATTATAAGATGTAAAAAATAATGAAAAAAGGTTCTGATGACTATTGTGAAAATGATTTAGCTTCAATTATTGTAGATTGTTGTTATCATATTCATGTTGAACTAGGACCTGGTTTATTGGAGTCGGTTTATGAAGAAATTCTCTACACAGAATTGATAAGAATAGGACTTAATGTAGAAAGACAAAAATCGCTTCCTGTTGTATGGAAAAACAGAAAACTAGATTTAGGTTTTAGAACAGATTTGATTGTTGAAAATAAAGTGATTATTGAAATTAAATCGGTTGAAGCAATTCATCCAGTACATCCAAAACAGTTATTAACATATTTAAAGTTAACAAACTTAAAACTTGGCTTGTTAGTTAATTTTAACAGTCCTTTAATAAAAACAGGAATTACAAGAATTGTAAATAATCTCTAGAAGAAAACTTTTGCAACTTTGTGGCTTTGCGAGTAAAGTATAGTAAAGAAACCTGAAATTTAACGAAAGAAAACAGCGTTACGATAAAAGAAAACATAAAATAGAAAATAAAATCTTTGCAACTTTGCGTCTTTGCGAGAGAAACAAATTTTTGCAAGAAGATAAAATGAAACTACAAACCCAAATACCGTTACAATCAGAGCCGCATAATCAAATAGATTATCATTCTAAAATAGCGCTGTTTGGGTCTTGTTTTGTTGAAAATATAGGAGAGAAGTTTAACTATTTTAAACTTCAGAATTTTCAAAATCCATTTGGTATTTTATTTCATCCGCTAGCCATTGAAAGTTTGGTTGCTAATGCGATTAATTCTAAAACGTACACCGAAGAAGATATCTTTTTTCATAATGAACAATGGCATTGTTATGAAGCGCATTCCAAGTTAAGCAGTGATAATAAAGATGATTTGTTACATGCATTGAACAATGCTGTTCAGTCAACAAATCAGCAAATACACCAAGCAACACATGTTATTATTACATTAGGAACCGCTTGGGTTTATAGACATACAGCATCAGATGTTGTTGTTGCCAATTGCCATAAAGTACCACAAAAACAATTTACAAAAGAGCTGCTAACGGTTGATAAAATTTCAGAATCATTACAAGCTATAGTTGCTTTAATAAAAAGCGTTAATCCTAAAGCGTCTATAATTTTTACAGTATCTCCTGTGCGACATATTAAAGATGGTTTTGTAGAGAATACACAAAGCAAATCGCATTTAGTTGCAGCTATTCATCAAGTTGTTGAACCAAGAAATCAGCAGTATTATTTCCCTTCGTATGAAATTATGCTGGACGAGCTTCGCGACTATCGTTTTTATAAAGCCGATATGTTACATCCAAATGATGTAGCAGTAAATTACATTTGGGAAAAATTTAAACAGGTTTGGATTTCAGAAAAGGCTCATAAAACATTAAACGAGGTTGATGTGATACAAAAAGGACTTCAGCATAGACCATTTAATCCAAACTCTAATAGCCATAAGGCATTTCTTCAATCATTAAAAGACAAGCAAAACCAGTTACAGCAGTCTTTTTCGCATATCGTATTTTAAATATACGACATATTACGTATTTCTTTCAGTTTCTTAAAGTTGCATTTTTGAATCAGTTATTAATTAAAAATATTCAACAATGAAAGATTTAAGAAAATTTATGGTATTAATCATGGTAACAGCCATGGTAGGATTAACTTCATGTTCAAGTGATGACGATGGAGGAAGTGGTGGTTCTGCAAGCCCTGGGACTTTAACTGCAAAAATAGATGGTGCAACTATGACATCTGTGGAAATAGCGACTTTTGCAACGTTAAACAGTGGAACTCTGCAAATTCAAGGGAATACAGGTGGAACTTCAAGTAAGGCTATAGTTTTAACTATTATTGGTTATGACGGTGTTGGTACTTATCCATTAGGTGGAGGAGCTAACATTTTTAATGTAGCTGCTTACCAAGAAACAAATGTTGATCTTAATGATCCTACAAATCCTGAGATTATTATATGGCAAGCACCTTACGATGATATGCAAGTTGGTGAAATCAATATATCTGAAGTAACGGAAACTAACATTAAAGGGACTTTTAGTTTTAGTGCTAAAAATAGTACAGACGATTCTATTAAAGATGTAACAGAGGGTTCATTTAACATAGACTTTTAATCATGAAAACGCTATTAATTCAATTTAAGAGCTTAGTATTGGTTGCACTATTAGTTAGTGCAACCTTTGCTAATGCGCAAAAAGCAGAAGCGCCAAGTCAAAGTTATGACTTAGGAGCTAAGATTAATGAAATGACATTGACTATTGGAGGTGTGTTGGTAGTGGCAACAAATGATGGTTTAGTAGGCATAAAACCAACAGAAAGCCAACCAGTTTTTACCTTTAATAATTTTGGAAAGCTAAAACCAGAAGAGACTGATTTTATTCCAGGTTCACCATATATAGTCGTATCTCAAGGAGCGACTTCGGGTTTTGCAGGATTGTCTAAAACCAAAAGAGCAGTGATAGATTATGTTCAAGGTAAAGTGATTTTCAATTCTGATGATGATAGTTGGAATCAAATTTATACTTGTAATGTTATGTTGCCACAAAACAAATTAGTAGTTAGTGGTATTCAGAAAATAGGCGATAAGTTTGAAAAAATGACTCCTAAAGTAGCAGTATACGATCTTAACACTTCTAAGCTAGACTATAGTTTCTTTTTAGATAAACCAGGTAGAGTAGGAATTGCAAAAGACTTTAGCGTTACAGGAACGCCTTTGCTTTTAAAGAACTCTTTAATTATACCAACAGCTCAAGGACTTATTGCTAAATCGCATTCAGGTGAAGATTTATGGCAAACTAAAATAAAAGGTGTTAACTGGATGGTTGCCGATGAAACTGAAAAAGAAATTTATGGTTTTGAAACTACTACAAATGGAAAAAACACCAGAATCCATAAGATTGGAAGTAATGGAGCTGAACTTTGGGAAGACGATAGAAAAGTAAAAGGTATTGTTACAAACTTTGAAATTCTACCTCAAGGTCTAGCTGTAGTTAGTGATGTTGCAGGAGGCACAGGAGCTTTAGGTGCAAAATCAGAATCAAAAATAACCATGTTTAGTGCAGCTACAGGAGAAGATCTATGGGATAAAGCACCAAAAACAAAAGGATACGTTCAGCATTTTTACATAATGGAAGATGGTATTTTATTCGGAATAGAATCAGGAGGTATCAATAAAATTTCATTTGACGGCAAACCCCTTTTCAAAAAGCCTCTTAAAACAGGAGAAAATATTATGGTAATGGCACACACACCACAAGGGTTACTATATATTACAGGTGAAGACGCTAATATTGTGAATTTAGAAACAGGAGAAGAGGTTTGGGGTAAGCCGTTAAAATATAAAAGAGCAGCTTCAGTAGCATCAACCTTTGATGCTAAAAATGACAGATATTTAATTGCTGCTGATGGAAAAATTATGGCTGTTGATGCAAATTCAGGTGAAGTTAGTGATCTTGCTAAGTGCGATTTTGAAGAAAAAGAAGATCCTAATCATATGGAAATAAGAGATACTGGTATCTTTTTGTCATCAAGTCAAAATATGACCTCGTTAGCATTTGACGGAAATGAAAATTATCATACTTACCATAAATCACCAGGAAGAAGCACCTTTGGTAAAATTGTAGGAGGTATTACAGCAGTAGCATCTACAGCAATGACAGTTTCTATGAGTATGAAAGCTGGTGCTAATAGAAGTGCTTTTGGTAGTGTAAATGACCTTGATAGCTATAACGATTATGGTAAAGAAGCTAAAAGAGCTGCCGATATGTTTGCAGGAATAGCAGGAGCTTCTTTTGACTATTTATCTACTAGATTTAAATCAACTGCAGCCACCGAAAATGCACAGTTTATTTTAACTAAATTAGATAATGGTGTTGGGTTAGTTAAAGTAAATAAAGACACTGGTTATACAGATAAAGAAATTGTTTTAAACGACAAAAAGCCTGAGTATGAAGTAGATGAATTTGGAGGTTTTCTTTTCTATAAAGCCAATGATAAAACGATTTATGCTTACAATCTTAATAATTAAATCTTGTTGTTGAGATTTCCTGATTGAGCGTAATTTTTGTAGGATTACGCTTAATCTTTTTTAATTGCTTCTTATCGAAAAAAAAGATGATGAACTTCAATATGTTATATATTCGTAATGCTATTAATCAATTTTTTAAAAAGGCGTCAGTTATATTATCTGGTAAGGACAGGTATTTTCTGATGCTTTTTTTATTGCCAAAAATGAGGATACTTTTAGTCACACTTCTATTCATATTTCAGTCATCTTATACCTATTCGCAAAACTTAGATAGCTTACTTACAGCTGCTAAAGAAATAAAGAATGATTCAGTAAGAATCAGGACGTTTAATAAGATTGGATTCAGTTATATATTCAACGATTCTGATAAAGCACTTCAAGTCATTACCGAAGGGAAAACGCAAGCCAAAGAGAGTGGGTTTAATTTTGGTTTAGCCGAATTAACAAATACACATGGTATCTATATGGATGTCACTGGTAAGTCCGATTCAGCTAAATACTACTTCACTAAAGCGTTAGATTTAAGTCATGAACACAACTTCAAAAATATTGAAGTCATGTGCATTAATAATTTAGGAATGTTTCATTGGAACAGAAGCGAATATGATGACGCATTGAGGTTCTTTTTTGATGCTTTAAGAATGAATGATGCCATTGGCGATGAAAAACAAAGTCATACGTATCTTAACAATATAGGTCTTATATATCAAGAAATGAATCTTAATGAAAAGGCATTGAGTTATCATGAAAAGGCGTTAAAAATTCGAGAAGAGCATAACTTAGAGAATGACCAGATTACGTCATTAAATAACATTGGCATCAACCTAAAAGATTTAGGACGCATTGATGAAGCTATAATGACATATAAAAAAGGGTTAGTAATAGCTAAACGCACTAATAACCTTATAGAGTATTACAGGTTGTTAGATAACCTTGCAAATGCCTATAATGAAAATAATAACTATGATTTGGCTATCAAAACCTATTTACAAGCTTTGGATAAGCCTGAAGGTTTTGAGTCTGATGAAGCGTCTGAATTATCAACATACTCCAATTTAACAGCGTTGTATAACGAAATTAATGAACCACAAACCGCTTTGGGTTATGCTGAAAAAGGATTTAAACTTATTCAAAAATATCCTCAAATAAAAGCCAATTCAGGTGATCTTAACTTAAATACAGCTGAGAGTTATTACATGCTTCGAAATTTTAAAAAAGCACGAGAGCACACTCATAAATTTAGAATTTTAAAAGACTCTATTTTTTCTGAAAAGAATGCTCAAGCTATTGCTGATCTTGAAGTGAAATATGACACCGAAAAAAAGGAAAAAGAAATACTGATACAACGTGCTGAACTTGCAGAGCATAAATTAACTATTCAAAAACAAAACTATCAACTTTATGGAGTGGTTTGCTTAGCAGTAGTTTTAGGGTTGATAGGATACTTATTTTTCAATCAGCAAAAACTTAAAAATAAGCAGCTAAAAAAAGAAAATGAACTCAAAGATGCGTTGATAAAAATTGAAACTCAAAATAAGCTTCAAGAACAACGTTTGAGAATTTCAAGAGATTTACATGATAATATTGGTGCGCAGCTTACCTTTATAATTTCTTCTATAGACAATCTTAAGTATGGTTTTGATATTAAAGATGAAACCCTAAACAAACGACTAGAAAGCATTAGCAATTTCACCTCAGAAACCATCTATGAGTTGCGCGATACTATTTGGGCAATGAATAAGGAAGAGATAACAATTGAAGACCTTATTTTACGAATTACAAACTACAAAGATAAAGCAAGATTTGCGTCGCAGGAAATAGAGTTCAATATTAATGTTTCTAATAAAGTTGATATTGAAAAGTCGTTTTCTTCGGTAACAGGAATAGGAATTCATAGAGTCGTTCAAGAAGCTGTACATAATGCCATAAAACATGCTAAGGCAACTAAAATTGAAATTAGTATAGACAAACCTAAGAACTACAAACTATCAATAATTGATAACGGAAAAGGTTTTGATCTCAACACTATCGAAAAAGGAAACGGTTTAACAAACATGAAAAAACGTGTTAATGATTTAGGAGGTGAGTTTTCAATTGATTCTAAATTAAATGAAGGCACAATAATATCACTTACGTTCCCAAATTAATTTCTAAATTTAAACAAATCAACCAACTACTTTTTTAATATGAAAACATTTTGGCTGACAGTTTTTGGTATTCTTTATTTCTCTATTGGTTTTTCTCAAAACAATGTAGCAGTACTTAATGACTCAGCAATGGATATGTATAAAACCAATCCTCAAAAATCAATTGAGTTATTGGAAAAAGCATTGACAATTTCTGAAAAAAATAAAGTAGTTAACAACATTGCACAAAGCAAAAACAACTTAGGAATTGTAAAACGAGATTTAGGACTATTTACTGAAGCTAAATCGCTGTCAACTGCTGCTTTGGAAACTTCAACAGATTCTATAATCATTGCTTCAGCCTATAATAATGTTGGTGCGTGTAATCGTAATTTAGGATTGTATGAAGATGCTTTAGCGGCTTACGTAGAAGCGCTTAAAATCTACGATGCTAAAAGCATGGATTCGCATAGAGCAACTGTAACAAACAATATAGGAACAGTATATAGCTACCTTGGAATGAACCAACAAGCTATTGAAAACCATCTTAAAGCCAAAGATATTTTTGAGGCTGAAGACAATAAAAAAGGAATGTCTGAAGTCTACAATAGTATTGCTATTATTTATGCTAATGATGGTGACTTGCTAAAATCACTTGATTATTTTAAAGCCTCCTTGAAGCTTGAAGAAGACCTGAACAGCCAAAAAGGAATAGCGGAATCCACCAACAATGTTGGTGCAGTATATTATTATTTAGAAGAAATAGACTCTGCTTTATTGTATTTTAATAAATCAGTAAAGGCAGAGCGTGCTATAGGCAACCAAACAGGAATTGGTGCTACTTACAATAATATTGCTGATGTACTGATTGAAAACAATCGTTTGGAAGAAGCTAAAGTGTATCTAGATAGTGGTTACTATTATACCAGAAAAGCAAAATCGGCAACAGATATAGAAACAGCGTTACACAATTACTCTCAATATTACGAAGCTAAAAATCAACCTCAAAAAGCCTTAGAGTACTACAAAAGCTTCACTTTGTTTAGAGACAGTATTTTAAATATTGAAACCAATGGTAAGGTTGCCGAATTGGAAATTCAATATCAAACTGAAAAGAAGGAAAAAGAAATCTTGTCGCAACGTGCTGATTTAGCCGAAAAAGAACTCGATTTAAGTAAAAAGAACAACTACATTTTAGGTTTAGTGGCATTAGCAATTGTGCTCTCGCTTTTGGGTTACTTAGTGTACAGTCAACAAAAAATAAAAAACCGACAGTTGCTTCGCGAAAATCAGCTTAAAGATGCTTTGGCAAAAATTGAAACACAAAGTAAACTTCAAGACCAAAGACTACGAATTTCAAGAGATTTACATGATAACATTGGAGCGCAATTAACGTTTATTATTTCATCTTTAGACAATTTAAAATATGGATTTAAACTCCCAGAAAAGTTAGGCGATAAGCTTAAAAGTATAAGCACATTCACCTCATCAACCATTTATGAGTTACGCGATACTATTTGGGCAATGAATAAAAATGAAATATCTATTGAAGACTTACAATCTAGGATTTCAAATTTTATTGATAAAGCGCATATTGCTTCAGAAGGTATTGAATTCAATTTCAAAAAAGGAGAACGTATTAATGATGATTTGCAGTTTACTTCTGTTGAGGGAATGAATATTTATCGTATCATTCAAGAGGCGGTTAATAATGCTATAAAATATGCTGAAGCGACTAAAATAATGGTTGAGGTAAATCAGGTAGATGATAAACTTTTAGTTCAAGTTTCTGATAACGGAAAAGGGTTTGATGTTTTAAAAGTTGAACTTGGTAACGGACTCAATAATATGAAAAAACGCGCTCATGAAATTGATGGAGAGTTAACAGTAACCTCTGCAGAAGGTAACGGAACAACAGTCAAGTTACAAATGTAATATACGTCATGTATCGTATAGGTGAAATTCAATACGTTTACTATTTTTATAAAAATACCAGCCAATGAACATTAAAATAGCCATAGTTGACGACAACACATTTTTAATAAATGCAGTAAAAGAAAAGCTGTCTTTTTTTGAGGACTTGAGTTTTAAATTTTCAGCAATGAATGGTTCTGATTTATTGTCTAAATTGGAACACAATCACAATCTTGATTTAATCCTTATGGATATTGAAATGCCAGTGCTTAATGGTATTGAAACTACTGAAATAGTCAAGCAAAAATATCCTCATATAAAAATCATTATGCTTACTGTTTTTGATAATGATGAAAACATTTTCAATGCCATAAAAGCAGGAGCTGATGGCTATTTGCTTAAAGAAATTAATGCTAAAGATTTACATAGTGGTATTCTTGAAACTTTAAATGGAGGCGCAGCTATGAATCCTTCAATAGCATTAAAAACCTTGAAATTACTTCGAAATCCTATGAGTATTGAAAACGAAAAGGATAAAGAAGATATTAAACTTACTGCAAGAGAGACTGAAGTATTAGAACACTTGAGCAAAGGATTAAATTACGTGCAAATTGCTGAAAACTTAATTCTTTCAACAGGCACTGTAAGAAAGCATATTGAAAATATTTACAAAAAGCTACAAGTGCATAATAAACTTGAAGCGGTACAAAAAGCAAAGAAAAATAACCTTATTTAATGTTTACACTATCAGGAACTAAAACAGTGTAATCGCCATTATTGCGAATAACATCTCTAACAATTGAAGACGAAATAAACGATGTTTTTGCAGCAGTAAGCAAGAAAACAGTTTCAATTTTAGAAAGTTTACGGTTGGTATGTGCTATAGCTTTTTCAAACTCAAAATCAGCAGGATTACGTAAACCACGTAAAATAAATTGAGCATCAATCTTTTTACAGAATTCTATAGTTAAACCTTCATAAGTTACTACAGACACTTTAGGTTCATTTTTAAACGCATTTTCAATAAAGGCTTTACGTTCTTCAAGAGAAAACATATAGTTTTTGTCAGCGTTAATACCAATAGCTACAACTACTTCATCAAAAAGCTTTACACCACGTTTAATAATATCGTAATGTCCTAAAGTAATTGGGTCAAAAGACCCTGGAAAGATTGCGCGTTTCATAATGTAAAATTACAGATTTTATTTCAAAGCCTCTTCAATAGCATTTTCAAAAAGAGCGCTTAAGCTTATTCCTGCTGTTGCAGCTTGCTGAGGTAATATGCTGGCTTTAGTTAAACCAGGTACTGTGTTAACTTCTAAAAGATGAGGTTCTCCATCTTTAAAAATATATTCGCTTCGGCTAAACCCTTTTAGTTTCAAAATGGTATACACTTGTTTAGCAACAGTGTTTACCTTTTCTTCTTGTGTTTTGCTTAATCTGGCAGGAGTTATTTCTTGCGATTCACCCAAATATTTTGCTTTGTAATCAAAAAAATCATTGTTACTCACAATTTCGGTAATAGGTAAAACGGTTACTTCTCCTTTGTAAGTAATCACTCCAACCGAAACTTCAGTGCCATCTAAAAACGATTCAATAATTACTTCGTCATCTTCTTTAAAAGCTACATCAAGAGCGTTTTTTATGTCTTCTTTGTTATAGACTTTAGTGATCCCAAAACTACTGCCAGCTTTATTAGCTTTTACAAAACAAGGTAAGCCAACTTTGTTGACAATGTCATTTTCATTAACTGCATCTCCTTGGTTGAGGTAATAGGAGGTTGCGGTTTTAATTCCATAAGGTTTTAAGGTGCTTAAACAGTCACGTTTGTTAAATGTTAATGCTGCTTGATACATACCACAACTAGTATGCGGAATGTTTAACAGCTCAAGATATCCTTGCATATAGCCATCTTCACCAGGAGTACCATGAATAGCATTAAACACACAATCAAAAGTTATTTTCTTGTCTTCAAGAGTAATCGAAAAGTCATTTCTGTCAATAGGAAATTCTACATCATTGTCATTAACATAAACCCATTTGTGCTTAAAAATATGTATTCTGTAAGCGTTGTATTTTGAAGTGTCTAGAGTTTCATAAACCACTTGACCGCTTTTTAAGGATATTTCATACTCGCTAGAATATCCTCCCATTATAATGGCAATATTTTTTTTCATATAAAGTCCTGTGTTCACAGGAATTGCTGTTAATTAATAATCACTCGATAATCCGAAACAAACAATAAAACGTAACTAATAATAGTTAAGCTAAAATAGCACATTAAAGCAAAAGAAAAAACCTTTGAGTTTTTATATATTTGTCATAATCTAATTTCCATTTATGAGTTTAGTAAAGTTTCTTACCAGCAAAGCATTTTTAAAACAAATTGCACTGGCTATCGTTGCTCTTGTAGTATTATCGTTTTTAATATTACAATGGTTGAAAAGTTACACCAACCATGGTGAGTTTGTAGAAGTGCCAGATTTAAAAGGTAAGACTTTAGAAACCGTTCAAATAGAATTAGGTGATAATGACTTGCAAATGGAAATTCAGGATTCGGCTAACTACAATCCTAATTATCCTAAATATTCAGTTATTGAGCAATATCCTTTAGCAGGAACTCAGGTTAAAGAAAACCGAAAAATCTATCTTATTTTAAATCCATCAGGTTATCGTAAGGTTGCAGTCCCAAATATTGTAAGACGTACTTTTAGACAAGCCAAACCAACTCTAGAAGCATTAGGGTTTGAAGTAGGAAAAATCACTTATGTTGACGACCTTGGTAAAGATGAGGTGATTGCTGTAAAATATCAAGGAGAAACTCTTAAAGCTGGAGATTTATTACCACTAACCACAAAAATTGATTTGGTTTTAGGTAATGGTAACCGATCAAACTAAACATGGCAGATCACGATACTTCAATAGACGACAATGATGATGAGTTGTACGAACATTATTCGTTTACCGCTGAAAAAGGTCAGCAACCACTTCGTATAGATAAATATTTAATGAATTTTATTGAAAACGCAACACGCAATAAAATTCAAACTGCTGCAAAAAACGGAAGTATTTACGTTAATGATACTCCTGTAAAGCAAAATTACAAGGTAAAACCATTTGATAAAATTAGAGTGCTTTTTGAGCATCCTCCTTATGAGTATTTGTTAACGCCTGAGAATATACCATTGGATATTGTTTATGAAGACGATGAGCTTTTGGTGGTTAATAAACCTGCAGGAATGGTTGTGCATCCTGGTCATGGTAACTATTCAGGGACTTTAATAAATGCTTTAACCTATCATTTTGATAATTTACCAAACAATTCTAGTAATCGTCCTGGATTAGTACATCGTATCGATAAAGATACTAGCGGACTTCTGGTGGTTGCAAAAACCGAAGAAGCTATGACGCATTTGTCTAAGCAGTTTTTTGATAAAACCAGTGAGCGCGAATATGTGGCTTTGGTTTGGGGAAATGTTGAAGAAGATTCAGGTACTGTAGAAGGTAATATTGGTCGTCATCCAAAAAACAGACTGCAAAACACTGTTTTTGAAGGTGATGATGCCGATAAAGGCAAGCCAGCAGTAACCCATTACAAAGTAATTGAGCGTTTAGGTTATGTAACTCTAGTGTCTTGTAAGTTAGAAACTGGACGTACGCACCAAATACGTGTGCACATGAAACACATTGGACATACACTGTTTAATGACGAACGTTATGGTGGCGAAAAAATACTAAAAGGAACAACTTTCAATAAATACAAGCAGTTTGTGGAGAACTGTTTTAAAGTATTACCACGACAAGCGCTACATGCTAAAACACTTGGGTTTGAGCATCCTAAAACTGGAGAGTTTTTACGTTTTAATACCGAAATTCCTGAAGACATGCAGCTGTGTGTTGAAAAATGGCGTAACTACTCCAAGCATTAAGAATTGTAATAAGTTTTCTCAATAGTTTTATTGAAAAGAATAAAATCTAAAGTTGATTTTATAATTAGGTAATTGTAACTTTGGTACAAAGCAAAATATCTATGAAACTCGTTTTATCACCAGCAAAATCTTTAGATTACGAAAGTAAACTTCCCACAACAAAAACTACTGAAGCTTGTTTTTTAAACGAAGCTGAACGCCTTAATAAATTACTTAAAAAGAAGTCGGCTAAAAGTTTGTCAAAGCTTATGAATATCTCAGATAATCTTGGGCAATTAAACTACGAGCGTAATCAAGACTGGAGTTTGCCATTTACAAAAGACAATGCAAGACAAGCTGTATATGCTTTTAGTGGTGATGTGTATAGAGGCTTAGATGCTTACACTATTGAAAGTAGTAGGTTGGATACTTTAGAAGACACGGTTCGCATTATTTCTGGACTCTATGGTGTTTTAAAACCATTGGATTTAATTCAACCTTACCGTTTAGAAATGGGAACTAAATTTCCAGTAGGAAAAAACAAAAACTTATACGAGTTCTGGAAAAAGAAAGTTACTCAAGCACTCAATGACGAGCTGCAAGACGATGAGGTGTTCTTAAATTTAGCGAGTAACGAGTATTTTAAAGCTATAGACACCAAAGCATTAAAGGTTCCTGTAATTACTGCCAGTTTTAAGGATTTAAAAAATGGCGAATACAAAACCATTATGACCTTTGCTAAACTTGCCAGAGGTTATATGACACGATATATTGTAGATACTAATGCCAAAACCATTGACGACCTTAAAGGATTTAACTACGAAGGTTATGGCTTTAGCGAGAGCATGTCTACTAAAAACGACTTGGTATTTATAAGATAATTAAGCCTTAGCTTTTTTATCAATATTTATTTTTTGCTCAGTAGTTGGACGTTTTTTTATTTTTTGACGTCTAACACCTGAAGACCCTCTGTGTATTTTTCCGCGTCGTGTTTTTTTATCACCTTTTCCCATGTTTATTATTATTGGTTACTACAGTAAAATACAAATTTTTTATACTTTAGTCAAGCAATCGATAATCCTCTCAATTCTATATGGTTTACTATTTAATATTGGCTATTCAATTTTTTTGTGTGTATCACGTTTTCAAACATAAAAATGAATATTACTGGGTGTTTCTTATCATTTTTGTTCCAGTAATAGGTTGTGCAGTATATTTAATTAGTAATGTTTATAATAAAAGAGATGCCGAAAAAGTAGCTAGTGATATTACGTCTATTATCAACCCAACAAAAAAAGTTAGGGATTTAGAAAGCAAACTTCAATTTTCTGATACTTATCAAAACAGATTAAATTTAGCTGATGCTTATTTTGAAATATCTGATTACTCAAATGCTAGTCTACATTATGAACAGTTGCTTGAAGATAAATCGCAAAGCAACGTATTTGTAAAAAAGAAGCTTTTAGAAAGTTATTACTACGCACAAGAGTATGAAAAAGCAATTGAGATTGCTGAAACAATAAAAGACCACCAAGAGTTTGTTAATACCATTTCGCAATTTACTTACGGATTATGCCTTGAAAAGCTTAATAGATTTGATGAAGCTGAAACCAATATGAAAGTAATAAACCAGCGTTATTCCCATTACAACGAGCGCTTGGTATTGGCTGAATTTTTATTGAGTCAACAAAAAAATGATGATGCTTACGATATTTTAAATGATATTAACGCAGAGTCACAACACATGACCAAACCTAACCGAAGAATTTATAGGGCAACCATAAATAAAGTTAAAGGCTACTTAAACAAAGCATAGTTGTTTTTTCATAAACACCCATACCAACCTTTTATTCAAAATGACACTACAAAGTTAATTGTAGGTACATTGCCACCACCAAGATTTTCAACAGGTGAGTTGCTAGAAAAAGATGTAGACTTTTGTTACGGCAGCTATTACAATAGCTTGTGGTTGTTTATTGATAAAATCCATAATTTGAATTTACGATACGACAATTCACAAGAGGCTATTGAAGAACGCAAGCGTTTTTTAATACAGCATAAAATAGGTGTTTGTGATATTGTTAAAAGTGCAGAACGAAAGAAGATTGATGCTTCCGATTTGGGAATGACTAACATTGTGTTGCGAGATCTTATTGGCTACATTAAGCAATACCCAACTATTGATACCTTACTGTTTACAGGCGGAAACAGTAAAAATGGACCAGAATATTTTTTTAGAAAACACATTAAAGACTATAATATTAAGTTGAAAGTGGTGACTAACGAAGTTCCAAGAATACACGAGTTTGTTATTCCGATAGAAGGGAAGAAACCTACTGAAGCTACTCGAAAAATAAAAACCGTGTCCTTAACTTCTGGGTCAGGAGCAGCAAATATTTCAATAAGCAGATTGCCATTGTATAAACAGTTAAAAGCTAAAAATCCTGATTTTAATACTTTTGATTTTAGGGTTATGCAGTATAGTGAGTTTTTTTAGTACACTACAATTGTTTTGTGTATAGTTTGTTGTCTAAAACTCAAAAACTCACAAGTTCCGATGCTTCTGAATTCAGAAGTAGACGAGAACCTGTCTGCCGACAGGTGTGCAAGCGATTACTTATAGTCATCCTAAGTTTTTAATCTTCTTTTTCTTTAGTTTTTTTCAAAACATAAGTGTGTTCTATCGTAAAAACACCATTCCATCCAAATGAAACAGCATTAGAACTAATCAATTCATAATTTTGATTTATGTATTTATCTAATGCATTTTTTATTGTGACCATATTAGTTGGAATCCCTTTAGTATTATGTTTTTCAAGTTCAGTTGTCGTAATTTCTCCTTTTTCATCAATAATATGAAGACTTCTTTTCATTGAAGCAAATGAACCATAAGTTTCGATTGATTTAATCATTACTGTGCTTGACTCATTTTGAGAATACGAGTTGAAAGAAATAAATCCAAAGGCAATTAAAATTAATAATCTTTTCATTGTATTATGTTATTTGATTGAGTTGTTTTTTATAACCTCAATAAGGTTAGTATTAAGCTTTTTAAATTCAGAATTTTGTTTTCTGAGTATTTCTATTTGTTCACTTTGCCAAGCTTCATCTGATTTTTGGTCAGATTCTGCAAATCCTAATGATTTATTTTTAATGTGCAGAGTTATAATAGCTAAATATATGAAAACCTATTAGTTATATCTTAAATAATAGGTTTTATCTAATTGTTTTTTGTGGGTATATAACCAAGTTCAAGCACATTCGGCTAAAGCCGACCAATGTTGCTACATTGCTTCGCAATTCTCGCCCCATTGGAAATGTGCTTGAACGCTGCGCTATGCCAAATTGCTACTAGGTATATTTAACCGCACTTCGAGTGAAAACGTGCAAGAACAATAGCTATACGCAATTTGATGTGGTTTAACCTGTATTTTTAAAAATTTGTGAATAAATTCACTATTTTTAAAATCCAAAACCACACTACGCATAGCGCAGCGTTACTTTACAGTGAAGTTTAAATAGTATATCTTATTGCTAATTATTTTGTTTTAATTTCATTTTAGCAATTCTAACCAAATGCTGTTTAATAGGGTTTTTCATATTAGCCATACAATAGTCAAAAAGACTTTTGTTGGTATTTATTAAAGTTTCATAAGCAATAAAATTATCTACATAGTAGATTTCTTCTAAAACAGCTAAAAATTTAGGAAATAGTTTAGTGCCTTCAGGATAGTGATTTTTTAATACTACACCCAAATCGGTAATGTGTTGTGCAGCAGCAGTAGGGTCAACACTGTAGGCTTCAAGATAGCCTTGGGCAAAAGAGGTTAGCCCATAGTTGCTATAGTCTTTTTTAGGGTAAGTTATTTTTGTTGTATTGGTTTTACTGGTGTTGTTAGTAGTGTTGCTAGCAGTTGTAGTACTTGTTGTATTAGAGGTGGTTGGTGTGCTATTGGTAGTCGTAGTGCTTTTTAGTACATCGGTAGAAGGGTTAAACAAACGCGCTTTGTAAACATGCTTTTCTAGAGCCTTATCATACTCTGGAAATACATAGGTTGTAGCACCATCTACCGAAACCACTAAGTTAAGCGATGTGGTGTTACCTAAAGTGCCAACCATAGCGTATTTACCACGTACATACTCGCCATTTTCAAAAAGGTATACGTTCTTTTTATCTTCTGCTGGCATATACCACAAATCGTTAATCGCTGTACCAGGAACAGCGACTACTTTTTCGTTGGTAACCGTAGGCATATTTAAAAAAGCATAGGCCTTATTTGCGGTTTTATTTGTGCCTACAAAAGCGCCAAGACCTTTGGTGTAGTTTATAAAGTTCCAGTCTTTTAATTCGCCTTCGTCACCTCGTTCAAGAGCTTTTACTTTAAGACCGTTAAACAAGAGTACATTTTCGGCACCTGTACTTAGTATTTCTACCGGAATTTTCTGGTCTTTTTTGTATGTGCCTAGATAGGCATTGCGAGCAATGTAATAGGTTTTTGAAAGGGGATCGTAAAACACAAAATCATTTATAAATCTTGAAAACAGCATTTTCTTAAACTCTTTTCCATTAATAAAAACTATCGGAACAAGACGTGCATTGGCAACAGCTCCGTTGGTAAGGTCTGTCATTTGTACCGTTAGAGCTTGTAAACCCTTTTCATATTCGTTATGGTAAATAATGCTTCTGGTAGATGGAGGTGCTACTTTACCGTCAAATTTATTTCGAAGCGGTTGTTTTGTTTCGGCATCTAGTATCGTGCGAACTATCCAATTACCTTGCGCATCATACTCATACGTATATATAGTGGCAGGAAATCCTTGGGTGTGTGCATATACTTCGAGGCCATTTTTGTAGCGTATTTCTCGTACTACAATTTCTCCATCTTTGTGTGTGCGTATTTCGTTTACGGTACACTTAGTGCCATCTTGTGTATAGGAGTATGTTATAGTACTAATATTATTTTTAGGATTGGTATACGTGGTTTTTACGACTCTGTTTTTTGAGTCGTACTCAAAGACTCGGTAGGGACTGTTATATTGTTTTTCTTCAAGTAGTTTGCCTTTGTTATCATATACATATTGATAGGTGCTATATCTATCTTTAAAGTAAACAACCCTCCCTTGGTTATCACGACGTATTTCAAATTCAGCATTATAAGGAAACCATTGCCCATCTTTGGTGTAGTAATCTGATATGCTTTCTTGAAAAACAGCACCTTTTAAGTTTTGATATTGCAAACTGCTTCCTCTAGGTATAGGGTTTTTAGGCGCATGAATCCAGTCAACATGCTGGGCAAAACCTGAATAGGTAGTTAATGTAATGACTAAAAGTAGTAATGATAGTTTGGTGTTGAAATTTTTCATCTAGCTGTAAGTTACAGCTACAATGTTATTTCAAAATGAACTATAAAAAAATACGTCAACTGTCGTATTTTTGTTTTGCTTACTACTGTATTTCACTAATCAAAGCTTATAAATAGTAAGTGTTGTAAATGTTGTAAGTAGGATTATAAGGTTTTTTTAATAGAACTAATGTCGGTGTTTGGGAACTCTAATGAATTTTATCATTAAGGGTTCCTTTATCTCAAGAAGGTTATTATTCAATTTAGTTGAATGCTAATAGGAAACCAATTGATATAAGTAAGAGCGAAGTGAATTTATTATTAATCTAAAAGTCCGCTATGAAGATGGTCTCCATCCTTAGCATTAGGCTTTACAACTTTTCGATTTCCTAAAAAAATTGACTTTACAGTTTCTATCCCATCCATATCTAAAACTTTAGAGGTGTCTTTTTCCTTTTGGTTTTCTTTATTGTTGTTTTTCATTGTCTGGTTTTTAGTTGTTTGGTAGCGGTTTTTGCTGTGTGAGTACATTCGTCTTTAAACATAAATTTAGCAAAAACACGTTGAATTTTGATGGAAATTTTATGAGCAAAAAATATTGTATTTGTTATTTAACATCATTATTAATTTCTATCCAATATCCATTTGGGTCTTTAAAGTAAATCTGTTTGATTCCATCTTTTCGTACATAAATTGTATTCGGATTGTCTTTCCAATCAAAAAATTCAATATTTAATCTTTTTAGATTAGTAATTAAGGCGTCTAAATTAGATGTAGATAATGCAAAATGTACAGCTTTATTTATTTTTATTTCTGAATTTGGACGAGGAATAAGATGAAGCTGTTTGCCTTCATTTAATGATAGCCATCTCGTTTCAGAATTAGAAGCCGTATTTTCAATTTCTTTAAGTTGAAGCACGTTTTGGTAAAACTGAACAGACTCGTCTACATCTTTTACTGAAAGCGCTATATGATTAAATGAAAAGGTGTGTGTCATTATCTTATTAATTCTTCATTAAGTTGTTAGTAAATGTTTATTATAGGTAATTAAAGAATAACTCAACAAAAACACCAAGAACAACACTTAATATTGCAGTTAAATTAGATAAAGGTTTTAATTTAAATGTGTTTGCAAATGCAAGCCATAAACACAGCAGCGCACAAATTGATAAAATTATTGTTCCGTATAAAGGTACTATGCTATTGAAAAGACCTATTAGATTAAAAATAGGGTCTAGCAAAGCAGTAAACCCAAAAAGGGCTAAAGTAAAGTTTGTCTTTTTATGTCCTATAAAAAGGTAATAACTCGCAGCTAAAAGCTCAACACTAATAGCCAAAGGACCAAATTGGTTATAGTATTCTCTTTTAAAATATGCTTCTAATCCTTGAGGGAATTCAATTTTTGATATAAAAGCAACACTTAAAGAAATCCCAATAATCAAAAGTGATAATGCAATAATTTTTCTTTTTTTCATAAGGTCTTTCTAAATGTTTTACAATGGTTTGGCTATGAGAGTTATGTAATTTAGTAAATAAAAACCGAATAGAAAATCTGTGAGTTTAGTCGTTTCGAAATTTAGGGTAGGCGAGAACCTGTCTGCAGATAGGCAAGCAAGTAGTTATTAAAGGTCATTGTGAGCTACTGCTTTAGTGTTTGTTTTCAGTTTGCAATAACTCTTTTAAAGGTCTTCTTAGTTTTTTATAGTCCTCTGGCATTTGAAGAAATGGCTCAATGGTAAAAGTAATTGTATTTTTTGCATTGAAAACCCAATAGTTTCCTTTTAATTTTCCGTCACCAGTCTTAATATTATCCCGAGGAATATTGTTAATTGAAAATTCATTTTTTTCTTCACTATACCAAATTCCTAATGCTTCTAAATCTTTTTCTTTAATATAATTGAGTGTTAAATGTGGTTGGATTACATTGTTGATAGTTTTTAAATTAAAGCTTTTAACAGGAAAATTATTTAATTCTTTTGACCAAGCTGTGTTTTTTCTTTTCACATCAAGAATTTTATTCCACTGTTCCAGTACTAGTGTACTATCCTTTTTTGTCTGTATAACTGTAAATAAACCTTCTTGGATAATTTCAATTTTTTTATTTTGAGGGTATATAGTTATGGTGGTTTTCTCAGAAGCTATTCTACCATCTTCAATTCCAAAAAAAGAAGCCAATGCAAAGAATAATATTTTTATTTGTTCCATTTATCGTTCGGTTTTTTAATTAGCGGTCAAGTTTAGCGACTATGAGTAGTTGCTTGTTTAAGCAACTAATTTAGAAATACAAGCTGAATAGAAAATCTGTGAGTCTAGTCGTTTCGAAATTTAGAAATAGCAGGCTGAAGACTAGCATTAAATTATGTAAGCGGTTGGTGTCTAAACCGTTTCCTGATTTGTATAGCTTATATATATTGTTAGTCTTTGGTTATTTTTTATTTAGAGCTTCAATTCTTTCTTTATAGTAATCGTCACCACTCATTTCATAAGCCTTTTTTAAGTATTTTAAGGCATTCTCTTTGTCATTTTGAGATTCATAATACTCAGCCATCGAATCATAAGCATTTGCACTTGTTGGATTGTATTTAATATTCATTTCAAAAAACATTAATGCCTTTTTAGGTTGACCCATTTGCATATTCATGTAGCCATAGCCATTTAGCATTTCGTCTATCATAGGTGCAGTAGGAACACCAAAATGTTCAGTATAGATTTGTTCCTGCTCCTTCAATAGCGAAACCAATTCTTCTATTGGTGTTTCCGGATTATTATATTTTTGAGGAGATTTAAACTGATACCATTCAAAAAGAAAAATCAACCCATCTCTTATAGATGGTAACGGAACTGTACCATGTAAATCTTCATTATAAACCTTCCATGAAAAATTTAATCCATTCTGTTTTTGAGATTTAGCATAATTTGAAAACTCAATGATTGAACGCGCAAACAAAGTAAATTCTGAAGAGTCATTCATAATATTCTCCATGGTTATGTCTTCATTCCACATATGTAGCTGCTCTGCTGCTAAAGACACAAAAAGGGATTTGCCTTCATAACTTTCTGTACTCAGCTTTTCTTTTGCTTCCTTCAATAATTTTTGGTCGTCCCAATCCAAACTTGGATCTATAGCTATATAATTTTGAAAGAGATGCTTATGATTAACCAACATGTTTATGGTAAACAAACCAGCATAAGAATGCCCAATTAAGGTACGATAAGGAATGGTTGGATACTTATTATCAATATGTGGTATGAGTTCCTTTTCCATAAATTTAGTAAAGGTTTCTGCGCCTCCAGTTTCACGATCAAATGCGCTACCACGTCTCATTTTTATTTGTGAAGTAGTTAAATCTCTTGTTCGGTTTTTGCGATTAGAAACACCAACAAGTATCATGTGTGGGAGGTAATGTCCCCAATAATTACCATAAACAGTTTCTAAAGTGCTTTCTAGTGAAAATCCGTCCATTAAATAAATAACAGCATATTTTTCGTCACTATCTGGTTGAAAATTATCTGGTAATCTTACCCAAAAGTCACGGCTTTCATCTAAAGTTTTAGAAAATATGGAATCTACTATTCGGTTTTGAAATTGCGCTGTTTGGGACTCAGCTGTTTGTGCAATTGCATCTTGATTTACTATTAAAGGCGATACAATAAATACTAATAAGTAGAGGTAATATTTCATTATTTTGGTTTGAATTTAAATGCTAATAAATACATACGCTAAACTAAATGTTTACTTTGATTATTTGTTGTTGGTAATAAAGGCTAACGTGTTTGTATAAGATTAGTTACTTGATTTAGGATGTAATTTAGCAAATAAAAACCGAATAGGAAACCTACAGTTTCCGACGCTTTAGGATTCAGAAGTAGGCGAGAACCAGCAATTAAGTATAGACTTTGTTGAGTGGCGTTTTACAATAATTCAGTTCCGATAATCGCCATTGTTATTTCATCAGTTGCTGTATAGTATAAAGTATATGCATAATTTTTGTAATACATGTTTATAGCAACAATTCTAACTGTTTCGTTTGTTCCTTTATGAAATCCATCAAAATACTCATAGACAGCATCAATCCCTTTGTGCTTATCAACAATAACGTCATCTGAAGTTAAAATCAAACCTGTTGGTTTTATATTTTAATCCGCAATGAAATCAAATTTATTGTTCATTTTGAGAATACTTTTTAATTAAAAAACCAATAAAAACAAGGAATAAAACACAAAAGATAACTGCACTTGTTTTCCAAATATAAATGCTGTAAATAAGAAAAAAACAACCTCCAATAAAAATTGTTTTCCAAATGATTAAAATCATTTTCAAAAATGAAATGTTAGAATTTTGATTCATTCGAGTTGTTTTTTTTAGCTTGTGCCTAACTAGTTTATAATAGCTAAATATATAAAAACCTATTATTTATATCCTAAATAGTACTAATGTTACTAGTTTTAGTTGAGTTGTTTCCTTATTTGGTGCAAAAATTGTATTATTATTTTTATATCAATTTAGGATAAAAACAGCAAGTGTGTTTTATTTAGAACCTAATTGCCTTAAGCCTTCATAAACCACTACGCTTACCGCATTGGCTAGGTTTAAACTACGTATGTGCTTGCTATACAATGGAATTTTAAATAGTGTGTCTTCATTGTTTTGGGTGATGTGTTTAGGGAGTCCAACCGACTCTTTTCCAAAAACCAAAAACAAGTCGTCTTTAAAAGGAATGTCCCAATGCTGTTGCTTGCCATGACTAGACAAATACACCATATTTGCAG
This sequence comes from Gaetbulibacter sp. NE, assembly GCF_025548475.1. Lineage (NCBI taxonomy): Bacteria > Pseudomonadati > Bacteroidota > Flavobacteriia > Flavobacteriales > Flavobacteriaceae > Gaetbulibacter > Gaetbulibacter sp. NE. The sequence continues at coordinate 174,028 of NZ_JAOQHY010000001.1, read as the reverse complement.
TTTTGTTTTTAGTGAAAAAATCGTCAATATCATCATAATAAACAATATCCAAGTGTTGCCAGTAGTCTAATCCTGCACGTTTTAATCGACTGTCATCTATTTCAAAACCAAAAGGTTTTACCAAGTGCAACGTAGAGCCAGTAGCTAATGCTAACCTACCAATATTACCTGTGTTGTTTGGAATTTCGGGTTCTATAAGAACAATATTTAAAGACATTAAAATGATTTTTTTTGAACTGTATAAATATAAAATAACCTATTCTTAATCGAATAGGCTATTTTTACTTTTTATAAAAAACTACAACAATTAGTTTTTGTTTTGTTGTTTCTTTATAGTGCTTTCATCAATATCAAACTGGTTGGTGTTTTGGTTAACATCGCCAGTTGGATTTAACGGATTGCTTTGTTTTTTCTTTGGTTTAAATTTTCTTTTGTCTTCAATAATTCCCATAATTCATTTGATGTTTTATCGTTCATCTTTAACATAAGAAATTGAAGCCAAAATTCTATTAAAATTATCTTAAAATCAGCTAATTATAGATTTTATAAAGTTAGGAATCGTACTAACGCTGTTTTGGTTTAAATGCTTTATAAATGCACTACCAATAATAGCACCTTTAGCATAAGTGGTTGCTTGCGTAAATGTTTCACTATTACTTATTCCAAACCCAACAATTTGAGGGTTTTTAAGGACCATGTCATTTATGCGTTTAAAATAGTTTAATTGCTCATCACCAAATCCTGTTTTTGCTCCTGTCGTACTTGCGCTACTAACCATATAAATAAATCCATTAGACACCGAATCGATGTAACGAATGCGTTCATCACTAGTTTGAGGTGTGATTAAAAACACGTTTGTTAGTCCGTATTTTTCAAAAGTAGCTTGATATTCTTCATGATAAACATCCACAGGAAGATCTGGAATAATTAATCCATCAATGCCAATTTCATGACATTTCTTACAGAAGTTTTCCACACCATATTGAAGCATTGGATTGAAATAACCCATAATAATTAGTGGAATAGAAACCGTTTTTCTAATATCTTTTAACTGATTAAAAAGTATTTCGGTAGTCATTCCGTTTTTTAATGCTTGGGTAGAACTTGCTTGTATGGTTGGTCCATCAGCTAAAGGATCGCTAAACGGTAAACCAATTTCAATCATGTCTACACCATTGTTTTCAAGTGATTCAATAATAGAAACTGTATCGTTAAGGCTTGGGTATCCTGCTGTAAAGTATATGGATAGTAACTTTTTGTCTTCGTTTAGTTTATGTTGAATTCTGTTCATCATTATAAATTAAAATGCTTAATATAGGTTTCTAAATCTTTGTCACCACGACCAGACAAACTCACAACAACAATAGCATCAGGTTTAAAGGTCTTTTGTTCAAAAATAGCCAAAGCGTGAGAGCTTTCAATAGCAGGAATAATACCTTCCAGCTTACAAAGTTCTAAGCCTGCATTCATTGCTTGGTCGTCTGTTATGGCAATAAACTCAGCACGACCAGAAGCATATAAATGCGCATGCATTGGTCCAACTCCTGGATAATCCAGTCCAGCCGAAATAGAATAAGGCTCAGTAATTTGACCATCGTTGGTTTGCATAAGTAGGGTTTTGCTTCCATGTATAATTCCCATCTTTCCTAATACTGAAGTTGCTGCACTTTCACCAGAATTTACACCATGACCAGCAGCTTCAACAGCTATAAGATTCACATTTTCATCATCTAAAAAATGATAATAAGCACCAGCAGCATTACTGCCACCACCAACACAAGCAATAACATAGTCAGGTGTTTCAGTGTCTTCGTGTGTTTTTAGTTGCGATTTTATTTCCTCTGAAACCACACTTTGAAATCTTGCTACCATATCAGGGTAAGGATGTGGACCAACTACGCTACCAATTATATAGTGCGTATTTACAGGATTGCTAATCCAGTCTCTTATGGCTTCATTTGTAGCATCTTTTAAGGTTTTGCTTCCTGAAGTTGCAGGAACAACTGTAGCACCAAGCATTTTCATTCTGGCAACATTAGGCGCTTGTCGAGCAATATCAATTTCTCCCATGTACACAATACATTCCAATCCCATTAATGCGCAAACCGTTGCTGTTGCAACACCATGTTGTCCTGCTCCAGTTTCGGCAATAATTCGGGTTTTGCCAAGGCGTTTTGCCATAAGAATTTGGCCAATAGTATTATTGATTTTATGTGCTCCTGTATGGTTAAGGTCTTCGCGTTTGAGGTAAATTTTAGTATTGTGTTTTTCTGAAAGTCGCTTAGCAAAATAGAGAGGAGAAGGACGACCAACGTAGTCTTTTAAAAGCTGATTGAACTCTGCTTTAAAATCGGGTTCGTTCATTACTTTTAGATAGTTTTGGCGTAACTCTTCTACATTTGGATATAGCATCTCAGGTATGAATGCGCCTCCAAATTCTCCGTAATAGCCTTTTTCGTTTACATTATAACTCATAGTTGTTTTTTTTTGGTCATGCTCTGACTCGCTCAGAATGACAAATCAGTTTTAAATGTTGCTAGTTTTTCTAAATTTTTTAAGCCTGCTTCAATCTCGAACTTGCTATTAACATCAAGCGCATAACAGTATTTAGATTTTGGACTTCGTAGGAATGATTTAATATCTTTGGTTTCGTTTAAACCAATACCACCACTTAAAAAATACGGTTTTTGTGATGGATAATTGCTTAATACTTCCCAGTTGAAAGTGTAACCATTACCTCCAGGTAACTGTCCTTTAGTGTCAAAAAGAAAGTAATTGCAAACTGCTTCGTAGGGTTTTAAAACGTCAAAATTAAATTCGTTTTTTATTGAAAATACTTTAATGATTTCAATGGGATTTTTATGTTGTTCTGAAAGCTTAGGAAGGTTTAATGTCTCATTTTTTTTAGTGGATTCCGCATCAAGTGCGGAATGACAAGCTTGCGTTAAGTCTTTGCAATAATCAGCAGATTCATTCCCATGAAGCTGTATAGCGTTAAGCTTGTGTGTTTTTACTTTTGATAAAATATAATCTATTTCAGCATCTACAAAAACACCTACTTTTTTTATCGCTTTTGGAAGTTCAGGGATGTTACCATCAAAATATCTTTTGGATTGCTTATAGAAAATAAAACCAAGATAGTCAGGTTGCAAGTTGGCAACTTGAGTAATGTTATCTTGATATTTCATTCCGCATATTTTGAGTTTCATGATAAATGTCATTCTGAATTTGATTTATCTTTTTGTTGCTTATGATGGATTCCGCATCAAGTGCGGAATGACAAGTTGGATTTTTGATAGGTTAGTTTTATTTTCCATTTGAGTAAGGGTTCTCCTCCTTTGGAGGAGTTAGAGGAGGCTTTTAATAAATGCTTTAGCGTTTACTCCAGGATTATTAGTTTTCATAAAGTTTTCACCAATTAAAAACCCTTGATAACCATACGTTTTAAGTGTTTGTATAGACTGAATGTCACTTATACCACTTTCTGAAACTTTTACAAACTCGTCAGGGATTTTAGTGCTAAGAGTTTTACTAGTGTCTAAGCTTACTTCAAAAGTCTTAAGGTTGCGGTTATTTACACCTATCATATCAAGACTAGGCATTATAGATTTTTGCAATTCATCTTCATTATGAACTTCTAATAATACATCTAAGCTTAGACTTTTCGCTAATTGAGAAAATTGTTTAATCTCTTCTTGGGTTAAAATGGCAGCAATAAGTAAAATTACATCTGCACCATAAGATTTAGCTTCAATAATTTGATATTCGTCAATAATAAACTCTTTTCTTAAAAGTGGTAGGTTGCAGCTTGCTCTAGCCACTATTAAATCGTCAAGAGAACCACCAAAATATTTTCCATCGGTTAGTACAGACATTCCGCAAACACCAGCATTTTCATAACCAGTTGCGACGTCTTGAACATTTAAGCCATTGTTGATAATTGATTTTGAAGGTGAGCGACGTTTGTGTTCAGCAATAATACCTGAAGAGCTGTTTTTTAGTTTTTCGGATAATGAAATCGTTGCTCTGTTGAACAGTTGTGAGCTTTCCAATTGTTGTGTACTTATCAAGGCTTTTTTTAAATCAACCTCTTTACGTTTATCAAATACTATTTTATCGAGTATATTCATTACTTGCTCAGTTCTACTAATTTGTCAAAACATTTCTTTGCTTTACCACTCATAAGTGACTCTTTAGCTTCGCTAAACGCCTCTTGAATGGTGTTGTTTTTTACTGTTGAAATAGCAATAGCTGCATTGGCGCAAACCACATTATTTTGGGCTTCAGTACCTTGACCAAGAAGTACATGGGTGAATATTTTTGCCGATGTTTTTACAGAATCACCACCATGTATTGCATCTTGATGCAATTTTTCAACTCCAAAATCTTTTGGGTTAATAACAACATTTCCCTTGTTGCTTGATAGTTTTGATACTCCTGTTAAAGAAATTTCGTCATAACCATCTAAAGCATGTACAATGCTATAATTTTTATCAGTGTTTTGGTACAGATAACTGTATTGTCTCAATAACTCCAAACTAAACACACCAACCATTTGGTTTTTTGGAAACGACGGATTTACCATTGGTCCAAGCATATTAAAAAATGTTTTTACACCAAGTTCGCGTCGTATTGGAGCAACGTGTTTCATTGCAGGATGAAATAATGGAGCATGAAGTACACAAATACCAGCTTTATCTAAACAGGTTTTTAAAAAATCGATATCGTTACTAAATTTTACACCTAAAAACTCAAGCACATTTGAAGAGCCGCAAGCCGAAGACACACCATAGTTACCATGTTTTGAAACGTGAACTCCAGCTCCTGCAGTAACAAACGACGCTAGAGTGGAAATGTTAAATGTGTCTTTTCCGTCACCACCTGTTCCGCATAAATCAATAGCGTTAAAGTCATTCAAATCTACAGGAATACAAAGGTCTAAAAGCGCATCTCTAAAGCCCAATAACTCTTGGGTTGTAATACTTCGCATCATATATACAGTTAAAAAAGAGGCAATCTGACTTTGGTTGTACTCTCCTTTAGAAATGTTAACCAAAACATTTTTAGCTTCTTCGGTAGAAATGCTTTCTTGGTTTATTAATCGGTTTAAAATGGTTTTCATATTTGGATATTCTGTCCTGAAATGTCAATGCGTTCAGGATTTTATAGTTTTAATTTTTAATAGATGATGAATTAATAGAAAAACGACAATATTAACTTTTAACCCAGTTTTCTAGCATTTGTTTTCCGTTAGGTGTTAAAACAGATTCTGGATGAAACTGAACACCTCTTACATCATACACTTTGTGTCTTAAAGACATCACTTGTCCGTTGTCATCAAAAGATGTGGCTTCTAAAACATCAGGGAGCTTTTCATCTACAACCCAAGAGTGGTAGCGACCAACAGCAATGGTTTTGTCCATGTTTTTAAAAAGAATTTCATCATCTGCAGTAATATTTACCTGAGTAGAAACGCCATGGTACACACTTTTAAGATTGATGAGTTTGCCTCCAAAAACTTCACCTATAGCTTGTTGACCCAAGCAAACACCTAGAATACTTTTTGAAGCTGCATAGGTTTCAATAATAGGTTTTAATAAACCAGCTTCATCAGGAATTCCAGGACCTGGAGATAATACTATTTTGTCAAACGCTTTTACGAAATCCAACTCTAGTTGGTCGTTGCGTTTTACAGTTACTTCACAATCTAAATCCTCAAGATAATGCACAAGGTTGTAAGTGAAACTGTCGTAATTATCAATAACTAATATTTTCTTCATCTCTATAAATTTTAGTGTCGATTGCACTTTTTATTGCTTTTATGGACTATCAATGATCATTATTAATTAAATGCCCATTATGGGCTTTCATGGCTATAAATTTTCAGCAAGTTCAATGGCTCTTGTAAGTGCACCTAATTTGTTATATACTTCTTGTAATTCATTTTCAGGATTTGATTTTGAGACCAATCCAGCTCCTGCTTGCCAATGCAGTGTGTGGTTTTTACTTAAAAAAGTCCTAATCATAATGGCATGATTAAAGTTGCCTTCAAAATCCATAAACCCAATGGCTCCACCATAAAAGTCGCGACTTGTTTTCTCATATGCTTCAATAAGTTGCATTGCTTTATGTTTTGGAGCTCCACTTAAAGTTCCTGCAGGAAAAGTGTCAGCTACCACTTGCATAGTTGTGGTTTTGTCGTGTTTGTTACCAGAAACTTTACTTACCAAATGAATAACGTGAGAGAAAAACTGAACCTCTCTGTAGGTGTCAACTTTTACATTGTTTCCATGTCTACTCAAATCGTTACGCGCTAAATCTACGAGCATAACATGTTCGGAGTTTTCTTTGATGTCTTCAGAAAGTTGCTTAGCTAGTTCAGCATCTTTTTCATCGCTTCCTGTGCGTTTAAAAGTGCCTGCTATTGGGTGAATTTCAGCTTTTCCATTGTTTACAATCAATTGTGCTTCTGGCGAACTTCCAAAGATTTTAAAATCACCATAATCAAAGTAAAATAGGTAAGGAGAAGGGTTGATGCTACGTAAGGCTCTATATACATTAAACTCGTCACCTTTAAAATTTTGAGAGAATTTTTTTGAAAGTACTAATTGAAACACATCACCTCTAGCACAATGTTTTTTTGCAAGTTCTACATGCTCTTTGTACTCATTGTCAGTAAGGTTTGATTTAGTTTCACCATCAGTTGAAAAATTAAAAACGGCAAAGTTTTTAGATTTTATAAGCTGATGAATATCGTCAATATTGTTTTCGGTATCAAAGCAATGTGCAAAAATATAGGCTACGTTTTTATGGTGGTTAATAGCAATGATATTTTGATACACAGCATAGTAAATATCTGGAATGTCCAGATGGTCTTCTTTTTTTGAAATTTTAATATCTTCAAAGTAGCGAACAGCATCATAAGCCATATATCCAAAAATGCCATTGTTGATAAACTTAAATTCCTTATCAGAATCTACTTTAAAACGCTGTGTGAATTTGTGAATTTTTTCAGTGACATTAACATCATCTTTTATCTTGTTGATAATGCTGCTGCCATCAGGAAACTGTTCGGTAATGGTTTCATTTTTTACTTCAATAGAAGCAATTGGGTTACAGCAGATGTATGAAAAACTATTATCGTTTGCATGGTAGTCGCTACTTTCAAGTAAGATACTATTGGGAAACTTGTCGCGTACTTTAAGGTAGATACTAACAGGAGTAATTGTGTCGGCAAGAATTTTTTTATAATGTGTGTAAAGGCTAAAGGTTTTCATTGGTAAATAAATTAAAAAAGGCTTGTCGTGAATGACAAGCCTTTTTGATATTTTTAGTTTTAAATATATTAATAGGGTTAGTTCACGAAAATTGAGTTTCGAGACATCCACCACCAAGTATTATTTAAAATTGTATTCATGTTTTTGTTTGTTGGGTCAAATATAGAAATGAAAATTATTTTTTCAAATTATTTGTAGAAATATTTGTGTGGGAGCATTTTAATTTAAATTAAGCCCTATAAAGTTTTGTTAAAGATTAAAGGTTTTTCAGTGTTATGCTTACTTTTATAATATGAAATATACACTGTTAATACTAACAATGATCTTGTGTTTTTCCTGTAAAGAGGAAAAAAAAGATGCTATTGCCGAAGCACAAATTGAAACTCCTAATACCTTAGAGTTAGAAGTTCATGATTTTAATGGTATAAAAAAATATCTAACAGCTACTGATGATAAAACCTATGTAGTTAACTTTTGGGCAACGTGGTGCGCTCCTTGTGTTAAAGAGTTGCCTTATTTTGAAACATTAAATTCTGAATATAAAGCTAAAGATGTTGAGGTGATATTGATAAGTTTAGATTTTCCTTCTAAATATGAATCAAAACTTAAACCTTTTATAGTTGATAAGAAATTACAATCTAAAGTTGTGGCGCTTGACGATGCTGATGCTAACTCTTGGATTCCTAAGGTAGATGAAAGCTGGTCAGGAGCAATTCCTGCTACAGTAATTTTCAATAAAAATAAACGCAAGTTCTACGAAAAATCGTTTACTTATGACGAGCTAGAAACCGAATTAAAACAATTTTTAAACTAAAACAAAACACTATGAAAACATTAAAACTAGTATTTGCTTTTGTAGCTATGTTATCACTTTCAGCATTCACAACTGTGGGTGATGGCCATGGTTATCATGTTGGTGACATTGCAACAGATTTTAAACTTGAAAATATTGATGGTAAAATGGTGTCTTTAGCAGATTATAAAGATGCTAAAGGATTCATTGTAATATTTACATGCAATACTTGCCCTTATGCTGTTGCTTACGAGGACAGAATTATTGAATTAGACAAAAAATATGCTGATAAAGGTTATCCTGTTATAGCTATTATGCCAAATAATACCGATGTTAAACCTGGAGATAATATGGAAGCTATGCAAGCCAGAGCAAAATCAAAAGGGTTTACATTTCCTTATTTAATTGACGAAGGACAAAAAATCTATCCTCAATATGGAGCGACAAAAACACCACATGTATATGTGCTACAAAAAACTGCAAAAGGGAATCAGGTAAAGTACATTGGAGCTATTGACGATAACTATAAAGACGCAAGTCAAGTAAATACTACCTACGTTGAAAATGCTGTTGATGCATTATTAAAAGGAAAAGAAATTAAAGAAACACAAACAAGAGCTATAGGATGCTCAATTAAAGTGTAAATAAATACATTTTAAAGCTTAAATTAAAATCCAATTGTAACAGATTGGATTTTTTTTCGTCTATATCATAAAGAAAAGTTAAATTTGTTATAATCAAAAACTAAAAAATGGCAGATTTAACACAAGAAGAATGGGCAAAACAACTATCAGCGGATACTAATGCTGTGGTTTTGGACGTTAGAACACAAGACGAAGTTGATGAAGGTATAATACCTAATGCAGTGCATATTGATATTTATGGAGGTCAAGAATTTATTTCAAAAGTAGAAGAACTTGACAAAACCAAAAACTATTATGTGTATTGTCGATCTGGAAACAGAAGCGGTCAAGCTTGTGCTATAATGAATCAATTAGGTTTTGATAATGCTTATAATCTTGTTGGAGGTATTACCGAGTGGGAAGGTGATATAGTATAACTTTAAATTGTATTAAAAATGAAACAGGTATTAATTGTGTTGACTTTAATGTTAACATTTACAGTGACAAGCTGTAAAGACGATTCGCAAAGCGATGTTAAACTGGTATCACCAGAAGAAATGCAAACACTTTTAGAATTAGAAGATGTGCAATTAATAGATGTTAGAACACCTGAAGAATTTAAAGAAGGTAACATACCTACTGCTCAAAATATAGATTACAACTCGCCAACTTTTGATGAGGATATCACAAAGCTAGACAAAACAAAACCAGTAATATTGTATTGTAAGTCTGGAGGAAGAAGCGCAAAATGCGCAAAAAAAATGGAGGAAGCTGGCTTTGTTAAAGTATATGATCTCGATGGAGGCATTTCTAAATGGCAGCATGAAGGCTACGAAGTAGAAATCAAATCTTAACTCACCAAACCGAACATTACGTTCGGTTTTTTTATATCTAAATTTTATTAGTAAAACTTTAACGTCTTTGTCAGTTAGTAGTTTGTTAGTATCAAATTGAAGCGTCGACTAAGCAGATTTAAGAAAGCTTTATAATATAATTCTAACACAAGTGTTACATTTGTTAATTCTAACTACTAGACTAATTTTTAAAGAATGAAGAACATCGTTTTAAGTTGTTTGATGCTCATTATGCCTATTGTTGCATCCCAAGCACAAATTTTAGAACCAGTAAAATGGTCAACCTCAGTTGAAAAAATTTCTGATACAGAATATAATTTAGTATCCATTGCCACCATAGATAAAGGTTGGCATTTATACTCCCAAAATGTACCAGATGATGGTCCAATACCAACAACATTTACTTATACAGAAGATGGTTTTCAGTTGTTAGAAAATACTAAGGAAGAAGAAGGACACACTGTTGATGATCCTGTGTTTGAAATGAAAATTAAATTTTTTGAAAACAAAGCAGAGTTTAAGCAACGTGTCAAAGTGTTAAATAACGAACTCTCTATCGTAAAAGGAGAAGTAGAGTTTATGGTGTGCGACGATGCCAGATGTTTACCGCCAAGTTATGTCGATTTAGAGTTTAACTTGTCAAATTCAGAAAGTGTTTCTAGTAATAGTGGAAAAGAAGAAACGGTTCAAAATATTTTTGAAATACCTAAAGACAAAGAAGAAGTAAAGCAAGAAAACACTATTTCTAAAACTTCATCTAAACCTGAAAATGAAGAGCAAAAAGGACTTTTTACAATTTTTATTGTTGCTTTTTTATCAGGTTTCCTTGCATTATTAACACCTTGTGTGTTCCCTATGATACCAATGACGGTAAGTTTCTTTATTAAACAAAGCAAATCAAAGTCTAAAGGAATTAGAAATGCAGTAATTTATGGATTGTCTATAGTTGTAATCTATGTGCTTTTAGGAACTATTATCACAGCTATTTTTGGAGCTGATGCTTTAAATGCGCTAGCAACTAATGTATGGTTTAACGTTATTTTCTTTTTATTACTAATTGTATTTGCACTATCCTTTTTAGGAGCTTTTGAAATTGTGTTACCGAATTCTTGGGCAAATAAAGTAGATAGACAAGCAGATAAAGGAGGTATAATAGGTATCTTTTTTATGGCTTTAGCATTAGCAATTGTGTCTTTTTCTTGCACAGGACCAATTGTAGGAACATTATTGGTTGAAGCAGCTTCTAAAGGAGGTTTAGCTCCAGTGATTGGGATGTTAGGGTTTTCATTAGCTATTGCATTACCATTTGCTTTGTTTGCTGCATTCCCAGGATGGTTAAATTCTCTGCCAAAATCAGGAGGATGGTTAAATACTGTAAAAGTTGTATTAGGATTCTTAGAGTTAGCCTTAGCATTTAAATTTTTATCGCAAGCCGATTTGGTATTACAACTACATTTGTTAGAACGCGAAGTGTTTATAGCTATTTGGATAGCTGTATTTGGTACGCTTTCACTGTACCTGTTCGGAAAAATTCAATTGCCACATGACTCACCTTTAAAATATATTTCAGTTGGTAGACTTTGTCTAGGTTTAGTAACATTGTCGTTTACAATTTATATGATACCAGGACTTTGGGGAGCACCACTTAATTTAATAAGTGCGTTTCCGCCTCCATTAGATTATAGCGAGTCACCTTATGGAGTTGGTAACTCTAAAACTGGAGGTGCAGCTATGTCAAGTGATCATAACGACTTGCCTGAAGGTGCACATTTATTGGCTCCACATCAAATATTAGCATTCAATGATTATGACAAAGGCTTAGCCTATGCAAAAAAAGTAGGAAAACCTGTGATGATTGATTTTACAGGTTGGGCTTGTGTAAATTGTCGCAAAATGGAGCAAAATGTATGGGTAAAAGATAAAGTGCTAAATGTTTTAAAAAATGACATTGTTCTTATATCCTTATATGTTGATGATAAACGTCCTTTACCTGAAGATGAAGTCGTAGAATCACAATTAAGACCTGGTAAAAAACTCAAATATATTGGGCAAAAATGGAGCGAGTTCCAAACCATAAAGTATAAAACCAATACACAGCCTTTTTATGTATTGATGGGTCATGATGAAGAAAATCTTATTGATCCTGTGGGTTACACTCCCAATGTTGATGAATATTACAATTGGTTAAAAACAGGATTAGATAATTTTAAATAATAATAAAAACCGCTTAAATAAGCGGTTTTTTTGTGGAGTCGGAGGGACTCGAACCCTCGTCCAAACAAGCTATCAAAGGGCTTTCTACACGTTTAGTCTGTTATTGTTTTTTCGATTGTAAGCTGGCAAAAGACAGCCTACTTACAACTTAGCTTTTGTATCTCGAAAGTGCATCAAAGCGCTACACTATCTTAGTTAATCTTTACGATGCCTCTAATTAGAACGCCATTAACCAAGGCTTTCAGGAGACATTTAGCTTTCCTACCTTGTAGGACGAGGCCTGATCTTACTATGATTCAGATTAAGCAGCTAAAGCGTAGTTATTCTCGCCGTTTAAAAAGTTGACCTAGCCTTTTACGTGTATCATGGTCGTTACACGACGTGCTTACCGTTTAATGAGTCTCGCTGTCAAAACCAGTCGACCCCTTTATTGTCTTAATAAAGACAGTTTGCAAAGTTATTAAAAAGTTTGTATAACCCTACTTTTACTCTTATTTTCGTACAAATTTTATACCAATATTATAATTGACCAAAACTGTCAGTTATCATCATAACATACTTATTTATATGAAATTCGCAATCATTAAAGAACGTAAAAATCCACCTGATAGACGTGTTGTATTTTCACCAGAAAAACTAGCTGAGGCAAAGTCTTTGTTTTCAAAATCAGAATTTAAGGTAGAGTCTTCAGATATTAGAGTTTTTCCTGATAAGGATTATGCTTCAAAAGGATTTGATGTGTCTCAAGATGTGTCTGATTGTGATGTGATGATAGGTGTAAAGGAAGTGCCTATTGAGGCTTTAATTCCTAATAAAAAATACTTTTTCTTTTCGCATACCATAAAAAAACAACCTTATAATAGAAAATTGCTTAAAGCTATTTTAGAAAAAAATATAGAGCTTTATGACCATGAAACTATTGTTAGAGAAGATAATGCGCGTTTAATTGGTTTTGGACGTTATGCAGGTTTGGTAGGTGCTTACAACGGTTTTAGAGCTTTGGGCTTAAGAGACAATTTATTTGATTTACCAAAAGTTGAAACCCTTGCCGATTTAGATGAAGTCAAAGCAGAGTTGGATAAAATTACAATTCCTAATATAAAAATACTGTTATCTGGTACAGGTAAAGTAGCTTATGGTGCTAAAGAAATTTTAGACCATTTGGGTATTAAACAAGTTAGTGATGCATTGTATTTAACTTCAGAGTTTACTGAGCCAGTGTATTGTATGGTTGATGTTATGGAGTATAATAAACGTAAAGATGGTAAGGTTGGTGATAAATATGAGTTTTACAACGATCCATCAGGATATGAAAGTAATTTTATGCCTTATGCTAAGCAAACCGATTACTTTATTGCTGGACATTTTTATGGTAACAATGCGCCATTTTTATTCACTAGAGAAGATGCTAAAGATAAAGCGTTTAGAATTAACCTAGTTGCAGATGTGTCTTGCGATATTGATGGACCAGTGGCTTCAACCATTAGACCTTCTACTATTGCAGATCCGTTTTATGGTTATAATCCGCAAACCGAAAAAGAAGTGGCATATAACGCCGAAGGTGCAATAACAGTAATGGCAGTTGATAACTTACCTTGTGAGTTGCCAAAAGATGCAAGTGAAGGTTTTGGTGATATGTTTTTAGAACATGTGATACCTGCATTTTACAACAACGATGCTGATGGTGTATTGCAACGTGCAAAAATTACTGAAAAAGGTCAATTGACTGAGCGTTTTAAATACCTTCAGGATTATGTTGATGGTTTGGAATAGTTAAATAACGGTTGCTTTTTCTTTTAAAACTTTCAGCATCCAATAAGAAATCGCTAAAAAACTACCAAAGGTTATTGTAAATACCCAAGCTTCAATATTGGGTTTAAAAATGATTTCAAAAATATCAGTAAATATTGCAGAAGGTTGATGTATGATTTCCCAGGAATTATAACGTAAAAATCTACCAAGATAAATGCCAAATGCAGTAAGACCAAAAAGTAATAACAGTATTGATGAAATGTACTTTTTGTTGATATACTGATGCAATAATTTTTCCATGTCAGATAAAGACAAAAAGAAAAGCATTAAACCGTTGTAAGCAAATGAGGTAACTAGTAACACGTCTAGCCACAGCATTGGGTTGGAGCTAATTTTTAGGTGTAATAAATCGGTAACAATATAAGGTGCGTTTGGTAAAAAGAGCAACCAAACTAAAAACCAAAATACGAACACAAGTTTTTTAGGTTTAGAAATACTGCTTAAATAGGTTGTGATACCATACGGAATGATAGCCAAAAAGAGATTCCATACTAAAAATAGGAAGAAGAAGGAATGCGTTATTTTAGCTCGAATCATTAACAAAACAATGCTTAACGCTAACGAAGCTGTAAGTATTAGAATAAGTTTGAAGCGGTTGAATAGTAAGCTTTTTATGGTGTTCATGATTTTGATGTTTTTAAATGTTCAATACATAAAATGGTTAAGACTCCAAGAGTGTAGGCTATTAAATCACTAATGTGAAACGTACTACCAAGTATGAGTTTTGCAAGGTGACTGCCTCTTAAGTTTAAGACATCCAACAAATTGAAGAGCTGCAAAAATTCAATACTAAAAGCAAAAAGTAATACACCAACTGCAGCAGCAAGTGGCTTTATGTTGCTAAAACTTTTAATACATGTATACATTAAAATAACCACCAAATAATCGCCAAAAGTGTGACGAATAAAACCTTCTTTTAAAAAGATAGCAATAGCTATTTCAACTACTAGAAGTAAGGTGAAAAACGCAAAGTATGTTTTGTTAAATTTTAGTGTCATAGAAGTACTTTATGTATAGGAAAAGTTATCATCATATAAAAGTAAAGTATAGCAATAGGGATGTTTAGCAGCATTAACCCACATGTTTTTAGGGCATCTGTTTTGTCAGTTTTATTCAGTAAAGTTTGACCAATAATAGCGGTTAGTATTACAATGTTTACAATAACTTCAATAAAAACTATTGCAGCAGCAGTAAAAATGTCAATAAATGAATTACCAAAATATAAGTAAAAGGATAGTAAACAAGTTCCAATGACAAAGCTTACTAATGCAACTATTTTTCCTGTGAAATTAATGTTGTTTTTCATCTTTATGATTTTTAATGAAACCTCGCTCATTTCAAAATAAAAACTGAAAGAGGAGCGAGGATTCAATCACCAACTAATAAAACTAACCGTTATTCCAATCAATTTTTCTAGATACAAACATTACAATAGCAAGTATTATAAACAAGCCAACGCTACCAACCAATAATGCATAGTTTTCTAACTGAATTATCACATATATAAACGTGTATAAAGCGGTTAAAGACAAGCCAATAAACAGTGGGAATTTAAACGTTTTCAATATTGATTTAGAGTATAGTGTAATGAGTGCAACTACCGAAACTCCTGCCACTAAATAGGCTTTTAAAAAGTCGCTATGTTCTGAAATGGAAACCAATAAGGTGTAAAACATAGTTAGTGCTAAACCAATCATTAAATATTGAAACGGATGAATATTTATCTTACTCATAGTTTGTATCAGGAAAAACACTAAAAATGTAAGACCAATAACCAAAAAGCCATATTTAGCTGAACGTTCACTTTTTTGATATTCATCAACCATTACAACAAACTTGGTCCCAAACGCAAACTTGTTGAGGTTAGGTATTTTGTTAAGGTACTGTTGCGAAAAGGCTCTATTGATATGAAGAACTTTCCAGTTGGCTTTAAAACCGTCTTTTGTAATTTCTTTTGTTTCATCATCAGGTAGATAGTTACCTGTAAAACTTGGATCTGCCCAATTGGAACTCATGTGCATTGTAGTGGTTTTTCCTATAGGCACAACTTTTATGCTTTTACTACCATTATATGCAATACTAAAATAGAAATTGATGTTGGCATCTTTTGGTACGTCGCTTTCTTTTAAGAAACCAGATTCTAACTCATCTAAATAGCCGCTATAGTTTTTGGGATTATCGCTAAAGTTGGTTTCAAACGTGTAACTACTATCATTAAGTTTAAGATTCATTTCATTTTTAATACCTTTTAAGTTTGAAGTTTTAATAAGTACTGTGGCTTTGTCCCAAATAATATCTTCGTCTTTTATGTCTTTAAGTTGAAGTTGCGGTTTGGTGTAAAATCCTTTAAAATCCATATCAGTTGTGTAAACTGCAGATTCAAAGTTGCCTCTTTTTAAGGTTTTTGAATTTACATTGGAAGTGATATCTAAACTCTCAGGAAAAATGTAAGCATAGTTAATATGTGTAGTGGTTTCGGTAAGATAGGTTTTGGTCTTATCGTTGTAAGTTTTTGTTTCAGAATAGGTCTTGTAAGGGAGTTTTAAAATAGGACCATAAATGAGTACTTCATTTCCCCATTTTTCATTGATTTCATTAACTACATCTTGTTGTCGCATGGAGCGTTCAGTAATTAAACTATTGATGTACGCTAACGGAATAAGTAATATAATTACCAAGAAGCCAACCATTAGCATTCTGGCAGTGATTGAAGTTTTAATCCAATGTCCAAATTTGTTCTGTTGTTTTTGTTGATGTTCCATGTTGTTTGTATTTAAAGTACTTTGAATTTCAAAGTAGATTGATAAAAAATATATTTATTGTTTGTTAATTAATTTTTCGAGAGCTTCAATATGCTTTTTAAATTCTGCTTTACCAAGTGTTGTGGTAGAGTAACGTGTGTTGGGTTTTCGTCCAATAAATTGCTTTTCAACCTTAATATACTCTGCAGCTTCCAATGCTTTTGTATGGCTAGCAAGATTACCATCGGTTGCGCCCAAAAGCTCTTTAAGCGTATTAAAATCGGCATATTCATTTACCATTAAAATAGACATGATGCCTAATCTAATTCGGTGATCAAAAACTTTATTTATGTTGTTAATTATGCTCATTACTTTCTTGCTAAGGCAAGAATCTTTTTTTTAAATATTTAAAAAATTTAAAGCTTAAATAAATTATAATTAAAATGTTTATAACAATTAAAATATAATATGAAATATATGCTACTTTCTCTATTAATGTCATTCCTCCTAAACTCCAATAATAACCTTTTGTAGAGTCCCAAGTATCTTCATAATTTAATAGAATTAAACCAATAATAATATAAAGAGCTAAGTCAATTGATATAAATACAAACCAGAATAATAATTTTTTAATCATCAATCATGTTTTTGGTTTAGTTTGTATTTCGGTTTCAATTTCATTTTCTATCATACTTAAAATGCATTAGTGTACCATAAATAATATGCATTACACCAAAACCTAAAACCCAAAACCAAAATCCGTAACTAGGCATTAATGCGCAAATTAAACCTAAAATTATTTCGGTAAATCCTAAATATCTAATATCTCCAATACTGTATTTTGAAGCACTTATTAATGCTAATCCATAAAAAATAAGCATTAAGGCAGCAGTATGACCATAACGTTCTTGTTTTAAAATAATGAGTATATAAATACCTCCTGTAATTAACGGAACCAAAAAGTTTAGCAATAAGCGTTTTGATGAGCTATCCCATATTTTCTCATTGTTTTTCTTGGCTTTTTTTGTGGTTAAATAAATACCAGTAGCAATACTTAAAAATGCAACGCCTAACAGAATTGCAAAACAGATATTAAAAATGGTACCATCAAGAATAAGGTAACCTCTTACTGAATTTGATACAATATAATATGCTATAGCAGCTCCAACAAGCGCATAAACACCAGCAAGAATTCCTGAGAGACCGCTAAGTGAAATAAAACGAGACGACTTGTTCATCAAGTTTTTAATCTCGCTTATGTCTTTTAAATAATCTTTTGACTCCATATAAAAGTACTTTGAATTGCAAAGTAAATGAATTTATTTTAGTTTTTGGATATAAATTTTTGTTAATTTTGAAATGAAACTAGAACCAAGTGAAACCAGCAGAAGCCTATATTTATAAACAGCAAGAGCCTTTTAAGTCTATATTAATGCATATTCAAATATTAATAGAGCATACATTTCCTGAGGCGCATTTGGAATATAAATGGAGAATTCCATGCTATTATATTGGTACACGACCAATTTGTTACCTTAATAAAAGTAAAGATTATATTGATGTTGGGTTTTGGCATGCTAACCACATTACAAAACATGCAGATTGCTTAGTTTCGGAAAAACGAAAGAAGATTAAATCGTTACGTTATAAACAACTTGACGATATTGATGACAACATTTTTATTAGTATCCTTAAAGAAGTAGAAGCCTTTAAGAATTCGTCATTTATGAAATAACTATAGTTCTTTATGAACTATATAGTTTTCAAACACGAGTCCTTTAAAAGACTTTTTTTGTTTTTTCTCAACAATATAATATTGGTCTTCAAAAAAAGGTAATGCAGTAATGCTAACATCAGACTTAATTATCTCATAGCCATTGGTGATGACTTTAGACTCAATAATTTGCATAAGCTTTATAGCTATACCTTGACGTTGGTAATCTTTATGAACAAACAAACCGTCAAAATAGTTGCCGTTTTTTAAATAAGCAAAGCCTACAATGCGATCTTCATTTTCAGCAACAATAAAGTAGTTGTTTTTTATTCTGTCTTCCCACTTATCAAGATCATTTGCTCCAGAAGCCCAAACTTGTATTTGTTTTTCAGAATAGTCTTTAGAGTTTATAGCTCTTATGGTGTCTCTGAAAACAGAAGTAATTTCTGGTATATCTTCTAGTGTAGCTTGACGTATTTTAAGTTCCAAAATTAAAGACTGTTTACAGTTTTTCTAATTGCAGTTAAGTTGGTAAGCAATTTTTCTAGATTATCTAAATGTAGCATGTTAGCACCATCACTTTTTGCATTTGCAGGATCAAAATGCGTTTCAATAAACAAACCGTCTACATTGTTTACAACTCCAGCTCTAGCAATGGTTTCAATCATATCTGGTCGCCCACCAGTTACACCTACACTTTGATTTGGTTGCTGAAGAGAGTGGGTAACATCTAAAACAACAGGAGCGTATTGCTTCATGGTAGGAATTCCTCTGAAATCTACAATCATATCTTGATAACCAAACATAGTTCCTCTATCCGTTATCCAAGCTTTGTCGCTACCAGAATCTTTAACTTTTTGTACAGCGTGTTTCATGGCTTCAGGACTCATAAACTGTCCTTTCTTTAAGTTTACCACTTTGCCAGTTTGTGCTGCAGCAACCACTAAATCGGTTTGACGAACCAAAAAAGCAGGGATTTGAAGTACATCAACATATTCGGCAGCCATAACAGCATCAGAAACCTCATGTATATCTGTTATTGTAGGAATATCAAACGTTTCAGATACTTTCTTTAAAATCTTAAGAGCTTTTTCATCACCAATTCCTGTAAAACTGTCTATTCTACTTCTGTTAGCTTTTTTAAAACTACCTTTAAATACATAAGGGATTTCAAGTTTATCAGTAATAGAAATCACTTTTTCAGCAATACGTAAAGCCATATCTTCACCTTCAATGGCACAAGGGCCACAAAGCAAGAAAAAGTTATCAGAATTAGTGTGTTTTAGTTTAGGAACTTCGTTAAGATTCATCTGCTTTTTGTTTGAAAATTTCAGCAGCAAAGATAATCATTTAAAAGCTTCTTTTTAAACTATTTCTTATAATCCATAATGCCATTATAAAATTGGCAATTGCTAAAAAGCCACCATACAAAATAAACTTTTTGGTAGTATATGACAACAACACAATGTTAAACAAATCTGATAGATAAGCTAAAATCATGTACGACGACAAGCATACAAAGGTAATTCCTAATGTAAAATTGAGTTTGCGGTTTGGTTTTAGTACTTGCCATAAAAATGGAATACCAAACAGTAAAATAGGATATGCGCTTATACCTTCACTACGGTTTACAACAGTAAACCAGTAGGCAATTATTGCTAGAAAGTATAGGTAAGGGACAAATTTTGAATATTTGCTAATTATTTTCATCTGTATTAATTTAAGGGTTCAGATGTAAAATCACCAATATGTATAGCACAGTTGGTTAAATTGGCTATTTACTATTAATCATAATCTTTAACGTAATATACGAACAGAAATTATGGCGAAGATGGACTATAACATTTAATTAACTAACGACTCATTAAGTGTTAAAATGTGTGGTTTGTTTTTAAATTACTGAAAATTAGTTTTTTGAATTTCATAGGAGGCTGTTTTTACAACTCAAGGTTATTTTTTCTTTAACATTAAAGAATTATCTGTATAGATGTATTTTACAAAAGATTTTAGCGTACATTTGCACGCTTAAAATAAGACGTCATTATGGCTAGTATTAAAAACATTGCAATCATTGCTCACGTTGACCACGGAAAAACTACTTTGGTTGACAAAATTATGTACCATTGTCAGTTATTTCGTGAAAACGAAAATACAGGAGATTTAATTCTTGATAACAATGATTTAGAACGTGAAAGAGGTATTACAATTACTTCAAAAAACGTTTCGGTAACTTATAAGGATACCAAAATAAATATTATTGATACTCCTGGTCACGCCGATTTTGGTGGAGAAGTAGAGCGTGTGCTTAATATGGCTGATGGTGTGTTATTGCTTGTAGATGCTTTTGAAGGTCCTATGCCACAAACACGTTTTGTACTTCAAAAAGCTATTGACTTAGGTTTAAAACCATGTGTGGTTGTAAATAAAGTTGATAAAGAAAATTGTACACCAGATGAGGTTCATGAAAAAGTATTTGATTTAATGTTTGAATTAGGTGCTGAAGAGTGGCAGTTAGATTTCCCAACAGTTTATGGTTCTGCTAAGAACAACTGGATGAGTGAAGACTGGAAAAAACAAACCGAAAATATCGAACCATTGTTAGACATGGTAATTGAGCATATACCTTCTCCTAAAATTGAAGAAGGAACTACTCAAATGCTAATAACGTCTCTAGACTTTTCATCGTTTACAGGAAGAATTGCTATTGGTCGTTTAACAAGAGGAGAGCTTAAAGCTGGACAAAATATCTCATTAGTAAAAAGAGATGGTTCAGTTGTAAAATCTAAAGTAAAAGAACTTCATGTTTTTGAAGGATTAGGACGTAAAAAGGTAGATGCTGTAGAGGCAGGAGATATTTGTGCATTAGTTGGTTTAGAAGGATTTGATATTGGAGACACTGTTGCTGATTTTGAAAACCCTGAAGGTTTAAAAACCATAGCTATTGATGAGCCAACAATGAGCATGTTATTTACAATTAACGATTCACCATTTTTTGGTAAAGACGGAAAGTTTGTAACCTCTCGTCATATTAAAGAACGTTTAACCAAAGAGCTTGAAAAAAACCTTGCATTGAGAGTTGAAGAAACTGATAGTGCAGATAAATTTATGGTTTTTGGTAGAGGTGTATTGCATCTTTCAGTATTAATCGAAACGATGCGTCGTGAAGGTTATGAGCTTCAAATTGGTCAGCCACAAGTAATCATCAAAGAAATTGATGGTGTAAAATGTGAGCCAGTTGAAGAAATGACTATTGATTTACCAGAAGAGGTTTCAGGGAAAGCTATAGAAATGGTGACCATGCGAAAAGGTGAAATGCTAAGCATGGAAGCTAAAGGTGAGCGTATGGTATGTGAGTTTATTGTGCCTTCTCGTGGTATTATTGGTTTACGTAACCAATTATTAACTGCTACTGCTGGAGAAGCTATAATGGCACATCGTTTTAAAGAATATCAACCGATAAAAGGAGGTATTCCTGAGCGTCAAAACGGAAGTTTAGTGTCTATGGAAAAAGGTACAGCAATTCCTTATTCTATTGATAAATTACAAGAAAGAGGTAAGTTTTTTATTGATCCAGGAGAAGATATCTATGAAGGTCAAGTTATTGGAGAAAACTCTAGAGGAGATGATATGGTTGTTAACGTTACAAAAACTAAAAAACTAAGTAACGTACGTAGTTCTGGAGCCGATGATAAAGCTAAAATTGTTCCTGCTATTAAGTTTTCGTTAGAAGAAGCTTTGGAATATATCCAAAAAGACGAATACGTAGAAGTAACACCAAATCACTTACGTTTACGTAAAATTTTATTGACTGAAGTTGAGCGTAAGAGAAGCAAGAGTATTTAATAATTACTGATATATTTTAAAAAAAAAGAATTCTATAAAAGAGTTCCTTTTTTTATTTAATAGTAGTAAATAATAGTTTGTTCAAATTATTACAATTAAATTGAGCAATTACTTTTAAAGATTATAAATGAAATTTCTTGATAGGTTTTTAAGAGATTATAGAATAAATGTAGCTAGTCGATATGTTAGAGTTAACGACAAGATATTGGATATTGGATGTTTTGATGGGTATTTGTTTGAGAAACTAGCGAAGAAAAATATTCAAGCTAGTGTAGGTTTGGATCCTTTGTTGAAAAACGACTCTAAAAAAGGAATTCATACACTTTTGTCAGGAAAATTCCCTGAAGCTATTTCTGATAATGAAACATTTGACTGTATTGTGATGTTAGCAGTGTTAGAGCATATTCCAAGAGAAGAACAAAAGCAATTTAATAGTCAATTTGATAAGTTTTTAAAATCTAAAGGACGAGTAATAATTACAGTTCCATCTCCATTGGTTGATCATATACTTGTTGTGTTATCTAAGCTAAGATTAATTGATGGTATGTCTCTAGACGAACATTATGGTTTTGAAATTAAAGAAGTGTTTGATTTGCTTGATAAACAAAGCTTTAAGTTGGTGAAGCATAAAAAATTTCAGTTAGGCTTAAACAACTTATTTGTTTTTGAAAAATTAAACTGACTCGTTTTTTTGAGTTTGACTTTTTAGACTTAAAATGCTAAAAAACAGACTAAATAAAATAATTTGTATTCCTAGTAATATTGTAAATGCAGCAGGAATTACAATACGCAATGTGTCAGACGGATTTAGATTTCCAAAGTTCAAATTCTTCCAAACTGTAGTTCCGTAGACACTTAAACCAAATCCTAATAGTAACAACAGGCTCCCAACGATTAAACCAGATTCTAAATTAAGATATTTAAACAGTTTGTTGTAACGATTACTTTTAGGTAAAAGCCCATTTTCAACAGCAAAAATCTTGGTGAGAGCATAAAACACAAAAAATTGAAATCCAATTAAAAAGATACTTGCAGTGTATAGTAGTGTGTGTACGTCAAAACTAATATTGTAGATGTGAACAGGTTTTATAACGAGCAATGTAGATGTTGTAAACCCTAAGAGCATTAATAAAATACTTGGGTATAAGAAAAGCCAGTTAGGAGCATAAAGCATTAAAAACCTAAGATGCCTCCAACCGTCTCTCCAAGTGTTTAAGTGAGGAGGTCTAGATCTACCGTCTTTATGTAAAATTGTTGGGACTTCTGTAATCGATAAGTTATTAAGCTTTGATTTTACAATCATTTCAGAGGCAAACTCCATTCCTGTTGTTTTCAAATTCATCTTCAAATAAGCTTCTTTTGAAAAACCTCTTAACCCACAGTGAAAATCACCAATTTTAATATTAAAGAATAAACGACCTATAAACGACAGTACAGGATTGCCTAAGTATTTATGAAGAAAAGGCATCGCGTTTTTTTTAATACCACCTTTAAATCGGTTACCCATAACTAAATCATAACCTTCTCTAAGTTTTAGTATAAAAAGATATAAAGCTTCAAAGTCATAGCTGTCATCAGCATCAGCCATAATAATATATTTTCCTTTAGCGGCATCAATACCTCCTTTTAAAGCGCTTCCATAACCTTTGTTTGTTACATGAACAACATTAGCATTAAGATTTTGAGCAATTGTAGTAGAACCATCAGTACTGCCATTATCGGCAATTATAATTTCTCCGTTAATATTATGTTTTTGTATGAATGATTGTGCTTTAGTGATACAAACTTCTAAAGTTTCTGCTTCATTTAAACATGGCATTACTATAGATAATTCAATGTTTGATTCCATGTTTAATTTGTTTAAATACAATAATAAATATTAAAAAATACAAAGCGTAATTATAGAATAAATACCTAATAATTGAATGGCTTGCTATGCAAACTAAAAGTGTGTTTGATAGTATTAATGCAGACAACATAAATAGCAAATAATAATTGTTGTTATTGCTTGTAAATAATTTTATTAGGCTTAATAAAAATACAGTAACAATAATAATAAGTATGACTATGCCATTGAACGCATGAATTAAATTGGCAAAAAACAAGTTAAGCCATTTGTTGAAATTTTGATTAATTAGTGAAAATGAAATATTTCGTAATGTATTTTCTATAGATAAATGTGCTTGAGCTATTTCTAAATGGGTTGAGTTAGATAGTTCGTCTTTCAAAAAAAAAGCTCTACCATAATAATGTACTGTTCTATTACAAATATTTGGAATATGATTATGAAAAAAACTGTAGTAATCTTTGTAAGAACCTTCTTTTTGGTTAGTTAATAAAAGCTTTTGCTTATCTAGTTTGTTGTAGCAAATATCAAATACCTTTTTGTCATTTCCAGTAAGTTGGTTGGAGTCACTTTTTTTAGATACATAAAATGCAGCTGTAGATATATTTACAAAACTAAAAGGAGTGGACATAAAGATATCATCTTTTAATTTGTGGTAGCTTTTATCAGCTAAAAGGACTACTATAGGCAATAGTAGTAAAACTATAAATCTATTTAAATGTGGTTTTTTAAATAGTATTTTTTTATGTTTCAAAATATACATAAAAGCAATAGGGACTATAGCAATAATAAATTGCCCTCTGGTTAAGGCCAATAATAAAAATACTACAATGAAATACTTAAAGGACTTTGTGTTTGTAAAGAAAAAATCTATCCCAAAAGCTACAAAAAGTAGGTATAAGGGGTAGCTTAACCCTTCGGGGCAAATATTGTTAGCAACTTCTAATGGAGGAAAAAAAGGAAATAATAGAAAAATAAATAATCCTATTTTAGTGATTAAGTTAAACGTAATCAGTTTTGAAATCTTGGTGTAAAAAACAAATGTTGCCAAAAGCCCAAAAATAGCTTGAAAAGCAATAACTAAAACATCGAAAACTTTACCACTAAAAAACAAATCAAAACATTTAATAAAAATTACATATCCAAGATGTCTGTATGGCATTGCTTCTAGATAGCTGCGAGTATCAGGAGAATATATAGCAGGTTGAAAAATCAGATATAAGAAAACAACTAAATAAACTATTAGAAGTAGCTTGTTTTCACTTTTTTTGATTTTTACTATCAAGGTCTTGATTTTAGAGTATAAATATAGAATAATTGAGTATAAATGTAACTTGAAGACTAAAAATTATTGTATTTTGGTAGCCAGATGATAATGACATTATTAGAGATTAATCTTACACATTGAGCACTTACAAAGTAGTTAAATACCAACCAGAATATAAACTTGTTTGGGATGCTTTTGTTAAGCATTCAAAGAATGCTACTTTTTTATTTCATAGAGATTTTATGGAGTATCATCAAGATAGGTTTGAGGATTACTCACTATTAATGTTTAAAAGTGATAAAGTTATTGCGGTTTTACCAGCAAATAAGGTTGATGATAATGTCTATTCCCATCAAGGACTTACTTATGGAGGCTTGGTTTTAGGTTCCACCATTTTTTCTGAAAACATTACTGACATGTTTAAAGAATTACATTTATATTTAAAAGCCAATGGAATAAAGAATTTTGTGGTGAAAACAATTCCAAATTTTTATTTCAATAATTTTCCAATTGATATAAGTAAAATCATGATTGATGAAAACTATGAGTTTGAGTCTAGTAATATGGTGTTAGCAGTTGATTATAATGTGCCTTTGAGGATACATAAAAGCAAGCAAAAAAAGTACAGAAACAATAAACACAATTTTAGAATTAAGCAATCTAATAGTTTTAAATCATTTTGGGAACAGGTTTTAGTTCCACGACTTCAAGAAAAGCATAACGCTAAACCTGTTCATACATTAGTTGAAATATCAATGCTCAATAAAAGGTTTCCAAATCACATAAAACAGTTTGATATTTATTTAGATGATGAGATTTTAGCTGGTATAACCATTTTTGAAAATGAAAATGTAGTGAAATCCCAATATGGAGCTACTACAGCAATAGGAGAAAAGACCAGAGCATTGGATTATTTATTTTTATATTTAATTAATCATTACAAGGAAATGGGAAAGCATTTCTTTTCTATGGGAACAGTTGCAGATCCTAATTATGATTTAGGCTACAATCCTGGGTTATTAAAACAAAAAGAAGAGTTAGGTTGTACGGTTTTTGAGCAGCCTATTTTAAAGATTGAATTATGATTCCTTTTTTAGATTTAAAAAGTATAAATAAAAAATACGAGTCTAGTTTTAAAAGCTATATAGATACTTTTTTTGATACTGGTAGATATATTTTAGGAAAAGAAGTTGACTTATTTGAACAAAACTATGCTGCATATTGCGGTACAAATTATTGTATAGGGACAGGAAATGGATTAGATGCTTTAGTACTTATATTTAAGTCTTTTATTCATTTAGGCAAATTGAAATTAGGAGATGAAGTTCTTGTACCTGCAAACACTTATATCGCATCAATACTCTCAGTAATTGAAGCAGGACTAAAGCCTGTTTTTGTTGAGCCAGACGCTAAAACTTTTAATATTTCTCCTTCAGAAATAGAAAAACACATATCAGTTAATACAAAAGCCATTATGCCAGTGCATTTGTATGGACAATTGGCTGATATGGAAAAGATAAATGCTATAGCTAAAACACATGGTTTACTCGTTGTAGAAGATGCAGCTCAAGCTCATGGAGCTGAAAATAATTTAGGAATTAAAGCAGGAAATCTTTCAGATGCTGCTGCTTTTAGCTTCTATCCAAGTAAAAATTTAGGAGCTTTGGGCGATGCTGGTGCAGTAACAACCAATAATGAAGACATCGCTAATTGCATCAGACTTTTAAGAAATTACGGTAGTAAAGAAAAATACAAAAACGAAATTATAGGTTGTAATAGTAGGCTAGATGAATTACAAGCAGCCTTTTTAAGTATTAAATTAAAAGGGTTAGATAATGAAAATAAAAGAAGACAAGAGGTAGCTACGCAATATCTTAATGAAATTAAAAATGAGAAGATTATCTTGCCTTTTTATGATACTACTAAAAATCATATATTTCATGCGTTTGTAGTTCAAGTAAATGAACGCAAAAAGTTTACTGAATATTTAACTAATAATGGTGTAGGTTGGCTTATTCATTATCCTATTGCGCCTCATAAACAAAATGCGTTTAAGAAGTACAGTGAGTTAAATTTACCAATTACTGAAAGTATTCATAATACTGTTGTAAGTATTCCAATGAGTCCAGTCATAACAGATGCAGAAGTTAAAAAAGTTATTGAAACATTAAATGCCTATTAATTGAAAAAGTTATTCGATTATATAAACACCAATGTGTTGGTTAAAGTTGCTCATCTAAATTCAGCAACTATAATCACAAAAATTTTAGCAGGATTATTTACATCCAAAGCTATTGCTGTTTTTATTGGAGTTGAAGGGATGGCTTTAATAGGTAATTTAAGAAACTTCTTAAGTGCAATTCAGTCACTCGCAATTTTAGGGTTTTATAATGGAGTGGTAAAATCAATAGCAGAGTTTAAACAAGATGCAGTAAAACTGAGTAAAGTGTTATCAACTTCATTTTATCTTGGATTTACAGTCACCATACTATTGTGTTTCTTGTGCTACTACAATGCAGAAACCGTAAATAACTTTTTATTTTCAGACAATTATAATTATGCCTATGTAATAAAAATATTGGCACTAGCATTACCATTTTATTCATTGAATATGTTTAGCTTTTCAATAATGAATGGGTTTGCCAAATATAAAATCCTGTTGATTATAAATATAATTGGGCAAGTTCTAGGGTTACTTGTAACCTTGTTACTAATTTATCAAAACAATATTGATGGAGCATTGGTCTCGGCAGTTATTGCACCTTCTTTAATTTTTTTAATTACTGTTGTTGGGTTTATAAATCAACGTAGTTTGGTGTCTTCGGTTAAAATATCAAATGTTAGTATTGATATATTAAAAAAACTAGGTCCTTTTGCTCTTATGGCATTAGTTTCAGCAGTAGCATTACCATTAATTTCTATTATGATTAGAAATTATATCACTGACTCTATAGGAATAAAAGAAGCAGGTTATTGGGAGGCAATTAATAGAATATCAGATTATTATTTAATGTTTGTGACTTCGTTGATGTCGTTATATATCCTTCCAAGATTTAATGAGATAGATAACAAAAAAGAGTTTAGAAATGAAGTGTTTAGTTTGTACAAATCCGTAATCCCAATTTTTGGTATTGGTCTTATACTTATTTATCTATTAAGACCATTTATTGTGCAAATTGTTTTTTCTAAAGATTTTGAACCAGTAGAAGACTTGTTTTTATGGCAATTGTTAGGTGATTTTGTAAAGGTGTTATCTATAGTTATAGCATATCAGTTTATTGCTAAAAAAATGTTCACTCACTTTATAATTATTGAGGTGTTTTTGGCGATAGTACTTTACCTATCTAGTGTATATTTAATTGATAGTTTTGGTGTTAAAGGAGCTGTAATTGGGCATTTTGTGAGTTATTTAATGCATTATGGTGTTATTTTATTAATATTTGGAAGTTCGCTCTTTGGGTTGGATTCTGATAAGTCTTTGGATTAAAGAACACAAATGGCTAACAAAGACCAGTCATACAGACAAATTTTAAAGGCTACTTCGCTCTTTGGAGGTGTTCAGGTTTTTAGTATAATTATTTCAGTTATTAGGTCTAAAGCCATTGCAGTTTGGTTGGGTCCCTTAGGTGTTGGTATTATTGGGTTGTTGACAAACTCATTAAAAGTTATTGGAGAGTTTACCAAACTAGGTATTGATGTTACTGCGGTAAGGGAAATTTCAATTGCTAATGAGCATGAAGATACTGATAGGATACCGACAATAGTTACTTCATTAAAAAAAATTGTTTGGGTTACAGGTTTGTTTGGAATGCTGGTAACGATAATTTTGTCTCCTTTGTTAAGTAAAATTGCCTTTGGAAATTTTGAGTATACTATAGCATTTGTTTGGATTTCAGTCTCTTTGCTTTTTAAACAATTGTCAAGTGGTCAGTTAGCCATACTACAAGGTTTGAGGAAGCTCAAGTATTTAGCAAAGGCTAATGTATATGGTAACTTTTTAGGATTATTAATAGCATTACCACTTTATTACTTTTTTAGGGTTGATGCAATAGTATCCACAATTATTGTAACCTCAGTTTGTGGATTGTTGTTTAGTTGGTTTTTTTCAAATAAAATAAAAATAGAGAAGAAGAAAATTACTAATTCGCAAGCGTTTAAGGAAGGTAAGCAAATGCTAAACTTAGGTTTTATGTTAAGCCTAAGAGGATTAATAACATTAGTAACACTTTATGCTTTACAAGTTTTTATAAGTCATTTTGGAGGTGTGGACGAAGTTGGATTTTATACAGCAGGTTTTGTTATTATCAATTCTTATGTTGGTCTTATTTTTAATGCAATGCGAACTGATTATTTTCCTAGATTATCAGCTACCGTTAATAATCAGGAAAAAATGGAAATTACTGTTTTTCAACAAGCCACAGTAGCAGTTTTAATTTTAACTCCTATTATAATTGTCTTTTTAACCTTAGCACCATTTATTATAAAGGTTTTATATTCAAAGGAGTTTTTGGTTATTGAAGATATGGTAGCTTGGGGAATGATGGCAACTTTTTTTCAAGCTATATCATGGTCTTTAGGATATGTGATTTTAGCTAAAGGAGACTCGAAGCTTTTTATAAAAACAGCTGTGTTGTTTAATTCTATTTTTTTGTTCGTTGGTATATTGGGTTATTATTTTGGGGGATTAATGGGGTTAGGAATATCTTATTTGCTATATTATATAATACATTGTATTGGGATGATTATTGTTGTTAAAAATATGTATGAGCTAAACATAAACTATGGATTTTCTAAAGTAGCAGTAATTTGCCTTTTGATGTGCTTAGTTACTTTTTTATTATCAAATATTCACTCAACTGTGCTAAAATATGTAACTATGTCTGTAATGATTTTAGTTTCTATTATATTTACTATCTATAAACTAGATAAAAAAGTAAATTTTAGACAATTGTTTAATAAAGATCAATGATTAAAATCCTCAAACGCATATATTTTTTTATTAAACTAAGATATTTAAGGTTTAAGTTTTACTTGACAGTTAATTGGTTAAAGACTTTGTATTTTAATTTTAAAATGCTACCGTTTTATCAAGCAAAAAAACTACCTATTTTTTTCTATGGTAGTGTTAAATTTTCAAACTTAAAAGGTGAGGTTTCAATTGAAAATCCAGTTAGTAGAGGAATGATTGGGTTTGGGCAAGCGTATGAGTTGGCTAGTCGCTCATCAAGAACTGCTGAGTTAGTCTTAAAGGGTCGAATAATATTTAGGGGATATGCTCAGTTTGGAAAAGATTATTTTGTTTTTGTAGGAGAAAATGCAGTACTGGATTTAGGAAACATGTCTAGTTTAGCTTCAAAAGGTAAGATAATATGTGCTAATAAAATCATGCTAAAAGACTATGCTAGACTTGGTTCAGAGTGTCAAATAATTGATACCGATTTTCATCAAATGATTAATTTAAATACTGGTGAGAAATATGAAAAAACTAAGCCAATAGTGATTGGAGAATTTAATTATATAGGTAGACGAACTTCTATAATGAAAGGAACTTCTACAGCAGAGCATTGTACAATTGCTTCAAACACATTGTGTAATAAGGATTATACACACCTTGGAACTAATGTTCTTATAGGAGGTATTCCAGCTAAACTTCTTAAAGAAAACATTTCACGTGATTGGGAAGGAGAAATGGAACGAATGGAAAGACACTTAATTTCTAAGTATATTTTTTAATTATTACTCCATACATTAGAATACTTCTTTGCTATTTTTTTATAGTCATGGCAGTCTTCAATAAAAGTTCTTGCACTCTTACTTATGTTAAGAATTTTTTCAGGGTTTTCAATAAGGTCAGATAAAGCGTTAACAATTTGATTAACATCAGGTTTAACATTAACAGCTACTTGGTGTTTTAGGTCATAAAACTTCTCAAACTCTTTTTCGGCTCCAGTAAGTACAACCTTTCCTTTTGCCATGGCTTCAAGGGCATTGTAGCCTTGGTCATAACCATAAACTTGATCTAGTAATATATGGCATTCGTCATAAAGCTTAATATATTCATTGTAAGGAATACTATAAGTGGTTTTTATTTCAACCTTATCACCATATTTTTTCTCAATGATTTTTAAGGCGTCAGAAAAATATTGATTCCCTTTTTTAACAACAGCTTTTGTGTTTACACCATGAAATATTTTAATCTTATCATCAACCTTTAAAGGAGTATATTTTATTTTTTCAATATTAATAGGGTTTGGTATTAACCCTAAATAATGTTTGTTGCCCAATAATGGAATGTGGTAATCCATATCAGTTGCAATTACTCCGTTACTATTGTTGTAAATAAAATTGTGAAGTTTTGTGTAGTCTTCGTTAAGATATTGTAACTGAAATTTATAAAGCTCAAAAAGCGATTTGTCTTCTAAATAAGGACTCATAATACTGTATTCAAATTTTCCTTCCATCATGTATTTCATACATTGATAGTCAATACCGCAAGACAATAAGAAGAGTTTTTTGTTTTGCTTTAAAATGCGCTTTAAAAATTTGATTTCTAGTTTGGGAGATGCTTTAATTGACGATTCATTAATAAGTTGAACCACATCAAAACCCTTTAGTTTTTTATTGATTAAAAGTGTTTTAAGGTATATTTCCCAAGAACCAATATCAATAGAGGTGAGCTTATAGAAAGCAACTTTAAATTTTTTAAGGAATTTACTATGAAACGAGTGGTCTAACCTAATGTCAACAGGGTAGTTTTTAAATCCGTCACCATTACCAACTAGTAATACTTCATGCCCCAAAGCAGTTAAACCTTCTTTTAAAGAATTGTGAAGTCTACTGTATTCACCAATCAACAATATTCGCATAAAAAACACTACTTTTAAGGCAAAAATAAGAAATACCTTTACATAGAGGCTATTTAAACACAATCGATGACTTTGCAAATTTTAATCTCAACGATGTTTAGGGAAAATCTCGATTTCCTAAAGCCAATGTTTTCTAAAAATAACCTCAAAGATTTTGACATAATTATAGTTAATCAAACTACCGAAGATAAAATGTTATCGTCGTCGTTTTCTAATGTCAAAGTCATTAATTCTTTAGAAAGAGGCTCTCCTGCAAGTCGGAATTTAGCAATAAAGAATGCGACTGCAGACGTTTGTTTGATGGCAGATGATGATATTGTTTACGAGCCCAATTTAAAGCAAACCATTATTAATGCTTATCAAGAGTGTCCTAATGCTGATATGATTTCTTTTGAGGCTATTAATGAAGATGGAAATTTATATACAAATTATTTTCCTGAGGGTATTCATAATAAAAAATCCTTAAAAAAGATTTTTACTTGGGTTATTACGTTTAAAAGAGATGCGTTTAAAGAAAATAATATATTCTTTAACCATCATTTTGGAGTTGGTTCAACATTTAAAGGTGAAACAGAGTATGTGTTTTTAAGAAATGCTTTTGACAAAGGCTTACAAATGCAACATAAAGGTGTAACTATTGTAATGCATCCAAACATAAGTTCAGGAGTTTTAATGGGAAGTGATAATGCGTTTGCTGCCAAAACTGCATTGCGACAACGCTATCTAGGTAATTTAAGTTACCTTTGGTTGTTGAAATATACTTTGTATATGTGGATATATAAGTATATTAAATTCAATGAAATTCCACATAAATTTATAATAGGACTGCAAGCCATACAACAATATAAAAAGCTAAAAGCATCTGGAGATATAGATAGAATTTATGATAATTAAGCTTATAGACATTCCAAAAATAGAAGACCCAAGAGGAAACCTTTCAGTTATTGAAAAAAACTGTGTGCCTTTTGAGATAAAACGTGTGTATTATTTATATGATGTGCCAAGCGGAGCATATAGAGGAGGACACTCTCACAAAGAGCAATTAGAATTTTTAGTGGCCTTGAGTGGAAGTTTTGAGGTTATTTTAGATAATGGAACAGATAAACACAGAGTTATGCTTAATAAACCTAATCAAGGACTTTTGATTTCTAGTGGAGTTTGGAGAGAACTTGAGAATTTTTCATCTGGAGCAGTATGTTTGGTCTTGTCTTCTGGTGAGTTTGATGAGGCTGATTATATAAGAGATTACGATACGTTTAAACTATCTAAAAATCCTTAGGTCAATAAATCGTTGTATTAAATTTCTGCATTTTAAAATTAAAATAACAATCCATTTAGGTAATGCCAATAGAAGTTTTTGGAGATTACTAATACTGTTATAGTCAATGTGTGACTTTATATCTTTTTCAAGGGCTTTTTCGCCTTCAATTTTGTACTGTAAAGCCATTGAAACCCAATTCAGGTTAATGTAGTTTTTTAAATCAATATTGTTTTTAGTAGCTTCGTCATAGGTAGAAAAATCAATGTGTTTTCTGGAGCTTAGTTTAGTTTTTGTGATTTTATTTTGAGCATTTAATAAATGTATTGCACTCACTTTGTTGTAAAAAGCAACAGGTAGCTTAAGAGCAATTCTTATCCATAAATCAGTATCTTCACCAGAGTTAAGAGACTCATTAAAATATCCCACTTTTTCAAAAGTTGTTTTAGGAATCATAACTGCAGAGGTCCAAGCTATACTATTGGCTAAACTGCTTTTAAAATAATTGTCAACTACACCTTTCCAGTTGTTTTCTTGAGGTATGTTTTTATATATTGATTTTAGATTAATTCCGTTTTTACGTTTTGTGTATGCTTTAGCGTAAAGACCACAATCAGGGAATTTTTCATAGAGTAATTTTAAATCCTCTAAATGATGACTCTTCCAGTGGTCGTCGGCATCAAGTAAAACTATAAGGTTAGATTTTGCACGCTTAATTCCATAATTTCTAGCATACGAAACACCTCTGTTTTCAATACTATAAACCGTAATTCTATCATCATTTATTTTGATTACCTGTTCTAAACTTTTATCAGTAGAGCCATCATTCACTACAACAACTTCAAAGTTGTTATACGATTGATTAATTACACTTTTTAAGGTTTGCGCAATGTGCTTTTCCTTATTGTAAAGTGGTATTACTATTGAAAAATAAGATGTCATTTTTTCAAGTCTTTATAACAAAAGTATGTTAATTTATATA
Organism: Gaetbulibacter sp. NE; assembly: GCF_025548475.1. Taxonomy (NCBI): domain Bacteria; kingdom Pseudomonadati; phylum Bacteroidota; class Flavobacteriia; order Flavobacteriales; family Flavobacteriaceae; genus Gaetbulibacter; species Gaetbulibacter sp. NE. The sequence continues at coordinate 139,938 of NZ_JAOQHY010000001.1, read as the reverse complement.
ACTGTAGTAAAAAGACTAAAGGGTTGTTTCCCAAAAGGTTTTTCTTAATGCGTGAGTTGAGTGTTGAGTGTAAAAAAGAAAGAAAATAATTAAGCTTTAAAGATTTTGTGAAGTTAAATAACCTTAGTAAATCATTATCAGAAACTACTATTTTTTGAGTGTTCTGAAGGTTAAGTAAGTTGTCAACAGATTGCTCAACTTTGTTTAAGTAGGTTGAGCTTTTTTCAATTCCTAAATGATAGACTTCGTTGTTAATGTGTAATACATTAATGTTGTTTTCTTTCATTAGAGCTCCAAAATAATTGTCATAGCCATAACCTTTATAATTTATTTTTGAAACAATATGTTGGTAGGTCTCTTTTTTAATCAAAAAATTTCCTGAAATAACAACTTTGTATGGTTTGGCGTTTCTTTTTACAGCATCTATCTCTTCTTTGGATTTACCATATTTCCAGCGTAGCATGTAAGTCTTATCTTGTTTAGAGGTGTGATAAGTAAACCCTCCATAGATAACATCATAATTATCATTAATGTGCTTTAAATAATTAGAAATAAAATTTTTGCTTTTAGGCAAAACATCTGCATCTAAAAACAAAAGCCAATTGTATGATGCTTTTTCTGAAAGTAATTGTCTTGTTTTCACTCGGCCATTGTTTGCTTTTGATAGGTTGTAGGAAACGTTTTTATAGTTGTTTACAGTAGAGTTTTTTTTAGTAATAGTATTGTTTGAAGCATCGTCCAAACAAATAATCTCAAATTCAATATTACTGCTCATGAGTTGCTGGTGCAAATCTTTTATGAGTGCTGTGATGGAGCAATTGTAAACAGGAATTAATACTGAAAGCATACTAGAAATTATGTTTCAAAAATACATTATTTAAAGTTAGTTAATTATTAATTGGTACAGTAATTGTAATTTAGAGTTTATGAAACAGCTTCTACTAACTTTATATGCATTGCTGTTGTGTCAAACAACTATGGCACAACAAGAGTTTCATGTGTTTCCAAATGTTTCAATAACCAAAAATGGTGATGGAAGTATTCAAAATCCATGGGATTTACAAACAGCTTTAAACCAAAGTTCTAACGTGGTTAATGGAGGTGATACCATTTGGTTACATAAAGGAGTGTATAACGGTCGTTTTATTAGCAATATTTCAAGTACGGTAGAGGGTAAGTATATAACTGTAGTGCCATACAAAAATGAAAAGGTTGTCTTAAACGGAAACGTCTTGTCAAATAAAAAGCAGGTTTTAGAAGTAAGAGGAGCAAATGTTACTTTTAAAGACTTTGAAGTAACGTTTTTAGGCAATTTCCCCAGACATGTTAAAGAATCAGGTTTTTTAAAAGTTGATGGTATTAATCATACCTCAGGATATGATAATAAGTTTATTAACCTAAAGATTTATAATAATCCAGGTTCTGGTTTTGGTTCATGGAAGTTTACAGGTGGTTCAGTTATATATGGTTGTAAAATTTACAATAACGGTTTTTTCTCCAATGCAAGAGGAAGTGGAGCAGGTATTTATGTTCAAAATATAAGTGAGAAATCAAGAAAGATAGAAAATAACATCATTTTCAATAACTACTATATGGGTATTGAAGCTTGGTCTGCATCTACAAATGCTGATGCAGCTTATGTGAAAAATATACTCATAAAAGATAATGTGGTTTTTAATAATGGTAGTCCAGGAAATCATTATAAAAACAACCTTATTGTAGCTACTGATGATAAAAACGGAATCAATAGAGCTACTAATATTAAAGTATTGGATAATGTGTTCTATCACAATGCAGATATCTCCAATACAGCTAAAGGAGATGCGGCTTCACTTACGTTAGGAGTTAATTCAAAAGCGCCATTAAAAAATGTTGAGGTAAAAGGAAATGTTATTATTGGAGGAAACAATTCCTTGCGATTTGATAATGCAGAAAACACAGTTTTTGAAAACAATTTAGTGTATGCTGGGTATGTTCACTTAGACAAATCAATATTGTCTAATATTTCTGGTTGGACATTTAATAACAATAATTATTTTTCAAAGAACAGTAGAAATTTTAGAATTATTAATCATAGAGATTACACCTTTGATGATTGGAAGTCTAGTTTTAAACAAGATAGTAATAGCCAATGGAGCAATATAAAACAGTTTAGTAGTGATGTTGTTTTAAATGTGATTCAAAATGAATACAATGAGAATTCTTTCCACATAGCTCTAATGGATGTAAAAGGAGAAATTGTAACTGTTGACTTTTCTGATTATAATTTTCCTACAGGAACAAAATATAAAATTGTTGATGTTGAAAACCCAAACAAAATACTATCTGAAGGAATATTACCTTTAAATTCTAAAGTAGAATTTATAATGCAATTAACTGAATTTGAAAAACCGTTGCATAACGAATATGCTAAAAAAACGCTTTCTAATTTTGGTGTTTTTGAAATTGAATTTCAGCCAGAAAGCACTCAAGCAGAAAAATCTGGATGGTTTGGTCGATTGTTTAAGTGGCTTGGTTTTTAGGATTTTGAAACAATTAAAACCGTTTCAGGTTTAAAGCCATTTCTTATTGATTCACTAGAGTTTTCAAAAGTTAGTATGTCAACTTTAAAACCTACATCTTCCAGTCTTTTTACTAATCCATTTACTGAGTATACTCTAACATGATCTTCTTGTCCAAAATGCTCTTTTCTTGCCTCTTCAGTTGTGATTGAATAGTCTTCGTAAATAGCACCTTCTTTAAAAGGAGTTTGTATAAAAGCTTTTCCGTTGGGCTTTAAAACTCTATAAATTTCTGACATCGCCTTTTTATCATCAATAATATGTTCAAGTATATGGTAGCAAATTATAGTGTCAAACGTATGATCTTTGCAAGAAATGTTGGTAATATCAAAATTATAGTCAGCAATAAACTGGTTCTCAAAATCAGAGCTGTAATAATGTATTGAAGGATTAGATTTTAATTTTCGGTATATGTTTCTTGAAGGCGAAAAATGTAACACATTACCTTTAATGGCTTTGTTTGCTTCCAGTAAGTGCCATAGCCTTCTGTTTCTTGACAAACTACCACAAAACGGGCAAATTAAATCTCTGCCATTATAGTTAACAAAAGCGCTTAGGTTGTTGGAACATACATTACACTGAAATTGTTTTCCGCGATAAAACAAACCATAAAAGCGCCTAAAAACGAGCTCGTTTTTAAACAAGAACCTTTTGGGTACAATACGTTTTAGGATTTTTTTTAGGCTGTTATACACGTCTTTGCACTACTTCAAATACTTTATTCTCATCACACTTTAAAGTTTTGCTAGGGTATTTTAGCAATAAAGCGTAATCGTGAGTAGCCATTAAAATAGTATTTCCGTTTTTGTTAATCTCCTGCAAAACCTCCATAACCTCAATACTGGTTTGAGGATCAAGATTTCCTGTTGGCTCGTCGGCAAGTATAAGTTCAGGATCGTTTAGAAGTGCTCTAGCAATAGCAATACGTTGTTGTTCACCACCAGAAAGCTCATGAGGGAACTTAAATCCTTTGGTTTTCATGCCTACTTTATCCAGCACTTTTTCTATGCGTTCTTTAATTTCGGTTTTGTCTTTCCAGCCTGTAGCCTTTAAAACAAACTCTAGGTTTCCGTTTACAGTTCTATCAGGTAACAATTTAAAATCTTGAAAAACAATACCTAGTTTTCTTCTTAAAAAAGGGATGTCTTTCTCTTTAAGTGTTCTTAAGTCAAAATCTACAATAGAACCTTCGCCTTTTGTAAGGTGCAAGTCGCCATAAAGCGTTTTCATAAAACTACTTTTTCCGCTTCCGGTTTTACCAATAAGATAAACAAAATCACCTTTAACCATTTCAAAATTCACATCGCTCAACACCATACTGTCTCCTTGGTATATAGAGACATCTTTTAATTGTAAAATAGTTTCAGACATTTATGAGTAGTTTTTATTTAAGTGCTGTAAATGTATTATTTTAATAACACTTTTAAAAGGCTGCAATTATAAACTCCCAAATATTTTTTTTAGTATTTAATAACTTCTTTATAATTATAAATAATTTCTGGCGTTATAAATTTGATATTGATTTATCTTTGAACATCAACAAAACAACGAACTTAATGACTAATAGTAAATTAGTAGTATTAGTAAGTTTTCTAATGCTAAACGTATACATACAAGCGCAACAATCGGCAACCTATACTAACGATTTGGTAGCGTATCAAAAAGCCCTAACGCTGTATAATAACAAGCAGTACCAAGCAGCACAATCAGCGTTTGACCAAATTAAAGATGAAACCCAAGACGAGCAGGTAGAGTCTAACTGTGCCTATTATATAGCAAATTGTGCAGTACGTTTAAATCAGCAAAATGCCGACGATTTAATTCAAGATTTTGTAGACACTTACCCAACGAGTACAAAGCGAAATACAGCATTCTTGGATGTAGCAGATTATTATTTCGATAATGCAAAATATGCGTATGCAAGAAAGTGGTACGAAAAGGTAGATGAAAACAGTATAGCGCGTTCTGAAAGAGACCGATTTAACTTTAACTACGGTTATGCTTTATACTCTACAGACAACGAAACTTCAGCCCAAAAATATTTAAACAGAGTTGTAAATTCGAAAGAATATGGCTCACAAGCTAAGTATTATATTGGGTTTATGGCTTACGAAGGTGATGATTATGATACTGCTAACGAGTATTTTGACCAAGTAAGTGATGAAGAAAAATACAAAGAGAAACTATCGTATTACCAAGCCGATTTGAATTTCAAACTAGGAAATTTTGAAAAAGCCATTTCACTTGCTAAAGAACAACTACCAAATAGTGACGACAATGAAGTGTCTGAACTTTCAAAAATTATAGGTGAAAGTTATTTTAATTTAGAACAGTACACTGAAGCAATTCCTTATCTACAAGCCTATAAAGGCAAACGCGGAAAATGGAATAATACAGATTACTACCAACTAGGATATGCTTATTACAAGCAAAACGATTTTGAAAAAGCCATTTCAGAATTCAATAAAATCATAGGAGGCAACAACAGTGTTGCTCAAAACGCCTATTACCATTTAGGAGAAAGCTACATTAACTTAGACAAAAAACAAGAAGCTTTAAATGCGTTTAGAAATGCCTCTCAAATGGATTTTGATTTAAAAATTCAGGAAGATGCTTGGTTAAACTATGCCAAAATAAGTTATGAAATAGGAAACCCTTATCAGTCGGTTCCACAAGTTTTAACGGGTTATCTCGATAAATATCCTGATACAGGTTACAAAGAGGAAATTGAAACCTTGTTGATTGACTCATACATTACTTCAAAAAATTACGAAGAAGCTCTAAAACTATTAGAAGGCAAGCGAAGTTTTGAAAACAGAGTCGCTTATCAAAAAGTAGCATTTTATAGAGGAATTGAAGTGTATAACACTATAAATTATAACGAAGCTCGAACACTATTTGAAAAGTCGATTGACGAGGCTAAAGACCCAAAATTTACTGTGCGAGCTACATTTTGGAAAGCAGAAACAGATTATCATTTAACTAACTATAACGATGCTTTAGTTGGCTTAAAACAGTTTCAGCAAAGTGCAGAATCTGCTACAACACCTGAAATTGAAAACATCGACTATAATCTTGCGTATACCTATTTCAAACTTAAAAACTACAGTAAAGCTAGTGAGCATTTTCAAAAATTTATCAATACCAATAGCGATGATAAACTAAGAGTAAACGATGCTTACTTAAGGCTTGGTGATGGCTATTTTGTATCAACCGATTATAACAATGCAATTAGTTCTTACAATAAGGCTATCGAAATTAACGAGATCGAATCGGACTACCCATATTTTCAAAAAGCAATGAGTTATGGTTATGTTGGGCAAGCTTCAAAGAAAATTGAAGAGTTAGAAGCCTTTATCAATGGGTATCCAAAATCGTCTTTAAGAGATGACGCTATGTACGAGCTTGCAAATTCATACGTAAAAGCAAACAACACTAGCAAAGCAATGCAAATGTATGACAGGTTAAATGCTGAGTATAAAAATTCGGTATTTATCTCAAAATCCTTGTTGCGTCAAGGGTTGTCGTATTACAATGAAAATGACAACGAGCGTGCTTTGGCTAAGTTTAAACAAGTAGCAAGAGACTATCCAAATTCTGAAGAAGCAGTACAAGCAGTGTCCACTGCACGTTTAATTTATATCGATTTAGGTCGCGTAGATGAGTATGCGTCTTGGGTAAAAACACTTGATTATATTGATGTTACTGATGCCGAATTAGATAACACTACCTATTTGGCTGCTGAAAAGCAATACCTTGACAACAACGTGCAAAAAGCGGTAAAACAGTTCAATAATTATTTGAATGAATTCCCTAACGGAATGCATGCACTTAAATCTCATTTTTATTTAGCTGAATTATATACTAAACAGGATTTGCCTGAAAATGCGCGTCCACATTATGAGTATGTAGTTACTAAACCAAGAGGCGAATATACCGAACAAGCTATTGTGAAGTTATCTGAAACCTATTTAAACACTTCTAATTGGAATAAAGCAGTTCCGTTATTAAAGCGTTTAGAAACCGAAGCCGATTATCCTCAAAACATTACCTATGCGCAATCAAACCTTATGAACGCGTACTATCAATTAGAAAACTATCAGGAAGCGGTTGCTTATGCTGAAAGAGTTTTAGAAAATTCTAAAATTGATAATAAAGTAAAAAGTGACGCTCAAATTATCATTGCGCGTTCTGCAATTAAAACAGGAGATGAGGCTAAAGCAAAATTGGCTTATGCAAAAGTTGAAAGCATAGCTACAGGAGCATTAGCTGCCGAAGCATTGTATTACAATGCCTACTTTAAACACAAAGAAGGCAACTATCAGTCGTCTAATACAACGGTTCAAAAACTAGCAAAAGACTATTCTAGCTACAAATATTATAGTGCAAAAGGCTTGGTTATAATGGCAAAAAACTTTTATGCACTTAAAGATGCATTTCAAGCTACATACATTTTAGAAAGTGTTATTAAAAACTTTGCTGAGTTTGATGATGTAGTTAGTGAAGCGCAAGACGAGCTTAATAGAATCAAAGCTGAAGAAGCTAAAACCAATTCATCAATTCAATCTGAAAATTAAAATCCTTGTTGATTTCAATTAAAACAATTCCTATGCAAAATCAAATAAAATATATAATCACTTTAGCATTTCTAGTAGTTGTAAGTAATGGGTTTTCACAAGAACGTGAAACGGATACTATCGCTACAGATGTGGTAAATGTTGTGAAACCTTATACGCCAACAATTTCAGATGCGTTTAAAATTAAGGAAACACCAACTTTAAACGATTCAACTACTGCGCAAAAAAAGGACGTTAAGTACAATATTTTCTCTATTCCTGTAGCTTCAACATTTACACCTGCAAAAGGAAAAGCAGCAACAGTTGATAAAGCTAAATCTATAAAGCTATATGATAATTATGCGTCTTTAGGCTTTGGAACTTATACTACTATTTTAGGTGAAGTGTATTTAAACCACGCACTAAATAGAACAGAGCGAGTAGGTGGTTACTTAAGCCATCATTCATCACAAGATGGTATTGACGGTTTGTTGTTAGACGACAATTTTTCAAACACCAATCTTAATGCCAATTTCAGTAAGCAATTGCGTGATATGTCATGGACTGTTGATGCAGGTTTTGGACTTCAAACTTACAATTGGTATGGATTGCCACAACCGTTGTTTGATGAAACTACAGCTGATATGATTAACGAAGGGCATTCGTTTTACAATGTTCATTTTGGAGGTAAATTAAACTTTGAAGATGCTATTATCGATAACCTAAAAGTAAGGTTTAGACGTTTTGGTGATGATCAGGATTCTGGTGAAAACAGGTTTGTTGCGTCTTCTGAATTTACAGTTCCAATTAGAGGAGAAGAAATAAAAACCGAAGTAACTATCGATTATATTGGTGGTGAGTTTGATAGAAATTTCTACACCGAAGATGCTATAAAATATGGAAATATCAATTTTGGAATTGCTCCAAGCTATCAGTTAAAGCAAGATGACCTAACCGTAAACTTAGGTGTTAACTTGGTATATCTTAATGATACAGAGTTTAGCGATAACAAGTTTTACATTTATCCAAATATTACAGCAAGCTACCGATTGGTTGATGAAATACTTATTGCTTATGGTGGAATTGAAGGTGGTTTGATACAAAACTCGTACTATGATTTTGCTAACGAAAACCCTTTTGTATCGCCTACATTGTTTATTGCGCCAACTGACCAGCAATACAATGCTTCAGTAGGTTTAAAAGGGAAATTATCTAATAGCATGAGTTATAATATTAGTGGACGTTATTTTGCTGATAGAAACAAAGCGATGTTTATGTCAAACAGTGTGTTGGGTGGAGCTACCGAAGATTATCAATATGGTAACTCGTATGGTATCGTGTATGACGACGTTAACACATTATCGGTTGCAGGAGAATTAAATGTTGATATAAATAGAAACTTTAACCTTGGTATAAAAGCCGAATATTTTAATTACAGTACTGACACACAATCTGAAGCGTGGAACTTACCAGACATTAAAGGATCATTGTTTTTAGATTATCAAATAGACGACAACTGGTTTGCTGGAGCAGGATTGTTTTTTGTAGGCGAAAGAAAAGACCTGTTTTATGAAGAAGGAACACTTGTGCCATCAAGTCCTGTAACTGTAACTTTAGATAGCTATTTTGATGCAAATGCACATGTAGGTTATAGAGTTACTGATAGATTGTCGGTATTTGTTAAGGCAAATAATATTGCAAATAACGATTACCAACGCTGGATGAATTTCCCAGTACAAGGCATTCAGGTGTTAGGTGGAGCTACCTATCAATTTGATTTTTAATTATAATGTCATTGCGATTCCGAGTAATCGGGAGAAGCAATCTATTTTTTTAGTTATAATTTTTAAACGTTCCATTTGGAACGTTTTTTTATTTTTACAGTAAACTAACTATTACCAAATGAAAAATTTATACCTCCTTTTAATACTTGCTATTTGTTTGTCTTGTCAAAATAAAGAGCAAGTAGATACAATTGTTACCAATGCAAACGTCTATACTGTTGATGACAGCTTTACTAAAGTACAAGCATTTGCAATTAAAGATGGAAAGTTTATTGCTGTAGGAACCAACGCTGAGGTAAATTCTAAATATACTTCTGAAAATACTGTTGATGCTAATGGAAAGACAATTGTACCTGGATTTATTGATGCGCATTGTCACTTTTTAGGTTTAGGACTCAACGAGCAACAAGTTGATCTTGTTGGGACGACGAGTTTTGAAGACATGATGAAACGTGTTTTGGACTTCAGTAACAAAAATAACGTCGATTATATTTTAGGAAGAGGTTGGGACGAAACCGATTGGGACGACAAAACAGTACCAGATAATGTACTATTGTCTAAGCTATTTCCTGATACACCAATACTGCTAAGACGAGTAGATGGTCACTCAGCATTATGTAATGAAGCGGCTTTAAAATTGGGTAACATTACAGCAAATACAAAAGTTGATGGAGGAGAAGTTGCATTAAACAACGGAAAGCCAACAGGAATTTTACTCGATAACGCACAAGCTTTGGTATTAAAACATTGGCCACAACCTACCAAAACTGAAATCACTAAAGCACTTTTAGCTGCTCAAGACATTTGTTTTGATTACGGATTGACTACAGTTGATGATGCAGGTTTAAGCAGGGAAAGCATTGAAATTATTGATAGCTTACAACAGTTAGGTGAACTCAATATGCGAGTGTATGCTATGGTGTCTGCTAAAGACACGTTAGCGGTAGATTATTACTTAAAAAAAGGAGTTTATAAAACCAATAAATTAAACGTAAGATCATTTAAGGTCTATGCTGATGGTGCTTTAGGATCGCATGGAGCGTTATTACGTCAACCTTATACTGACCAACCTCAAAAATACGGACTATTAACCACTTCAATTAACGATTTGGATGCGTTGGCACAACGTATTTCAAACTCTGAATATCAAATGAACACGCATGCTATTGGCGATTCGGCTAATCATGCAGTGTTGACTATTTACAATAAAGTATTACAAAGCATACCAGACAGACGTTGGAGAGTAGAACATGCTCAGGTAGTTTCACAACAAGATTTTGAAATGTATAAAACCATTGTACCTTCAGTGCAACCTACACATGCTACTAGCGATATGTATTGGGCAGAACAACGTTTGGGTAATGAACGTGTAAAAGGTGCTTATGCCTACAAACAACTATTGAATGCACATGGTAAAATTGCATTAGGAACCGATTTTCCTGTGGAGCATGTAAGTCCGTTTTTAACATTTTATGCAGCAGTAGCACGACAAGATGCAAAGCAATTTCCTAAAGACGGTTTTCAAAAAGAAGATGCCTTAACCAGAGAAGAAGCCTTAAAAGGAATGACTATTTGGGCAGCCTACTCTAATTTTGAAGAGCACGAAAAAGGAAGCATTGAAATAGGAAAGTTTGCCGATTTTATAGTTTTGGATAAAGATATTATGACGGTTGATGTTTATGATATTCCTAACATAAAAGTAGAGCAAACCTTTGTTGATGGTCTAAAACGTTAGGGATTAGAGAAAAAGTAATATTGACAACTAGTAGTAAAACATTTGGAAAAACCTCGAATTTGAAATTTATATTGAAAATAATTTTAGTAACAGTAGTTATGTTCGTAGTTGGGATAACTGTTTTTCTTGTTGTATTTGGAGACTATACAAATAGAACGAATGTTAAAATTTATTCTGCTGATAAAAAACAATGTGTGACTATTATTACGCAAGGGAAAATGAGGTATTTTATAAATGGAGAACACAATTTTGTTCCAAAAACGGAATATATAAAAATAGACAAAAGTGAAATTCCTCTTATTGGAGACGAAATTGGAATTTGTTGGAAAAATGAAAATTACGAATGGGAAATCGTAAATCACCAATCAAAAATTATTGACGTGAAATTAGACACTTTGAAATTTAAATTCAATACGAGTTGGGAAAAAGATAAACACGGAATACCTAACTCGAAAAAATATCATAAACCGAATTGTGGAACCATCGATTTTTTGAATATGAAAACGTACGGTGAAACTATAATATTGGAAAATTGAATTAATAAAAACTACTTGCAACAATCCCAAAATTACTTAGTATGATTTCAAATCGAAAGCAGTATCTTTAAAGTCATAATTTACGGTTGCGCAAGACCGTTATCAACCATCAACAGGAGGCTATTAATTGGAGTAAATACTTGTTGTAACAATGGCTGCAAGTAATTGCTTGTTCTTGCCTACCTGCTAAAATCCTCACGTTGAATTTATATTAGTTTTTTCTAAATTAGTAACTTAAAATACTCAACTAATCATATACGAACCGTTGGTTACAATTTGTAGATGATTCGTTTTTGGTGTATATTTACATCAAAAAAATAAATTATGCCAAGACAAAGTATATCATTTACAAAGCCGAACGATGAATGGTTAAAAGCTCAAGTGGACAGTAAAGAATATTCTAGCAAAAGCGAATTAGTTAACGATTTGATTAGACAAGCACGAAAACAGCAAGTTCAAATTGACTGGATTCGAGCTAAAATTGAGAAAGCTGAAAATAGTGGATTTACGAGTGACAGTAAAGAAAGTATTTTAGCTGAATCAAAGTCTTTGCTAAATGGCTAAATACAAACTGACAAATGAAGCTAAAAATGACTTGATTCGGATTCACCATTACGGAGTTAAAAAATTCGGAATGACCCAAGCGGACAAATATTTTGAGTCTTTTTTTGAATATTTTGACATTATCGCAGAACGTCCTTTTTCCTTTGAATCTGTTGACTATATAAAAAATGGATACAGACGTTGCGTGTGTGGAGTTGATAGTATTTTCTATAAAGTCAATAAAAATGTTGTTGAAATAATGACAATCGTTGGAAGACAAGATTTGAATGAAAAATTATAATGGAATTAAAAAACTGTAGCCAACAACCTATAATCACATTTAAGACAGATTTAACTAAAATAACCTCGCCAAATAATCAAAATGCTCACCTTCCATAACGAGTTCGCAGTGTAAACCCAAAGTGTCGCAAGCGGTTTTTAGTGTGTCAAAATCCAGATACAACCATTTCATAGGCTGTTCTTTTTCACCTTTATAGCTCAAAAAATAGTCCAACTCACCAAAGTAATTAGCATTGGTGTCAATCCATAAACCACCATCGTCGTCTTCATACATATATGAAATATCTGAGGAGTCAATTAAAATTTGTCCGTTAGGATTTAACAATGATTTTAAATGCTTTAAATAGGTGGCAACCTGAGAAAGCTGTTGGAAAATTCCTGTACCATTCATAAGTAATAAAATGGTGTCAAACGTTTCGGTAACATCTAAAATAGCAGTTTGCGATACATTGTTTACACCACGTTCTTGAGCCACTTTTACAGCACCTTTAGAAATATCTATAGCTTTTACGCTAAACCCTTTCTCTTGAAGATACAAGCTATGACTTCCTGCACCACAACCTACATCTAAAATGTGTCCTTTAGCAAGCTGCAAAGCGTGTTGCTCTAGCTTAGGCATATCCTTATAAGTCCTAAACAGATAAGGAAGCGGAAGCTCATCTTCATCTGAAATATTGGTCCAGGTTATAATATCTTCAGAATAGTTGTTATTCTGATAATCCAGTAAAGCTTTTCCAAAGATATCTTTCATAGTAATGGTTCATTGCGAGTCCAAACTTTTTGTTTGGATGTGGCAATCTTCTAGTTTTAAGTTGAAATTTAAAAGATTACTTCAGTCATTCTTCCTTCGTAATGACAAAAGAGGTATTTTTACACTATGCAAGATGTTATAAATAATCTCCCAAAGCTCGCCAAAGATAAGCATAAGGAAAACAAAACCTTCTTTACCAAGCTTAAAAAAAAGCCACCAAAACAATTGGACTACATCATGCAGGAGCTACACGAAGATGAGTTTGAAAAAACCGATTGCTTGCAATGTGCCAATTGTTGTAAAACAACTGGTCCTTTGTTTACCGATAAAGACATTGATAGAATTGCAAAGCATTTTAGGTTAAAGCCCTCTCAATTTATTGACCAATATTTGCGTATTGATGAAGATAACGATTATGTATTGCAGAGTGTGCCATGTACGTTTTTGGATGCTGATAATTATTGTGCTATTTATGATGTAAGACCAAAGGCGTGTAGAGAGTTTCCGCATACTGACAGAAAAAAGTTTCAGCAAATTGCTAATCTTACCATGAAAAATGTAGCGATTTGTCCTGCAGCATACAATATTGTGGAGGAAATGAAAAAAAGAATTAAATTGTAATGCCAGTTTTTGTAAGTTATTGAGTTTGACTTTTTTGATATATATTTAATGTTATAAAATTTAGAATATGAAACGATTAACCTTAACATTATTGATTTTCTTTTTTACGTTTAATTTAATGTACTCTAATAATTGGATGTACTCTTTAGATGATGCAAAAAAAATGGCTATTACAACCAATAGGCTTGTTCTTGTTGATTTTTGGGCATCATGGTGTGGGCCTTGTAAACGTATGGATTCAGAATCTTGGAGCAAAGAAGAAGTACAGCTTTTAATGGATAATTATGTGTCGGTTAAAATAGATATTGATAAATACCCTGATATAGCTGAGAAATATGATGTTAGAGGTATTCCATATGTTTTTATTTTAGATGGAAACGGAAAGGTTGTTTATAAAAATATGAGTTATAAAACTAAATCTCAACTTATGGTTTTGTTAAAAAAATATGCTATAAACACATCGTTTTTGAGTAAGGATTTAGTTAATTATTATAAGCAAGAAAGTTTTTCTTCGGCATTTAGGTTAGGTTATAAGTATCAAGATCTTGCATTGCGCCTGGATAAAGAAATAAAAAGTGATTTTTTAAATGTTTCTGATGATTATTTTGATGAGTCTAAAAAGCAATTAAAAGAAAGTTCGTTAAAAAATAAAGATGGATTTTTACAGAAAATCGATTTATACGAAATACAAAGCTTACTTATACTTGATAAGACTAAAAGGGCTTTAAAAGAACTGAATAAGATAGAGATAAATGATTTGGATGAATCAAATGCATCGCTTTATAATTTCCTTGCTTACACTATTCATAAACAATTAAATGATGATGAAGTAGCAATTTGGGAAGAGAAAATGGAAGAAAGTGATAAGCAAAAAGCGTTATTGTTTTTAGATTAAAAGAGTAATACATGCTAATGGAACAAATCATTAATTATTTTGAAACCATACCTTCTCTACATAGAAGTATATTGCTGGTAGGAGGTATTACCTTGTTTTGGCTTTTGGAAGGCGCAATTCCGTTGTTTCGATTTAATTATAAAAAATGGCAACATGCCTTACCTAATTTCTTTTTTACCTTAACCACTATTGTTATCAATTTCGGTTTAGCATTTTTGTTATTAAAAACTGCCGATTGGGTTAAAAACAACGACTTTGGTATTATCAATTGGCTACCAGAAATGCCTTTATGGTTATATTCAATACTTGGTGTTATGTTGTTAGACTTTTTTGGAGCCTATTTAGCACATTTGGTTGAGCATAAAGTAAAGCCTTTGTGGATGGTGCATTTAGTGCATCATACCGATCATAAAGTAGATACTACCACAGGTAACAGACATCATCCTATAGAGAGTGTTATTCGGTTTAGTTTTACTTTGCTAGGTGTTTTTATTGTTGGTACACCAATTGCTTTGGTGTTTTTGTATCAATCGCTTTCAGTTATTTTTACACAGTTAACACATGCTAATATTAAATTACCGAGACGCGTAGATAAAGCGATAAGCTACTTTTTTGTATCTCCTGATATGCATAAAGTGCATCATCATTATGTGTTGCCATATACTGATTCTAACTACGGAAATATCTTTTCAATTTGGGACAGACTTTTAGGAACCTATATGGAATTGGATAGAGATAAACTTGTGTATGGAGTTGATGTATTTCCTGATGAAGCTGAAAACAGCCGAATTTCAAATTTATTGACACAACCTTTTCAGAAGTATAAAAAACCAACAATCAAACCTTCAAATGAACAACGTTAAAAACGTATTCTGCATATTAGTTTTACTGTTTACAATGAGTTGCAATACAAACACAACAATAGGAGTGCAAGGTCACAGAGGCTGTAGAGGATTGCTTCCTGAAAATTCGTTACCAGCTTTTGAAAAAGCAGTTGCGCTTGGTGTTAACACACTAGAGTTGGATTTAGCTATTTCTAAAGACAAGCAAGTTGTAGTATCACATGAGCCATTTATGAGTCGATTTTATTGCTTAAAACCTAATGGAGAAGAGATTTCCATCAATCAGGATTTGGCGTTTAATTTTTATGAAATGGATTACGATTCCATTAAGCTGTTTGATTGTGGTACAAAGCAACATCCAAGATTTCCTCAGCAAAAAAACATGAAAACCTATAAACCGTTACTGAGTGAAGTGTTTAAGTTGAGCGATGCTTTAAATTCTGAAATCAGATATAATATAGAAATAAAGGCAAAACCAGAATACGACAACATTTATACACCAGAGCCTAAAGAATATGTTGCTTTAGTCTTAAAAGTGATTGATGAATATAATATTGGAGAGCGTTGTAATTTACAGTCGTTTGATGTAAGAATACTTGAAGAAATAAAACGACAAGCACCAAGTATGACACAAGCTTTATTGGTTGATGAAAACGAAGTTATTGCTGATAAGCTAAACGCGTTGAGTTTTAAACCAGAAATTATTAGTCCGTATTTTCAGTTACTGACCAAAGATGTGGTTGCTCAATACCAAAAAGAAGGATATAGTATTATTCCTTGGACAGTTAATGAAAAGGAAGACATGCATACTGTAATTTCTTATGGTGTAAATAGTATTATTACCGACTATCCAGATGTGCTTATTGGAATTTTAAATGATTAAAAATTCTTATTTTGAAGTGCTTTATCGGAATTTTTTGCTGATTATTCCTATTTTTTTACCGTTCATAGATTTTTTAGGGTTATAAAAAATAATCCATATAGATTTATAACGAGGGTATTACAAAAATTTAAAAGCTATTAATTCAATATTAGTTGTAACTAATAGTATTTTTTTATGGGAAAATATCGCAGGTTTGTAATAGCTTCATTTATTGGGCTTGCTGCACAAAAAAATTACGGTCAAAAAGACTTTGCATTGCTCGAAAAGAACAATAACTACAGAGCAAACGGCTTATATCACGAGCTTAACAAAACCAAAGACACTTTAATTCTTAAAGGCGATAAAAAAATTACGTATGTGTATTCTATAAATAAAGAGTACAAACGCGAAATTGATACTTATGCAGGCACAAACGAATTTAAAGTATCCTTAAAACATCTTAGTAAAGGAAAACATATGTTTGTGGTTGATCAATCGCCATTAAAAATCATATTTGTTATAAAAATACTTCATGATAGACCAAAACCAATTAGTGATGGTGATATAAAAATAACTGCTATTGAAAGTAAAAAAGACTAGTTGTAAATTATATACGGTTTACGCATTTCATCATAGGCTTTTAAACCTCTAACCCAAGTTTTTTTAATCTCGTAAGCAGTGAGTTTGTTTTCAATTTGCTTGCGTAATTCACTAGTACCAGCAAGTTTTGTAAAGAAATCGTTGAAGAAAATAGGCTTGTCTATAGTGTTGTTATAGGCTTCTATTAAGTAATTTAAATCTAATCGGCTTAAATGATCTTTACCGCTTAAGTCTTCACCAAAACATAGCATGCCTTCGTGTTTTGGATATTTAGCACCTGCATTTGGTTGAGGTAAAAATTTAAAAGTATACACCTCTTTGTCAAGATAAGGACTTCCGTAAATTTCAAAAGGTTTTGGAGTTCCTCTACCAGCACTCACATTTGTACCTTCAAAAAAGCAAAGACTAGGATACAGGTTTATAGCTTTGTCACTGGGTAAATTAGGCGAAGGTGCTATAGGCAAGCTGTATGGTGTTTTGTGAGTGTAATTTTTAACAGGAATAATAGTAAGCTCACATTGAATACCATTATTGAGCCATTGTTCGCCATTAATCATTTTAGCGTATTCACCAATGGTCATTCCATGTACAACAGGTACAGGATGCATACCAACAAAACTTTTATGCTCAGGTTCTAAAATAGGACCATCAGTATAATGTCCGTTTGGGTTTGGTCTATCTAAAATTAAAACAGGAATATTCAATTCGGCACAAGCTTCCATGACGTAATGCAATGTTGAAATGTAAGTGTAAAAGCGAGCACCAACATCTTGTATGTCAAAAATTATAACGTCTATGCCTTCAAGTTGCTCTGCAGATGGTTTTTTATTATTACCATACAATGAAATAATAGGTAAGTTGGTTTTGGTGTCAACACCATCTTTTATGAGTTCTCCAGCACTTGCAGTTCCTCTAAAACCATGTTCAGGAGCATAAACAGCTTTAATGTTGATGTTTTTGGCTAATAAAGAATCTACCAAATGCGTGTATTGGTCTTGCGTTTTGGTGTCTTTAAAAATCACCGAAGTTTGATTAGCCACAATACCTACGCTTTTATTTTTAAGTATGTCTAGATAAGCTTCGGTTTGATTAGCTCCAACTATAATAGTAGCATCGTCATGCTGAGCATGTGCAAGCATCTCATTAGAGCTTTGTTCTTTATCTTCAGACTTAGCTCCACTTCCGCATGAAATTCCTATTAAAACAAATAATAAAACCGTATTTTTGAGGACCTTTAATCGCATATTTTTATTTTGAATTACGAGTTTTTTTTAGCAAAACGTATTATTGGTAGTAAAACGTATAAAAGTAGTGTTTCGGCTCCAATAATAAAAATAGGAATCACAGCAATTGCTATTGGTATTGTTGTGATGCTAATTGCTATTGCTACTGGTTTGGGCTTACAACAAAAGGTTAGAGATAAAATTGTAGCGTTTAATGGTCATGTGATAATTACCAATTACGACACCAATGTGTCTGACGAGTCTGAAACTCCAATTTCTACCAATCAAGAGTTTTATCCAAATTTTAATCAGGTTGAAGGCGTAAAGCACATTCAGGCAGTGGCTAAAAAGTTTGGTGTTATTAGAACCGAAACCGATTTTGAAGGTGTAGTTTATAAAGGTGTAGGAAGAGAGTACGATTGGAATTACCTTAAAGAATTTTTAGTTGAAGGTGAGCTGCCAAATTTTGGTGAATCAATGAGTAATGAAGTATTGATTTCTTCGTATTTAGCCAATAGGTTGAAGTTAAAGCTAAACGATACATTTCAAACCGTTTTTGCTAAAGAAGACATTAATCAAATACCAAATATAAGAGCCTTTAAAATAATTGGAATTTACAATTCAGGATTTCAAGAGTTTGACAAAACTTTTGTTATTGGCGACTTAAAACATGTGCAACGACTCAATAAATGGAAACCTGATGAGGTTGGGAATTTTGAAGTCTTTATTGATGATTATTCGCAATTAGATGAAAAAGGAAGGGAGATTTTTAAAATAACGCCTTCAAATCTTGATACACAAACTGTAACTCGAAAGTTTTTGTCCATTTTTGAATGGATTAAAATTTTTGATAACAACACCTACGGAATAATTGGTATCATGATTTTGGTTGCAGGAATTAATATGATTACTGCTTTATTGGTACTTATTTTAGAACGTACACAAATGATAGGAGTTTTAAAAGCGTTAGGAAGTAGTAACTGGAGCATTAGAAAAGTGTTTTTGTACAATGCTACCTACTTAATTGGTTTAGGTTTGTTTTGGGGAAATCTTATAGGATTGTCTTTGCTTTTTGCGCAACACTACTTTGGGTTACTTAAGTTTCCAAATCCTGAAGAGTATTACGTGTCTACCATTCCTGTATATATAAGTTTAGATTACATTTTGTTATTAAACATTGGCACGTTTGTAGTCTGTTTACTTATGTTGTTGGTGCCATCTGTAATTATCTCAAAAATAGCTCCTGTAAAAGCAATTAGGTTTGAATAAAAAAAGGCTTTAAGTGAAAAACTTAAAGCCTTTTTTAAAAATGAGTTAACTATTTGTTTTCTAGTACTTCATCGTCTTTTTGTGCATCTTCACAAGTTCCTAATGAGTCACCTTCATGTTGTATTAAGTGAGCTACTGCTGCCGGAAGCGCAATATTAATAGTGTGAGGGTTGTTGTTTACATTATGGCAAACATCTACTTTAATAGCTGAAAAGCCAGCAAGCATACCAATTAATAGAGTAGTGAAAAGAAAAGTTTTTGATTTCATAATCATTGTATTTTTGGGTTAATAACAAAGTAATATTAATTGTAAATTTTTGTTATAACTAATTGATTTGTAGTTTTTTCGATGTTTTTTATAAAAAAAGGGATTAACTGAAAAACCTTAAAGTTGAAATACGTATAACATCGTTAAACGATTACGAATCTTTTCCTTTTTATAAAACTATACTCATGCTTTTTGCTACTTTTGCAGAGTAAAATAAGAATATGGACTACGCTAAAAATATACTAGAAACCATTGGTAATACACCATTGGTAAAACTCAATAAACTTACTCAAGAATTGCCATGTTTGGTATTGGCTAAATACGAAACATTCAATCCTGGTAACTCTGTAAAAGATCGTATGGCTTTAAAAATGATTGAAGATGCTGAGGCTGATGGTCGTTTACAACCAGGAGGAACTATTATTGAAGGCACCTCAGGAAATACAGGAATGGGTTTAGCATTAGCAGCAATTGTAAAAGGTTACAAATGCATTTTTGTAATTAGCGATAAACAATCTAAAGAAAAAATGGATATTCTTAGAGCTGTTGGTGCTGAGGTTGTGGTTTGTCCTACAGATGTTGCTCCAGATGATCCAAGAAGTTACTATTCGGTGTCTAAACGTTTGTCGCAAGAAACACCAAACTCATGGTATGTTAATCAGTATGATAACCCAAGTAATGCAAAGGCACATTACGAAAGTACTGGTCCTGAAATATGGAAACAAACCGATGGAAAAGTTACTCATTTTGTGGTTGGAGTTGGAACAGGAGGAACTATTTCAGGTGTTGGGAAATATTTAAAAGAGCAAAACCCAGAGGTAAAGGTTTGGGGAATTGATACCTATGGAAGTGTCTTTAAAAAATACCATGAAACAGGAATTTTTGACGAAAACGAGATTTATCCTTATGTAACTGAAGGTATTGGTGAAGATATTTTACCTGAAAATGTAGATTTCTCAATAATTGATGGTTTTACAAAAGTAACCGATAAAGATGCTGCAGTTTACACTCAGCTTTTAGCAAAAGAAGAAGGGATGTTTTTGGGTAATTCTGCTGGAGCAGCTATAAAAGGGTTGTTACAACTTAAAGACCATTTTACTAAAGACGATGTTGTTGTGGTGTTGTTTCATGACCATGGTAGCAGATATGTTGGTAAAATGTTTAATAACGACTGGATGAAAAAAATGGGCTATATTGAATAATTTTTTCTATCTTTATTATACCAATATAGTATTGATTATGAGAAAAATAACTACTCTGTCTTTTCTGCTTTTTTCAATTGCGAATTTGCATTGTCAAATTCATGAAATTCATCTTTTACTTAGAGATTCTAATGTTGGTGCTTCTTTTTATGAATGGCCAGATACTACTAGCAATGTCTCTAATGATGATGGACTAAATCAAATTTTTCAAAATCATAATGTTGTTGTTTATTTAGATCCATATTCATTTCAATCTGAAGAACTTCAAGGAATTCATAATATTGTAACTTGTGATGGTTGTGATCCTCAATTGCTTGTACAGGAATTAAATGCCTATTCAGAAGTAGTTAGGTTTGCAGTAAATTCAAGTGAAGATATTTATGTTCCAAAATCTTTATCTGTACGTTTGGTCGATTCTAATATTGGTATATACTCTAATACCGAAAATGATGTAGTAATAACAAATGATAGTGGTCTTAATCAATTGTTTTTGGATTTCTCTGTTAATTTATATGTAGCACCAAATGGAGGAGTTACACCTGGTGGAGGTGTTGTAAACGATTATTATGAATTAATATGTGATTGTGATGTTGAGGCATTAAGGGCTGAATTGATTCAGTATTCTTCCGTAATTAGTCAAGCAAATAGGCTAGATTGGACTATTTTGTTAAACACTGATGAGTTTAAAAATAATAGTTTAAAAATTTACCCAAACCCTTTCAAAACAAATGTTAATTTAGATACTTCTGTCCAGTTAACTTCAATTGAGTTGTTCGATATTTTAGGTAAGCGTGTTTATAATTCTAGTGATGTTAGTGGTTTTGAGAATTATTCGGAAACTTTAAAATCAGGTGTTTATATTTTAAAACTTGTTGACCAAAACAAAAATACACTTACCAAAAAGCTAATCAAAAATTAGTATTTTAAAAGGACTTTTCTTGTCATTGCTAATTATGATATTCTCAAATTTATTATTTTTAGTATATGCAAGAGGATTTTCTTCATTATATATGGCAATACAAAAAGTTTGATATTCAACAGTTAACTACTGTTGCCAATGAAGTGGTTACTATAAAATCTGTAGGGCAACACAATCATAATTCTGGTCCAGATTTCTTTAATGCTCAGTTGTATATTAATCAACAACTTTGGGCTGGTAATGTTGAAATTCATGTGAAGTCAAGCGATTGGTTTGTGCATTCGCACGAGCAAGACAAAGCTTACGATAATGTAATACTTCATGTAGTTTGGGAATATGATACAGATGTGTATCGAAAAGACAATACCATTATACCAACGTTGCAACTCAAAGATTTTGTAAACGCTAACCTTATCCAAAACTATAAAGCACTTTTTACGCAATCTAACAAGTGGATTTACTGCGAAGATGACTTTGGAACTATTGATGATTTTACATTAAGCGCATGGTTAGAGCGCTTGTTTTTTGAACGACTACAACGAAAGTCAAATGCTATTGATACATTGCTTAACACTTCAAGAAACGATTGGGAAGCAGTACTTTTTAAAATGTTGACTAAGAATTTTGGTTTAAAAGTTAATGGTGATGCTTTTTTAAGTTTAGCTCAGTCTGTAGATTTTTCAATAGTAAGAAAACTGGGGTCAAACCAAACTCAATTAGAAGCTTTGTTATTTGGTCAATCAGCACTGCTCAATGATGATGTGCAAAACGCTTACTTTCAAAATCTAGAAAAGGAATATAATTACCTTAAACATAAATTTAAATTAAGTAACGAACAGGTTTTACCCATTCGTTTTTTTAGGTTGCGACCACCAAACTTCCCAACAATTAGGTTGTCACAATTAGCAAGTTTGTATTATAAACATCAAAATTTGTTTTCAAAAATTATTGAAGCCAAAACAATAGATGAGTTGTATGCAGTTTTTTCAGTTAGCGTATCGTCATTTTGGGAAACACATTATACGTTTTCAAAAACATCCAAAGCAAGTAAAAAGGCGTTATCAAAACCGTTTATAGATTTGCTTTTGATTAATACCGTTATTCCTATAAAGTTTGCTTATGCTAAAGCAAATGGTAAATTTATTGATTCTGAAATAGTTGATATTACACAACAAATAAGTGCTGAAAAAAACACAATAGTTTCAGCGTTTAAAGCCTTAAAACAAATACCCAATTCAGCATTGTATTCTCAAGCACTCATTCAACTTAAAACTGAATATTGCAATAAGAAAAAGTGTTTGCAATGTGCAGTAGGCAATTCGTTAATCATTAAATAAAATTATTACATTGCAGCATGAATATTTTTTACAAGGCATTGTTATATTTTCAAAAGCATGGTTACTATGTTTGCCAACGTATTGCTGACCGTATTGGTATTAGAGCAAAAGTGGTTAGAACATCGTTTATGTATCTTACTTTTGTAACATTAGGTTTTGGTTTTGCATTATACCTGTTTATTGCCTTTTGGATGAAAATTAAAGACTTACTCTATACTAAACGCACTTCGGTTTTCGATTTATAATTATAGATGAATCCATTAATAAAGCTCTTTAGATCCAGAATTTACACAGCAGTATTGATGCTGCTTTTGGTTATACTTATAGGTGTATTCGGATTTAAAATGTTATCAGGCTACACATGGATTGATGCAATATACATGACGGTTATAACCGTTACTACAGTAGGGTTTGGTGAAGTACAACCTTTAGATACGCAATCAAAAATTTTTACGGTATTTTTAATTTTGGCAAGTATAGTAATTGTAGGTTATGCTATATCCATTATTACCGAATATATTTTAAGCAAAAGCAACTATGAAGAACTAAAACAAAAAAAGATGCAAAAAAAGATTGATAGTCTTAAAAACCACATTATTATTTGTGGTTATGGAAGAAACGGTTCTCAAGCAGCAAAAAAGTTAATAGCTTATGAAAAAGACTTTGTTGTAATTGAAAAAGATAAAGAAATAATTGACAAGTTTCAAAGTGAATTAGTTAGCTTTATTCAAGGTAATGCTAATGAAGATGAAGTTTTATTACAAGCAGGAATTGATAGAGCAAGTACGTTAATTTCGGCACTTCCTAATGATGCAGATAATTTATTTGTAGTGCTTTCAGCTAGACAAATTAATAAAGACTTGACCATTATTAGTAGAGCCTCTCAGCAAACATCCTACAATAAACTAAAGCTAGCAGGAGCAAATAATGTTATTTTACCTGATATGATAGGAGGAGACCATATGGCTTCTTTGGTTGTGGTTCCAGATTTGATTGAGTTTATTGATAACCTATCTATTGTAGGCAAAGCCAATATAAATATTGAAGAAATTGCAGTAGAAAAGCTTTATAATCCAGCAACTATAAAAACACTTCGCGATTTAGACCTTCGTAAAAAAACAGGATGTAATGTTATAGGTTTTAAAGATGGACAAGGCGATTATATTGTTAATCCTGAAGCTGATATTGAATTGGTGCCAAAATCAAAAATCATTGTGTTAGGTAGACCAGAACAAATAAAAAAGCTTAATTCCTTATACAATATTCAATAACAAGACATTCAATTTAACCTTAGATGTTTTAAAAACTCATTTTTTTTTAGCATCTTGTTACCCAATTAACATTAAATTATACTTAAACTAACTAAATTTTAATATACCCATGAAGAACTATCTTCTTACACTAATGACATTAATTTTACCACTAGCCATTTCAGCCCAAGAAAAGGGTTTGGATGAAATAGTAAATGATGCTTTTATGCCAGTTGCTGAAGGTTGGGAAGGATTTATTTTAACGTCTGTCCCAATTGCAGGTTTAAATGTACCAATAGTGGTTATTCTCTTAGTTGTAGGTGCCACTTTTTTTACGCTTTATTTTAAAGTGCCTAGTATTACTAAATTTCCAACTGCAATAAATACAGTTAGAGGACGATATGTGGATATTGAAAAGCATGGTGTTGATAAATTATATGATAATGACGAAGCGTTAGCTGAAGAAGATATCCAAGATACTATTAGGGACGAAAGTGCTCATGGTGAGGTGTCTCACTTTCAGGCATTGGCAACAGCAGTTTCTGGTACTGTAGGATTAGGTAATATAGCAGGTGTTGCGGTAGCTATTGCAACTGGTGGTCCAGGAGCAACATTTTGGATGATTGTATGTGGATTATTAGGGATGTCAACCAAGTTTGTAGAGTGTACACTTGGTGTAAAATATAGAGATGTAGGAAAAGATGGAACTATTTATGGTGGTCCAATGTACTACTTGTCAAAAGGATTAAAAGCAACAGGCAAAGCAGGACTAGGAAAAGTACTAGGAATCATTTTTGCGATTTTGTGTGTTGGTGCTTCTTTTGGAGGTGGAAATGCATTTCAATCTAACCAAGCAACAGTTCAAATATCTTCATTAATTGGTGTATCAGGTGGAGCAACGGGTTCTATAATTGGTTTAATACTAGCTGTGTTAGTTGGTATTGTAATTATTGGAGGTATCAAACGTATTGCTAAAATCACTGAAAAAATTGTCCCTTTTATGGCTGGTATCTATGTATTAGCTGCTTTAATTATCATTTTCGCAAACTTTAAATATATTGATGATGCCTTCGGGTTAATCTTGGAAGGAGCATTTACACCAATGGCAGGACTAGGTGGATTTATAGGAGTGCTTATTGTTGGTTTCCAACGTGCAGCATTTTCTAATGAAGCAGGAGCAGGTTCAGCAGCAATTGCGCATTCAGCAGTACGTACTAAATATCCAGCATCTGAAGGTGTTGTTGCACTTTTAGAACCATTTATTGATACTGTAGTTATTTGTACAATGACAGCTTTAGTTATCATTTTCTTTAATATTGATGGTACAAATATGCAAAGCGTGTTTACTTACGGAGCAGTTGAAGGTAGTAACGTAATGATTAATGCCACTGGAGAGCGAATAGGAGGTGTTGATTTAACATCAGAAGCATTCGACTCTGTAATTCCAGGATTCTCTTATGTGTTAACTATTGCTATTGTATTGTTTGCGTTTTCAACAATGATTTCTTGGTCTTATTATGGTTTACAGTCTTGGAAATACCTTTTCGGAAGAGGTAAAGCTGCTGATTTAACTTATAAAATATTATTCTTATTATTTGTAATTATTGGAGCTGCTGCTACTTTAGATGCAGTAATTAAGTTCTCTGATGCAATGATATTAGCGTTGGTATTCCCTAACATGATTGGGTTATTACTGTTATTCCCTAAAGTAAGAGAGGAAATGAAGCGTTACTTAGATGCTATTGCAATTAAAAAAGAAGCCTTAGAAGATGGTCATGAAGACATTACTAAGCACATGTAAAATACTATTATGAAAAATATTAAATCCCATTTCATGTTCACTAAGCAACAACGGAATGGGATTTTTTTATTGTTGCTACTCATCGTTGCGTTTCAGTGTGTTTACTTTTTTGTTGATTTTTGTGAAACTGAAATAAAAGTGGATGAAAACGAATTAAGCGATTTTAAAGCTGAAATAGATTCGCTTCGATTAGTTGAAATTGAAAACCGAAAACCAAAGCTATATCCTTTCAATCCAAATTTTATTACCGATTACAAAGGCTATACTTTAGGAATGACCAATGAAGAAATTGATAGATTGTTAGCTTACCGAAAACAAGATAAGTGGATTAATTCGGTACAGCAGTTTCAAGAAGTTACTCAGGTTTCAGATTCTTTATTGAATGCAATTTCTCCTTATTTTAAGTTTCCAGAATGGGTTACTAATCCTAAGCCTAAAACTACTTTTCAATATCAAAATAATAATACACCTAAGACCTATAATCAAAAGCAAGATTTAAACAAGGCGACAGCTGCTCAACTTCAAAAAGTGAATGGTATTGGAGAAACACTTTCTAAGCGAATTGTTCAATATAGAAATAAGTTTCAAGGTGGTTTTATAGCTGATGTTCAACTTACAGAAGTATATGGATTATCACCAGAAGTTATTGAACGTCTTACAAATGAGTTTACCGTTAAAACGCCAAGAGTAGTAAAAAAGATAAATTTAAACACAGCTACAAGAGACGAATTGGTTACCATTCAGCATATTGATTATGAGATTGCACATGCCATAATTGAACAGAGAACTTTACGAGAAGGATTCAAATCTTTGGACGATTTAGCAAAAGTTAAAGACTTTCCACTAAATAAAATTGAGATAATTAAGTTATATTTGACACTCAATTAATGACATAAAAAAAGCATATATGAATAGCATGTACTTCACCGAAGAACATCAATTGTTTAGACAAAGTTTACAAGATTTTTTAAAGAAAGAGGTCGTTCCACATATTGAAAAATGGGAAAAATCAGGAACCGTAGAACGTTTCATCTGGGAAAAGTTTGGAGAGATGGGATTTTTTGGTTTAGCATACCCTGAAGAGTATGGAGGCTTAAATCTCGACTTGTTTTATACTGTTATTCTTTTGGAAGAACTTCAAAAAATCAACTCTGGTGGTTTTGCGGCAAACATTTGGGCGCATGCGTATTTAGCAATGACTCATGTAAATGCAGAAGGTAGTCATGACATAAAAGAAAAATATTTAGCACCTAGTATTACAGGAGAAAAAATAGGTTGCCTTTGTATTACTGAACCTTTTGGTGGAAGTGATGTTGCAGGTATGCGCACCACAGCAGTTAAAAAAGGTGATACTTATGTAATCAACGGATCAAAAACATTTATTACTAATGGTGTGTATAGCGACTATTTGGTAGTAGCGGCTAAAACAAATCTTGAAGCAGGAAATAAAGGTATTAGTATTTTTATTATGGATAGAGATACTCCAGGTATTTCTGCAACCAAGTTAGATAAATTAGGTTGGAGAGCTAGTGATACTGCTGAGATAGCTTTTGATAATGTTACAATTCCTGCAAGTAACTTAATGGGAGAAGAAAACAAAGGCTTCCCATACATTATGCAGCACTTTTCTTTAGAGCGATTAATTATGGGAATCAATGCACATGCAAGAGCTGAATATGCTTTAGATTATGCTAAACAGTATATGAGTGAGCGTATCGCTTTTGGCAAAACAATTGATAGATTTCAAGCCTTAAGACATAAATTTTCCGATTTATACACAGATATGACTATTTGCAAAGAATTTAATTACTCAGTAGCTTACAGATTAAATAAAGGCGAATATGTAGTTAAAGAAGCAACTATGAGTAAGCTTAAATCTACTAAAATGGCCGATGATGTTATATACCACTGCCTACAGTTTTTAGGTGGATATGGTTATATGGAAGAGTATCCTATGGCACGTTTACTTCGCGATAGTAGATTAGGACCGATTGGTGGAGGTACATCAGAAATCCTTAGAGAAATATTGGCAAAAATGATTATAGATAATAAAGATTATAAGCCAGCAACATAAAATCCCAAACAAATGAACTTAACTCACTTAAAAAAAGGCGTTGTTTTAATTTTTGGAATATTCAGTTTAACTAGTTTTGGTCAAACTGAATTAAAAAATAAAATAGTGGACTTTGCTACTTTAATGCCATTAGAAAGTGCTAGTATTTATGTTCAAAATACAACAATTGGTACTGTGAGTAATGCAGATGGAAAGTTTGTATTGTTAGTGCCACAAGAATATGAAAAGGATACACTTGTAATTTCTTCAATAGGATACAAAACCTTTAAAACACCTGTTAACGAATTTGATAATGATTTTGAAGTATATCTAGAAGAAGATATAGCCTCATTAGATGAAGTCTTATTGGTTGCCGAAACAAGACCCAAAACAGGTAACGACATTGTGTTGAAGGCACTAGAGAAACTAAGTGTTAATTTACCAGATTCTGCGTATCTTCAAAAAGGATTCTTAAGACATAAAGAGCGAAATACTAAGGAATTTAAATGGCTTGTTGAAAGTGCTATAACGGTTTACGATTCCGGATACCAAGCTAGCTCAAAAGACCATCTCAAAATTAATGTTGACGAAGTTAGGAAAAGCTACGACCTTAGAGATGTTGATAGCTTGTTGATTTATACCTCTTATTTAAAGTATCATCACAAGATGAGAAATCTTAAAGCTAAAAACCTAAAGCGAGATACTATTAAAACAGCGTCTTTAGTAAAAGCAATTAAGTGGAATGATACAAGGGTTAACGGACTGCAAAATCTTTTTCAAGGTAAACTCAATTTGTTGAGAAATTCTAACACTTCAAAATCGCTTTTTGGTGAGGATATATTAAGTAAGCATCATTTTGATTTAGATACTATTTTGGTAGACAATGAAAGAAAAATCTACAAAATAAAAATTTCAAAAGGTACAGATTTTATAGGTTTAGATACCGAAGGGATTTTCAACGAAGGTTATGAAGCCGATGGATGGATATACATCTACTATGATAACTATGCTGTAAAAAAGATCGAGTACGATTTAATTGCAGCTTCACCTGCTCAAAAAAGCCGAAGCAAGGCATTGTTTGGGACACAGTTAAATCATAAACTTGTGATTAATTATATGGAGTATCAGGATAAAATGTATCCAAGTTATATTTATTATGAAACACCTAAGTTGGTTAATGTAGGTTCTAATACAGATGAAAAAATTACCGACGAAGAAAAAGAACGTTATAATAAAGAAGAACGCTACTATTATACAGTACAAGAAGTATTGTTTACTGAAATTATTTTAGACCGAGAAGAAGTACACAAAACTCTTGAAGGCACATGGAATAATGATATATTTATGGTAAAACCATATAACAAATCATTTTGGGATAACTACAACACTTTATTAGAAAGTGAAGAAGATGAAAAGTTAATTCAAGACCTTACCAAACGCTCAAAATTATTTAAGGATTAACAAGGTGTCGTTAAGGCGATTAAAAAAAATATTTTTTTAATTGTCAGTAATAAATTTGTTTTTATATTTGCGCACCGAAATTTTAAAAGAGAGGAGGTTAAGACACTATGTTAATAATACCAGTTAAAGAAGGAGAAAATATAGATAGAGCGCTAAAGCGTTTTAAGCGTAAGTTTGACAAAACAGGAGCTAAACGTCAATTGCAAAATCGTAAGCAATTTACAAAGCCTTCAGTAGAGCGCAGAGCACAAATTCAAAAAGCGCAATACATCCAAAGATTAAGAGATCAAGAAAATATCTAATATTTACTTAATGATACAATAAAGTCCTGTAGAAATACAGGATTTTTTTTATTCATAACAAATATAAACTTTGTACATTTAGCATATATACGTATGCTAATGCCTTTCAAATCATTTACAGAATATCTTACCCACGAGAAAAACTACTCACCACTTACAATAAAGTCATATAAAAATGATTTGAGTACGTTCTTGCAGTTTATTGTTGATGAGTTTGAACAAGACACTATTGATACTGTAAACTATCAACAAATAAGAAGTTGGATAGTACAACTCGTAGAAAGCGGTATATCCAACAGGAGTATTAACCGAAAAATTTCATCGCTCAATTCCTATTATAAATTTCTTATCAAAACCAAGACAATAACTGTAAATCCATTAGCAAAACATAAAGCGCTTAAAACAGATAAGAAAGTCCAAATTCCATTTTCGCAGCAAGAAATTGAAAGCGTTATTAAAGAGTTGCATTTCGAAACAAGTTTTGAAGGGTTAAGAGATAAATTGATTATTGAACTTTTTTACGCGACAGGAATTCGACGTATAGAATTAGTGCAAATAAAAATCACAGATATTGATTTATCTAATAAAACGTTAAAAGTGCTTGGTAAGAGAAATAAAGAAAGATTCATTCCGTTAATTAATTCAGTAATTGATTCGGTAAAGGTGTATTTGCTGGCTAGAAATGATTTAGAAAAAATTATCGATAAAGATTTTCTTTTTTTAACAAAAAAAGGGTTAAAAATTTACGAAAATCTTGTTTACAGAATTATAAATGATTATTTTAGTAAAGCATCTACTAAAGTAAAAAGGAGTCCGCATATACTAAGGCACTCATTTGCTACTCATTTGCTTAATCAAGGTGCGAATTTAAATGCTGTAAAAGAACTTCTTGGTCATTCAAGTCTTGCAGCAACTCAAGTTTATACTCATAATAGTATAGAAGAATTAAAAAAAGTGTATTCAAATGCGCATCCAAGAAGTAAAAAATGAACAAGATAAATTAATGTCTAACCACTAAAAAAGAAGAGTATGAAAGTAAACACGCAATCCGTTAACTTTAGTGCTGACAAAAAGTTACTAGACTTCATCCAAAAAAGAATGGATAAGTTAGATTTGTTTTATGATAAAGTTATACAAGCAGATGTATATCTTAAAGTAGAAAACACAAGTGAGAAAGAAAATAAAATCTTTGAAGCAAGGCTTAGCGTTCCTGGAGATCGCTTTGTTGTAAAAAAACAATGTAAAACTTTTGAAGAAGGTGCTGACACTGCAGTTTCATCGTTAGAAAGACAGTTAAAAAAGCGCAAAGAAAAATTAAGAGCACATATGTGATAAAAATTTTCAAAAAATGTTTTGAATAAATAAATAAATCTTTACATTTGCAGTCCGTTAGAAATAGCGGGCTTTTTTTATTGCAAAAAAAGTAAAGAAAAGCCGATGTAGCTCAGCTGGCTAGAGCAGCTGATTTGTAATCAGCAGGTCGTGGGTTCGAGTCCCTCCATCGGCTCAAGTTCTTTAAAAAAAAGTATTGATAAATTTTGGGGAGATACTCAAGCGGCCAACGAGGACAGACTGTAAATCTGTTGTTTTTTAACTTCGCAGGTTCGAATCCTGCTCTCCCCACAATTATTCTAAGACTAGACCTTATAAAAATGCGGGAGTAGCTCAGTTGGTAGAGCGTCAGCCTTCCAAGCTGAATGTCGCCGGTTCGAACCCGGTCTCCCGCTCATTTTTTAGCCGGTGTAGCTCAGGGGTAGAGCGTTTCCTTGGTAAGGAAGAGGTCACGGGTTCAAATCCCGTCATTGGCTCATTTGAAACGTACAATTAAAATTGAACACTAATATTAAATAAGATTAAATAAATTAAACATGGCAAAGGCAACTTTCGATCGTTCAAAACCACACTTAAACATTGGTACTATTGGACACGTAGATCACGGTAAAACAACTTTAACTGCTGCTATTACTAAAGTATTAGCTGATGCAGGTTTTTCAGAAGCAAGATCATTTGATCAAATTGATAACGCTCCAGAAGAGAAAGAAAGAGGTATCACTATTAATACTTCTCACGTTGAATATCAAACAGCTAATCGTCACTATGCTCACGTTGACTGTCCAGGTCACGCGGATTACGTAAAGAACATGGTAACTGGTGCTGCTCAAATGGATGGAGCTATTTTAGTTGTTGCTGCAACTGATGGTCCTATGCCACAAACTCGTGAGCACATCCTTTTAGGTCGTCAAGTAGGTATTCCAAGAATCGTTGTATTCTTGAATAAAGTTGATATGGTTGACGATGAGGAGTTATTAGAGTTAGTAGATATGGAAGTTAGAGATTTATTAAACTTCTATGAGTATGATGGAGATAATGGTCCTGTAGTTTCAGGTTCTGCATTAGGTGCATTAAACGGAGAACAAAAGTGGGTTGATACAGTAATGGAGCTTATGGAAGCTGTTGATAACTGGATTGAAGAGCCACAACGTGATATGGATAAGCCTTTCTTAATGCCTATCGAAGATGTATTCTCTATTACAGGTCGTGGTACTGTAGCAACTGGTCGTATCGAGACTGGTGTTGCTCAAACTGGAGATCCAGTAGAAATTATTGGTATGGGAGCTGAGAAATTAACTTCTACAATTACTGGTATTGAAATGTTCCGTCAAATTCTTGATAGAGGTGAGGCTGGAGATAACGCTGGTATCTTATTAAGAGGTATTGAGAAAACTCAAATCTCTAGAGGTATGGTAATTACTAAGCCAGGTTCTGTAACTCCACACCAAAAGTTCAAAGCTGAGGTTTATATCCTTAAGAAAGAAGAAGGTGGACGTCACACTCCATTTCACAACAACTACCGTCCACAGTTCTACGTACGTACAACTGACGTAACTGGAAACATTGCGCTTCCTGATGGAGTTGAAATGGTAATGCCTGGAGATAACCTTACTATTACTGTTGAATTAATTCAACCAATTGCAATGAACGTAGGTTTACGTTTTGCAATCCGTGAAGGTGGTAGAACAGTAGGTGCTGGTCAGGTAACTGAAATTTTAGATTAAAATTTTAATATAGAATATTAAATTAAGGTGTCTTGTTTTTAGCAAGACGCCTTGATTTATATTTACGGGTTTAGCTCAGTTGGTAGAGCACTGGTCTCCAAAACCAGGTGTCGGGAGTTCGAGTCTCTCAACCCGTGCAAATAAGAAAAACAGATGGCAGGAATTATTAATTATATAAAAGAATCCTTTGAGGAATTAAAGAATAATGTATCATGGCCAACTTGGTCTGAAGCACAAAACCTAACAGTGTTGGTTGCAGTGTTTTCAATTATTTTCTCACTCGCTATTTGGGGTGTTGACACTGTTTTTAGTAAAGTTATTAAAGCGTATTTTGATTTAATTGGCTAAAACAAATTTGATGTCTGAAACAAAAGGAAATAAAAAGTGGTATGTAGTTAGAGCTGTAAGTGGTCAGGAAAACAAAATTAAAACTTATATAGAGAATGAAATTTCTCGATTAGGTTTAGAAGATTTTGTTGATCAAGTTTTGGTTCCTACTGAAAAAGTGATTCAGATACGTAACGGAAAAAAAACACATAAAGAACGTGTGTATTTTCCAGGTTACATTATGATTCAAGCTAATTTAAGTGGTGAAATACCACATATTATAAAGTCAATAACAAATGTTATTGGATTTTTAGGCGAAACAAAAGGAGGAGATCCTGTGCCTTTAAGACAGTCTGAAGTAAATAGAATGTTAGGTAAAGTAGACGAGTTGTCTGTAGATGCTGATGCTAATATCGCTATTCCTTTTACTTTAGGAGAAACTGTAAAAGTTATAGATGGACCATTCAATGGATTTGATGGTACTATCGAAAAAATAAATGAAGAAAAGCGTAAACTTGAAGTAATGGTTAAAATTTTCGGAAGAAAAACACCATTAGAGTTAAGTTATATGCAAGTTGAAAAAGTTTAATAATTGTTACCATATATAGTATGTCTTTTTGCTTCCAAATTAAAAGGCGTACAAAACTAAATTTATTAAAATGGCAAAAGAATTAAGTAAAGTAGTTAAGCTACAAGTTAGGGGAGGTGCAGCGAATCCGTCGCCACCAGTTGGACCCGCTTTAGGAGCTGCTGGAGTTAATATTATGGAATTTTGTAAGCAATTCAACGCTAGAACTCAGGATAAACCTGGTAAAGTTCTTCCTGTTGTAATTTCTGTTTACAAAGACAAATCTTTTGATTTTGTAATTAAAACTCCACCTGCAGCTGTACAATTATTGGAAGCGGCCAAAGTAAAAAAAGGATCTGGTGAACCTAACCGAAAAAAAGTAGCTAAAGTAACTTGGGATCAAGTTAAAGCGATAGCTGAAGATAAAATGCAAGATTTAAATGCATTTGAAATTTCATCAGCTATGAAAATGGTTGCAGGTACTGCAAGATCAATGGGTATCACAGTTAAAGGCGGTGAAGCACCTAACTAAAAAATTTTTGAAATGGCAAGAATAACAAGAAAGCAAAAAGAAGCAAGAGCTAAAGTTGAGAAGAATAAATTATATTCTCTTGAAGAAGCTTCGGCTTTATTAAAAGAAATAACTTACACAAAATTCGATGCTTCAGTTGATTTAGCTGTAAGATTAGGAGTTGACCCTCGTAAAGCAAACCAAAT
Source organism: Gaetbulibacter sp. NE (assembly GCF_025548475.1). Lineage (NCBI taxonomy): Bacteria > Pseudomonadati > Bacteroidota > Flavobacteriia > Flavobacteriales > Flavobacteriaceae > Gaetbulibacter > Gaetbulibacter sp. NE. The sequence goes on along the minus strand of NZ_JAOQHY010000001.1, from coordinate 105,599 downwards.
GGTAAGAGGTGTAGTTTCTCTTCCACATGGTACAGGTAAAGACATGAAAGTGTTGGCACTTGTAACACCAGATAAAGAAGCAGAAGCTAAAGAAGCTGGAGCTGATTATGTTGGTTTAGACGAGTACTTACAAAAAATTAAAGATGGTTGGACAGATGTTGATGTTATCATCACTATGCCAGCTATTATGGGTAAGTTAGGACCATTAGGTAGAGTATTAGGACCAAGAGGTTTAATGCCAAACCCTAAAACTGGAACTGTAACAATGGATGTTGCTAAGGCTGTAGCCGAAGTAAAAGCAGGTAAAATTGATTTTAAAGTAGATAAAACAGGTATTGTACACGCACCAATAGGAAAAGCATCTTTTAGTGCTGATAAATTGGTAGGTAACGCAAACGAGTTATTATCAACTTTAATAAAATTAAAACCAACTGCAGCTAAAGGTACTTACGTAAAAAGTATTTACATGTCTAGCACAATGAGTCCAAGTATATCAATAGATACAAAAATAGGATAGTAGTTAAACTTTAATATTATGACAAGACAAGAAAAATCACAAGTAATTGAAGAGTTAACTGCTCAACTAGCAGATAATACCAATATTTATATTGCTGATATATCTGGATTAAACGCAGGAAACACTTCAGATTTACGTAGAGCTTGCTTTAAAGCTAACGTAAAACTAGCTGTAGTTAAAAATACATTACTAACAAAAGCTATGGATGCTTCAGAAAAAGATTTTGGAGATTTACCATCTGTACTTAAAGGTAACACTTCAGTAATGTATTCTGAAACTGGTAATGCTCCAGCAAAAGTAATTAAAGCATTCCGTAAAAAATCTGATAAGCCTTTGCTTAAAGGAGCTTTTATTGAAGAAGCAATTTACATTGGTGATGAGCAATTAGATACTTTAGTTGATATCAAATCTAGAGAAGAGTTAATTGGTGACATAGTAACATTGTTACAATCGCCAGCTAAGAACGTTGTTTCAGCTCTTAAATCAGGAGGTGGTAAACTAGCAGGTATCATTAAAACATTATCCGAAAAAGAAGGATAATAATCAATTAAGTACGCACTTAAACAAATTATATTATTTAAAAAATTATTAAAACGATAGAAAATGGCAGATTTAAAAGATTTCGCAGAACAATTAGTTAATTTAACAGTAAAAGAAGTAAACGAATTAGCTACAATTTTAAAAGACGAATATGGTATCGAACCAGCTGCTGCTGCTGTTGCAGTTGCTGCAGGTGGAGCTGCTGCAGGTGGTGAAGCTGCAGAAGAAAAATCAGAATTCGATGTAATCCTTAAAGCAGCAGGTGCTTCTAAATTAGCAGTTGTAAAATTAGTTAAAGAATTAACTGGTTTAGGATTAAAAGAAGCTAAAGAATTAGTAGATGGTGCACCAAGCGCTATCAAAGAAGGCGTTTCTAAAGACGAAGCTGAAGGTTTAAAAACTTCTTTAGAAGAAGCTGGAGCAGAAGTTGAGCTTAAGTAAGCTTAACCCATAGCCTACAAATTATGGTTTAGGTCTAGAGGTTGCCTCTAAGACCTAAACCCTTTTGTGTATATAAATGTATACGCAAACAAAATTATTTTTTTAATCAAAATCTCGTTCATCGATGTTAGCAAAAAAAGCTGAAAGATTAAATTTCTCTTCTATTGTAAATAGAACTGAATATCCAGATTTTTTAGATATTCAGATTAAATCCTTCCAGGATTTTTTCCAGTTAGAGACGAAATCAGAAGAAAGAGGGAACGAAGGTCTTTACAACACCTTCATGGAAAATTTCCCAATCACAGACACACGTAATCAATTTGTATTAGAGTTTTTGGATTATTTTATTGATCCACCAAGATATACCATTGAGGAATGTATAGAAAGAGGTCTAACATATAGTGTTCCACTTAAAGCAAGGTTAAAATTATACTGTACAGACCCTGAGCATGAAGATTTCGAAACTATTGTTCAGGATGTGTATTTGGGTACAATACCTTACATGACACCTAGTGGTACATTTGTTATAAATGGAGCAGAGCGTGTGGTTGTTTCCCAATTGCATAGATCACCTGGTGTTTTCTTTAGCCAGTCGTTCCATGCAAACGGAACCAAGCTATATTCGGCAAGAGTAATTCCTTTTAAAGGTTCTTGGATAGAATTTGCTACAGATATCAATAGCGTTATGTACGCTTATATTGATAGAAAGAAAAAATTACCTGTTACAACACTTTTCCGTGCTATCGGTTTTGAGCGCGATAAAGATATTCTTGAAATTTTTGATTTAGCTGAAGAAGTTAAAGTATCAAAATCAGGATTAAAGAAAGTAATTGGTCGTAAACTAGCTGCTCGTGTACTTAACACATGGCATGAAGATTTCGTTGATGAGGATACTGGAGAAGTTGTATCTATCGAGCGTAACGAAATTGTTTTGGACCGTGATACAATTATAGATAAAGATAATATAGAAGAAATCCTTGAAGCAGGTGTAAAAACTATTCTTTTACATAAAGAAAGTGCACAACAAGGAGATTATGCTATTATTCACAATACATTACAAAAAGATCCAACAAACTCTGAAAAAGAGGCTGTTGAACATATTTACCGTCAATTACGTAATGCTGAGCCGCCAGATGAGGAAACAGCACGTGGTATTATTGACAAATTGTTCTTCTCAGACCAACGTTATTCATTAGGTGAAGTAGGTCGTTACAGAATGAACAAAAAATTAGGTCTTGATATAGGAATGGATAAGCAAGTACTTACCAAAGAGGATATCATTACCATTATAAAATATTTAATTGAGCTTATTAACTCTAAAGCAGAGATTGATGATATCGATCACTTATCTAACCGTCGTGTACGTACAGTAGGAGAGCAATTGTCATCTCAGTTTGGTGTTGGTTTAGCTCGTATGGCTCGTACTATTCGTGAGCGTATGAACGTTCGTGATAACGAAGTGTTTACACCTATCGATTTAATTAACGCGAAGACTTTATCTTCAGTAATTAACTCGTTTTTTGGTACAAACCAGTTATCTCAATTTATGGATCAAACCAATCCATTAGCTGAGATTACTCACAAACGTCGTTTATCAGCTTTAGGACCTGGAGGTCTTTCTAGAGAAAGAGCTGGTTTCGAGGTACGTGACGTTCACTATACACACTACGGAAGATTATGTCCAATTGAAACTCCTGAAGGACCAAACATTGGATTAATTTCTTCACTTTCAGTTTATGCTAAAGTAAACTCAATGGGATTCATTGAAACGCCTTATAGAAAAGCTGAAGAGGGAGTTGTTGATATCAAAAATGCGCCAACATATTTAAGTGCTGAAGAAGAAGAAGATATGTTGATTGCTCAGGCTAATATTCAAGTAGATGATAAAGGAAAAATCCTTGAAGACAAGATTATTGCTCGTCAAGAAGGTGATTTCCCTGTAATAGACCCTGTAAACGTTCATTATACTGATGTTGCTCCTAACCAAATTGCATCTATATCTGCATCGTTAATTCCATTCTTGGAGCATGATGATGCAAACCGTGCATTGATGGGATCAAACATGATGCGTCAAGCAGTACCATTATTACGTCCGCAAGCTCCTATTGTAGGAACAGGTCTTGAGCGTCAAGTAGCTTCAGATTCAAGAGTATTAATAAATGCTGAAGGAAATGGAGTTGTAGAGTATGTTGATGCTAATGAAATTGTAATTAAATACGAGCGTACAGAAGAAGAAGCAATGGTAAGTTTTGATAGCGATACTAAAACTTATCCACTTGTAAAATTCAGAAAAACTAACCAAGGTACTTCAATCAACTTAAAGCCAATTGTAACAAAAGGAGATAAAGTTGTAAAAGGACAAGTACTTTGTGAAGGTTATGCAACTGAAAACGGAGAACTTGCTTTAGGAAGAAACATGAAAGTAGCCTTTATGCCTTGGAAAGGGTATAACTTTGAGGATGCGATTGTGATTTCTGAAAAAGTAGTTCGTGACGATATATTTACTTCTATTCATATTGATGAGTACTCATTAGAAGTTAGAGATACCAAGTTAGGTAACGAAGAGCTTACTAATGATATTCCTAACGTTTCTGAAGAGGCAACTAAAGACCTTGATGAAAACGGTATGATTAGAATTGGTGCTGAGATTAAACCAGGTGATATCTTAATTGGTAAGATTACACCAAAAGGAGAAAGTGATCCAACACCTGAAGAAAAACTTTTAAGAGCAATTTTTGGAGATAAAGCAGGTGATGTTAAAGATGCATCACTTAAAGCTTCGCCTTCATTACATGGAGTTGTAATCGACAAAAAATTATTCTCAAGAGCAATTAAAGATAAGCGTAAAAGAGCAAAAGATAAAGAAGATATCGAAGCTCTAGAGAACATCTACTACAAGAAGTTTGATGACTTAAAAGATGTATTAGTAGAAAAACTATTTGCTATCGTAAATGGTAAAACTGCTCAAGGTATCTTTAACGATCTTGGAGAGGAAATTATACCTAAAGGTAAAAAGTACACGCTAAAAATGTTAAATGCTGTTGATGATTATACGCACTTAACATCTGGTACTTGGACTACTGATGATCATACCAATGCACTAGTTGCAGACTTAATCCACAACTATAAGATTAAGGAAAATGATCTTCAAGGTTCATTACGTCGTGAGAAGTTTACCATCTCTGTTGGTGACGAGTTACCAGCGGGAATTATCAAATTAGCTAAGGTTTATGTTGCTAAAAAACGTAAACTTAAAGTAGGTGATAAGATGGCAGGACGTCACGGTAACAAAGGTATTGTAGCACGTATTGTTCGTCAAGAAGATATGCCTTTCCTTGAAGATGGAACTCCAGTTGATATTGTATTAAACCCACTTGGTGTACCATCGCGTATGAACATTGGTCAGATTTATGAAACTGTTCTTGGTTGGGCAGGTCAAAAATTAAACCGTACTTACGCTACACCAATTTTTGATGGAGCTACATTAGATCAAATTAATGAGTTTACTGATGAAGCAGGTGTACCAAGATTTGGACATACATACTTATATGATGGTGGTACAGGAGATCGTTTTGATCAACCAGCAACAGTAGGTGTAATATACATGATCAAATTAGGTCACATGATTGACGATAAGATGCACGCTCGTTCTATTGGACCATACTCATTAATTACGCAACAACCACTAGGTGGTAAAGCACAATTTGGTGGTCAGCGTTTTGGAGAAATGGAAGTTTGGGCACTTGAAGCTTATGGAGCATCAAGTACTCTACGTGAAATCTTAACAGTAAAATCTGATGATGTTATAGGTAGAGCTAAAACTTACGAAGCTATCGTAAAAGGAGAGCCAATGCCAGAACCAGGACTACCTGAATCTTTCAACGTATTAATGCACGAATTGAAAGGATTAGGATTAGATATTAGATTAGAAGAATAAATTTTAAGTGAATTCGTTTTGGTCTTCTTTTAATGGAGACCAAAGCGATTAACTATAGACTATAAAGTTATTATGGCTAGAAAACAAGATAAGAATACAGTACAGAGATTTAATAAAATCTCAATTGGTTTAGCATCTCCTGAATCTGTTTTAGCAGCTTCACGTGGTGAAGTTTTAAAACCAGAAACTATTAATTATCGAACACATAAACCTGAACGTGATGGTTTATTCTGTGAGCGTATCTTTGGTCCTGTTAAGGATTTTGAGTGTGCTTGTGGTAAATATAAAAGAATACGCTACAAAGGAATTGTTTGTGACCGTTGTGGTGTTGAAGTAACTGAAAAGAAAGTACGTAGAGATAGAGTAGGACACATTAACTTAGTGGTTCCTGTAGCTCATATATGGTATTTCCGTTCACTTCCAAACAAAATAGGTTACCTTCTTGGATTACCATCTAAGAGATTGGATATGATTATTTACTACGAACGTTACGTAGTAATTCAACCAGGTAATGCTAAAAATGCCGAAGGTGAACCATTACAAAAAATGGATTTCTTAACGGAAGAAGAATACTTAAATATTCTTGAAACGCTTCCACAAGAAAATCAATATTTAGAAGATAACGATCCTAATAAGTTTATTGCTAAAATGGGAGCTGAGTGCTTAATTGACCTTTTAGCAAGAATTGATTTAGACGAATTATCATACGACTTACGTCATAAAGCAAACAACGAAACGTCTAAACAACGTAAAACTGAAGCTTTAAAACGTTTACAAGTTGTAGAAGCGTTTAGAGACTCAAATGCTAATCGTGAGAATAAGCCTGAGTGGATGATTATGAAAGCTATTCCAATCATTCCGCCAGAATTGAGACCTCTAGTGCCTTTAGATGGTGGTCGTTTTGCTACATCTGACTTAAATGATTTGTATCGTCGTGTAATTATCCGTAACAACCGTCTTAAGAGATTGGTTGAAATCAAAGCTCCTGAAGTAATCTTACGTAACGAAAAACGTATGTTACAAGAGTCTGTTGATTCATTATTTGATAACACACGTAAGTCATCAGCAGTAAAAACCGATTCTAACCGTCCATTAAAATCGTTATCCGATTCATTAAAAGGTAAGCAAGGACGTTTCCGTCAAAACTTACTAGGTAAACGTGTTGATTATTCTGCACGTTCGGTAATTGTTGTTGGACCAGAATTAAAATTATTTGAATGTGGATTGCCTAAAAACATGGCAGCTGAACTTTACAAGCCTTTCATTATTAGAAAACTGATTGAAAGAGGTATTGTAAAAACAGTAAAATCTGCAAAGAAAATTATAGATAGAAAAGAGCCTGTAGTTTGGGATATCTTAGAAAATGTTCTTAAAGGACATCCAGTATTACTAAACCGTGCTCCTACATTACACAGACTTGGTATTCAAGCATTCCAGCCTAAACTTATCGAAGGTAAGGCAATCCAGTTACACCCATTAGTGTGTACTGCATTTAATGCCGATTTTGATGGTGACCAAATGGCTGTTCATTTACCATTAGGACCAGAAGCTATATTAGAAGCACAATTATTAATGTTAGCTTCTCACAATATTTTAAACCCAGCTAACGGTTCACCAGTAACAGTACCATCTCAGGATATGGTTCTTGGTCTTTACTACATGACTAAGCTTCGTAAAACTGACGAAACTTTTACTGTAAAAGGTGAAGGATTAACTTTCTATTCTCCAGAAGAAGTAACTATTGCTTACAATGAGAAGAAAGTTGATTTAAATGCTGGAATTAAAGTAAGAACTAAAGACTTCAATGAAAACGGTGAGTTAACTACCCAAATTATTGAAACTACAGTAGGTCGTGTATTATTTAACGAAAAAGTACCTGAAAGAGCAGGTTATATCAACCAGGTTTTAACTAAAAAATCGCTTAGAGATATTATTGGTAACATTTTAAAAGTTACTAGTGTACCTGAAACAGCTGAGTTTTTAGATGAAATCAAAACTTTAGGATATAAGTTTGCATTCCAAGGAGGATTATCGTTTAGTTTAGGTGATATTATTATTCCAGCTGAAAAGCATACTATGATTGACAAAGCCAATGGTTTAGTTGATGGTATTATGGCTAACTATAACATGGGATTAATTACCAATAACGAACGTTACAATCAGGTTATTGATATTTGGACTTCTACAAATGCTGAATTGACAGAGTTGTCTATGAAGCGTATTCGTGAAGACCAACAAGGATTTAACTCGGTATATATGATGCTTGATTCTGGAGCTCGTGGATCTAAAGAACAGATTCGTCAGCTTACAGGTATGCGTGGTTTGATGGCAAAACCGAAAAAATCTAATGCAGGAGGTGGAGAAATTATTGAAAACCCAATTCTTTCTAACTTTAAAGAAGGTCTTTCAATTCTTGAATACTTTATCTCAACGCATGGTGCTCGTAAGGGTCTTGCCGATACAGCACTTAAAACTGCAGATGCAGGATACTTAACACGTCGTTTAGTTGACGTATCTCAAGATGTAATTATCTACAGTGAAGATTGTGGAACATTAAGAGGTATTGAAGTTTCTGCACTTAAGAAAAACGAAGAGATTGTTGAAAAACTTGAAGATAGAATAGTAGGTCGTACTTCATTAAATGATGTTTATGATCCTATTACTGAAGAGTTATTAGTAAGTGCTGGTGAGCATATTAATGATAGCATCGCTAAAGCTATTGGTAACTCTGCAATTGAGTCTATCGAAGTACGTTCAGCATTAACTTGTGAAGCTAAAAAAGGTATCTGTGCTAAGTGTTATGGACGTAACCTAGCTACTGGTAAAATGGTACAACGTGGTGAAGCTGTAGGTGTAGTTGCTGCACAATCTATTGGAGAACCTGGTACACAGCTTACACTTCGTACATTCCACGTAGGTGGTATTGCTGGTAACATTTCAGAAGAAAACAAACTTATTGTTAAGTTTGATGGTATTGCAGAAATTGAAGACCTTAAAACAGTTAAGAGCACTGATAGTGAAGGTAATGAAGTAGATGTAGTGATATCAAGAACTTCTGAACTTAAACTTGTTGATGCTAAAACTGGTATTACTTTAAGTACTAATAATATACCTTACGGTTCGTTCATTTATGTTAAGAGTGGACAAAAAGTAAGCAAAGGAGATACAATTTGTCAATGGGATCCATATAACGGAGTTATTATTTCAGAATTTGCTGGTAAAGTAAAATATGAAAACATTGAGCAAGGTATCACTTACCAAGTAGAAATCGATGAACAAACAGGTTTCCAAGAAAAAGTAATTTCTGAATCTAGAAATAAGAAGTTAATACCAACACTTCATATCGAAGATTCTAAAGGAGAAGTTATTCGTTCTTATAACTTACCTGTTGGAGCTCACCTTATGATTGATGATGGAGAAAAAATTAAGGTTGGTAAAATCTTAGTTAAGATACCACGTAAATCTGCAAAAGCAGGTGATATTACAGGAGGTTTACCTCGTGTAACCGAGTTGTTCGAAGCACGTAACCCTTCTAATCCTGCTGTTGTAAGTGAGATTGATGGTGTTGTGTCTTTCGGAAAAATCAAGAGAGGTAATCGCGAAATCATTATTGAGTCTAAAGTTGGTGAAGTAAAGAAATACTTAGTGAAGTTATCTAATCAAATTCTTGTACAAGAAAATGATTATGTAAAAGCAGGGATGCCTTTATCTGACGGATCAATTACTCCAGATGACATCTTAAACATTAAAGGACCATCTGCAGTACAACAATACTTAGTTAACGAAGTACAAGAAGTATATCGTTTACAAGGTGTGAAAATTAACGATAAGCACTTTGAAGTTGTTGTAAGACAAATGATGCGTAAAGTACGTATTATTGATTCTGGTGATACAATTTTCTTAGAAGACCAATTAGTTCACAAATCTGATTTTATCGAAGAAAACGATAAGATATTTGGAATGAAAGTGGTAGAAGATGCGGGAGATTCTGCAACTTTAAAACCAGGACAAATCATTACTTTAAGACAGTTAAGAGACGAAAACTCAATATTGAGAAGAGAAGATAAGCAATTGGTAACTGCTAGAGAAGCACAACCAGCAACTGCAACTCCAATCTTACAAGGTATTACAAGAGCTTCGTTACAAACTAAGTCATTTATATCTGCTGCATCATTCCAGGAAACTACTAAAGTACTGAATGAAGCTGCTGTAAATGCTAAAGTAGACGATTTAGAAGGTCTAAAAGAAAATGTAATTGTTGGTCATAGAATTCCTGCAGGAACAGGTGTAAGACGATATGATAGTATTATCGTTGGCTCTAAAGAGGAATTTGATGAGATGATGAAAGCAAAAGAAGAAATGAACTATAATTAAATGATACCAAGACTTTAAGTGTTGTAAAACAAATTGAAGTCTTTAGGTTGATTTTATCCCAATATAAATTGGGAACTCTTTAAAAGAGTAAATTATATAAAATTTAAGAATCCCGTGACTATATCTCGGGATTCTTTTTTTAAATTGTAAAATGTAATAATAAGTTTTCCACTTATGTGGAAATAAAAAATAAAATTTCAATGGCAGACGAACAAAATAAAAAGAAGCAAGGACAAATTAATATAGAACTAGACGAGAAAGTAGCTGAAGGAACCTATTCTAATTTGGCAATTATTAACCATTCGGTTTCAGAATTTGTTGTTGACTTTGTAAGTATTATGCCTGGGACTCCAAAGAGTAAGGTAAAATCAAGAATTATATTAACACCACAGCATGCTAAACGATTACTTAAAGCATTAGGTGATAATGTACATCGATTTGAAAAAGCCCATGGTGAAATTAAAGATTACGAGCAACCACCAATTCCGTTAAATTTCGGTCCAACAGGTCAAGCTTAATCAGAGATTTGAATTTGTTGTTGCTCGACATGTTTACACGAGCAACCACCAATTCCGTTAAATTTCGGACCAACAAGTCAAGCATAAATAATAAAAAAGCCTTTTGAATTTTTCAAAAGGCTTTTTTATTAAGCAACTTCTTTATTATACGAATAGCTTAAAGCTCCCGAAGGACATTTTTTAACTTGTTTGATAATTTTTTTAGTGGATGCACCATCAAGATCTATCCATGGTATAACCGATTGCCTAAAAACATTAGATAATTCGTTAGCACAACGCTCAGCATGGACACACTTACATGGTTTGAAGGTTACAGTAATATCTTTATTACTGAAACTATTAGAAAAAGTTTCCATAAGTAGATCAATTTGGGGTTATCTGTAAATCAATGTAAAAATTCAAAACCGAATTTCAATGAAATTTTCGATAACTGACACATTTTTAACACTAAAAATGCCTTTTCGTATAAAATTTCTTACTGAAAAACAGGGTTTTTAATTAAAATTCTGATGTAAAATGAAATTTAATACTTGGGTATTTTTGCTGTGTCATTTGTAATGAAAATGCCGAATCTGCTAAAAATACAAGTTGCCCTTGTTTGTCTTTTGCCAAAAAGCGTTGTTTTACCCTTAAAAATTCTTTGTACTCTTCGTTTTTTTCATCTTCAGGGTCAACCCAACATGCTTTATGTACATTAAGGTTTTCATAAGTACACTTAGCTCCATATTCGTGTTCTAATCGATATTGAATAACCTCGTACTGTAAAGCACCAACTGTACCTATAACTTTTCTACCATTTAATTCTAAAGTAAATAATTGGGCAACACCTTCATCCATTAACTGGTCAATACCTTTGTAAAGCTGTTTGGATTTTAAAGGATCAGCATTATTAATATACCTGAAATGTTCAGGAGAGAAACTAGGTATACCTTTGTAGTTTATAGTTTCACCTTCAGTTAAGGTATCACCAATTTTAAAGTTTCCTGTATCGTGCAATCCTACAATATCTCCAGGATAAGAAACATCAACAATTTCTTTCTTTTCAGCAAAAAAGGCATTAGGACTAGAGAACTTAAGCTTTTTACCATGACGTACATGTAAATAAGGTGTATTCCTTTTAAAAGTTCCAGATACGATTTTTATAAATGCTAAACGGTCTCTATGGTTAGGGTCCATATTAGCATGAATTTTAAACACAAAACCAGTAAAATCTTTTTCTTCTGGGTTAACTAAGCGCTCTTCACTTTGTTTTGGTCTAGGTTTAGGAGCAATTTCTATAAAGCAATCTAATAACTCTCTTACACCAAAATTGTTTAAAGCAGAACCAAAAAACACAGGTTGCTGTGTACCGTTTAAGTAGTCTTCTTTTTCAAAAGCAGGATAGATGCCTTCAACTAATTCTATTTCTTCTCTTAGTGTATTTGCCGATTTTTCTCCTATGAGTTTATCTAATTCTGAAGAGCTTAAATCGTTAATTTCTATGGTTTCTTCAATATTCTTTCTACTGTCACCACTAAAAAGATTAATGTTTTTCTCCCAAAGGTTATAAATACCTTTAAAGTCGTAACCCATACCAATTGGGAAACTCATAGGTACAACGCTCAAACCTAGTTTTTGCTCAACTTCATCTAAAAGATCAAACGCATCTTTGCCTTCTCTATCCAATTTATTGATAAATACAATCATTGGAATATTACGCATTCGGCAAACTTGAACTAGTTTTTCGGTTTGCTCCTCAACACCTTTAGCCACATCAATAACAACAATTACGCTATCAACAGCTGTTAGTGTTCTAAAAGTATCTTCAGCAAAATCCTTGTGTCCAGGAGTATCAAGAATATTAATTTTTATACCATCGTATTCAAATGCCAAAACAGAAGTAGCAACAGAAATTCCACGCTGACGCTCAATTTCCATAAAGTCACTAGTAGCTCCTTTTTTTATTTTGTTACTTTTTACAGCTCCTGCTTCTTGTATTGCACCACCAAAAAGTAATAGTTTTTCAGTAAGTGTTGTTTTTCCAGCATCTGGATGCGAAACGATACCAAAGGTTCTACGTTTCTTTATTTCGTTGATAAAACTCATAATCTTGCAAATAGGCTGCAAAGATACTGTTTATATTAAGATTTCAGAATTACGATTTCAGAATTTGTATAGAGAATGTTATTATTAATTTTTTAGTGGTATTTTTGTGATATGATTGAAGAACACGTTATACTTGTTGATGAAAACGATAAGCAAATAGGCTTAATGTCTAAAATGGAAGCGCACGAAAAAGCATTACTGCATAGAGCTTTTTCTGTATTTGTTTTTAACAACAACAATGAACTAATGTTACAGCAACGTGCAGCTGATAAGTACCATTCGCCTTTATTATGGACAAATACTTGCTGTAGTCACCAAAGAGAAGGGGAAGCAAATATAGAAGCTGGTAAGCGACGTTTATTTGAAGAAATGGGGTTTGTTACTGAACTTGAAGAGACAACATCTTTTATTTATAAAGCACCTTTTGATAATGGCTTGACAGAACATGAATATGACCACATCATGATAGGATATTATAATGATACACCAAACATAAATCCTGATGAAGTTGCAGATTGGAAGTGGATGACTCTTGATGCTGTAAAAGAAGACATCAAGCAACAACCAGAAATTTACACAGCTTGGTTTAAAATTATTTTTGATAAATTCTACCAACACATAAACATTGTAAAATGATTGTTACCGTAAGTAGAAAAGCACATTTTAACGCAGCTCATAGATTGTACAGAAAAGATTGGAGCGATGAAAAGAATGTCGATGTTTTTGGAAAATGTAGCAATCCAAATTTTCATGGACATAATTACGAGTTGATAGTAAGTGTAACAGGACCTATCAATAAAGAAACAGGTTATGTTATAGACATTCAAGACTTAAAAGATATTATAAAAGAAGAAGTTGAAGATGCCTTTGACCATAAAAACCTAAATGTAGAAGTTGAAGAGTTTAAAGATTTAAACCCTACAGCCGAAAACATAGCAGTAGTTATTTATAATAAGGTAAAACCTAGACTAAATTCAACACTAGACTTAGAAATTAAACTTTTTGAGACGCCTAGAAATTTTGTAACCTATTCTGGATTATAACACATGAAAAATATTCTTTATCCTATAAAATTCACACCTATTTTAAAAGATAAAATTTGGGGTGGACAAAAACTAAAAACGTTATTAAATAAGACCTCAGATTTACCAAATATTGGAGAGAGCTGGGAAATTAGTGATGTAGAAGGTGATACATCTGTAGTTGCAAATGGAGCATTAAAAGGTCAAACCTTAAAGCAAATACAAGAAACCTATAAAGAAGATTTAATAGGACTTCAAAACTATAGAGTTTTTGGTAATAAGTTTCCGTTACTTATCAAGTTTATCGATGCAAAACAAGATTTATCTATTCAATTACATCCCAATGATGAATTGGCTGCAAAGCGACACAATTCATTTGGGAAAACCGAAATGTGGTATGTAATGCAAGCCGATGAAGGTTCGAATTTAATAGTTGGGTTTAACCAAAAAATGGATGCTGAAACCTATTTATCGCATTTAGAAAATAAAACGCTTACAGAAATTTTAAATTTTGATAAAGTTAAAGTAGGTGATACTTATTTTATAGAAGTTGGTCGTGTGCACGCTATTGGAGCAGGAGTAGTGGTTGCTGAAATACAACAAACCAGCGATATTACTTATAGAGTTTATGATTGGGATAGAGTAGATGATGAAGGAAACGAAAGAGAACTTCACAACGATTTAGCCATTGATGCTATTGACTTTGAAATGGAAGATAATTTTAGAGTTAGTTATGAAAAAGCTAAAAATCAATCTAATAAAATGGTTAGTTGCCCATATTTTACCACAAGTTATTTAGATGTTGATAGTACACTTAAAAAAGAAAATAATCACGATTCATTTTTGATTTACATGTGTGTTGAAGGAGAAGTACAAATAACTACAGATAGTGGAACTGAAACTATTAAAAAAGGAGAAACAATACTACTTCCTGCAGCAGTAAAGAATTATGAAATAACTTCGGAAAATGCGAAGCTATTGGAAGTTTATGTTTAATTTTGCGACAATAAAAATTTATAATTATGGCAAACGTTAGAAACCTTAAAAAAGACATTAATTACGTTTTAGGTGATATTATTGAAGCTGTTTATGTATGGGAATACAACAACACTGATAAAGACACTAAAAAAAGCGAAGCAATTATTGATGAAGCTATAGAAACTTTTGATTCTTTAATAGCAAAGGTGAACGATAAAAAAGTAGAAGATAAGAAAGCACATTTTAAAGCTATCAACCAAGAGTTGGAAGATAAAGGAAGAGCTTTAATCGAAAAAATTAATAAACTAAGCTAAAACAGAAAAAAATGTTTGCAAATATAATTTTCGCGATTATATTTGCATCCTGTTTCGCCGATATAGCTCAGCTGGCTAGAGCAGCTGATTTGTAATCAGCAGGTCGTGGGTTCGAGTCCCTCTATCGGCTCTTAATATTAAACTCTAACTGTAAAACAGTTAGAGTTTTTTTATTTAAAACTATTAAATAGGGATGAGAAGTTTATCCTGAGCGAAGTCGAAGGAAGTCCCTCTATCGGCTCTAAAATAAAAAATCCCAAACATTACGTTTGGGATTTTTTTTATTCAATGTTTTCTTCGTCTGATTTCCGTTGCTCAATAGTTTCTTTTAATTGCTTACCGTACTTAGAGTTTTTAATATTTTCATCAAGCGAATCGTATATGGTTTCTAAATACTTTACCGTGGTATTTGGTATTTCGCTTAAGGCTAAATAAGGAGCAACTTCACTGTTTTTATTATTTACAGCAAAATTTATTGTGTAAAGGTATTTACGTTTTAAAAGGCTATTGTATTCTTTGTCAAAATCGAAACTAGTGGTATCGTTTTCTTTTTTAGCTTCAAAGTTTTCTTTTATAAGGTCAAGATTTTTGTCATTAAAACGAGACATCATCATTATGTATTCGTCTAATCGTTTTTGTTGTTCAGAACCTTTTATTTGAGCATCATAATTAAAGTTTTTAAGTGTAGAACTTATTTCTGTAACACCTTTATCTGCAAAAAAAGCAATAACGCCTTCGTCATTGTCGTTTTTGTCTAAGGTTAAAAACAAAACTTCTGGTTCTTCTAAGTCGCTGTGTAATTCAAACTCAGAATTGCCATTAATAGCTAAGGAATCTAGCGTTACCATTAAGCTATCTTGTTGCTTTTGTAAATAAACAGTACCTTTTTTTAATCCTGTTACATGGCCTTTTAAAGTGAAGTTTGTGTCTTTTTTATTTTCTCCACAAGAAATAATTAGTAAAGCTATTACTAAAAGGCTAAAAAGTTTAAAGTGTTTTGTCATATTAAAATTTAAAAAATCATTAATTAAGTTATAGGAGCAACTATTCTCATAAGTTCTGCAGTAAGCATAGCACCATAGGTTCCAACAACATATCCAAATACTGCTAGAATAACACCTACAGTTGCAAGCGATGGATGAAAGGCTGCAGCAACCACAGGAGCAGAGGCAGCACCACCAATATTTGCTTTACTACCAACAGCTAAGAAGAAATATGGCGCTCTAATTAGTTTTGCTACTAAAAATAGTAAAGCAACGTGTATTGCCATCCAAACTAGACCAACAACAATTAGTCCTGGATTGTCAACTATTTTAGTAAGATCCATTTTCATACCAATAGATGCAACGAGAATATAAATAAATACACTACCAATTTTACTAGCTCCTGCACCTTCATATTTTTTCATCTTGGTAAAGGATAAGATGATTCCTAAAATAGTAGCTATTGTAATCATCCAGAAAAATTGAGATCCAAATGAAGACCAAGCGGATTTTTGATCACTTACAGCATCGAAGTTAGCTACTAAAAATTCAGAAATTTCATTAGCACCAAAATGAGCAATTCCTACAACAGTAAAAGCAATACCTAAAATCACCATAAAATCGGCTAATGTTGGGTTTCTAGAAATACTAGCAGCATAACTAGATACTTTTTCTTTAAGGGTTTCAATAGAACTGTTATCAGCTTTCAGCCATTTATCAATTTTTTCTTGTTTACCAATTCCTAATAAAAGGATAGCCATCCATATATTAGCAACAACAATATCAACAATTACCATTCCTGCATAATTTGCTGTATTGTATTCATAAATTTCTAACATAGCAGCTTGATTAGCACCTCCACCAATCCAACTTCCTGCTAAAGTAGAAAGACCTCTCCAAACAGCGTCAGGACCAGCTCCACCAACAGTTTCAGGAGATACTAATGCAATTAAAAATACAGCAATAGGTCCGCCAATTATGATTCCTAACGTACCTGTTCCAAACATAGCAAGAGCTTTCCAGCCTAGGTTAAATACAGCTTTTAGGTCGATACTAATAGTCATAAGTACCAAAGCAGCTGGAAGCATAAATCTACTAGCAATGTAATAGGCTTGAGATTTACCTGTTACTTCTACTAATGAGCCTTCGGCGTTTTCAAATCCCCATTCTGGAGCAATTATCCCAAAAGTAGTTAAAGCTGCAGGCAGCATATATGCCATTAATAATGCAGGTATGTATTTGTAGAATTTTTTCCAAAAACTATTTTCACTTGTGGAAGTATAAAAAACAAAACCTAATGCTAGCATTAACAACCCAAATACTATAGTGTCTTGGGTGAATAAAGGTTTTACTTCGGTTAATTGCGTTGTGTCCATAAACTAAAATTTAAAGGCGCAAAATACCAAAATAAAAGCGCATAAAAAAGCGACATTGTTAAGTGTCGCTCTCGTTATTTTTTTTTGGTTTTGGTTGTCTGTTTTTTTCTTTAAGGTATTGCATGAGCATCCACTCAATTTGACCATTGGTACTTCTAAATTCGTCTGAAGCCCATTTTTCAATTGCTTTGAGCATATCTTCATTTATTCTTAGTGCAAAGGCTTTCTTTTTAGACATTGTTACTATGGTTTAACTGTGTTTTGTAATATGTTATGGCGTTTTCAGCTTCTATTTGTTTTTTTGTACCTATGAGTAGTTTTTTTCCATTGGCTAACTCTAGTTGAATACCAATAGTTCCTGAAACATTAATAGCTTTTCCTTTAGATTTATTCCAATCACCTTTTATTCCCCAACCACCATATTCTGAAATGGGTTCATAGGTTCTAATATAAGCTTTGTTTATAGATTTCCAAGAAATGGTATTGTATTTTAAATGCAACGGAAAGAATTTATAATGAATTCCTAACTCGTCAATTTTAGTGGAGAGTTTAAATATAAAAATCAATCCTGAGAAAAATATAAGAAGTAGAATTATTAAAATAAGTTCTAGCGTTGAAATGGAGTTTTGATTTTTAAAATATTCAACGCATACCAATATAATAGGAATAATTGCACTTATTGCAATAAGTGCAATTAACCATAATTGATTAAATCGTTGTTCTTCTTTAAAAACTCTCATTATCTATTTTTATCGCGTTCAAAAACTATAAATGAAATAATGTGTTGATTAGGTGTAATAGTTGTGACACGCCAACCTTCTTTTGCATATTTGTTTAAGATTTCCTCAAGTTTTTCGGTTGGGTTTCTCCATCCTAATTTTGGTTTTATGACTTTGTATTCTTTCATAATCTTAATGACTTAAAGTTCCTGCATTTACAACTGGTGAAGCTTCTTTGTCTCCACATAATATAACCATAAGGTTGCTTACCATTGCTGCTTTGCGCTCGTCGTCTAACTCAACAATTTCTTTTTTGTTTAGTTCGTCTAGAGCCATTTCTACCATACTAACTGCGCCTTCAACAATTTTATGGCGCGCAGCAACAATAGCAGTAGCTTGTTGACGCTTAAGCATTGCATTTGCAATTTCTTGTGCATACGCTAGGTAACCAATTCTAGCTTCCAATACTTCAATTCCTGCAATGGATAGTCGCTCGTCAATTTCTTTTTCTAGAGCGTTGCTTACTTCATTTACACTTGAGCGAAGTGTGATATCTTCGTCGTGACCTTCATCGGCAAAATTGTCGTAAGGATACATACTTGCCAGTTTACGAACAGCAGCATCAGTTTGTACACGTACAAAGTTTTCATAATTGTCTACATCAAAAGCTGCTTTGTAAGTGTTTTGTACTCTCCAAACTAAAATTGTACTGATCATAACAGGGTTTCCTAGCTTGTCGTTCACTTTTAAACGTTCGCTATCAAAGTTACTTGCTCTTAAAGAAATCTTCTTTTTGGAGTAAAATGGGTTTACCCAATAGAAGCCATTCTTTTTTACGGTTCCTACATATTTACCAAAAAGTAATAAAACTCTAGAGCCATTAGGTTGTACCATAAGAAACCCAAAGGCTAAGATTAATGAAGCAACAATACCAAAAGCTGACCATCCTGTTTCTGTAATAAATATTAGTGCAATGCTTCCAAAGAATAGTACTAAAAAAAGGAATAACATTAAATAGCCATTAGCTGGAACGATAATTTTTTCTTCTTTCATGATTGATTAATTTAAAATGATATTAAAATGATATTATAAAGATATAACTTATCTCATTAGTATGCAAAAATTAATTTTTGTTACAGAAGCCAAAAAAATAATTTTTGGCACGACTATTGTATTTAAATAAGTGTAATTGATTAATAGCTTAAGAAGCGAGTTAAATATTACATTTGGTTGGTTAGTTAATAAGAAAAGCACCTGGTTTCAGGTGCTTTTTTGTTTGTAGTAAAATGTTGAAATTACTTTGTTATAAAACCAGAAATGGTATCAATAAGCTCTGGTGTTACTTTATGATGTGATTCGTTATACGATTTAAAATTAACCAAGTCATCACCTTCAATACTAAAAAGAACATGGTTCATTTTATCTATTAGCTTTAACTCAGCACTAGGGTTTGAGTCTTTTAGTCGGTTAGCATCTTCAACGCCAACTTGCAAGTCGTTAGTACCATTTACAATAAGTATAGGTATTTGTAGAGATTTTAAAATGTCTTGTGGATTGTATTGCATCCAGTTTATCATAAACGGTTGTATGTCTTTACCCAGAAAAGAAGACAAAACAGGAGGGTAGTTGCTGGTGGTTTTACCTTCTTGCAATACCGAAAATATTTTCTTGGTGTCTTCTAAATAGGCTGGAGCAGTTTGCTCTACTTGTTTGATAATGATTTTATCAATAGTTTGACTTGCACCAGCTATGGAAATAAACCCATCAACATCTTTTTCAGCAGCAATCATTCCTATTAAACTCCCTTGACTATGACCAATAATATAAATTTTTGAATAGGTGTTTTGAGATTTAAAATAGTTTACCACATCAATGGCATCAGTTACAAAATCGTCAAACATTATAGTGTTATCCAACTTTCCTGTTGCTATCAACTTTATGGTACGTTTGTCATACCTAAAGGTTGCAATACCATTATTGGTTAAGCCTTCAGCAAGTTTTTTAAGACTGTTATTTCTTGCAAAGTTTTGATTACCATTTCGGTCAACAGGTCCTGATCCTGCTATAATAATCGCCAATGCTGGTTGCTCAACAGCGCTTGGAACTAGTAAAGTCCCTTCAATAAGAGTATTTACTGCAATCTCTCTTGCAGTAAAATTTTGTGAAAATCCTTTTGATGAAAACAAAAGCAATACAATTGCAAAATTTATATAGTGTTTCATTGTGTTTTTCAATCTTGTCAAGTCTGTTTCAAAAGTATAGAAAATCAATATTTGTTTGATTGTATAACGACAAATTATTTAAAATATTAGAACGTAAACAGAAGTTTTAAAAGTGTATTTTATCGATAAAACGTATTATTTTATCGTTAAATGTTAAAGTTTAATGCATTTCATCGATTTAATATGTATTTAAACAGATTTTTTAAAATATAATTCTACATTTGAAGTGTACTAAAATTTAGTTTTTAGTTCAATGGATTAATTAATTAATATTTGCATTATGTTGTTGGCTTAGAGACCCTAAATCTACAACCGTAATAAAAAGCAAATTAGGAAAACCGAGATTGAGGGATCTCGGTTTTTTCTTTTTATAGCTATACTATAGTTCTAAATGTTAAGTTGATGCGTTCTCCAATAATTTTTTTGGTCTTTGGAATTTGGTGTAGCCAATAGTGTTGCATTTCTCCTTTCATTATTAGCAAACTACCATGTTCTAAAATAAGCTTGTGTTTTTCGTCTTTTAGTTGTCTGTGTTTAAAATGAAAAGCTCTTTGAGCTCCAAAACTCAATGAAGCAATTACTGGGTTTTTACCCAATTCTTTTTCATTATCAGCATGCCAACCATTACTGTCATTACCATTTCGATATAAGTTTGAAAGTACAGATGTAAATTGATGTTCAACAGTTTTCTCTACATCAGTTTTAATCTGTTTTAACTCGTCAGTAAAGGGTAGAGGAGTCATTGTTATGTTAGAGTAAGCATAAGGTTTGTTATTGTTGGCATACAATGCAGTTAGTCTTGGTTGTTTGTAAGTTTTACCAAAAACCTTAATATCATCTTGCTGCCATGATATGATTTTTCTTAGTCTGCTAAAATACTGGTCGGCTTGAGAGTTGTTATAAAAATTAGGAATATAAATAAGTTCAGCATTTGGAAACTGAAAGGTTGTTTTTTCGTTTAAAAACAAAGTCATAGCCTAAATTTTTTCTAAATTAGCTTATACATTATGAAAAACAAAATAATCATTTGTCTTTTATTGCTCATATCTTTTGGTTTTACCAAACAAGATACTACCAACTTGCCTGAAGGTTTTGTGTATGTAAAAACAATTATCCCAGATATTGATGTTGAACTGCGTTACTACAGTACACATAATTTTGTTGGAGATACCATAGTAGGTTACAAAGCCAATACACTTATTTTAACCAAGCAGTCTGCCGAAGCTTTGAAAAAAGTACAAGATGAATTACAACAGCAAAACCTTTGTTTGAGAGTATATGATGGTTATAGACCACAACGTGCAGTAAACCATTTTATGCGTTGGGCAAAAGACTTAAATGATACTATAAATAAGCAAGAGTTTTATCCTGAAGTTGAAAAACGCTTTTTGTTTAGAGAAGAATATATTGCCACACGATCAGGTCATAGTAGAGGAAGCACTGTTGATTTAACCATTATTGATGGTAATACTAATCAGCCATTAGATATGGGAAGTCCTTATGATTTTTTTGGACAACAGTCTTGGGTGAGTTATGAAGGTATAACCGATGAACAGAAAGCCAACAGACAGCTGCTACAACAGGTTATGCTAAAACATAATTTTAGAAATTACTCAAAAGAATGGTGGCACTTTACACTGCGTTGGGAACCATTTCCTGATACTTATTTCGATTTTGAGGTGGAGTAGCGGTTAATGGCTTTATGCTCTTTTCCTGTTTTTTAAAATTATTAGCGTAATAATATAGATTATTACAATTGCTAAAGGAATAGCAACAAACCTATGTTCTGGTAATAAATACCATAATGCTAAAACCACAACAGTTCTTGTTACCGAATGAAAAATACCAACCCAATGATTGATAATCCATGAAAAAGGAAGCCACATTAATCCTGTTAAAATACCAACTGTAAGTGGTAAAGAAGTATAATCAATAAGAAAAAAGGGAATAGCAATAGCATAAACTAACACTGCTTGAGCAACAGTAAAAAAGAACAGTTTGTCAAACTCATTTTTCTGTTTTTGTTTATCCAGAAAGTTTTCACCTGTAAACTTTGAAATAAATATGCCTAAATATACAATACTACCTGTTGCAATAAATAATACCCAAACAGTGGTTTGCACTGATAATGTAAGACCAGAAATTCCAACTAGTAACCAAGCAATTAATCCTGCTAATGGAGTTGCTATAAACTTACCGTTTTTAAATTCAGTACGTTGCACTTCAAGTGTTCTTTCGGTTGGTTCCATTTTTTAAGTTTAGTTGGTCGTATATGTCTTTTTTGTGTCCAGATAGTTTCAATTATAATTGTCAGTTACGGATTAATATGCATTAATTTTAAGTTTAACACAGATTTTAGTAATTACGAGTTTCAGACCTAGTCAAATCCACTCGTAATTACGTTCATATATTTTATAGATAGTTATTTATTCTTTATCTAAATTCAGATAATACAGTTTTGCAGCTTCTTGAATTTCATTATCTAAACTGTCGTCAAGTGAATATGAGTAAAGAACCCATTCATCATTTGGTTTGTAAAATTTAAAGATAAATCTAATCGGTTGACGGTCGTATTTTACAAGGTATGAATATAAAACAAAACTTTCAGCAAACTTTTTAGTTGTGATTAATTCATGACCGTAATACTTACCCATATAACTTTCAGTGAACCCATTTACTGTTCCAATAATTTTATCAATATCATCTTTTATTCTTTCAGTCCATTTATTTGTCGCATATAAATCTTTAACAGCTTTTCCTGCGTCTTTCTTATAGGTTTCAAAAAAAGTGTCAATCAATTTTTGCGGACTAGATTGTGCAAATAAGTTACTTGATGCTAAAATCATTATTATGATTAGTGTTCTTTTCATTTTATTCTATAATTTATTTAGAGTTCTGTTTAATTACCTGTAATTCTAAAATAGTAATCATAAACTACAAATATGACCAAGCCCAATACATTAATACAAATTGTAAAGGAATACGTAGTATTAAAATCCATTTTGGGATGCCAGCACTTGCTTTTTCACCAGATAACATATAAAAATGTACTAGTAAAAACACTACTAACATTGCTATAATACCATATATAGCAGTAGTTTTTAAAACAGGAATACATAAGGCAATACCTAAAGCAATTTCTGCAATACCACTTAAAAGCACCAGTAATTTATGGTTTGGTAAATACCTAGGCATAATACGCATATACATTTTAGGTTTTATAAAATGCATAAAGCCTGCAAAAACATAAATTGCAGCCATAAGGTATAAGTGCCAAGGGTTATTCATCTTTAAATACTTTATAAGTGAGTCCTACACCATAATTGGTAAGGTCAGACTTTAATAAACTAGATTCAATACCACTTCCTTTTTTGAATTGTACCCACTTATTATTATCTAAAAACACACGTTTTATATAGGTGTTGTGTGCTTCAATTTCATCAGTAAATGGAAAAAGAGGTCTAAAATTAGTTGGGATTTTTACAATGCCTCTTGCTGTTTTTATTTCCTTGTATTTTTTATTAGGAAGTAATTTTCCTGTTTTATCTGTGTAACCTAAAACCTGTATGGATACAAAAAAACCATTTTCAGGAATGAACAAATTGTGTTTAGAGACATCCAGTTCGTATGCATCACCATGTTTTTCGGTAGCTACAAACACAATGTTGTCATAAGTGAGAACCTCTCCAGGAAAACCATTATTGTTCTTGTAAAACTTTACTTTAAACAGTGTTGAGAATTCACGTTTGTTGGCATTGGAACGTTTGCGCTTTTTCCAATCTTTAGACTCTAAAGTAATAGGAAAATGAACAGTGCTTATTTGTTTGAGTTGCGAATCGGTATTGTTAAAAAACACAGCAATTTCCGATTCAATTGTTGGTAACCAGCATTTGTAATAATCGTCATCCAAATACGGTTTAAGCGTTTCTTCCTTAAACTTTCTATTGATGGTTACATTAATGACTACTTCATCCAATTGGTCAATGTAAGGTTCTAAATTGATAGTTTCCGAGAGGTTGTTTGCTGCAATTGAAACATTTTTGTAACCTAATGCCGAAATAAACAGCGAGTCAACATCTGGATATAATTTTTTACTGAAAACAAACATACCTTCATCATCGGCAAAAATACCATGTCCATTACCAAAAGATACGGTTGCATAGGCAACAGGTGTTTTGCTTTGTGCATCCTTTATTCTGGTTTGCGATACTGCAAAACCAGAATAAAGAATACCTAAATATAGTATGAGTTGCTGTGTTTTAAACACCTTATTTTTTATTGGCTATCCAAGCGTTTATTTTGTCTTCTAACAATGCTAAAGGCATGTTTCCTGATTCTAAAATTTGATTGTGAAACTCAGCAATATCAAAAGCATCACCAAGTTCTTTTTCAGCTTTAGCGCGTAATTCTTTAATTTTTAACTGACCGATTTTATAGGATAAAGCTTGACCAGGAATAGCCATATAACGCTCAATTTCGGCAGTGATACTTGCTTCAGTTTCAGCTTCATTTTTTAATGAATATTTTATGGCTTGCTCTCTTGTCCATCCTTTGGTATGAATTCCTGTATCAACAACCAGTCTAATGGCTCTGTGCATTTCAGCACTTAACATTCCAAAATATTGATAAGGGTTTGTGTATAGTCCAAGTTCTTTTCCTAAGGATTCAGTATATAAAGCCCAACCTTCTCCGTAAGCACTGTAATACAATGTTTTTCTAAAGTCTGGTAGTTCTTTGTTTTCTTGTTGTAAGGAAATTTGATAATGATGTCCTGGAATAGCTTCGTGTAAAAATAAAGACTCGTCAGAGAAGTTATTGTAATTTTCGGCATTTGGCACAGGAACATAAAAAATACCTGGTCGAGTACCATCTAACGATCCTGGGTTGTACTCAGCACTTGCCGATGCTTCCCTGAAAGCTTCAGTGCGTCTTACTTCAAAAGGTGTTCTTGGTTTTACATTAAATAGTTTATCCAATTGAGGTTGCATAGTCTCATGTATTCTGTTGAAGTGCGCAATAACTTCTTCTGCAGTTTTGTAAGGCATAAGCTCTTTATTGGTTCTTACAAAATCAAAAAATGCAATAATATCACCTTCAAAACCTACTTGTTCCTTTACTTTTTCCATTTCTGAAAGTATACGCTTTACCTCACTAAGCCCTAGTTGATGGATTTCATCAGCAGTCATGTTAGTGGTAGTGTAGCGTTTTATTAAATGCTGATAATAGTCATTACCATTAGGTGTAGCAGAAATGCCACTTTCAGTTTTACCAGCCGCTAAGTAATCTGTACTCATGTAAGTGTGAAGTTTTTTATAGGCAGGCACAACTTTGTTTAAAACCATATTTTTGTAAGCTTCGGTTATTTTAGTCTTATCTTCATCAGAAAACGTATCAGGTAAATTCTTTACAGGAGCATAAAATAAATGCTCATCAAGATTGGTTGTGGTTGAAGCCTCAAGTTGAGGTAATACCTTTTTGATTAAAGATTTTGGCAACACATAACCTGCTTTAACACCTTCTTTCATTTTTTCTTCAGCAGAATTCATCCATTGTAAGTAACCGTCTAAACGACTTAACCAGTTGTTATAATCTTCAACTGTTTTAAACGGTTGCGAAGATGAACCGCTAGCCAACTGACCAATAATTAGGTGTTGTGCCCAAAACTGATTGATAGGCATTAAATCTTCATTAAATTCAAAACGCTCTAAGTTGGTATCACATTCCCAAATTAAAATGGCTTTACTTAATCGCTGACTTTCAGATAAACTATCATTATTAAAAGCACTAACTTGAGATTTGTAATTACTGTAATAGGCTTTTTCATCAGATTCAAACTGATTTGATAAGGTATTTGGTAGCTTATCATTATATCTATTGTCACCAGCTGAGGTTGCATTTAAAGGGTAAAGTTTAAGTCCATCTTCATGATAAAGCCTTAAAACCTTATCAAAAGCTTCATTGTTTACAACATCAACGTCTTCATTGGTTTGGTTACTTTTAGTATCCTCTTTACAGGCAATAATACTTAGAAATAAACAACTAAATGCTAGAATTTTTTTCATTGATTGAATTTTTGAATTAAACCTTAAAGATACATAATCTAATATTCAATCATAAAAAAAACTACTGCTCAATATTGAACAGTAGTTTTAGGTTTTTGGTTGGTAATTTTAATGTTTTATTCTTTGTCTAATTTTTTAGTCATATTAAACCCTGCAAAAAGCCCTAAACCAGCCATTGTAAAAATACAAGCAGGATAAATACCTCCATCATTAATGCTTGTGTAGGTTTCTAAAAGTAAAGCAATAAAAGAACCAAGACCAATACCCATTAATAATAAGGCTAAGTTTAAAATTAAAACTTTCCAAATTGGTGCTGCTTGTTGTCTTCCTTTTACAAAAATGCTTGCATCTGCTCCTTTTTCAATAAGCGTTATATAAGTTTTTGTTGATAAACGACTAAGCGTTTAATATTCGGTTTTATCACCTTTACTAGCCCATTTATCAAAAACAGAAACACCTTCATCTTGCAACATTTGCTCAAACGGAATGCTTCTTACCGTTATTGGTTTGTCAATTTCTTCGTATATAAAATGATCGTCAAAGCCTATATTTGCAGCATCTACTTTATTACATGCATAATATACTTTTTTAGGTCTTGCCCAATAAATGGCACCTAAACACATAGGACAAGGTTCGCAAGAGGTATAAACAACACAATCGTCTAATTGAAAGCTACCTAAAACTTCGCAAGCTTTACGAATAGCAACAACTTCGGCATGTGCTGTAGGGTCATTGGTAGATGTGACACAGTTATGACCTTCTGCAATAATAGCTCCATCTTTTACAATAACACACCCAAAAGGGCCTCCAGCATTTGAGCTCATTCCTTTGTCTGCCATAGCAATGGCACGTTTCATAAATTCTTTGTGATTACTCATATTGAAATTTTAAACTTTTGCAAAGGTCGTCCTTTTTGTAAAAATGCCCAAATGAAAGTCAACGCTTAATTACTCTACTTTTTTAGCTGGCATATTTGCACCATTTTGATGCAATGTTAAACCTGTAACGACTCCTTTATCATCAACATTAAAACTAATACTTGCAGCAACAACTTTTAGGAAGAAGCGATCTTTAGCTTCAGCAAAAACTTCAAACTTTGGTTGACCTGTTGCCTCTGCAAATAATTGTCCTTCGTTATTGGTTGTTATGGTTATTATAAATTCTGGTTGTAATTCATATTTACCAACGTACGTATTTAGTATGTCTTGTGAAACAGTAATGCTTTCTTTTTCGGCTGGTGGAGCTTTATCAGTTTCATAACCTAAAGTTTCGTTGTTGCCATTAATCATAATAACTTGTTTCTTGCCATTATCATCTTTGGAAAACTTGTAAGCAGTTGTACCAGATTCAAAAAAGAAATGTGTTTTTGATAACGGGAAAATTTCAAGTTTAACACTGCCTTCTCGTAAACTATAAATCTTTCCGTTTTCAACAGTAATGTGTCTTATGATGTTGCCATCAAATTCATAAGCACCAACCCAAGTATTTAATTCATTTTCAGACAAGGTAATTGCATCAGCTTTTGATGGTATAGGTTTCCCAATGGCAATAGCTGCAATTCTAGTCGCTAAATCAGTTACATTTTTACAGTTGCAGTTGCTTAATGCAGAAACGAAAATATCTTCTTCAGGTAGGTAAATACCCATAGTGGTATATCCAAAAATTCCTCCTCCATGTTGAATGCTTGGAGAACCACTAATAGTATTTTCTCCTAAGCCATAACCATAAGGAATATGCTCGCTATTGTTGAGTGTAGAACCATGAATGGCTGTTTCATAACTATCTTTAGTAATAAAAGTATAATTGTTTAGGGCATTTTGCCATTTAAGTAAATCATTGGTTGTAGACATTAATGATCCAGCAGCATAAGGTAATGTCATGCTTAGATAATCTGCGTTTTCATAACCATTTTCACCTTCTTGATATCCTAAAGCTCTGTTTTTAATTAACTCTTTTTTACTTCCGTAATAGGAATTTGTCATACCTATTTTTTCAAAAATATTCTTTTCAACAAAGTCTTCGTAAGTCATTCCTGAAACAACTTCAATGATGTATCCTAAAAGAATATATCCTGAATTGTTATAGCTGTATTGCTCTCCAGGATTAAAATCCATAGGCTCATCCTTAAAAACATCTATAAGTTCTTTAGGACTCATGTCTTTAGCTGCAAATTGCCTAAAACTAGGAATGTTTGTATAACTTTTAATGCCACTAGTATGGTTTAATAAATTATGAATGGTTATTGTTTTGCCTTTAGTTGGGTAATCAGGTATGTATTTAGTAATGTCGTCACTAACCTTTAGTTTACCTTGCTCTTGTAGCATTAAAATAGCAATTGCTGTAAACTGTTTGGTAATTGAACCAATTTCAAAAACATGATTTGGCGTCATTGGCACATCTAATTCAAGACTTGCCATACCAAAAGCTTTTTGATAAATGACTTTACCGTTTTTGGCGACTAAAATAGAAACTCCAGGTTCATCAGTTTTGTATGCCTCAGATGCTAAGGCATCAATTTTAGGTTCAATGTTCTCTTGAGAAAATAAATGTTGTACAGGAAGCAATGTGCTAACTAAAAAGCATATTACTAAAGCGAAACGTTGTGAAATCATTGGTCGGTTTTTTTAAAGTAGTAAATTACAATTTATTATATGACGACCAAATAATTTTTTAGTTACAGGTTTACTTAATAACCTTTACTGTGTATGTTGCAACAATGTCGTTATTAACTTTTATATGAACATCATGATAACCTTTGTGTTTAAAGGTATTGTTGAATGAAATGCTAGTGTCGGTTTTTTGTAAGTCTTCGATTTTAAATGAGTGTTCCTTTGAGCCAACAAATTGCACAAGCTCTACTTGGTTTTGAGGATTAGATACTAATGTCTTAAAACTAAAATGTAATGCTTCGTCTTTTTTAGTAGTGACATTAAGTGTTTTTGGATACGTAGGAATAATTTTGTGCTCAAACGTTTCACCATACACAATAGCTTGAGGTGTAAATATGGTATTTGCTAACGAATCGTTTAAAAACCATTTTTTATCCAACGGAAAATGATTTTTGGCAAAAAGAATAGGATCTGTTAAAAAATAGCCATCATTATAATCTTTGATAAAACTCGTGTTTAAAGTAAATCCGCTAGACCAAGTGGCATCGCACAAGTACCATTTATTATTTAGTTTTACGGCATTCCAAGAATGGTTAGCAAAGTCTAATGCTTCAACATTGGCAGAAACCGATCTTCCGTAACCATCAACAATCACGCATTCAATGTCAGCTAAAAAGCAAAGTTCTTTTACTAAATAAGCATAACCTGTACACATGGTTTTTTTACGTTTAAGTAGTTTTTTAAAGGCTTTAACCTTAAACTCATTATTCCATTTTAAATAAGCTACAGTGTCGTGTGCTAGCTTTCTTTTATATTTAAAAACTTTACTATCTTGAGTAGTATCTCCTTTTATATTTTGGCATACCCAAAGATAAATAGCCCTGAATTTTTCAACATCAGTTTTAATATTAGCGGTAAGCTTATGCGCAAGTACAGGAAGGTTGTCAAGATCTTCTCCTTCATTTAATTTCGCAATATTATCTGCACGTGTAAAATCAACAGTATTAAAGTCTGATACTTGAGCTACTGAAAAGCTTACAATACTAAAGGTTATTATAACGAGCGTTTTTTTCATACTGTAGTTTAATCTTTTTTAGACTTGTAAACTTCTTTTGTTGCTACTTTTCCCATAATGATATGCGGGATGTCTTTCATGTCTATTTTTAGTTCTACATCATAAACTGAATCCTGATTCGTAACAACAACCTTTTTTGATTCTTTCCCCAAAAAACTAAATAATAAAACATCACCTTTTTTTAGTTTTTCAGGAAATATGAAATTACCATCAAAATCTGTAGATGTACCAATAGTGGTGCCTTGTAACACAATATTTACTCCCGGAAGTGGTAACTCGCCATCAGTAACAGTGCCTTCAACGGTTATGTTACTTTCTTGAGATTCTTGAAGTACTTTTGAATTATCTTTTCCTATACTTTGTGACGCTTTTGATGTGTTTTGTGCTTGAGCAGTTCCAAACGGGAATAATGACAAACATGCTAAACCAACAGCGCTTAAAAAGCTTAACTTTTTTCGTTTTGGAGTAGGTGAGTAGGTCTTTAACTGATTATTGTTAAATCTACCACATACGTTTTGAGTTTCTTTTGCCTTAAAAAAAGCAATAATTTCATCTGACGTCATTTTAGTGAAATCAACAACTTCTTTTTCACATGAACCACAAAAACCACCTTTTGCAGTTGGCGTAAATTTTTGAAAGTTTTCTTGACAAGGTGATTTAATATTTAAGTTGAATGGGTTTTTCATAATACAAAGTGTTAATGTTATACCTGTCAAACCTAGTTAAGACAAAGGTGCTGTAAAATGAGGAATTGGTGAAAGATGTGTTTTAGTGAGGGAACATCACTTTTTGTTTAGGATAAAAAAAACCACTTCGTGTTAGGAAGTGGTTTTTTAGTATAAGAACTACTGAATGAACTTCAGCTTGATAATTTGTTTACTTTATCATGTCGTAGCTACGCTTAATAAAGTTTGTAAGTTCTTCACCTTTAAGTAAGCCTTGACTTAAACGTGCTAAATCTAAACTTTGGTTTATTAAACGTTCTTTGTTTTCTTTGGTTTCAGTGTTTAAAATTTCACCAACCAATTCATGGTTTGTGTTTACAACCAAGTTGTACATATCTGGCATGTTGCCCATACCAAACATACCGCCACCACCAGTTTGTTGCATCTCTTTCATACGACGCATAAATTCTGGTTGTGTAATCATAAATGGCGCAGCATCGCTATCCATAGGTTCTAATTGCACTGTGAATTTTTCAGCAGGAATTACTTCTTTAAGAAGTTCGTCTAGCGTTTTCTTTTCATCATCACTTAATTTTGAAATCTTGTTGTCATCTTTCTTAATTAAGTTGTCTACATGATCAGCGTCAACACGTGCAAACGAAATATTCTGTTTTGTCGTTTCTAGTTTTTGCATTAAGTGAGAAACAATAGGAGAATCTAAAAATAACACTTCGTAACCTTTTGCTTTTGCAGCTTCAATGTAGCTGTGTTGTGCATCTTTGTTTGATGCATAAAGAATAACAAGTTTGTCGTCTTTATCAGTTTGTTTTGCTTTTATAGCATTGTAAAGTTCGTCATAAGTGTAGTGTTTACCATCTACAGTTGGGTACAATGCAAAGGCATCAGCTTTTTCAAAGAATTTTTCTTCAGAAAGCATTCCGTATTCAATCACAATTTTAATATCGTCCCATTTTGCTTCAAAATCTTCACGGTTGTTGTTGAATAACGATTTTAATTTATCAGCCACCTTACGTGTAATGTAAGACGAAATTTTCTTCACAGCACCATCGGCTTGTAAGTAACTACGAGAAACGTTCAGTGGAATATCAGGAGAATCAATAACACCACGAAGCATGGTTAAGAATTCTGGAACAATACCTTCTACGTTATCTGTTACAAACACTTGGTTTTGGTACAGTTGAATTTTATCTTTTTGGATGTTGAGGTCGTTAGTCATTTTTGGGAAATATAAAATCCCAGTTAAATTAAACGGATAGTCAACATTTAAGTGAATGTGAAATAATGGTTCTTCAAATTGCATTGGGTACAACTCACGGTAGAAGCTCTTGTAATCATTGTCTTCTAAATCTGTTGGTTGCTTTGTCCAAGCAGGATTTGGATTGTTTATAATATTGTCAACCTCTTTTGTTGGTGCAGGATTATCTTCTTTTGCATCTTCAGGTTTCGGTAAGGTCTCAGTTTTTGTTCCAAATTTAATTGGCACAGGCATAAACTTGTTATACTTTGTAAGTAGTTCGCTTATGCGGTTGTCTTCTAAAAATTCGGTAGAATCTTCAGCAATATGAAGAATAATTTCAGTACCTCTTTCGGTTTTATCGTGAGCTTCTAGTGTAAACTCTGGTGAACCATCACAAGTCCAATGAGCAGCTGGTTCATCTTTGTAAGATTTTGTAATGATTTCTACTTTTTCAGCAACCATAAATGCTGAATAAAATCCAAGACCAAAATGTCCTATAATTCCTGAATCTTTTGCAGAATCTTTGTATTTATCAAGAAATTCTTCGGCACCAGAAAAAGCAACTTGGTTGATATATTTTTCAACTTCGTCAGCAGTCATACCTAATCCTTGGTCAATAATGTGAAGTTTTTTACCGTCTTTATCAACTTTTACTTCAATTTGCGGATTGCCGTATTCAACGCTAGCTTCACCAATACTGGTTAAGTGCTTAAGCTTTAAAGTTGCATCAGTTGCATTACTAATTAACTCACGTAAAAAGATTTCGTGGTCACTGTATAAGAATTTTTTAATGAGCGGGAAGATGTTTTCTACCGATACATTAATGTTTCCTTTTGCCATAATATATGTGTTTTATTGTATTTGTAATTATGTTCATTCCAAAGACAAAAAAAATACCAAGCCCGAAAAAGTGACAAAGTGACACTATATGAAAATGCTATGCGCGCATAACGATAGATTATTTTTTTTAAAGAGGTTTTATTTTGAAATATTTAAATTGCGAAGCTAATTTTTATGATATGTATAATTCAAAAATAATAGGTTTAGGTTCTTATGTGCCTGATAATGTGGTTACCAATGATGATTTAACCAAGTTAATGGATACCAGTGATGAATGGATTCAAGAGCGAACTGGAATTAAAGAGCGTCGTTGGGTAAAACCAGGAAGTGGTGATACCACATCTGCAATGGGTGTAAAAGCAGCCAAAGTTGCTATAGAACGTGCAGGAATTGATAAAGATGACATTGATTTTATCATTTTTGCAACCTTAAGTCCAGATTATTACTTTCCTGGACCAGGAGTTACCGTTCAAAAAGAATTAGACATAAAAACAGTTGGTGCATTAGATGTACGTAATCAATGTTCTGGTTTTGTTTATGGATTATCGGTTGCAGATAATTTTATAAAAACAGGAATGTATAAAAACGTGCTTGTTATTGGGAGTGAATTACATTCTCACGGATTAGATAAAACCACTCGTGGAAGAGGTGTTTCGGTGATTTTTGGAGATGGAGCAGGAGCAGCAGTTTTAACACGTGAAGAAGATAATAGTAAAGGTATTCTATCAACGCACTTGCATTCTCAAGGAGAACATGCCGAAGAGTTAAGTTTGATAGCTCCAGGAATGGGAAAACGTTGGGTAAATGATATTATAGCAGATAATAATCCTGATGACGAAAGCTACTATCCTTACATGAACGGACAGTTTGTATTTAAAAATGCCGTAGTTCGTTTTAGTGAAGTAATTATGGAAGGCTTAATGAAAAACAAGTTGCAGGTAAATGACATTGATATGTTAATTCCGCATCAAGCCAACTTGCGTATTGCGCAGTTTATTCAAAAGAAGTTTCAATTAGAAGACGACCAAGTATTTAATAATATTCAAAAATACGGAAACACAACAGCAGCTTCTATTCCTATTGCTTTAACAGAAGCTTGGGAACAAGGAAAAATAAAAGAAGGCGATACTGTGGTTCTTGCTGCCTTTGGAAGTGGATTTACTTGGGGAAGTGTTATTATAAAGTGGTAAAGGCTCAATAAAAAAGTAAAATTTATAACCATAAAAAAACCCGAAACTTTAAAACGTTTCGGGTTTTTTCGCTATTAACCAACTTA
The DNA here is from genome assembly GCF_025548475.1 of Gaetbulibacter sp. NE. Taxonomy (NCBI): domain Bacteria; kingdom Pseudomonadati; phylum Bacteroidota; class Flavobacteriia; order Flavobacteriales; family Flavobacteriaceae; genus Gaetbulibacter; species Gaetbulibacter sp. NE. Next base: position 71,788 of record NZ_JAOQHY010000001.1, on the reverse strand, counting down.
CTAACACTAAACTATAAAACAGTGATATTTTAATTGATTAACTTTAAAACTTATCACTACATCTTAGACGTAGAAAATTAAAATTTATTTCATTCGTTAACACTTTTAACTATCAATTAACAAAAATTAAAAAACCCAAAGCAATAACCTTGGGTTTTAAGTTTAACACTTACTACTATTTTTTGAATTTTGATTGATGAAGGCTAATTCAAATTAATCTAAATTCTTTAAGAAAGTAGCTAGTTATATAATAGACGAGTTAATTGCGTATGTATTACAGTTTTTAATAAATTTTTAAAGAAAAAAAGCCCAAAGTTTTCACTTTGAGCTTTTGTGTATAATGTGTTGTTTTCAAGTTTTTTATAATTTATGAAGGCTAATTCAAATTAACTTAAACTTGTCGATTACATTATGACTGCAAAAAAATGACTTTTTGGTGATTTATCCTTCATAAATAATGAAGAATAACATTTTATTAACTTTATAAAAAGTAAAAACCCGAAACAAAAATGTTCCGGGTTTTCTTATTCAATAACCAAGCATTAACACTAACCATCAACTATTACGCTGGCTATCAAATATTTTACATGAAACCACCACTTCCTTGGGTTTCATTATCATCTCTTTGTTTTCTGCTTAACGCTCTGTATTTTCCACCACCAAATCGGTAAGATAATCCTATGCGCCATTGGTTACTTTCCCAGTTAAATTCGCCTTTAGTAGGAAAAGGTCTTGTACCATCAAAAGCAAATTTCATTGAGTTGAAAATATCACTGTAGCTAAAACTAAAAGTTGCCTTGTCCTCAAGGAACGTGTAGCGTAAACCTGTGTTAACTAATGTCATTGGTTTTCTTGTGTTTTGAAGCCCTTTTTCTTGCCCTCTATACATTCCAAAAACAGATAAATTCAAACTTTTAGTAACTTTAAAGTTGTTATTCATTCTAAAGTTAAAAGTAGAGTTGTCTACATCAACGTTTTCTTGTTCTACAACACCTCTTACAGTTCTGTAATAAAACTCAGCACTTGCATTTAAACTCCACCATTTTGTTGGTCTGTAGTTTGTAGAGGCTTCAACACCATAAGCTGAATTGTTGTCAAAGTTATCGTAAGTTAATATTACGCTTTCTCCTGTTGGATCTTCTGGATCTATATAAACAGCTCTGTTAATTTCATCTTCAATATTTCTGTAAAATGTACCAGCAGTTATGCTACCACCTTTTATGATTTTAGTGTAGTTGATTTCAAATGAATTGGTGAACTGCTGTCTTAATTCAGGATTACCAATTGAAGTTACTCGAGGTGTACTCCATTCTCTAATTGGGTTAATTTGTCCTAAACCAGGACGATCAACACGTCTACTATAACTAAATTGTAAAGTGTTTTTTTCTGAAAGATTATAGGTCGCAAATACAGATGGGTAAATACTGAATTGCTCATCAGTAAATTTGGCATTGTCTTGAGTGTCTTGAGCAAAGTTAGCTTCAACTTCATATTGCTCTAAACGCGCTCCAACTTGGTAAGACCATTTTTCGAACGTTTTACCATAAGTGGTGTAAAACGAATATATGCTTCTATTGTATTCATAATTAGAATCGAATAAATTAGCATTTGTAGTGTCGTAAATATTATCAGAGTTATTAGATCTGTATTCTGCACCAATTTCTAGTTTAGCCTTTTCAGATAAAGGGTTAACATAGTCTAAATTTATAACAGTATTGTCTCTTTTGTTATCAACAACATCAATATAACCAGTGTTGTCATTAAACGCGAAGTTAGCAAACTCATCACTATCAAACGTGCTATAGTCAGCTTCTAAACTTATATTATGACCTTCTTTTTTGAAGTCGTGTTTATAAGCTCCATTGTAGGTTGAAGTGTTGTTTTCATTTGAGTTATTGAACACCTGACGGAAATCAGGAAAATCATTATTTAAATATAATACATCTGTAGTTCCGTTACCTTTACCGTCGTATATATTTTGATTGGTGTAAAATGAAAGTGTATTACGATCGTTAATATAGTAATCTACTCCAATTTTATAAAGGTGTGATTTGTTGTTATTGCCAAAATCGAACAATTGCTCAGTATTGTTGTCAAATCGCTCTATCATTCCGTAGTTAGTACTTTTCCCAATATTGTTACCGTAGTTTCCGTAAAAGTTAAGCTTTCCATTTCTGTAGTTCATATCAATTGAACTGTTGAAGTTAGGACTGATTTCTTTAGCGAAACCTATGTTTACATTACCATTAAAACCAATGTTTATGTTTTTATGAAGAATGATGTTGATAATACCACTCATTCCTTCAGGATTGTATTTAGCTGATGGGTTTGTAATTAACTCAACACTTTTAATTGATGTAGAAGGAATTTGTTTTAATAATTGAGCAGCAGGTACGTTGGTTGGTTTACCATCCACAAGTACACGTACATTTTCATTACCACGTAAACTAATGTTTCCGTTTTGACTGTCAACACTCACAGCAGGAAGATTGTTCATGATTTCTGAAGCTGTAGCACCAGTTGTAGTAAGGTCTTTACCAATAGTAATAACTTTTCTATCTACTTTTTGTTGAATTGAAGATACTTCTGCTACAACAGTCACTTCGTCAAGGCTTGCAATATCTTCTTCAAGCATAATATTACCAAGGTCAATTCTGTAACTGCCTTTATCGACAATTATTTCTTTGGTTACTGTTTTGTAACCAATGTATTGAGCGCTTAAAAAACTTTTACCTTCAGGTATGTTTTTAATTTCAAAATTACCTTGATCATCAGTAATCCCACCAGTAATAGTTGTACCAGCAGCATTTTTAATAATAATGTTTACGTAAGGTAAGGGTTGGTTGAGGTTTACGTCTAATACTTTTCCGGTTACGGTTCCATCTTTTTCAGTGTTAGCTAATGTAGCATTTGCACTTAGAGATAGGGTAAAAGCAAATAGACAAAGCAATAATAACTTTTTCATTTTTTGATTGATTGATTAGTTTTGTTTTTTTACGATTGTATTTGATAGACGCCTTTATGAATTTTGTGTTACTCTTTTTAACACTACTTAACAACTTTTTAACATATGAGCAAAAAAACCTTAGTATTTGGAGCCTCTATTAAGCCTAATAGATATTCAAACTATGCTGTAGAACGATTAGTGAATAATAACCATGAAGTAGTAGCTTATGGAAGCAAAAGCGGGACGATTTCAGGAGTAGAAATTGATACTGAATTATTACCTTATAAAGATTTAAATACTGTTACACTTTATCTTAACCCAACGGTTCAAAAAGAATATTACGATTATATTATTGGGCTTAAACCTGAGCGAGTTATTTTTAACCCAGGAACAGAAAACGATGAGTTTTATAAATTATTAGATAAAAACAATATTCCTCATGAAGCGTCTTGTACTTTAGTGCTTTTGTCTACGAATCAATATTAACCCTAAATAGGTTAGTAACCCATTTATAATAAGGATTTCAAATCCAATTTGATAACCATTGAATAAAGTTTCGGAATAGGCGTTTAAAAGATAAGATACAATAGGAGCGATTATAGCAATAATCCATACATATTTGTCTTTTATTTGAGAATTGGTTAGAATACCAAAAGCAAACAACCCAAGTAATGGTCCATAAGTGTAACCAGCAGCTTTAAATAATTCCCAGATAACAGAAACATCTTTAAAAATTAAATCAAAAAGTATAATTACAAGTACTAAAACTATACTTGTGAAAATATGTACTGTTTTTCTAATTTTCTTTTGTTGTTCTTTTGGTTTTTTGTCTAGCTCAATAATATCAATGCAAAACGAAGTCGTTAGTGAAGTAAGCGCTGAGTCTGCACTAGAGTAAGCAGCAGCGATTAGACCAAGAATAAAAAATGCTGAAGTTATGACACCTATTTCAGGTAACATAGCTATGGTTGGAAAAAGGTTGTCTTTGCTTGCTGTAATATTATTTTGTTGAGCATATTGGGTAAGTAAAAGACCCAGTACTAAAAAGAGAATGTTTACAAAAATTAAAACCACACTAAAGCTTACCATGTTTTTTTGAGCTTCTTTTAGGTTTTTACAGGTTAGGTTTTTTTGCATCATATCTTGGTCAAGTCCAGTCATGGTAATAGTTATGAACATACCTGCCAAAAAGCTTTTAACGAAATATTGAGCATCATTTACATCTTCAAAAAAGAATACTTTACTCATTGTACTTTCCTTTACATTACTATAAATATCAGAAACACTATTTAAATCTAGTGCAGATGCTAAAAACACAATAGTAACAATTACTGAAACCAACATGAAAAGTGTTTGAAGCGTATCAGTAAATATGATGGTTTTAATTCCGCCTTTAAAAGTATAGAGCCAAATAAGCGCAATAGTGATGATAACCGTTATAAAAAAAGGAATTTCAAACTGATTAAAAATTAGTAATTGTAGCACTTTTGCTACTAAAAAAAGACGAAATGCAGCACCAACGGTTCTTGAAATTAAAAAAGCAACAGAACCAGTTTTATAACTCGTGTTTCCAAATCTATCTCTTAAATAGGTGTAAATTGAAGTAAGGTTTAGCCTGTAGTAAATAGGTAGTAGTACATATGCTATTACCAGATATCCAAATAAATATCCAAAAACAACTTGTAGATACCCAAACTGCTTACTCTCTACAGCTCCAGGAACCGAAATAAAAGTAACTCCCGAAAGCGAAGCTCCAATCATTCCAAAAGCAACAAGGTACCAAGGAGCAGATTTATTGGCTTTAAAGAACGCTTCGTTAGAATCTTCTTTGCTTGTGAAGTAAGAAATTAAAATTAATACGACAAAGTAACCAATGATAAGTAGTGCTATTGAACTAGGAGACATAAAAATGAAATATTAACAATACTATTGTTTTTAAAATACTATTTTTGAAAAATTTAATAAAACACAATATTAACTAAATTAAAATGAAAAAATTTTACATTTCTTTAGTTTTCTCATTATTCATGATGACATCTTGGTCTCAAGAATATAAAAGAATGATGGATGCAGGTACCTACACTGTAGAAGAAATCATAGCAGAGGCTGAAGCTTATTTTGCAATTGAAGGAACTGGACAAGGTAAAGGTTACAAACCTTACAAAAGATGGGAATACCAAGCCTTGAGAAATATGGATGAAAACGGAATGCTTAAAACGCCTGAGTTTTATTTTGAAGAACTTGAAAACTACAATAATTATATTAATCAAAATTCAGGATTAGCAAGAACTACTGTTGGTACTTGGGAGCAATTAGGACCAACAAATTGGAACCAAACAAGTGGGTGGAATCCAGGAGTAGGAAGAGTAACATCTATTGCTGTAGATGCCTCAAACTCTAATCATATTATTGCAGGAGCAAACTCTGGAGGTGTATGGAAAACTCTTGATGGAGGCGCTACTTGGGAGGTGTTAACAGACAATATGTCGAATTTATATGTATATGCATTAGCAATAGATCCTAATGACTCATCAACATATTATTGGGGAACCACAAGCGGAAATATATTTAAGTCTACTGATGCAGGAGCTACATGGAATTTCTGGTCTGATACTGGAAATGGAAGTGTGAATAAAATCATTATTGATCCTGCAAATTCTAACAAAATGTATTGCAGTGTGCAAAGTGGAGGTATTTTTAAATCTTCAAATGCTGGAGCTAACTGGACATTAATAAACGAGTCTGCAACAAATGGTTATGATGTTGAGTTTAAACCAGGAGATTCTAATACCATTTATGCTTCAGGGCAAGGTGTATTTGTGTCAACAGATGGAGGAACTAACTTTTCTGAAATTACAGGTGTATTTTCAAATGGACCTAAGATGATAGGTGTTTCAGCTAATAGTCCTTCAACAGTATATGTTATTGAAGCCAGTGGAAGTGCATTCGGAAGCTTGTACAAATCGACAGATAGTGCTGTTACTTTTAGTGAGTTAGACCACGATGGTAAAAATTATTTTGGATATAGCTCTGACCCTGAAGATCCAAGCGATGTTGGTTCTGGTCAAGCACCTAGAGATATGGATATAACAGTTAATCCAGCAGATGCAAATGAAGTACATATTGCTGGTATTAATACGTGGCGCTCTTTAGATGGAGGTGTTTCATTTAATATTTCTTCCCAGTGGATTCCGCAGAATGCTGCAGCACAAGGGATTGGGTATTGTCATGCTGATGTAGATATTTTGGAGTTTGTAGGTGATAAGTTATATGCAGGAACTGATGGAGGTATTTATGTTGCTAACAACCCCTCAGATGCACTAAATTCTAATTTTTACACTGATTTATCAACAGGAATGAGTATTAAACAGTTTTATAAGTTTGGTATTACGCAGTCTGATCCTGTAATTATTAGTGGAGGTTCTCAAGATAATGGAACATCAGCGTATTTGGCTAATGGAGATTGGATTGATTGGTTAGGCGCAGATGGAATGGAGTCGTTTGTTGATAAGAATAATAGCAATATAATGTATGGTACTTCTCAATATGGTACTACATACAAAACTATTAATGGAGGATCAAACATATCTAATTTAGTTAAGCCTGACGGAAAAGGAGGTCAAAACTTTTACAATTGGGTTGTGCCTTTTGAGCAAGATCCACTTGTTCAAAATACTATTTATATTGCTTTTGACGAGGTTTATATGTCTACTAATGGAGGTACAAGTTGGACTTCAGTGTCGCAAAATTTTGGTGCTAACATAGACAATTTAAAAGTAGCGCCTTCAAATAGTAGCTACATGTACTTGTCAATAAATGGAAACTTATATAAAAATACTTTTGTAGGTATTGTTAATAGTTGGTCGCAGCTCTCTGGGTTTTCGGGTTCTGTAAATTCGATAGCAATTCATCCAACAGATCCAAATAAAGTAGCAATAGCTACAACATCTACTCAAAAAGTATATGTGTCTTCAAATGGAGGAATAACTTGGACACCTTATGGATTTGATTTACCTAACTTTAGCGCTCAGGCTTTAACCTGGCATGACAATGGTGAGGATGGTTTATACTTAGGGATGAACTATGGTGTATATTATATTGATAATACTACAGGAAATAGCTGGCAACCATTTAGCAATAACTTACCTAATGTAATTATTAGCGAGCTTGAAATAAATACAGTTGAAAACAAAATTTATGCAGCTACTTACGGTAGAGGTGTGTGGAGATCTAATTTGTATGATGCTAGCTTAAGTGTTAGTGAGTTTGACTTACAATCGTTAAATATGTACCCTAACCCAGCAAAAACTCAAATTAATCTACGTTGGGATAAAGGAGATGACGTGTCAATAAGAATCTATAACTCTATTGGTAAATTAATGTACTATGCTAAGGATGAAAATCTTTTAGATACTTACACAATAGATGTTGCTCAATACGCTTCTGGTCTTTATTTTGTTAAAGTAAACACCTTAAATGGAGTGGTAACTAAAAAGCTTATTATAGAATAAAGCTTTATAAAACATTATAAAAACCCAATACTGTAAAAAAGAGTATTGGGTTTTTTGTAAGTAATAAACTCATAAATTGTAGTACCTTTGCTTGTATGGAATTTTCTTCAAAATTATTAGAAAAAGCTGTTGATGAAATGTCTCAATTACCAGGTGTTGGTAAGCGTACTGCGTTACGTTTAGTACTACATTTATTGGGACAGCCAAAAGAAAATACATTGCAGTTAGTCGAAGCATTAAGCACTATGCGTAATGATATTAAGTTTTGTAAAAACTGTAATAATATTAGCGATACCGATTTGTGCGAAATTTGCTCAAACCCTAATAGAGTAGAAGATGTTATTTGTGTAGTTGAAGACATTAGGGATGTAATGGCAATTGAAAACACAAGTTCTTTTAAAGGATTGTATCATGTGCTTGGAGGCAAAATATCTCCTATGGATGGTGTTGGTCCTAACGATTTAAACATTGAACCATTGGTTCAAAAAGCTAGAGAAGGAAAAATCAAAGAGCTTATTTTTGCCTTGGGTTCAACTATGGAAGGCGATACCACTAATTTCTATATTTATAAGCAAATACAAGAGTTTAATATCACTACATCTACTATTGCTAGAGGTATTTCGGTAGGTAATGAGTTAGAATATACTGACGAAATCACCTTAGGTAGAAGTATCATTAACAGAATTCCTTTTGAAACCTCTTTAAAATCGTAAAGTTATATTGAAATTATCAGTTGTCATATTAAACTATAATGTGCAATACTTTTTAGAATCCTGTTTAAAAAGTGTTCAAAAAGCTATTGATGGTATTGAAGCCGAAATAATTGTAGTAGATAACAACTCTAGTGATAGAAGTTGTGATATGGTAAAAACGCATTTTCCTGATGTTGTTTTAATAGAGAATAAAGAAAACTCAGGATTCTCTAAAGGAAATAATATTGGTGTATCACAAGCCAAAGGAGAGTACTTATGTATTTTAAATCCAGATACGATTGTTGCAGAAGATACATTTAAGATACTTTTAGAGTTTTCTAATGGCATTGAAAACTTAGGTGTTTTAGGTTGCAGGTTAGTAGATGGTACGGGTCACTTTTTACCAGAAAGCAAGCGAAACATCCCAAAACCCAATGTAGCGCTTAAAAAGCTGCTTGGTAAACCTCAATCGTATTATGCAACACAAATTAAAGAAGAAGCAATAGGTGAAGTTCCTATTTTTGTTGGTGCTTTTATGATATTGAAAAAAGAGGTGTATAAAGAAGTAGGTGGGTTTGATGAGGACTATTTTATGTATGGAGAAGACGTGGATTTATCATACAAAGTCCTAAAAGCTGGTTATGACAACTATTATAATGGTAACACTACTATTATTCACTATAAAGGTGAGAGCACATTAAAAGACCTTAACTATGCCAAGCGTTTTTATGGTGCAATGCAAATTTTTTACAAAAAGCATTTTAAAAGCAATTTTATATTCAATTCATTGGTTTGGTTAGGGATTAGAGGCGCTTATTTAATGCGATCTGAACCTTTAGTTGCTAAAAACAGAATAGATAGTTATACATTAGTTTCTAAAGATATTCCTAGAGGTTTAAAAGAAGCTTTAAATAAACCTATTACACAAGTGGCATCAATTGATACGGTTGAAGAGTATACCGAAATAATTTTTGATGCTGAATATGTAACCTATAAATCTATAATTGAGCATATTTCAAATCCTGAAATTAATAATAAGGCATTTTTTAAGATTTTACCAAAAAATGCTAATTTTATCATCGGAAGCAATAGCTCTAAAAACAGAGGTGAAGTTATCCATTTTAAAAAAGATTAATTGAAGAAACAACAACAGATTAGATGTTTTTTTATTAATTTTGCAAACGAAAAACCCAAAAACACTTTTTCATTATTAATATGGCAAAATTTGAATTAAAACTCCCTAAGATGGGAGAAAGCGTAGCAGAAGCAACAATAACATCTTGGTTAAAAGAAGTTGGTGATACTATTGAGGCTGATGAGGCTGTTCTTGAAATTGCTACAGATAAAGTGGATAGTGAAGTTCCAAGTGAAGTAGATGGTGTTTTAGTAGAAAAACTTTTCAATGCTGATGATGTTGTGCAAGTTGGTCAAACTATTGCTATTATTGAAACTGAAGGAGAAGTTTCAGCTGAGGCTCCTGCTGTAACTACTGAGCCTGTTAAAGAAGAAAAAGCTGAACAAGTAGCAGTTGCTGAAGTTGCAAAAACCGTTGAGGTTGCTAAAGAAACTGTAGCTCCTGTAGTATCTTCTGGAGACCGTTTTTATTCGCCATTAGTAAAAAATATGGCAAAACAAGAAGGTATTAGTCAAGCAGAGTTAGATGCTATTCCTGGTACAGGAAAAGAAGGACGTGTCACTAAAAATGATATGTTATCTTATATTGAAAATAGAGACTCACAACCTAAACCTGTTCAAGAAGTAGCTAAAGTAGCTCCAACGCAAAACAATGGAGTTGCACAACCAAAAGCTGCTCCAGTAGTAAGTAGTGGAGACGATGAGATTATTGAAATGACTAGAATGGGCAAATTAATTGCACATCATATGGTGGAGTCAGTACAAACTTCTGCTCACGTGCAAAGTTTTATTGAAGCTGATGTTACTAAAATATGGAACTGGAGAAAAAAGGTGAAAGATGCTTTCCTAAAGAGAGAAGGTGAAAACCTAACCTTTACACCAATTTTTATGGAAGCTGTAGCTAAAGCATTAAGAGATTTTCCTATGATGAATATTTCAGTTCAAGGTGATAGCATCATTAAGAAAAAGCATATCAATTTAGGTATGGCAGCTGCATTACCAGATGGAAACCTTATTGTGCCAGTTATAAAAGATGCTGACCAACTTAACTTGGTTGGTATGACCAAAAAAGTAAATGACTTAGCAACTAGAGCAAGAGATAATAAATTAAAACCAGACGATATACAAGGAGGAACCTATACTGTAACTAATGTAGGAACCTTTGGTAGTATTATGGGAACACCAATTATTAATCAACCTCAAGTAGGTATTTTAGCATTAGGAGCTATCCGAAAAGTACCTGCAGTTGTTGAAACTCCTGAAGGTGATTTTATTGGGATTCGTTATAAAATGTTCTTATCGCACTCTTATGACCATAGAGTTGTAAATGGAGCGTTAGGAGGACAATTTGTTAAGGCTGTAAAAGATTATCTTGAAGCTTGGGATTCTAACAGAGAAATTTAAAATTCTATAAATCATAAAAAAAAGCACAATCCTAGATTGTGCTTTTTTTTATGTCTTAAGTGTTATTTAGTCCTACTTTGTAGGTTTCAATAGCACGTTCTCTAGCGTCTTTATGTTCTACCATTGGTGTAGGATATTCTAAAGAGTTTAGTTCTGGAATCCACGAATTGATATAAGTTAATTTAGGGTCAAATTTCTTTATTTGTGTTGTGGGATTAAATACTCTAAAGTATGGAGCAGCATCACAACCAGTTCCTGCAGCCCATTGCCAATTGCCATTATTTGAAGACAGTTCATAATCTAATAGTTTTTCAGCAAAATAAGCTTCTCCCCATTTCCAATCAATTAATAAATGTTTACATAAAAAACCAGCAACAATCATTCTAACGCGATTGTGCATGTAGCCTGTAGCGTTTAATTCTCTCATGCCAGCATCAACCATTGGGTAACCTGTTTGTCCTTTTTTCCACTTTTCAAATTCTTCAGTATTGTTTCTCCATTTTATGTTATCATACTTGCTTTTAAAGTTTGAGTCCACAACTTTAGGAAAGTGAAAAAGAATTTGCATGAAAAATTCACGCCATATGAGTTCGTTTAAAAAGGCTTGATGTTTTAATGTTTTTTTAATAACCTTTCTAATACTAATAGTGCCAAATCTTAAATGAGGTGATAAATGGCTCGTTTGGTCTAAAGCTGGAAAATCTCTTACTTTTTTATAATCTTCTAGAGATTCTAAATCGTAGTCTTTAACTGTAATAGAAGAACGTTTAAAACCTAACTCAGATAGCGATGGTAGTTTAAAATCAGAATCTAAAAAGTTAGTTTCAGAGTTTGAAGCGTAAGAATTTAAATGTTTAGTATTAAAATTTTCAAGCCACTTGTTTTTGTAAGGTGTGTAAACAGTGTAAGGTGTATTGTCGGCTTTTAATACTTCATTTTTTTCAAAAATAACCTGGTCTTTTAATAAGGTAAAGTTAACATCATGTTTTGCTAGCAATTGTTTAACGTTCTTATCTCTAGTAATAGCATAAGGTTCGTAATCTTCATTAGCAAAAACGGTTTGTACATCAAACGTATTTACAATCTCTTCCCATACTTTAATTGGATCTCCAACTTTGCAATACAAACTTTTTGAGTGCGATTTTAAGCTGTTGGATAGTTGAGTAAGTAAATTATGAATAAATGTAACTCTAGAGTCTGCTTCATCCAATTCTTCAATAATATTGGTGTCAAAAATAAAAACAGGAAGTACAGGATATTCGCTTTGTTGAGCTTTCCATAAGGCATGATTGTCTTCAAAGCGTAAATCTCTTCTAAACCAAAATAGTGTAACTTTTTCTTTGATAATTAATGTGTTAAATGCAATTTTGAATCATAAAATATCGTTTCAAAACTGTTTGTTAAGTATTAAAACGAATTTCGGTTAATTATTTGATAAAATCAAATACCATACTCAAGGTTTGTTTTATCTCATTATCTTTGCCTAAAAATTAATAACATGCAGCTTAATCTTACAAAACCTATCTGTTTTTTTGACTTAGAAACTACTGGAATAAATATTTCTAGCGATAGGATTGTTGAAATTTCTATTCTTAAAGTATATCCTGATGGTAAAGAGGAAACTTACACCAAGCGTGTCAATCCAACAATTCCAATTCCGCCAGAAGTTACTAAAGTTCATGGTATTTCAGATGCTGATGTAGCCAATGCACCAACATTTAAAGAAATTTCTAAAGAAGTACATAACCTTATTAAAGATGCCGATTTAGGAGGTTTTAACTCCAACAGGTTTGATATTCCATTACTAGCAGAAGAAATGCTTCGCGCAGATGTTGATTTTGACATGAAAGGAAGGGTTGCCGTTGATGTGCAAACTATTTTTCATAAAATGGAACAACGTACTTTAAGTGCTGCATATAAGTTTTACTGTGATAAAAATTTAGATGATGCGCATAGTGCCGAAGCTGATACTTTAGCTACATACGAAGTTTTAAAAGCTCAAGTTGCAAAATATGACGACTTAGAAAACGATACAAAGTTTTTAGCAGAGTTTAGTTCTCGTAAAAAGTTTGCAGATTTTGCAGGTTTTATTGCTTACAATAAAAAAGGAGAAGAATGCTTTTCTTTTGGAAAACATAAAGGTAAAACTGTTGAGGCTGTTCTTAATGATGAACCAGGTTATTTTGGTTGGTTGTTGAATGCCGATTTTCCTTTGTATACCAAAAAAGTGCTTACAGCTATTAAGTTAAGAGCGTTTAATAATAAGTTGAGTTAACTTTTAAGGAAAGACAGAAATCCCATTTTCTAAGATGAAGTTTTTAATATTTCTTTTTCCATTTTTTGTTTTATCTCAAGAGCAATTAGCAAAAGGAGTAGTTGTTGATAGTGATACGAATTTACCAATTCCTTATGTTAATATAAGTGTTCTTGAGTCTGAAATAGGAACTTCAAGCGATGAAGAAGGAAATTATACACTTGCTATAGAGAATAATAACTTGCATAAAAATGTTAAGTTGTCATCGTTGGGTTATAAAGACACTACACTTTTAGTATCTTCATTTTTAAAGGTTTCAAAGCTAGTTTTACAGCCTTTAAACGAGCAGCTAGACGAAGTTGTAATTTCAAAAAAGTTTGAAGAAAAAACTTTAGAAATTAATAAAATTACCGAAGACGATTTGTGCCAAGGCTTTGGATCATCTTTTAGAAACCCTTGGATATTAGCCTTATATTTTCCTTTAGAAGAACATTACGAAAATACAGAGTACTTAAAGTCTGTTAGGTTTCATTTTGGAAATTTTAAAAACAATAAAGCAAAGTTTAGACTTCGTTTGTACACTATAGGAAATGATGGTCTTCCGCAGAAAGATTTACTAAAAGAAAATGTAATAGTTACCTTAAAAAAGAAGCAAAAAACTGTAGATATAGATGTTTCTGACTACGCTATAATTTTTCCAAGAGAAGGATTATATGTGGCTTTTGAATGGTTATACATACCTTTTAATGAAGAGGAGGTTACATTTCATTTTGGTAAAAACAATAAAAAAAAGGAAAAACGTATAAGGCATAATCCTATAATTTCTGGTATTTGTGCAGAAGAAGGCAAATATAAAATGGCAGCATATATTTCTGGAGAGTGGAAAGTCCATTCTTCAAATAAATTTCAAAGTGATTTAAAAACTGTTCCAGCTATAACATTAACTTTGTCAAACTAATTAATAAAAATCCCTTCTCTTTTAGAGAGGGTTTGGTAGATGTTATGAAACTCATTTGCATAGGTCGAAATTATACCGACCATATAAAAGAACTAGAAAACGAAAAACCAACCGATCCTGTTGTGTTTTTAAAACCTGATACAGCAATTCTTTTAAAGAAACAGCCTTTTTTTATTCCAGATTTTTCCAACGATGTGCATCATGAAGTAGAAGTTTTGGTAAAAATCAATAAAGTAGGTAAGTATATTGATAAAAAATTTGCACATAAATATTATGACCAAATAGGTTTGGGAATAGACTTTACTGCTCGCGATTTACAAGCGCAATTAAAAGCTAAAGGATTACCTTGGGAGAAAGCCAAAGCCTTTGATGGAGCAGCGGTAGTAGGTAATTGGGTTGATAAACAGCAGTTTAAAGATGTTAATAATTTGTCCTTCACTTTAGAAAAAAATGGCGAAGTAGTACAAAAAGGCAACACAAACCTGATGCTGTGGAAAATTGATGAAATCATCGAATATGTGTCAAAATATTTTACTTTAAAGATTGGAGATATTATCTTTACGGGAACTCCATCAGGTGTTGGCAAGGTAATTGCAAACGATAAGCTTGATGGATTTTTGGAAAACAAACAAATGTTTTCAATAACTGTTAAATAAATGGAACAACATTATAAACTATTTAGAGTAAGAGAATTAGCAGGTGGTGACGAAGATTTTGTAAAGTCATTAGCCGAAGCTTTTCTCGAAGAAGTACCAGAAGATGCTGAGCGATTAAAGAACGCTGTAGCAGATAATGACTATTATACTACTTACCAAGCAGCTCATAAAATGAAACCAACAGTAGATCTTTTTGAGCTTGGTGTTTTACAAGATTTAATAACAGTACAAGATTGGGGGAAGTTTGAAAAAACTGGAGATGATATTTCCAAAGAACTAGAACTTGTTTTAAACGCTGTTGAAAATGCAACTGCCGAGTTAAAAACGGACTTCAACTTATAATGCAAGCAGAAATAATTACTATTGGTGATGAGATTCTCATCGGTCAGGTTATTGATACCAATTCAGCGTTTATTGCTGAACAATTAAATAAAATAGGAGTGTCTGTCTATCAAATTACTTCGGTTCAAGATGATAGAGCACACATTTTAAAATCTTTAGCCGAAGCTGAAGAAAATGCAGACATCATTATTATTACTGGTGGTTTAGGACCAACCAAAGACGATATTACAAAAAAAACTATTGCTGAATATTTTGATGACGAATTGCTCGAAGACCTTTCTGTTAGAAAAAATATCGAGTTTCTTTGGGAGCATTATATTAAAAAACCACTATCTCAGGTTAACATAGACCAAGCCTTAGTGCCTACCAAATCTAAAGTGCTAATGAATAAGTATGGTAGCGCTCCAGGAATGTGGTTGGAAAAAAACGGAAAAGTATTTGTTTCGCTTCCTGGTGTGCCTTTTGAAATGAAGGCATTAATTAAAGACGAAGTGATGCCAAGACTGAGAGAGCAGTTTCAATTTCCTTATATAAAGCACAAAACGGTTTTAACTAATGGGTTGGGAGAAAGTACTCTTGCAGAAAGAATTGAAGAATGGGAGGATAACTTACCTCAATTTTTAAAACTGGCTTATTTACCTAGTTTAGGTCGAGTACGTTTAAGATTGTCTGCTAAGCATCAAGATAAAGAGTTGGTGGAAACCACTATACAAGAAGAAATTAATAAGTTATTGCCTCAAATAGAAGATATTTTTGTTGGCTTTGAAGATGAAGGCTTGCTAGAAGAAATTATAGGTAAGCATTTAGTAAAATTAAATAAAACCATTGCAACTGCAGAAAGTTGTACAGGAGGAAAAATTGCAGAATCGTTTACTGCAAATGCAGGAGCATCACAATATTTTAAAGGAAGTGTGGTAAGTTATGCTACCGAAGCTAAAATAAACGTATTAAAGATTGACGAAGCTTTAATTAAGAAGTACTCTGTGGTTAGTGCGCAAGTTGCTGAAGCAATGGCAACCTCAGTTTTACAATTGTTTAATACCGATTATGCTATTGCTACAACAGGAAATGCAGGACCATCAAAAGGAGATGCCGATGCAGAAGTTGGAACAGTATTTATTGCAATAGCTACAAAAGACAAAGTATATTCTCAAGAATTTAACTTTGGAAACCATAGAACAAAAGTCATTAAAAAGGCGGTAAACAAAGCTTTTGAAATGATTCAAAAAGAAATTTAAAAAAAGTAACGATATTAGTTTGTTGATATTATAAAGATTTACTAAATTTGCAGCCTGTTTTAAAATAACAACATTTAAAGTTAGAAAGAATGTCAAGAGTTTGTGAACTTACTGGAAAGAAAGCGATGGTTGGAAATAATGTTTCTCACGCTATGAATAAAACTAAACGTAAATTTGATGCGAATTTAATCAAAAAGCGTTTTTATATTCCTGAAGAAGATAAATGGGTAACTTTAAGAGTTTCTACATCTGCGTTAAAGACTATCAATAAAATTGGTATCACAGCAGCATTAAAAGAAGCTAAAGCTAAAGGATTTTTAAAATAAAAGCATAACGCATAAAGATACGTTACAATGGCAAAGAAAGGTAATAGAATACAAGTGATATTAGAATGTACTGAGCACAAAGAGTCTGGACAACCAGGAACTTCTCGTTACATTACAACTAAGAACAAAAAGAATACGCCAGATAGAATGGAGATTAAAAAATTTAATCCTATCCTTAAGCGTATGACTATTCATAAAGAGATAAAATAATTGAATCATGGCAAAGAAAGCAGTAGCATCGTTACAAACAGGATCTAAAAGATTAACTAAAGCCATAAAGATGGTAAAATCACCAAAAACTGGAGCTTATATGTTCGTTGAGTCAGTTATGGCACCAGAATTTGTTGATGATTTTTTAAAGACAAAATAATTAAATAATCATATTTAATTCTATAACTGCTTTCATTTGAAAGCAGTTTTTTTATGTCTATATTTGACAGCCTATTATGACAGAATAGCAGTATTTATTTTAGGCTAGATTTTTGCATAGACATTACAAATTTTAGGTCATGAGTTTTTTTAAAAAAATATTTTCTTCTGAAAAAAAAGAAACCTTAAACAAAGGTCTCGAAAAATCCAATACTAGTTTTTTTGGTAAGCTAAGTAAAGCTGTTGCCGGAAAATCTAAAGTTGATGATGAAGTTTTAGATAATCTAGAAGAAGTTTTAGTATCAAGTGATGTAGGTGTTAATACCACACTTAAGGTTATTGAACGTATTGAAGCTCGTGTAGCTAAAGATAAATACTTAGGTACTGATGAGTTAAATAAAATTCTTCGCGAGGAAATTGCTAGTTTGCTAAGTGAAACCAACTCTGGAGAAGAAACTGATTTTGTAATACCACAAGATAAAAAGCCTTATGTGTTAATGGTAGTAGGTGTTAATGGTGTTGGTAAAACAACAACCATTGGTAAGTTAGCCTATCAGTTTAAAAAGCAAGGATTAAAAGTAGTACTTGGTGCTGCTGATACCTTTAGAGCTGCAGCAATTGATCAACTTCAGGTTTGGGCAGATCGAGTAGATGTGCCTATGGTAAGACAAGACATGGGAAGCGATCCAGCTTCTGTAGCTTTTGATGCATTACAGTCTGGTGTTAACCAAAATGCTGATGTTATCATTATTGATACTGCAGGACGTTTGCACAATAAAGTCAATTTAATGAATGAGCTGACTAAGGTAAAACGTGTAATGCAAAAAGTAGTTGGTGATGCACCACACGATGTACTTTTGGTTTTAGATGGTTCTACAGGTCAAAATGCCTTTGAGCAAGCCAAACAATTTACAGCTGCAACCGAAGTAACATCACTGGCAGTAACCAAGTTAGATGGTACAGCTAAAGGTGGTGTGGTAATTGGTATTTCTGACCAATTTCAAATCCCAGTAAAATATATTGGAGTAGGAGAAGGTATTGAAGACTTACAGGTATTTAATAAATATGAGTTTGTTGATTCGTTCTTCAAGTAAAAAATAGTCCTGTAAAACAGGAATCTCATTATGAAAAGTGAATCTTTCAATTTAAGAGAAACTAAAGTTTTAAAGCCGATTACAATTATTATACTATTGTATTCGGCTTTAATGTTTTTTGAATATACACAACGATTTCTTGGGATTTTCATAATACCAGATAATCCTTTAATTCCTGACTATCTGCCATATTATATGGCTTTTCCTTCTTATTTTGTTTTGCCTTTTTTCATCATTATCATTTTTACTTGTGTAAGAATGATGATCAAACGTAATTACAACTATAAAACCGTTTATATCTTGTTGGGTCTTGTGGTTTTATTTTTCCTTTTTAGATGGCGAATTCATGAATTCTTATTGTCACAAAGTCCTTATGTTGCTTAAATTAATGCAAGTGATTTTGTATTTTTATTAAAAAATAGAAGTCATGAGATTAATACTTTCCCTTATTGCGCTTTGTATGATTTTATCGTGTAAAGAGTCAAAGTCTAATGTTAAAACAGATAAGACACCATCTACTGATATTAGTGATATTTCCACAAAAGAGTTTAGAGAATTTAAGGTCTTAGATTCAAAATACATTAATACTACTGAACTTTGGGAGGTTTTCAATTCAGAGTTAGAAGATTTTACTGAAGCTACTTACAATAGTCTAAAACCTTTTATTCTTGAACAGGATATTCCAACATTGCATAAAAATGTGCAAGAAGGGAAGTTAACTTATGAGCTTTTAACTAAGTTCTATTTATATCGTATTAGAGTATTTGACAGAGAAAACGAATTATCTCTCAATTCAGTAATAGCATTAAATCCTAATGTAATTGCTGAGGCTAAAGCTAAAGACGAGCAACTGAAAAATATGGACATTACAGAGCAGTTTAATTTTTCGGTTTATGGTATGCCGATACTTTTAAAAGACAATATAAATACATCAGGTATGCCTACTACAGCAGGAGCAGTTGCACTTCAAAACAATACTACTGAAGATGCTTTTATTGTTTCGCAATTAAAGCGTGAAGGCGCACTTATTTTAGGGAAAGCCAACCTTAGTGAATGGGCTTATTTTTTCTGTGGTGATTGTCCAAGTGGTTATAGTGCTATTGGAGGTCAAACCTTAAACCCTTATGGCCGAAAAATTATTGATACTGGAGGTTCAAGTTCAGGAAGTGGAGTAGCTGTTGCTGCCAATTTTTGTGTAGCTGCAGTTGGTAGTGAAACTTCAGGGTCAATTTTATCACCTTCAAGTCAAAACTCTATTGTAGGCTTAAAACCGACTATTGGTTTATTGAGTCGTAGTGGTATTGTTCCAATTTCTTCAACATTGGATACTCCAGGACCAATGACCAAAAATGTTATAGATAATGCCATTTTACTTGCTGCCATGTATGGTTTTGATGAAGCAGATGCTAAGTCGCTTACTCTAAAATGGCCTAAAGTGTATTATGTTGATGGTGATTTTAGTAAAGATGATTTAAAAGGAAAACGTTTTGGTGCATTTAAACGATTGATGGAAGATTCTCTTTACGTCAATGCACTTTCAGTTTTAAAAGCTCAAGGAGCTGAAATAATTGAAATTGAAGAAGAAGAGGTTGAGCTGCCTGATTTTATTCGCTTATTGAATTTAGATATGAAAGCCGATTTGCCAACATATTTATCAACGTTTTCCAATACAAATGTTGGAGTTTCATCAGTGCAAGATGTTATCGAATTTAACAAGAAAGACTCTATAAACACAATGCCTTATGGACAAAAATTGTTTGAAGGTATTGTAGCTGACTCTGCTACTGATAGTGAATTTGAACGTATTAAAGCAACGCTAAAAACTAATGGAAAGCTGTATTTTGATGTACCAAAAAAAGCGCATGATCTCGACGGATTTTTATCAATAAACAACTATCATGCAGGTTTTGCTGCTGTTGCTGAATATCCTGCTTTAACAGTGCCAATGGGTTATACAATAGATGGTGTTCCTAAAGGGTTGACCTTTATTAGTACACCATTATCAGAAAAAAACTTATTAAGTTGGGCATATGTTTATGAAGCAGCTTCAAAAAAGAGAGTTGCTCCAAAAAACTATAACTAGTTAATTACAGCATTGATTTTTTCCCAAAGGTCATTATCAAAACTGGAGAGTGCAAAATTAGCTTCATCAGCTTCATTTCCCATACGTATAATCACCAGTTTTTTACTTGGTACAACATATACTTTTTGGTCGTTTAAACCTAAACCAGCAACCATATCGCTTGGAGCATTAGGGACCAGTTCTCCTGAAAATTCTAGTTGACTTTGAGGTAAGTGAAACGAAGTTTTTCCGTTAAGCCACCAAAGGTAACCATAGGCTTTGTTAATGTCTTGAGAGGTATTTGTCGATTCGGTAATGTAATTCTCTGATACTATTTGTTGGTTTTCCCATTTGCCATTTGCGTAAATCATTAACCCAAACCTTGCCATACTTCTAGTGTCACTCCAGTAGACGCTAAGACTGTTCAAATTAGTCCAAAAACCATTCATCCCAATTCTGTTTTTCAACTTATCGTTAAAATAATCATTCCATGTTTGTCCACTCGCTTCAGCAACCACATCTTGCATTTTTACATATACATTATGGTAAGCCCAACGTGTACCAGCATCAGCAATGTATTGTAGGTTTTCAGGGGAAACATCATCGCCTGTTGTATCGTCCAAACCACTACTCATTGATAGTAAATGTTTACAAGTAATTAGGTTTTCTTTTTCAAGAGAAGCACTCGTCCAACCTGTACCTAAATAATCAGACACTTTTGCATTAATATTTAGTAAACCGTCATCTTGTGCAATTCCTGAAACCGTTGCAGTTAAGGTTTTTCCTGCACTTGCCCAATACCAATTGGTAGTGCTAGAATGCTCGTTCATATAAGCTTCGAGAGCAATTTTTCCGTTGTGTAGTATTATAAAACTCTTGGTGTTTTTTTCTTCTAAAAAATCAAGAAGTGGTTGTATTTCATTTTCATTCCATTCCAATTCCGAAGGACTAACCGTTTCCCAAGGGTTATCAGTACTTGTAATTAATGGCGGAAAATAAATTTCATCAACAGGAGTTTGGTCTTCAGGACTGTCATCGGTTGCATCATCAGAGGATGAACAATTATAAAAACCTATTAAAACAAAGAGGCAAAAAAGGTATTTCATAATAAAAGCTTTGTATTTAAGACCATTAAATATACTAAAGGTTTAAATTAGATTGTATCTTTGCGGACTAAAAAAGAAGTAAAGTATAAAAGATTCCCGCTTTTGCGGAAATACATATGAGAACGAAATCGCTTAAAAAGAACAGAATTAATGTAGTAACACTTGGTTGCAGTAAAAACGTGTACGATAGCGAAGTGTTAATGGGACAGCTAAAAGCTAGTGGTAAAGACGTGGTACATGAGCAAGAAGGTAACGTTGTTGTTATCAATACCTGCGGATTTATCAACAATGCAAAGGAAGAAAGCGTGAATACCATTTTGGAATTTATGCAAAAAAAGGAAGCTGGCGAAGTTGACAAAGTATTTGTTACTGGTTGTTTGAGCGAACGATATAAACCAGACTTACAAAAGGAAATTCCTAATGTTGACCAATATTTTGGTACTACCGAATTACCTCATTTATTAAAAGCACTTGGTGCCGATTATAAGCATGAATTAATTGGTGAGCGTTTAACGACCACACCAAAAAACTATGCCTATTTAAAAATTGCTGAAGGTTGTGACAGACCTTGTAGTTTTTGTGCTATTCCATTAATGCGTGGAAAACACAAAAGTACACCTATTGAAGATCTAGTTACCGAAGCTGAAAAACTTGCAGCCAATGGTGTTAAAGAATTGATACTTATAGCTCAAGATTTAACTTACTACGGACTGGACTTATACAAAAAACGTAATCTAGCCGAATTGCTTGAACACCTTGTAAAAGTGGATGGTATTGAGTGGATACGTTTACACTATGCATTTCCAACTGGTTTCCCAATGGATGTGTTGGAGGTTATGAACAGAGAACCAAAAATTTGTAACTATCTAGATATACCATTACAACATATTTCTGATGCTATTTTAAAAAGTATGCGTCGTGGTACTACCAAAGAAAAAACTACAAAACTGCTTAAAGAATTTAGAAAAGCAGTACCAGGAATGACTATTAGAACCACTCTTATTGTTGGATATCCTGGAGAAACCGAAGACGATTTTGAAACTCTAAGAGATTGGGTTAAGGAGATGCGTTTTGAGCGTTTAGGTTGTTTTACTTACTCACATGAAGAAAACACTCATGCCTACAACCTAGAAGATGATGTGCCTGAAGATGTGAAAATTGACAGAGCAAACCAGATTATGGAGATACAATCGCAAATTTCTTGGGAGTTGAACCAAGAAAAGATAGGACAGGAGTTTAAAGTGGTTATCGATAGAAAAGAAGGTAATTACTTTGTAGGTAGAACAGAGTTTGACTCACCAGATGTAGACAACGAAGTACTTATTGATGCCAGCACAACCTATTTAAAAACAGGTGAATTTGCAACCGTAAAAATTATTGAAGCTGAAGATTTTGACCTTTATGCTGAGGTTGTGGGTTAAGGAGTAGTAGTCTTTTTATTCATTATCATAATGCTCTATAGTATTCAAGAGTTGTTTTTTTATTAAAAGATTATCTTATTTTCGTCGAATTGTATAGGAGTTAAATCCTTTTGTAGCATTCATTTGTTGATACCAAAAAAGAATAGGAATTACAACACTTACAGTTCCAATAATTCCAAATAAACTCCATAATACTATGGTAGATGCAATACCAATTCCAACTCCAATAAGAATTAAGGCATTATTAGGTTCTGCTTGTATGTCATTTACATGTTTCTTTTCAATCTTTCCGCAATTTTGACAATTCACATTAAACTCATCTCCTTTTTCCATTTGTAAATCTGGTCTAGTTGGAGCGTTAGACTTTATTTTAATATCCTTTTTACAAGATTGACAACGAGTAACTAATTTCATATTTAATTTTTATGTTTAATGGGTTGGTTAATATTTGGTTACTTTTAATTACTAATAGTTATTCAACTAATTTCGGCTATTTTTCTAACAAACCCAATAAAAAAGGGAAAACAAAACTGTTTTCCCTTTATGCTGTAAATGAAGTGTTTAAGCTAGTCCCATTGTTTTAAGGTAGTGCTTAAACCTTGGTATAAAAATACAGCGCCAACATTACCATTAGTTAAAAAGTCGGTGTCACCATCGCTTCCCCAGCCATAAGGTGAACCAGATATATTTTTATAACCAATACTATTATTGACATATATCGCCAAATAACCAACACTAGTGGTTGGTGTTGCATTACCTTTAAGTACAAAATGGTTGTATTCTGCATTGTGTTCTGGTAGTGCTTCACCTAATGCTTCATAAGCACCTAGTTCAGTACCTGTAGACAATTTTACTTTAGTTCCAGAAACATTGTTAGCCCAAGAGTAATGCTTAAAGGCATATACGTAACTAGATGCTGGTATAGTGCTTTCGTTTAAATTTGCTATTAGTGCTTGTCCTGGGTTTGCGTTTATATTGGCAGAATTTAAAAGGTCGCTATCGGTTGCACCACTTTTGGTGACTTCAGCCATATAGTTTGCCAAATCATTGTATTCGCTTTCAGTCACCATAACCCATGTTCCGTCTGCGGCATTTTCATAAGCGTTTCTGGAGCTATTCAAGAACGCCCAAATATCATCTACATTAATAATGGATACGATAACATTTTTTTCTTCAGTGTCTGTTCCGTTAGTAATGGAAACAGTAAGCGTGATTTCAGTTGTAGTTTCGTAATCAAATTCTTGCCATGCCAATACACGTATTTCTCCACTATTGGAGTCAATTCCCATAGCTTGTGAAACAGACTGTGAGGCAATGCTAAAGCTAAGGTCGCCTATTAAGTTAGAGGTTATGGTCGTAACTAAATCGCCACTTGTAGGATATTCGTTTATGGAAACCTCAATAGTATTGTTTGTTGGTGCCTCTCCAGAAGTGTCGTCCTCATTGGAACAAGACACTAAAATGAAAGCCAATAAAAGAGTTGAAAGTTTAATTTTTGTGTTCATAATACTTTTGTTTTGTGGTTTGTATTGAGTTTTTGCAGCGACTTGCAACTGGTTGAGTCTGCAGCCTTCACCAGAGCAAGACACCACAAAACTGGTTTGTCATATTAATGACATAACAAACATAATGTCAAGTTGCTATGAGCTAAAATTTTGAGTGTGGACAATTAGCGGACAAATCACTTTTGCCTAAAGGACAAAAGGTGGACAAGGTATGTGTAAATTATTGGTTTATAGCTCTATAATCAATTCTTGGAGCGATTCTTCGGTGGATAGACTTAACTTCTTGCGTAGACGATAGCGTGCTTTTTTGACACCTTCGGATGAAATATTTAAGATGTTTGCAATCTCTTTTGAAGATAGATTCATTTTAAGTAGAGACATCAATCTAAGGTCGTTAGAAGTCACTTCAGGAAAGGTGCGTTTTACCTTAGAGTTGAAATCTTTATGCACATCTTCAAAATAGGTTCTAAACTGTTCCCAATTGTTATCATTGTTAATATCAAGGTTGATGGCATTTATGACTTTTTGGAAGCTTCTAGAATTGTCTGTACCAGATTTAAGTTCCTTCAATTGCGATTTTAAATCGAGCAATACTTCGTTTTTATGAGCTAAATGTAACGCGTGTGTAGTGAGTTCTTTTTCTTTAAACTGAAGCGAAGCATCCAGTTTTTCGCGTTCTACTTTGTTGCGTTTCATTTTTTGTCGTAACCCATAAAACAAAGCGCTTGCAAGCAATACAATTGAAAATATGATGATACCCAAAAGTATTTGACGGTTTTTTGCAATAGCTTCTTTTTGTTTGAGTACTTCTATTTCGGCAGCTTTTAGTGCAATTTCTTTTTCTTTTTTCTCAGTTTCATAAATGGTTTTTAGTTCTGCAATATCTCTAGCATTGTTAACTTTTGAAAGACTATCTTTAATAATTGAATAGCGCTTTAAATTGTTATGAGCGTTTTGGTAATCTTTTTCCTCAAGATTAAGTATGGACAAGTAGTAATAAAATTCTTGCGATTCTCTTGGAGCATTTATGGTGTCAGCAATTAGTAATCCTTCGTTAAAGTAGGTCTTGGCTGCGTTGTAGTTTTTTGTTTTTGTGGCGGTTTTTCCAAGTACCAATAAAGCGGTGTAAATACTGTTAATGTTTTTACTGGAACGGTATTTTATTAGTGCTTCATTTAACAGAAAATCTGCTGTTTTATAGTTTTTTGTTTCGTAGTTTATTTCGCCTAAAAGGAATTCAGAACTTGAAATGACATTTTCAAAATTTTTATCTATAGCAAGGTTTAGTGCTTCTGTGGCATAAGTTTTAGCCGATTCGTATTGTTTTAAACTAATGTATGCATTGGCTATCCTATTAAGCGTTAAACCTTGGAAATTATAATCGTTTTCTTTTTTATACACGCCTAGCGCAATTTTGTAATTTTTAATCGCTTCGAAGTAATTTTCTCTGTGATATTCAATTTCACCAATAGATTTGTATGTGTCAGCTTTGTACAACGTTTTGCCTTCAATGTCCTCAAACAGTTTTTGAGATTTAATAATATTGGTATATGCTAAGGTGTAATTACCTTTATTTCTGTAAATACTACTTAAATTGCCAAGAGCAAGAGCTTCGCTAAAAGTGTCTTTAATACTTTTGCTTAAAACAATGGATTGGTTTATAGCAGCAATAGATTTATCGTAGTCGCCTTCGAGACGATATACATCTGAAAGTCCAATGTAACAAGAAGCTAGCCATTTTTTATCATCGGTAAGTTTCCAGAGTTTAAGAGCATTATTAAAATAATACTCAGAAGAATCTAAATATGACATACTCTTTTTTAATGATCCTAGTTGGTATAGTGAACCAGCAATACTAAGAGTGTCAGTTGTTGTTTTTGATAGTTTTAAGCTTTTGTGAGCATAATACTCAGTTTTATTTAAATCATAATATTTGTAAGCTTCAACTAAATTTTGAAGCGTTTTAACTTTATCAATAGTAGTTTTTTGTGAGCTAAAGTCTTTTAAAAGACTATCAATTTTTTGTTGATTTTGCGAAAATGACAATAGAGAAATTCCTATAGCAAAATACAGAACGACTAATTTGTCCACCATACTGCGGACACCTTTTGCAATTTTAAAGACAGGGACATTTTTAGTGTAATATTTAGACTCCATGTTTTGTGGTGGTTAGATTAGGTAAGATACTAACATTTATTTTTAACTTGTAAGAAACTGTTAATCAGTGTTTTGAAAAATTATTTATTAGTTGTTTATTTATGTTATAAATATCTTCAAATTATTAAACATCTGTTTTTTAAGGTGGTGGACAAAGGGTGGACACGACGTTTTTTCCTTTTTTAACCGCATTCTGCACTATACTTTAGTTGAAACAAAACTAGGTAGCCATGTCAAAACAAAACTGGATAATTACATTTTTTCTGCTCACTTTTTTTTCAGGATTTGGACAGATTTTAAAAAAGGAAACATTGGCATCACAAGGATCATCACATTTTGTGTATGCTAATAACAAAAGTTATTTTTTACAAGAAAGCATTGGGCAAGCCAGTGTAATAAGAACATTTAATACTAATAATTATAGCTTAAGACAGGGGTTTTTACAACCCATTTCGGCAACTGTTATTTCTGACCATTTAGATGCCAACCTACTAGGATATTTTTATCCCAATCCTTTTGAGGATAGAGTTTATGTAAGATTTGATGAACCAGTATATGATGTCATTTCAGTGACTATGCATGACATTTTAGGACGATTGGTGTACAGCAAAAGCTTTAACCCTATTCAAACATTAACCATCAATTTTGGTGATTTGAGTTCAGGAGGTTATTTGCTGCACATTCAAATGCGAACAGAAGTACTTATTGCAAAACTGATAAGAAAATAAGGTCATGAAATACATAATAATCATACTGTGTTTTGTGATGTCATGGCAGTGCAAAAGTCAGCAATTGTTTACCGAATTTGGTAAAGCTATGTCTGCTTTTGATTACAAAAATTCTTTAGGAGAACCTTTAGATAATTTACTGTCTAAACCTAATTTTTATATGAAAATGGGTTATAGAGATGTGTTGAATAGTGATGAAACATTACATATAACACTTGGAGCAACTTATAATGGTTATGGTGCAATAGGAAGCGATCGAACTTTGGATAATTTTTTTGAATGGGATGTAACCTATTTGGGTTTTGAAGCAGGATTGGATTATAGGTTGTTTAGGATGAGAGAATTTTCTTTTTATCTAAAAGGATTGGCTTCAGTTGAGTTTATGATCCAAGGTACACAAACCGTAAATAACCAAGTGTTTAATCTGGTTGGTGAAGAAGAATTTAATAACACCATCTTCTTTTTAAGAGGAGGTGTAATGATGACCTATCCTATTGCAAAAAACACATTGATCACTGCAAATTACACCTTAGGAAAAACAGCATTGCTTGATAAAGACAACTCCACCGATAATGAAGAATTAAAATTTATGTCACATCAATTTGGTTTTGGTATTATCATCAATTTACCAAGTTGTAATTGTCCATATTAAAATAAAACCCAACAGTTATGAAAAAAATTACACTTCTTTTAATATCATGCTTTTTAGCTTGTATTGTTACAGCACAAACCGACGGAATCAGTTATCAAGCAGTTATAATAGACAATAATCCGCAGGAAATTCCTGGTGTAGATATTCCTTCAAATAACTTGCCTAATGTGCCATTGAGAGTTCAGTTTTCAATAATTGATAACACTAATGCTATTGAATATAAAGAATCTCATGATACCACAACAGATCCTTATGGCATGATAAATTTAATGGTTGGTCAAGGAGCTTCAAGTATTGGTGAGTTCAATGAAATCTATTGGAATAATTCCAAATACCTTAAAGTAGATATCGATTTGTTTGATGGAAATGGTTTTGTGGAGTTCAGTTATCAAGAGCTTACCTATATTCCTTATGTAAAGCATAGAGAAATTATTGCGACTTCAACCTTAGATGTTGATGGAGCAACAAACCTAAACAATAGTTTTACGGTTAATAATGAAAGTCCTTCACACCTTACAGGAAGTTTAATAGTTGATGGAGAAACAAACTTAAACAACAATCTCAATGTAAATAATCAAGCAACAACAACACTTTCAGGCGATTTGTATGTTGAAGGGACAGCACATTTTACCGATGGTGTTTTTGATAATATAACGGTTAATGAACATTCAGCTTTAAACACGTTAACTGCTGATGGAGAAACCAATATCAATAATGCATTTAAAGTTAATAATGAAAGTCCAACTGAACTTACAGGAAGCCTTGACGTAGCAGGTGTTTCTCATTTACAAGATGTGGTGCGAATTGACGCAACTACAATACAAACCGATGAAAACCAATATGGATCTTACCCATTACAAGTTCAAGGAAGTGAACAAGGAATTGCCATAAAACTCAATGCTAATAATCCTGATAGAACTAAAAACTATTTGTCGTTTTGGGCAGGAAATAATCAGGTTAGAGGACGAATAGAAGGTAACAACTACTTAGAACCTGTGGCTTTTGATTTTTTAATTGATATTATAGATCCACCAGGAGTAACCGATTTAATTGACTTATTTATCGATTTTACTCCAGAACCTGAATTTGGTTTTGACCCAGAAGAGTTAATTGAAGATGTATTTGAAAATGAGTATTACCAAAATGATTTTTCATTTACAGCCTATCATTATACAATGGACTTTGTAGTGTCTATTCAGCGTTTAGGAGTTAATCTGGTAGCTGCTACAGGGTTTTGCGCTACGGGTGATTGCGATGATGCTATTTGGTCATTTATTGATATGGCTGTTGATGGTATGCAATTGGCTGAATGGTACTTGTATAATGCGATAAACATTGGAGTTGCTTTTGAATCTGGAAGTGCCGATTATGCGGAATGGCTTAAGAAATATGATGAAAACGAAGTTTTTGCTTTTGGAGATGTAGTAGGTGTAAAAGGCGGATTAATTTCAAAGTCGTTTGTTACTGCTGAAAACTACATGATTGTTTCTCAAAATCCTTTAATAAGTGGAGCAATGCCAAAAGAAGACGAAACCCATTTGTATGAGCGTATTGCGTTTATGGGTCAAGTTCCTGTAAAGGTTATAGGAAAAGCAAATAAAGGTGATTATATTCTACCATCTGGTCATGGAGATGGTTTAGCAATTGCTGTGCGTCCTAACGATATGAAAATAAATGACTACAAAAGAATTATAGGAGTGTCTTGGGAAGAATCTTCAGGAGAAAAACTGTTTACCTATGTAAATACAGCTGTAGGAATTAATACAAACGATATGGCTGGAGTGGTTTCGCAAATGCAAGGATTAATGAATAATATGCAATTAAGTTTAGCAAAATTAGATACCAATTATAAACCTTATTTCTTCGAGGTTGAAGACGATTTTGAAGACGGACTTACTGAAGTAACTTTAGTAGATATCAACAATACTTATATGGTCGAAGGTAAAAACCAAAGAGAAAGATTGGAGAAGTTGTCGCAAAAAACATTCAATCAGTTTAAAAATAGTGACTTTGATTTTTCAAGATTTCCGTTTTTAATGGAAACCATACAAAATCCTACTAAGGAGAATGGCGAAAAACTAGTAGCATACTATTCAAAAGTCATTGAACGATTAGAAGCGATTAAGCCGAATAAGGAATGATGGAGAAACTCTTAACTTAATTTTTAGATTCTAAAAAATGGAATAACTGTATATTTACACTTCAATTGAATTGTATTTATGCCAACTGACTGTATTCCGTTTAGAGATACCCATTATTTTTCAGGTCTAATTTGTGACTATTTAGAGGAGCAAGAGCCTTTAAAACCGTTTTATAACCGATTTCCGAAGCTAGAAAATTTCAAAGCGCAAATCGATGAAAAGCGGTTGTCGGTTTCATCTCAATCGAGAACTGTTTTAGTAAAAGCTCTGCAATCTCAGTATGAAAGTGTTTCAACATCTCAGTTAACAAAACAGAACATTCAGTTACTTGAGCACGATAATACATTTACAATTACTACAGGTCATCAGCTTAATTTGTTTACAGGACCACTTTATTTTTTCTATAAAATCATTTCAACTATCAATTTGTGCAAGGAGTTGAAACAACAATTTCCTGAGCAGCATTTTGTACCTATATATTGGATGGCGAGTGAAGACCATGATTTTGAAGAAATAAACTATTTCAATTTTAAAGGAAAAAAGGTACAGTGGAACAGAACAGCATCAGGAGCTGTAGGCGAATTGGATTTAGACGATTTAGACCATGTTTTTGAAGCGTTTGCAAGTCAGTTGAACACGTCGTCCAATGCAGAAACCTTAAAACAATTATTCAAAGAAGCCTATTTAGAGCATCAAGATTTAACCCAAGCGATGCGTTATTTGGTGAATGCTTTGTTTAAGGAGTATGGACTTGTAATTGTTGATGGAAATGATGCAGCACTAAAGCGATTGTTTATTCCTTATATAGAAACAGAACTCACGCAGCAAACCTCTTTTACTAAGGTAACTTTGGCTAATGAGCAGTTGAATGCTTTGGATGGCAATTATAAAATTCAAGTTAATCCAAGAGAGATTAATCTGTTTTACATTAAACAAGGTTTAAGAGAGCGAATTGTGGAGCAAGAAGGCGTTTTTAGAGTTCACAATTCTAACATTACATGGAACCAAACCGAAATATTACAAGAGCTTAACGAGTTTCCTGAGCGTTTTTCGCCAAACGTTATTATGCGACCGTTATACCAAGAAGTTATTTTGCCTAATCTTTGTTACATTGGTGGAGGCGGAGAGTTAGCATACTGGTTACAACTCAAGTTAAATTTTGAAGCGCAAAACGTGGTGTTTCCAATGTTGTTGTTGCGTAACTCAGTATTGATAACTACCGAAAAGCAAAAAGAAAAGCTTAAAAAGCTTGATGTTTCTGTAACCGATTTGTTTTTAAATCAAGACGATTTAATGACAAAAGTGACCAAAGCTATTTCGAAAGTGGATATCGATTTTTCTTCGCAAAAATCACATTTACAACAACAGTTTGAAGCCCTGTATGCATTAGCTGAAGCAACTGACAAATCGTTTAAAGGTGCAGTTGCAGCACAAGAGCGCAAACAAATAAAAGGTCTTGAGAATTTAGAAAAGCGATTGCTTAAAGCCCAAAAGCGAAAACTAAACGACCACTTAGAGCGTGTAAAGGAAATTCAAAATGAGTTATTTCCTAATCATAGTTTGCAAGAGCGTAACATGAACTTTTCTGAATTTTACTTAGAATACGGAAATACATTTATTTCAAAACTAATAAGCGAATTGCAACCATTAAAAGGTGAGTTTTTGATCCTTGAATTTTAGTTGAAAAAAAACTTGGTTTCCTAAAACGAAATTCTAAAAACCTTGTTACTTTTGCACATGCAACACAACAAAGTACTTATTTTAGATTTCGGTTCGCAATACACACAACTTATTGCGCGTCGCGTTAGAGAGTTGAATATCTACTGTGAAATTCATCCATTCAACAAAATTCCAACTGATTTAGACAGTTTTAAATCTGTAATTCTTTCAGGAAGTCCAAACTCTGTGAGAGGAGAAGATGTTCTACATCCTGACCTTTCAGAAATTAGAGGAAAAAAGCCACTTCTAGCAGTATGCTATGGTGCGCAATATTTGGCTCATTTTTCTGGAGGAGAAGTAGCACCTTCTAACACTAGGGAATATGGAAGAGCAAATTTAAGTTTCGTTAAAGACAATGAAGCCTTCTTTTCTGGAATATCAAAAGGAAGTCAGGTTTGGATGAGTCATAGCGACACTATAAAGCAATTACCAACTAATGGTGTTTTATTAGCTAGTACTCACGATGTAGAAAATGCGGCTTATAAAATTGAAGGAGAACAAACCTACGCTATTCAATTTCACCCTGAAGTATATCACAGTACAGATGGGAAACAGTTATTAGAAAACTTCTTAGTAACTATAGCTAATGTAGAACAAGATTGGACTCCTCAATCGTTTGTTGAAGAAACGGTTGATGCACTTAAAGCACAGTTAGGTAATGATAAAGTTGTACTAGGGCTTTCAGGAGGAGTAGATTCTTCGGTAGCTGCAATTTTATTACACAAAGCCATAGGTAAAAACCTGTATTGCATTTTTGTAAACAACGGATTACTACGTAAAAATGAGTTTGAAAGTGTACTTAAGCAATACGAAGGCATGGGACTTAATGTAAAAGGCGTTGATGCTTCGGCACGCTTTTTGGATGCTTTGGAAGATGTAAGCGATCCTGAGCTTAAACGTAAAGCTATTGGTCGCGTGTTCATTGAAGTTTTTGATGATGAAGCACATCTTATTGAGGATGTAAAATGGTTAGCGCAAGGGACTATTTATCCTGATGTTATAGAAAGTGTTTCTGCAACAGGAGGTCCAAGTGCAACAATTAAAAGTCATCATAATGTTGGAGGATTACCAGATTTTATGAAGCTAAAAATAGTAGAGCCATTAAAAGCTTTATTTAAGGATGAGGTTCGTCGTGTAGGTGCTTCAATGGGAATGGATAAAGACATTTTAGGTCGTCATCCTTTTCCAGGTCCAGGATTAGCAATTCGTATTTTAGGAAGTCTAAACAGAGAAAATGTTCGTATATTACAAGAGGTAGACGCTATTTTTATAGATAATCTTAAAGCTTGGGATTTATACGATAAGGTATGGCAAGCAGGTGCAATCTTGTTGCCTGTAAACAGTGTAGGTGTTATGGGAGATGAGCGTACATACGAAAAATGTGTTGCGCTAAGAGCTGTAGAAAGTACTGATGGTATGACTGCCGACTGGGTAAATTTACCTTATGAGTTTTTACAAAAAACTTCTAATGAAATAATAAACAAAGTAAAAGGCGTTAATAGAGTAGTATACGATATTAGTTCAAAACCGCCTGCTACTATTGAATGGGAATAACAACGTCCTGCTAAGCAGGAATCCTTAATCTTTTGGATTAGGATTTTAAAGTAAATTATATGAAGAAACTTGTTTTAATAGCCATCATTTTTTTTGCAACATGTATTACAGCATTTGCACAAGATTTTAAAACACACAAAGTAAAACAAGGAGAAACTATTGAAGACATTGCCAAACAATATTTGGTAACACCTTTTGATATTTATGCTTTAAATCCTGATGCTAAAAAAGGCCTAAAGGTTAATACGGTTTTAATAATTCCTACTTCAAAAGTAAAAGAAGAAGATCTCACTACCGAAACTAAAGAAATTATTGGTTTTAGAACTCATAAGACCAAGCGAAAAGAAACGCTTTACAGTATTTCTAAGGAATACGATATTGAAATTGATGAGATTAAAAAACACAATACCTTTTTATATGCCAATAATTTAAGAAAAGGCGATAAGCTAAAAATTCCTAGATATAAAACTGTAGTATCTAAAGTTACTATTGATAATAGTATCAAAAAGTATAAGGTTTTACCAAAGGAAGGTAAATGGCGTGTAGCTTATAAGTTTGGAATAACTGTACCACAGTTAGAAGCTCTAAACCCTAATATGAATGAGGTTTTACAACCTGGAGACGAGCTTAATGTTCCTAATATTTCTAATAATGAAGAAAAAGTAATTGAGGAAAATTACAATTACTATACGGTTTTAAAGAGCGAAGGTTATATGGCTTTAAACCGAAAGTTAGGATTAACACAAGAGCAGTTAGAAACTCTAAATCCTGAGCTTAAAGAAAGCGGTTTAAAACTAGGAATGGTGTTAAAAGTGCCAGCAGATGTTGATACTACAATATCAGCTAATGATGTAGCAAATACCAATTTGACTAGTCATCTTAAAAACTTCAATACTAAGCGTATTGCTTTAATGATGCCTTACCGATTGAATCGAATAGATATTGACTCAATTGCTGATGTGAAAAGAGCGATTAGAACAGACAGTCGTTTGTCTATCTCATTAGATTTTCATGCAGGAATGCTGTATGCTTTAGATTCGGCTAAACGATTAGGAATTTCTACGTATTTAAAAGTGTTTGATACTAGAGATCATGCTAGTGAGGTTACTAAAATTTTAAATTCAAATGACTTTTCAGATTATGATGCTGTAATTGGTCCATTAATGCCAGATAATTTTGATCGTGTAGCTTCAGATTTAAAACGCGATAACATTCCTGTGATTTCGCCATTTACAACACCAAAAAACTTATATGATAACGTGTATCAAACTGTACCGTCTTCTGATTTGCTCCAAAAAGCAATGATTAACTTTGTGAAGTTAGACACATTACCAAAACACATTGTTATCATTTCTGATGCCAAAAATAAAGCGGTTAGTAGCATGATAAGATCTGAACTCGCTGCATCAAAACAAATCTTTTCAAGAAAGGATAAAGACGGAAAAGACTCAAATTATATTTTAATTTCTGATTTGGATGGTGTTTTTAAACCAGGAAGAAATATTGTTTTTCTAGAAACCTCAAACGAAGCTTTTGCATCTAATGTTATAAGTATGCTTAATGGTATTCATAACGATGAGCAACAAATAGTACTTATGACTACTAATAAAAATAGTGCTTTTGAAGGTGAAAATATTTCAAACTACCATTTGTCTAACTTAAAGTTTCATTATCCTTCAGCTAATAAAACATTTAGCTCTTCAACTACAAATGGATTTGTGAATGCTTATAAGAGAGACCATAATGGTGTTGAACCTAACAAATATGCAGTAAGAGGTTTTGACTTAACTCTAGATGTGCTAATGCGATTAGCGTCTGAAGAAGACTTATTTGACGCTTCAGGAAGCGAGATAGAAACAGAGTATGTTGAAAATAAATTCCGTTATTCTAAAAAACTTTTTGGTGGTTACTTTAATGAAGCGGTTTATATTGTTAAGTACGACGATTTAACAATTGTTGAGGCTAAGTAAAATACTTTATACTATTTAGAGTGTAACCAGCGTTTTAAAAACATGTTACAGCTTAAATCCATATTCTTATTTTTAAGTATTGTGTTATTGTCTACTTCAAACGAGGTTACAATCTCTTGGAGAAATAACTACAAACTAAGTTGGGAACACTTTAAAGGTCAACCTCAAAAAAATACTGATGCTGTTGCTGTAACTGCGTCAGGAATTACATTTTCTTATAGTTTAAAACATAGAAATTCTGAAGTAATTGATTTTACAGCCAATGTTGAAGCACATTTTTATCCTGAAAAATCCTGGTACATAAAAGAGCGAGCCAATCAATATATTTTGGCTCATGAGCAATTGCATTTTGATATAACTGAGTTGCATGTTAGAAAATTAAGACATCAAATAAGTCAAGTTAAGATTAATAATTTTCTCAAGAAAACACTGGATAGATTGCACCAAAACAGCAATGAAGAATTAGCTAAAATGCAAAAGCGTTACGATACTGAAAGTCATAATTCCATAAACACCGAAGCTCAAACTAAATGGCAAAAGTTTGTTGCTAAAGAACTTGATAAATACGAAGCTTATAAATCTGCAGATTAAGTGATACAACCTGATAAAGATTTTCTTATAAAACTAGCACATTACAAAATGCCTTACGGTAAATATGAAGGAAGAGACCTTATTGATTTACCTGAGTATTATGTGGTTTGGTATCATAATAAAGGGTTTCCAAAAGGGAAGCTAGGAGAGATGCTTCAAACCGTTTATGAGTTAAAAATAAATGGATTGGAAGACCTAATTAGGAATATTAAAAAGCAATATCCTAAGTAGTTTTAAAACTCACCTTTGTGCGTTAATGCTTGCTTAATATGCGCTGTATGATGGTTGCTATGCCATGCGTAAATACCAATTGTTTCTTCTAATGAAAAACGTTTTCCATGTTCAGGATGAATAAACTCGCGCTTCAATTCTTCGTTGTTTAATGATTTAAGTAACTTAGCGAGTTTGCTATGTATTCCTTTTAAGAGTGTTATACTGTTGGAAAGGTCATCATCAGTTGAATCCGGTAATTCAGCCCAACGGTTTTCGAGGTAAGGTTTTATGGTTGGAGCGTCTTCGGTTAGGGCAAGCTTAAAACGAATAATGCTGTTTAAATGGCTGTCGCCACAATGATGAACCACTTGTTTTATAGTCCAACCATCTGGTCTGTAAACCCAATTAAGTTCTTCTTTAGTTAGGTTTTTAGTTAGTGCTTCAAGAGTGCTTGGTAGTTGTTCAATATCATTAATCCAAGATGTGATATGATCTTGGGTAATTAGTTCGGGCTTTTTAAAAGTCCCAATAGGATATTTTAGTTTTTGAAGTGCTTCAGTAGTCATAAGATTAAAAATTAAAATCGGTAACCAATTCTTAAATGTAAATTAACTGCTACATCGCTAGTTTCAAGTATTCCACGATCAAAATCTTCAAGATAGTGAACATACCCAACACCTATTCCTGCTTCATAGGTAAAATGATTTCCAAGATGACGTCTTATTCCCCAAGTAGGAATTATTGAAATATCACTAATAAAGTTAATGTTATCTTCATTAGCAATGATAAACCAATCAGGATGATAGCTTGTTTTTATTGAAACAAAATTTCCGCTGTTGCCATCAGTTCGTCTAGACTTATCAGCTCTTTTATTTAAGTTATAATACCAACGAGGTTCTAAAGTGATTACAGGCGCAAGTAAAAAGCCATAAGAATCATAAATGTCATTTCCCCAAATACCAGCATCTAAACCTATTTCGCTTCGTAAAGCAATACTGTTTGAGAGCCTAGATTCATTATGTACCCAAATACCTAAAAAGCCAGTTTGTACACCAAAGGTAGATTTTTCTACACTAGTAGTTTGGGATTGTGTTGAGAGTGAAATAGTAAAAAAGGTTAAAATAAGTAAAGCTTGTTTCATTTGTTTATAGTATTGGGTGTTATTTAGAAATGAGTGTGTCTAATTCAAAATATTTTTCTTTAATAAGACTTAATGCAAAAGCTGCTGCAGCTGCACTAAATACAGAATAATCAAATGCGCCTTTAACTCCTGTTGAAAATGTCATTGATAAGGCAAAAACTAATAATAGTATTCCGCTAAACTTGGCTATAAGTTCTGTTTTAAAACCAATAATTAGTAAGATGGCAAAAATAATTTCTAAAGCAGTGGCAAGTGTTCCTAATGCAGGAATTACTGCTTCAGGAAGCCAAGGGTTGATAAGTTGCGTGTACTCTAAAAAATTGTTCCAGTTTCCCCAAGTAGAAATAGACTCAGGCCACCACCCAAACCTGTCAAAACAAGCTGATAAAAAACCTGCAGAAATTGCAAACCGAAGAAAAAGCTTAATGATTTTAGTATTCATAAATGTTGCGTCGTTAGCATGAGCAAGATAATGAAATTACTTGTCAATAAGTTTAAAATTAAAGTAATAAACGCTAGAAATGAATTCTGAAATTAACATTAGGAGTAATGCCTAACGACCTATTTTTTATAGCAGAAATTTCATCGTTTTCATCAATGATGTAATAGCTGTTGATAGTGTTTACTTTATTCAATACATTCCAAATAGACAAACCAATAATAGCATTGGTTGTGTTGCCCATTTTAAACGTGTAATTAGCAGAAAAATCAGCACGTAAATAGTCTTCAAGGTTTGAGGCGTTAGGTGAATTGTATTCAATAATATTGTTAGAAGTATTTTGAATAGCATCAGGTAAAGTTACTGGTTTTCCTGAGTGCCAATTTACACCTAAAGCGAGTTTTATGTTGTTTATTTGGTAAGTTCCTGCGAAAGTTAAAGAATGTCTTACATCAAGGTTGTTTGGAAATGTGTTGCCATTGTTTAAGTCGTCAAAAGTGTAATCGTTTTTACTAAATGAGTAGCTCAACCAAGCACTTGTATTTGTAAACTGTTTGTTTATTAAAAAGTCAATACCTTTTACTTGATACCTTCCAATTGCATCAGTAAACTGATATTGGTTTTGAAACCCTTGACTTCTGCTTGTAATACCATCAACATCCTTAATAAAAGCTTCAGCGCTTATCAGTAATTTATTTTTGTTATAATGAATTCCTGCAGAACCTTGCTTACTTTTTATAATAGGAATATCAATATCGTTTGAGAGTACCCAACGTCTTTTTTCAATGCCTAAAAAATCGTTTTGAAGATCGATAATTTGTGACATGGTTTGACTTTTAAATTCTGCCAAAAACTCTAAACGAAAAAGATTACTAAGTTTATGGCTTACTGCTAAACGTGGTTCAGTAAATACTTCTGAAAGCTTATCAATATAGTTGGTTCTTATACCAATTCTGGCATAGGTGTTTTTGTTTCCTGAAGTGAACTCAGCTTCACCATAAATACTATGCGTTTGATTAATTTGTTTCGTGAAATTATGAAATTCAGGGTTGTTAACGTCCTCTGAATTACTTACCACAACACCATTAAGTTGGTAGCCTGCATGTATTTTTAAATTTGGGTCAATATGGTTGGTGGCATTTATTTTTAAAGTAAGATCGCTAACGTCATTTTCTTGAAGTAAACGTTGGTTGTTTGCCACATCATAATTAGTGGTGTTTAAGTTGTATTTGGAAAGATAAAGTTGAGCTGTTGTGGTTAATGAACTGTTCCAGTATTTTAAATATTCAGCTCCAAAAGCTAGATTATTCTGTTTTAAGCTACTGCGTAATGTCTCATTCATATCGTCAGTCATGGTCTCTTCGTCATAGCTTAAATTGTTGTTTATGGTTAAAAAATTAAAACGAAGTTGATCAGTATCTGAAATATCATATAGCAGTTTTGTACTTATATCATAAAAATAAAAGGTTTCATTACTGGTAAGTGTATTGTTGGATTGGTTATTTGATAAATCAGAGTCCTGAAATACACGTTTAAAGTATTGATCGTAGGTTGGTGTAAAAATAAAATCGGTTATCGATCGTCTTGCTGAAACCTGAAGTTCGGTTTTTTTACCTAAAGGTACTTTGGCAAAACCATCAGCACTTATAAGGTTAAAACCTGTTCCTGCTTTAAATTTATGGCTTAATGAGTTGGATTGCTGAATGTCTATAACGCTAGAAATTCCATCACCAAACATAACACTAGTACCATTTTTAGATACATTAACGGTTTTGGTTAAATATGGATTGAATGCAGAAACCAATCCGAAAAAATGACCTGATTGGTACATTTTAATTCCATCCCATAAAATAAGATTTTCATCATGAGAACCACCACGAACATTAATGTTTGATACCGTTTCATCAACACTTATAATACCAGGAAGCGCTTGTATGGTTTGTAAAATGTCAGGTTCGATTAATCCTGGTAGAATACCAAATTTTTCGGTTTCAATAACCACTTTACCATCACTCTTTTTCAAAATACCTTTAGTAAGGTAATTATTGATGACTATTTCTTCTAGTTTTTGGGTAATGATATTACTAAAAGGGCTAGATGGTTTTGAAATGACTACACTGTAATCATCAATAACAATGAAATCTAATTGTGTTTCGCGCTTTAGTTGGTCTAAAGCTTGTGCGAGTGAAAGTGTTTCGTCTGGTAAGCTAGCAGTTGCACCTTCAATAGTTTGATCTATATAGTTAAAATGAATGTTGTAACGCTGTTCTAGAGCACTTAAAATATAAACAAGCGATTGAGTTTCTTTTGAGTTGTTTTGAGCCTTAATGCCAATAACACTCAAAAAAAATAAAGGTATGAAAAGATAAAAAACACCTTTTTTACTCACGCTTTAGTGTAATCGTATTATCCGTTTTTTTGTAAGTTAAATGTAAAGGTAAGGTAATAGATTTTAATGCATTTTCAATGTTATTGTGAGTAAAACTTCCTGTAAATAATTGAGAACTGTCTAAGTTAATAACATGAAAATTCACATCGTATTGACGCTCAAACTCTGCAATAACTTCTTTATAAGGCATGCTTTTAAAGTAGCTTTCATTGTTTAACCAAGATGGTTGTGTTTTAAGTTCTTTTTCTTTTTCAATTAGTTTTCCATTTAATAGTAAAAAACTTTCGCCAGCATGTAGTTTTGTCTCGTTTCCTTTGTAAGTAACACCAACAAGACCTTCGTAACAAATTACTTCAAAATAGTTTTCTCTTTGCTTAACATTAAACTGAGTACCATAAACGGTTACGGTTCCATAAGCTGTGTTAACGTTAAAACTGCTTCCTTTTTCCACTTTAAAAAAAGCTTCTCCTTTTAAGTCTACGGTTCTGTTTTTATTCCATTTATGGGAATTGAATGTTATTTCAGAAAGTGAATTTAAAGCCACCGAAGACGCATCAGGTAATTCAATTGTAGTTTTTTCAGCTAATTGCGTGTTAACCAATGTGTCTTGGTTAATGGTGAAAAAATAAATCCCAAAAGAAATAACAAATACAGCTGCAATACTCATAGCAATAGATAACCACTTTTTTTGTGGAGGTTGCTTTGAGGTGTTAATGTGTTGCATAACATTGCTTAAAGCTTCAGAAGTGTTATATTCAGG
Organism: Gaetbulibacter sp. NE; assembly: GCF_025548475.1. NCBI lineage: Bacteria > Pseudomonadati > Bacteroidota > Flavobacteriia > Flavobacteriales > Flavobacteriaceae > Gaetbulibacter > Gaetbulibacter sp. NE. The sequence goes on along the minus strand of NZ_JAOQHY010000001.1, from coordinate 31,315 downwards.
AGCTTTAAAATGCTGCATGCCATTTGATAACTTCACCAAATCATCATAATCTTCAAGCTGTTTGAAAGCTTCAAGTTCATCAGAGGTTAAGTTATGGTCTAGCCATTTTTGTATTAAATCTTCTCGTTTCATGTCTTCAATTACAACTATATAACAGTTAGGTGTTAAAATATCCTACCCTTAATTACAATTCTTTTATATCTTCTCTAAGTTTTTTTAGTGCACCATAAATTCGTTTTTCAACAGCTTTTACCGAAATATCTAGTAATTCAGCAATTTCTTTAAAACGTTTTCCTTCAACTCTGTTTAGTAGAAAGGCAGTGCGTTGTGCTTCGGTTAAGTTGGCGATGGCTTTTTCTAGTTTTTGTAAATATTCCTGTTCTTCCATTACAAAATCAGGAGACTCATTTGTATAATGCTTAGGTTTAATTTGCTGATGCTTTAATACTACTTTTTGATGAGCAGCTTCATTGAGCATTAAATTATTTGCAGTCGTAAATAAAAAACTCTTTGCTTTATTTGAAGGAATCTTACCACAATTTTGCCAAAGTTTAATAAAAGCTTCTTGTACTTTGTCTTTTGGGTTTAACTGTTCGCCAAATTTATAGTGTAAAAAGTTGTGCAGATTTTTAGCATGCTTCTCAAATAGTGAAGTAAATAATGTCTCGTCACAAATATTGTCATGTAATGGTTTGGGCATACAGAAAAATTAAGATCATAAAATTATAAAATTAAAATATATGGTAGGTGTTTTTTAAAATCATCTGTTGTATAAATAAAGACAACCTATAGAATTATGAAAATTAAACATTTATTAGTTTTAGCCTTTTTTGTCCTATTAGCCCCAATTATGGTTACTTCTTGTCAGGATGAAGAAATTGAACCAAACCCAGAAAACGATAACATTATCAACTCTGAAATAGCTCTTATAAGCCTTATGCAATCTACTTCGGCTTATGACTGCTCAGTAGATGATGTTATGGATGAAGCCAATTGTTTATCTGTTAATCTACCTGTAACAGTTGTAGTAAATGGTATAACAATTACAATAAACACTCTTGAAGATTTAGGTCTTATTGAAGCCATCTACAATGAGTTTGATAATGATGATGATGTGTTGGAATATATTTTTCCAATAACTATTATTTTAAACGATTACACCGAAATTACAATTGAAAACCAAGAGCAGTTGCAGGAGTTTATTGATGAGTGTACTGCTGATGAAGACGTGATTGAATGTGTAGATTTTCAGTATCCAATTTCATTTTCAATGTATGATACAAACTTTCAGGTTATAGATACAGTTGTTATTGGTAGCGATTTTGAATTATATGTGTTTTTACAAAGTTTAGAAACTTCTAATAGTGCTGTTGTTCTTGCAAGTTTAAACTTTCCAGTTACAATGGTTTATGCTAATGGAGATACAGTTGAGGTTAATAGTAATCAAGAACTTGAAGCTGCTATAAATGCTGCTGAGGAAGAGTGCGATTATGATGATGATGAGGATTGTACACTACAAGAAGTGTCTGAAGCACTACAAGATTGTCACTGGGAAATTGTGTCTTACAATGGAGATGATAATTTCATAGATTTTGATTTAGTATTTGGAGGTGGTGGAGCCTTACAAATTAGTGAAGGCGATTTAGCCGAAGTTGTGCTAGGTAGCTGGAATCTAGAATCTACAGACCAAGGTATTGTATTGTCAATAGAGCAACTTACAGCTTTTTCACAAGATTTAGGAGGAGATTGGTTAGTTGTTGATTGTGCTGATGACAGATTTGAACTTGTTAGAACAGTTGAAAACACAACTACCGAAATTGTTATGGAAATCAACTGTGATGATGATCAAGTTAGCTGCGATTTTCAAGATGTAAGAGATTACTTAGTGGCTTGTCCACAAATACCAGCTCTAAATGGTTATACTCCATCATTTACAACATTTACATTTCATGACTCAAATGAAATATCTACTCTATACGAAAATGACCTTTTATATTCTGGTACTTGGGATATCGCCATGATTGAAGGGGAGTTAAAGGTATTTATAAACTTTAACGGACTTGAGGATTACAATGGAGAATATGCTGTTGTGGAGTGTAATGAAGATTCGTTAGTATTACAGCAAGGTGAAGATGTATTAGTGTTGACCCAGCAATGTACAAGTGACAATCCGTTTGAATGTTTTTCAAATACAGAATATGTAATCTGTGATAATGAAGAGCCTTTTAACGACGGAATAGCAACTTTTGATTTATATGATATTTTCCCAAATTGTAGTAATGATAATATAGAAATGACATTCCATGAAACATTAATGGATGCAGAAACTGGAGTAAATGCTTTAACCTCGCCTTATAGCAATGTTGTAAGTTCTTCACAAACAATATATGTATCAGCAACATTGGCAGGAGGAAATACATTTGAAATTTTTGAAGTTAATCTTGTCGTTGAAGATTGTGGTCAAACTTGCTCAGAGCAAGATGTAGATGCATTTCTTTTAGATTGTACTTGGAATGTAGTAAACTACAATGGTAGTGATAATTTAATAGTTTGGAATTTTGATTTTGAGTCGTCAAATAATATTGTGGTTATTTATACTGAAACTGCAACTATAGATGCAACGTGGACGACCTCTCAAACAAACGATGGAGTTATTATTGAGTTTTCTAATGTAGCAGGATCAGATATTCAAGCTATAACAGGCCAATGGCTTGTAGTAGAATGTGAGGAAGATAGGTTGCAGCTACATCGAGAAAATGATGTAATGGTTATTGAAAGAACATGTGATTGAGTCTTTATACATGTTGAAAAACCTCGTGTTTTTTAGTTTTTAGGTTAGTTAAAAAGGATTGTAATAATTTTACAATCCTTTTTTCGTACAGAATTATTGCTAATACTTCCTTAATACACTACAAATTCTTAACTTTGCAACTTTCTAAAATGCATTGAAGTTTTTTACCGATATGTACTTAAAAAATAGAGAGATATATGTTTAATAATTTAAGTGATAAGTTAGATAAAGCGCTACACGTATTAAAAGGTCATGGTAGTATTACTGAGGTTAATGTTGCTGAAACCCTTAAAGAAGTAAGACGAGCGCTTTTAGATGCCGATGTCAATTTTAAAATTGCTAAAGAATTTACTAACAAAGTAAAGGAAAAAGCATTAGGTCAAGACGTATTAACAACGTTACAACCAGGACAGTTAATGGTTAAAATCGTTAAAGACGAATTAACCGAACTAATGGGTGGAGATGCCGAAGGTATTAACCTTTCAGGAACACCAAGTGTTATATTAATGTCAGGTTTACAGGGTTCAGGTAAAACAACTTTCTCTGGTAAACTTGCCAATTATTTAAAAAATAAAAAAACCAAAAAGCCTTTGTTAGTAGCCTGTGACGTGTATCGTCCTGCAGCAGTAGATCAGTTGCATGTAGTAGGTGAACAAATAAATGTTGAGGTATATAGTGATAAAGGTAACCAAGATCCTGTAGCTATTGCGCAAGCTGGTATTGCTCACGCAAAAGCTAATGGACATAATGTGGTTATTATAGATACTGCTGGTCGTTTAGCTGTAGATGAAGCGATGATGACCGAAATATCAAACATCCACAAAGCCATTCAGCCACAAGAAACATTATTTGTTGTAGATTCTATGACAGGTCAAGATGCTGTTAATACAGCTAAAGCCTTTAATGATGTTTTAAATTTTGATGGTGTAATTCTTACCAAGTTAGATGGTGATACACGTGGTGGAGCAGCTATTTCAATTAAGTCTGTAGTGAATAAACCAATTAAGTTTATTGGTACAGGTGAGAAAATGGAAGCTATTGATGTGTTCTATCCTTCTCGTATGGCAGATCGTATTCTAGGAATGGGAGACGTTGTGTCGCTTGTTGAAAGAGCTCAAGAGCAGTATGACGAAGAGGAAGCAAGAAAACTTCAAAAGAAAATTGCAAAAAACCAATTTGGGTTTGATGATTTCTTAAAACAAATTCAGCAAATCAAGAAAATGGGTAACATGAAAGACCTTATTGGAATGATTCCTGGAGCTGGAAAAATGATGAAAGATGTTGATATAGATGATGACGCTTTTAAAGGTATTGAAGCAATTATTCATTCTATGACACCAGCTGAAAGAACTAACCCATCAATAATAGATGCAAGCCGAAAAAAACGTATAGGTAAAGGTTCAGGAACTTCGGTACAAGAAGTTAACCAATTGCTTAAGCAGTTTAACCAAATGAGCAAGATGATGAAAATGATGCAAGGTGGTGGCGGCAAACGTATGATGCAAGCTATGAAAAACATGAGGTAACTCATGTTTTTTTATTTCAAATAAGATTACAAATAACAACAACACAACTAATAATATGACAATTCTAGACGGAAAAAAGATTAGTAACGATATCAAAGATGAAATTGCTGCTGAAGTAAAAAAAATGAAAGCTAAAGGAGAAAAAGTACCTCATTTAGCAGCTGTAATTGTTGGTAACGATGGAGCAAGTTTAACTTACGTAGGAAGTAAGGTAAGAGCTTGTGAACGTGTTGGATTTGAGTCTACTTTGGTTAGAATGTCAAATACAACTAGTGAGATTGAATTGTTAGATAAAATTGAAGAATTAAATGAAAATCCAGATATTGATGGATTTATCATTCAGTTACCATTACCAAAACAAATTGATACTCAAAAAGTGCTTTTAGCTGTTGATCCTGATAAAGATGTAGATGGATTCCATCCTGCAAACTTTGGTAAAATGGCATTGGATATGAGTACTTTTATTCCTGCTACACCTTTTGGTATTTTAGAATTGCTCGATCGTTATGGTGTTGAAACCAAAGGAAAGCACACAGTTGTAATTGGTCGTAGTCATATTGTTGGAAGACCAATGAGTATTTTAATGGGACGTAAAGGTTTCCCAGGAAACTCAACAGTTACATTAACACACAGTCATACAAAAAACATTACACAAATTACTTCTCAAGCAGATATTATCATTTCAGCATTAGGAGTTCCTAATTTCTTAAAAGCTGAAATGGTTAAGGACGACGCTGTTATTATAGATGTTGGTATTACTAGAGTTCCTGACGAGTCTTCTCCAAAAGGGTATGTGATTACTGGTGATGTCGATTTTGAAAATGTAAGTAAAAAAGCAAGTTATATTACACCTGTTCCTGGTGGAGTTGGTCCAATGACTATTGCTATGCTACTTAAAAATACTTTATTAGCTAGAGAAAGACACGTAGGTTAAGGTCTCCTTTTTTTAGATTGAAATGTTTTGGTTGAACCTTCTAATAACTCATTAAGTTCATCCATTTCATTTTGAGTAAGTTCGCGATAACTCCCAATAGGCATATCTAGCTTTATATTCATAATACGTGTACGCTTTAAGGTTTGTACTTCGTAATTTAAATATTCACACATTCTTCGTATTTGTCTATTTAGACCTTGTGTTAGAATAATTTTAAATTCGTAGGTGCCAACTTTAGTAACCTTACATTTTTTAGTAACTGTATCTAATATTGGTACACCATTAGACATCCTATTAATAAAAGTTTGAGAAATAGGTTTATCAACCGTAACAACATACTCTTTTTCGTGGTTGTTGCTAGCTCTTAATATTTTGTTTACAATATCACCATCATCTGTAAGTAGTATTAATCCTTCACTGGGTTTGTCCAGACGACCAATCGGGAAAATACGTTTATGATAGTTGATAAAATCGATAATGTTATCCTTTTCAACACGAGTGTCTGTAGTACAAACAATACCAACAGGTTTATTAAACGCTAGGTAAGTAAAAGACTTTTTTTTGTTTTCTACAAGTTTACCATCAACATGTACTTCGTCATCAGGACTAACTTTTGTTCCCATTTCAGGTACTTTACCGTTAATAGTAACTCTACCTGCATCAATAAGTTTATCGGCTGCTCTACGAGAGCAATAGCCTACTTCACTTAGGTATTTATTAAGACGTTTAAGATTATCTTCCATAGTGCAAAGATAAAACAAGATTAGGCATCAATAAAATCATTAATGTACGAAGTAACAGTATCGTTGTTTAAAGAGTGTCCCATGCCTTGCGTAGTAATTAATTTACTGTTTTTAAAACTACTTTTTATGAGCAAAGCATCCTTGTAAGGGATAATTTGGTCTTGTTCATCATGAATTATTAATCCTTCGGAATTGTTTTGTTTAATATATTCTGAAGACGAAAATTCTTCAGGTTTTACCCCAAAACGTTCTAGAATTATTGAGTTAATCTTGGTGTTAATACGTTGGTTGTAACCCATCATTTTTGTATACCTACCAAGAATATCTTTAAACTCTGAAGGCGCTCCAAGCAAGATAAACTTTTTTATAAAAGGAGTTTGATATTTGTACTGAAAGAAAATAGAAGCCATACCACCAACCGAATGCCCAATGATAATCTCAGGTTTAAACTTTAATACTGCTACATTAATAAACTCAGAATACAAAATCGCGTTAAAACTTGTGCCTCCAGATTTTCCATGTGCTGGAGCATCTATAGCAATAATGTTATAGTCTTTCTTTTTTAGGTTAAGTATAAGGTTTTTCCAACGTGCAGAGTTGCTTTCCCAACCATGTAATAAAAGTATCGTTTTGTTTTTTCCAACCCAACGGTAAGTCATTATTGGGATGTTGTCGTACATCAATTCTTCTCTAAATGATGTTTCTAAAAATTCTGTTTGCTCTTCAGTTGCTTTTCCTTTTAAAGGCATAGAAAATAAAGCCAAAGCTCTATTGGCAGCAAAAGACTTCGATATGTAACTTAGCATGTTTAAGCTAAATCCTAAAAATTTTGCAAGAAGTTGTTTCATTTATTCTCTATTTACTAAATCCATAGAAAATGCTGGTAAGCAAATAGCTAAATATTCACAAGGTTCAGTAAAAGGATTAGAATACTGCACTCTTACGTTTTTGTTAATTTTTATGGATTGACCTGCTTTTAAAATTACAACTTCATTTTTAATTATAAATTGTTTTTGCCCTTTAATTATAAACGTGTATTCGTCAAACTCAGGTGTTTGAAAAGGTTCGCTCCAACCAGGAGGAGCTGTCATGTGTGCAATACTTAGTTGTGAATTGCCATCGGTTGCTAATCCAAAATGTTCTTTAATTGTTTTTCCATCGGTAGTGGGAACTACAAAAGGAGAGTTTTGTACTGTGTAATTTTTCATTTGTGTAAAAAGTTAACCATATATAGCGTTGCTTATATAGTTATGTGCTATTGTTAATTATTTAGGTGCTATTTTAGGGGTTTTCGTTTTATCATACCTCCTTTTAAGTCTTTTACCAATCCCATTATGATAAAAGCATCTTTGTCTATTTTGTCAATTTCAGTGTGTAGTTTGGCGAGTTCTAATCTGGTTACTACTGTATAAATAATGTCTTTGTCATAACTTTGCCCTTTTCCTCCATAACCGCCTTTTCCAGCATAAATAGTGCAGGCACGTCTTAACTTTTCAATGAGCATTGTTCTTAATTCTTCATGCTTTTCAGAAATAATAGTAACGCCAACATATTCCTCAACACCATCAACCACAAAGTCTACAGTTTTAGCAGCTGCTAAATAGGTTAAAATGGCGTATAATGCAGTTTCAATAGATAGTACGTAAGCACCAAATGAAAAGATGATGATATTAATAAGCAAAAGAACATCACCAACTGTTAGGGATAATTTTCTGCTTAAATAAATTGCCAATACCTCAGTACCATCAATAACGCTTCCGCCTCTCATGGACATTCCTATTCCTAAACCGAGAAAAAAGCCACCAAAAACAGCAATTAGTAGTTTATCTTCAGTAATGGTAGGATAGTCAATATAATGCACTACAAACCCTAGAAAAGCAATGGCAATAATACTTTTTATGGCAAACTTTAGGCTTAATGTTCTTGCTCCTAAGATAAGAAAAGGGATGTTGACCAGTATAAGCAGAAAACTTAATTCTATGTTAGTGATGTTTTCTAAAAGTAATGAAATACCTGTAGCACCACCATCAATAAAACGATTAGGTAGTAAAAACCCTTTAAGTCCAAAACCTGCTGAAAACACACCAATAATGATAAAAATATACTCTTTAATGGCATGAGATAACTCTACCTGAAGATTTCTTACTACAGGTACAATTTGTCGTTTACTAAACTCGGTAGTAGTCTTTTGGCTAGCTTTGAGTCGTTTGCGAGCAATATCAACTAATATTTTGGAAAAAAATGGATTCATTAATTAAAGTAAACCTATTTAAATCCTAATTCCAATGAACAAAAAAGTATTTAATTTTTGCTGTGTCAGGGATTTGAGATTTTTCAATTTTTAAGTTCATATCAAATCTCAAATTAGCTGGTAATTCTTTTTTATCAATTGTAAAGGATGCATTAATTTCATCAACCGAAATCACAATAGAATTAATTAAATTATTAATTCTTGATACAGTGTAATTGTCTTGTATATCTTTAAAAGTACTTAGTGTTGAAATGTTTTTATCTGTTTTGAATCTAGAATCGATAATTTGAACACTACCAATAGTTGATGTTGAATCTAAAACTTGTTTAGGAGATAAAATCAATAGTTTTTTACCACCTTTTTCAAACACTTCAATATCACTTTTGTTTTCAATAAATTCATCACCTTTTATATAGTTTACAATGGAGTCATTTACAAATAAAGCTTCCAAATCTTTGACTTGTGTAGAGTCGGTTAGTAACCCAATATGTTGTTTACTAACTTGAAAAGGGTCTTGTTCTTTTTTACAACTTGTTAGAACTAAAGTGAAAATAATAAGGTAAAGCAGGGATTTGTTCATGGTTTTTATTTTAATGTTATAGTGTTTTTTTTATGTATTGGTATTGAAGATTATTTTTTCATCACTTTAGTAAGGATGCCGAAAACACTTCTAATAAACGTTGCACTTGTAAGTACTTTTACAACAGGATTCATTCTATTGCTTCTTGTACTCGAAGTTCTTCGTTTTGACTCAGCTTTTTTAAGCGCTTCTTTTTCTTTTCGAGCTTTTTCCTTAGCTTCTTCAGCCTCAGCACGCTCAATTTTTTCATTTAATATTTCATAAGCACTTTCTCTATCGATAGTTTCGTTGTATTTTTTAACCATTTTAGAGCTAGACAATAAGTTGCTCAATTCAGAATCGGTTAACACATCCATTCTACTCATAGGTGCACGCATCATGGTTGCTGCAAGTGGTGTTGGTCTTCCTTTTTCATTTAATGCTGAAACTAATGCTTCTCCAGTTCCTAAAGAGGTTAATACTTCAGCGGTATCGTAATATTCTGTGTCAGGATAATTTTGAGCTGTAAGCTTAATGGCTTTTCTGTCTTTAGCTGTAAATGCTCTTAATGCATGCTGAACTTTTAAACCTAATTGACTTAGGACAGCTTCAGGAACATCAGTAGGGTTTTGTGTTACAAAATATAATCCAACACCTTTACTTCGTATTAATTTTACAATGCTTTCTATTTGATCTAATAAAGCGTCAGAAGCTTCATTAAAAATTAAATGTGCTTCGTCAATAAACATGATTAATTCTGGTCGTCCAGTATCGCCTTGTTCAGGGAAAGTAGAATAGATTTCAGCCAAAAGACTCAACATAAAAGTTGAAAACAGTTTTGGTCTGTCTTGTATATCAGTCAATCTAATAATGTTTATGTAGCCTCTACCATCATCAGCAATTCTAAGTAAATCTTGGGTGTCAAAAGATTTTTCTCCAAAAAACAAGTCGCCACCTTGTTGCTCTAGTTCAACAATTTTTCTAAGAATTGCTCCTGTAGATGCTGTTGAAATTCGGCCATATTCCTCTTGAAATTCTTCTTTACCTTCGGAAGTACAATATTGTAGTATTTTTTTAAAGTCTTTTAAGTCTAAAAGCGGAAGTTTATTATCGTCACAATATTTAAAAATAACCGAAATTATTCCAGCTTGGGTTTCTGTTACATCTAAAATTCTTGAAATAAGTACAGGTCCAAATTCGCTAACGGTTGCTCTTAGTCTCACACCATCTTGTTCAGATAATGTCATTACTTCAACAGGAAACGATTTAGCCTCAAAAGGTAAACCAATAGCCTCATGACGTTCGTCAATTTTAACGTGTCCAGGACTAGGTTGTGCTAAGCCACTTAGGTCTCCTTTAATATCCATCAATAACACAGGAACACCTTTTTCGCTAAGATTTTCAGCTAAAACTTGTAGTGTTTTTGTTTTTCCAGTACCTGTAGCTCCAGCAATAAGTCCATGTCTATTCATGGTTTTAAGCGGAACATTTACATAGGCGTTTTTTATAGTTTCACCATCCAACATGGCAGAGCCAAGTGTAATGAATTCACCTTTATTGGTGTTTCCTTCGGTAATGTGGTTAAAGAATTCTTCGTTTCTGCTCATTATTCAAAAAATTTCTATAAAAATACTAATCTAGAATTAATCCTACAGAAAATCTTTTTAACATTTTAACACTAAACTTCTAATAGTAACTTATCTTTGCGGCAATGAAGACAGAGACACAAATATTGGTTGATAAAGGTGAGATGCTTCCTTTAATGGAAGAATTTTACACTATTCAGGGAGAAGGTTATCACAAAGGAACAGCTGCTTACTTTATTAGAGTAGGAGGTTGTGATGTTGGTTGCCATTGGTGTGATGTGAAAGAAAGTTGGAATGCAGACATTCATCCGCCAACTGAAACGTCTAAAATTGTTGAAAATGCCGCTAAGTATAGTGACACTATAGTTGTTACAGGAGGTGAACCGTTAACTTGGGATATGACTGCTTTAACATCGCAGCTTAAAGCAAAAGGACTGCAGGTGCATATTGAAACGTCTGGAGCTTATAAGCTAACAGGTACTTGGGATTGGATTTGTTTATCTCCTAAAAAATTGAAATTGCCAACTCAAGAAGTGTATGATAATGCTAATGAGTTAAAAGTGATTGTTTATAATAAAGACGATTTTCGTTTTGCTGAGGAGCAAGCAGCAAAAGTAAATAAAGATTGTATTTTGTACTTACAACCTGAGTGGAGCAAACGCGATAAAGTTGTTCCTGAAATTGTTGATTATGTAATGAAAAATCCTAAATGGAAAGTGTCGTTACAAACGCATAAATATTTGAACATACCATAAATAAAAAAAAGCCTTGAGAAATCAAGGCTTTTTTAGTGTTTCATATTTTTTTATTTCATTGGAACAGCAACTCTTAGAGTTCCCCAAGCTAAATGCATGCTACCTTCGTCGTCAAATGCTATAGAAAAAGCTTCAAGGCTTTTCTTGCCTTCGTTAACAGGAACTTCAACTCTTGCTACATCATTGTCTTTGTTATAACTGTAAGCTCCCCAAACATCAACATCAGAATTTATAATAATAGTCCAAGATTTTTCACCAGGAATAGTAAACAGTGAGTAAGTGCCAGCTTTAACCTTTTTATCACCTACAGTAACATCTTTGTAAAATGTTATTTCAGTTGCTTCGTTGGCTCCAGTTCGCCAAACTTCTCCATTTGGAGCTAAAGATTGAACTGTTCTGCCTTTTAGTTGAGGTCTGCTGTAAATAACTTTGACAGTTTTTTCAGATACTCTATGGCTACTTGGAAATGCTGCTGCATCCATAGGGCTTTTGTCAAGATCTTTAAAATCTTGAGCGTTCATACTAAATGAGACTAATAAAATTGCTAAACATGCTAGCTTGGATAAATTCATTGCTTTTTTCATACGTTTTTTTATTAAGATTCTAAATTTAAGATTTCACTTATAAAAAATAGAGTTTGAATTGTTAATTTTTGTTAAACAAAAATCGTGCTAAGTTTATTGCTTAATGAATTTTATGGACTCTCTCTGAAAATTGTTGTGCAAGTTTAAAAAGTAAGTCCCAGATGAAAGTTCACTCACATCAAAGGCATAGTGTTTTTCAATTCCAGTAGCAGTGATAATTTCCCTTGAAAGTTGTTTTATGAAAGTTCCTTTACTATCATACAACTCAATTAAAAGATTGTCATTGTTGTGAAAGTAAATACTAAACTCTAGTGTTGTATCTACAGGATTATTTTTAATATGAGTATCAAGTGTTTTTGAGTTGGATTCTACTTCGCTAATATTTAAAGAGGCATCGGTAAATTTATAGATAGAAGTTCCTGAGGCATAAGCTAAAGTAGGACTGATTACAAAAATCCTATTTAAATTAGAACCTACATTAAGGTTTGTCCAAGTTTGTCCGCCATCTACTGTTTCATAAAAACCAGTAGTATGTCCTCCCATCCATCCTTTGTTTTCATTGATAAAACCAACCGCTTGAACATCGGTTTCAGGTGCGTCATAACTGTTCCATGTGGTTCCACTATCAACGGATTTTATCAATTTTCCAGGATTGGGAGCTATAGAAGAAATCGCTCCAAAAAATACATTAGGTGCATTTTCTAAAATCTGAAATTTCCAAACATATTCTCCAGGTATATTAGAATTAAATAGTTCTGTCCAAGTACTTCCTCCATCAGTGGTTTTAAGTACACAGGCACCATTTGCATTACTTCCGCAAGCATAACCTATCAATTCATTAATAAACTTAATCTCTACTAGTGCATTAGCATAAGCAGACATATCAATGTATTGCCAATTTAAACCACTATCAGTGGACTTTATAATGTAAGCAGGAGTAAAATAGGCTCCACAACCATAAATTGTTGAACTGCCTACAGCATTCAAACCACAAATAGCTTGAGGATTTGGAGAGATGTTGGTGACTTCAGTCCACGTTGTTCCACCATCATTTGTTGAGAAAAATTTACCATTTAAAGTCCCTAAAAAACCAATATTTTCATTAATGAATTCAATGTTTCTAAAGTAGTAGCTGCCACCTAAATCACTAGAGCTAACTTGTTCTGTCCAAGTGTTGCCACCATCAGTGGTTTTAAAAACTGCTGCATAATAACCATTCGCAGCCCAACCAATATTGTCGTTTATAAAGAAAACATCATCAAAACGTTGTCCATTTGTGTTTGGAGTAATTGAAGTAGGTTGCCATGTTTGACTATATAGTATAAATGGCAAAAGGTAAACGAGCAGGCTTAAGTGTTTCATTTTGTAAATATAAATAACAAAATACAGTTCAATAACTTTTCTAATAATTATAATTTATGGTTTTTAGTTTTAATTTGTAATTGAAATGTTGATTATATTTTTTATTTTGTAATGTTAAATGAATATTTGCTTCATAATATGTAACAATTGATATAAAAAAGAGAAATTATGTGTGGAATTGTATGTGCATTTGATTTAAAGCAGAAAACAGAAGATTTAAGACCTCAAATATTAGAAATGTCAAAAAGAATCCGTCATCGTGGTCCAGACTGGAGCGGAATTTTTGATAATGACAAAGCGATTATGGCGCATGAGCGTTTAGCGATTGTTGATCCTGCTTCAGGAAAACAACCTTTGTTTTCAGAAGATAAGAGGTTTGTTTTAGCGGCTAATGGTGAAATATATAACCATAGAGAGCTACGTAAACAATTTCCTGATTATAAGTTTCAAACTGAAAGTGATTGTGAGGTTATTTTGGCGTTGTATCAAGAAAAAGGAACTGATTTTGTTGATGAACTTAATGGTATTTTTGGTTTTGCAATTTATGATGTTGAAAAAGACGAATATTTTGTAGCTAGAGACCACATGGGAATCATTCCATTATACATTGGATGGGATCAAAACGGAACCTTTTATGTAGCATCAGAATTGAAAGCAATTGAAGGTGTTTGTACAAAAATTGAGCTATTTCCTCCAGGTCATTATATGTCTAGTAAAGATGGTGAGTTTGTGCAATGGCATAAACGTGAGTGGACTGATTATGATGCAGTAAAAGACAACGAAACAAGTATTTCAAAAATAAAAGAAGCGCTTGAAGCAGCTGTTCACAGGCAGTTAATGAGTGATGTACCTTATGGTGTTTTGCTTTCAGGAGGATTAGATTCTTCGGTGACTTCAGCAATTGCAAAAAAATATGCTCAAAAGCGTATTGAAAGTGATGACACTTCTGATGCTTGGTGGCCTCAATTGCATAGCTTTTCAGTAGGACTAGAAGGGTCTCCAGATTTGGCTGCAGCACAGAAAGTGGCAGACCATATTGGAACTGTTCATCACGAAATAAAGTTTACCATTCAAGAAGGTTTAGATGCGGTAAGAGACGTAATTTATCAGCTAGAAACCTATGATATTACAACTATTCGCGCGAGTACACCTATGTATTTAATGGCAAGAGTTATTAAGTCTATGGGAATAAAAATGGTGTTGTCTGGTGAAGGTGCTGACGAATTATTTGGTGGTTATCTGTATTTTCATAAAGCACCAAATGCAAAAGAGTTTCATGAAGAAACGGTTCGTAAGTTGAGTAAACTGCATATGTATGATTGCTTGAGAGCAAATAAAAGTTTAGCAGCTTGGGGAATTGAAGGTCGTGTGCCATTTTTAGATAAGGAATTTATGGATGTGGCAATGAGTATCAACCCGCAAGATAAAATGATAACACCAGAGCGTATGGAAAAATGGGTAGTGAGAAAAGCTTTTGAAGATATGCTGCCAGAGAGCGTAGCTTGGAGACAAAAAGAACAGTTTAGTGATGGTGTTGGTTACAGTTGGATTGACACTTTGAAAGAAGTAGTGAATGAAGAAGTAACCGATGAGCAAATGAAGAATGCGCATTTTAGGTTCCCGATACAAACACCTCAAAATAAAGAAGAGTTTTATTATCGTTCTATTTTTGAAGAGCATTTTCCAAGTGATGCAGCTGCATTAAGCGTACCACAAGAACCTAGTGTAGCATGCAGTACAAAAATTGCTTTAGAGTGGGATGAAGCATTCAAAAACATGAATGACCCAAGTGGAAGAGCAGTTGCAAAAGTACATACTGATGCATATTAATTTTAATAATCTATAAGAAGGAAAGCCGGTTAAAAACCGGCTTTTTTATTTTAAAAATAATTACTTTTAAACACTAGGCTAACCCAATGTATTATTTTGAGTTTTCAAGTAAGATCGCTTAATGAAGGCTTAAAACCCTTATAAAACCTAACAATGACATATAGGTGACATTTAAATGTCGTGTTAAAATCCAATAACCTGAAGTAGATTTGCATCAGAAATAATAATCAAAATGAATAAAAATTCTTTAAGCGAAAATTTAACCTATCAGCGAAAGCTAAAAGGGTATACGCAAGAGCAACTTTCTGATAAAACTACTGTTACGGTTAGAACCATTCAGCGTATAGAAAAAGGTGATGTACAGCCACATCTTCAAACGGTAAAACTGTTGGCAGCAGGTCTTGAAATAGAGATTGATGAATTACTAATTCTTGATGACCCAAAGGAGGAAGTCATACAACGCAAATGGATGTTGTTGCTTCATGGTTCTCCTTTTTTAGGATTGATTATTCCGTTTGGAAGTATTTTGTTTCCATTGTTTCTTTGGATTCATAAAGCTGAAGATAGTAAGGTGTATGATGTTCATGGTAGAGCAATTGTAAATTTTCATGGGACAATTACCTTGCTGTTCTTTTTGTCGTTACTATCTTTTTTTATTATTCCTGGTTACAATTTTTTTATTTCAGGAGCGATTGTGCTTTTTGCTATTATCACTACGATATATAATATTTCAAGATCGCTACAAACGGGAACTTTTAAGTATCCATTTTCAATCCCTTTTTTGAAACCAAAAGAAGCATAACTTTAATTTAAACGTAATTTCAAATGTTAGGATTATTAATAATACTAGTAATCTCATGGGCACTCTTACGCTTTATTGAGAAAAAAAATATTGATGTTTTAGGTGTCATTCCTTATTCAAATAGAGTGCTTCAATTCTTCATAGGACTTGTGTTTATGATGCTTCTGTGTTTTTTGATGGTAGCTGCTGAAACATATATTTTAAATGTGAAGTGGAAACTAAAAGAGACTGTTGACTTCAGTTTAATATTTCAATCTTTCTTCTATCACATCAAATCAGCTTTGACCGAAGATTTAGTCTTTCGTGGAGCGTTGCTATATGTACTAATTCAAAGAATTGGGTCAAAAAAGGCTATTCTGCTATCAGCATTGTGTTTTGGAGTTTACCATGTATTCTCGTATGGTATGATGGGAGAAAGAATAATACCTATCGTGTATGTGATTTTAGTAACAGGATTTACAGGCTATGTTTGGGCCTATACATTTTATAATACAAAGTCAATTATGTTAGGTTTAGGATTTCACTTAGGCTATAACTTTTTAATGACGTTCTTTTATGAATCCTATCCGTATGGCGAATTGATGTTTATAGAACAATCAAAAACCGCTCCGCAAGATTGGAATTGGATTTTCTTTAATTTATTTAAAGGATTATTTCCATCTATCATAACATTGGTATTTGTTAATTATTTGATTAAATCAAGTTGTGTAATTAATTTAAGGAACAACAACTCAAAATCATGATTTATTAAGGTAATTCTAATAAATTATAAACGCATTAAAACCGCTCTAATGCATTTTTGTGTTTTATTGATTTTGAATGAGCCTAAAAAAATCCCAAAATCAAATTTAAGGTGCTTTTTAGACGTTTTAAGGCACTTTTGAGTAATTAACAAATGTTGATAATTTATTAACTAACTCGTTAAAATACTTTTAAAAGGCATGATAATTTGTTATCTTTGTTAGTATCTCAAAAGAGACGCAGTTAGCGTCTTTTTTTCTGTAAAATAAGAACTAAATCATATTAAAATAAAAATGAGCGAAGAAAACAAAAAACAGTATGGTGCAGACAGTATCCAAGCCCTTGAGGGAATGGAGCACGTGCGTATGCGTCCATCGATGTACATTGGAGACGTAGGTGTAAGAGGTTTACACCATTTGGTTTATGAAGTAGTTGACAACTCCATTGATGAAGCTTTAGCAGGACATTGTGATAATATCACAGTAACTATAAATGAGGATAACTCAATTACCACTGAGGATGACGGTCGTGGTATTCCAGTTGGATTACACAAAAAAGAAGGTGTTTCGGCACTAGAAGTTGTAATGACTAAAATTGGAGCTGGAGGTAAGTTTGATAAAGATTCTTATAAAGTATCAGGTGGACTTCATGGTGTTGGTGTAAGTTGTGTTAATGCATTATCTGAACACTTAAAAGCCACAGTTCATAGAGAAGGAAAAATTTGGGAACAAGAATACGAAAGAGGTAAAACATTATACCCTGTAAAAACTATTGGTGATTCTGATAAAACAGGAACCATTGTAACTTTTAAACCAGACCCACAAATATTTCAACAAACACTAGAGTACAATTACGATACTTTAGCTAGTAGAATGCGTGAGTTGGCATACCTTAATAAAGGTATTACAGTACATTTAGTTGACAAACGTCACAAAAAAGAAGACGGAAGTTTTGAAGGGGAAACATTCCATTCAGAAGAAGGACTTTCAGAATTTGTGAAGTTTTTAGATGGTAACAGAGAGCCTTTAATGAACGATGTTATTTCTTTTGAAGGAGAAAAGAACGGAGTTCCTGTTGAGGTTGCTATGGTTTACAATACGTCGTATGCAGAAAACTTACATTCGTATGTAAACAATATTAATACCCACGAAGGTGGAACGCATCTTTCTGGTTTCCGTCGTGGTTTGACACATACTTTAAAAAAGTATGCTGACGAATCAGGAATGTTAGATAAGCTAAAGTTTGATATTGCAGGAGATGATTTCCGTGAAGGATTAACAGCTATTGTTTCTGTAAAAGTTGCAGAGCCTCAATTTGAAGGGCAAACAAAGACTAAACTAGGAAACAGAGAAGTATCTGCTTCAGTAAGTCAAGCGGTTTCTGAAATGTTAACTGATTATTTAGAAGAACATCCTGAAGACGCTAAAACCATTGTTCAAAAGGTAATTCTTGCAGCTCAAGCACGTCATGCAGCGCAAAAGGCACGTGAAATGGTACAGCGTAAAACTGTAATGAGCATTGGAGGTTTACCAGGAAAACTGAGTGACTGTTCAGAGCAAGACCCAGAAAAATGTGAAGTATTCCTTGTAGAGGGAGATTCGGCAGGTGGAACTGCAAAACAAGGTCGTGACAGAGCATTTCAAGCTATTCTTCCACTACGTGGTAAAATATTGAATGTTGAAAAAGCAATGACGCACAAAGTGTTTGAAAACGAGGAGATTAAAAACATCTTCACAGCACTAGGAGTTACCATTGGTACTGAGGAAGATAGTAAAGCGTTAAACCTATCGAAATTACGTTATCACAAAGTAGTTATTATGTGTGATGCGGATATTGATGGTAGCCACATTGCAACACTTATTTTAACGTTCTTCTTTAGATACATGAAAGAACTTATTGAGAACGGTCATATTTACATTGCAACACCACCTTTATATTTGGTTAAGAAAGGTCAAAAGAAAAGCTATGCTTGGACTGATAAAGAACGTGATGCAATTGCCGAAGAATTTGGAGGTAGTGTAAGTGTACAACGTTATAAGGGTCTTGGAGAGATGAATGCTGAGCAGCTTTGGGACACAACAATGAATCCAGAGTTTAGAACACTACGTCAAGTAAATATTGATAATGGTGGAGAAGCAGATCGTATCTTCTCAATGTTAATGGGAGACGAAGTACCACCTCGTAGGGAGTTTATTGAAAAGAATGCTATTTACGCTAATATTGATGCGTAATTAATAGTAGCTATTATTATACTAAAAGCGAATACATTTTGTATTCGCTTTTTTTTGTGCTGAAAAAAATAAAACATCGATAAAGTGCAATTTTTTAACGATAAAATACGTTATAATCATAAATTTTACTATTTTCACCAAAAATTTAATCTACTTAGTATTATGAAAAAATGTGTTCTGTTCATGCTGTTTGTAATTGCAGTTACAATTACAAATGCACAAGAAAACGTAAATGACCTATTAACAGCAGGTGTTGAGGATGCCCAACGATTTACGGCAGATTATATAGCTCCAGCTTCTGAAGGAGTGGCTTTTGGAATCAACAATGGTTGGTTTAACAATGCAAAAGCACCAAAACGTTTTGGCTTTGAAATTTCTATTGTGGGAAATGCTTCTTTGATTAAAGATGAAAAAAAATCTTTTGAAATGAATGTAGCAGATTATGAAAATATTAGATTTCCTGATAATAGTCCAACAAAAACTGTAGCTACAGCTTTAGGGCATAATGATCCTGATATTACAGTTATTGCAACCTATGACGATCCTATTTTTGGAGCACAAGAAGTGGAAATAACCTTACCTACAGGTATTGGTTCAGAAAACATAAACTTAATACCAACAGCATTTTTACAAGCTAGTTTTTCACCTTTTAAAGGTACTCAGCTAAAAGGACGCTTTTTTCCTAAGGTAGATACTGATGATGTTAAAGTAGGATTCTATGGTTTTGGTATACAACAAGAATTTACATCATGGTTACCAGCAGACAAAGTATTTCCTGTTGCTATTTCTGGTTTAATAGCCTATACGCATTTAGATGGAAGCTATGATTTTACTGATGGTGAATATGTAGAAGGAGAAAACCAAAAAATAGATACTG
This sequence comes from Gaetbulibacter sp. NE, assembly GCF_025548475.1. NCBI lineage: Bacteria > Pseudomonadati > Bacteroidota > Flavobacteriia > Flavobacteriales > Flavobacteriaceae > Gaetbulibacter > Gaetbulibacter sp. NE. The sequence continues at coordinate 11,743 of NZ_JAOQHY010000001.1, read as the reverse complement.
AAGTTAACACAATGCTTTTTGAATTAATAGTTGGTACTAAATTAAAAGTAATCAACTTTTATGGTGGTTTAGGGTATATTACAGGAACATCAACAACCGATTTATTAGGAACTTATAGAGTAACCGATGGTGTTTTATTTTCAGAAGAAATAATTGACCCATTTTCGGTTGAACAAGATATATCAGGAATTAGAGCAACTGTTGGAGCCAATTTAAAATTAGGTTTTTTTGGTATCAATGCCGATTATACAGTAGCAGAGTTTGATAGCGCAAGTTTAGGTCTTAATTTTTCGTTTTAAACTTGGTTAATAATAGATTTAACAAAGGCACAAGATTATTCTTGTGCTTTTTTCATTTACAGTATAATAATTTGTAATTTTGCAGTCTTAAAAATCAACACAATTTTAAAAATTATTTATATATGAAAGTAACAGTAGTTGGAGCAGGAGCAGTAGGTGCAAGTTGTGCAGAATATATTGCAATTAAAAACTTTGCATCTGAAGTTGTATTATTAGATATTAAAGAGGGTTTTGCCGAAGGTAAAGCTATGGATTTAATGCAAACCGCATCTTTAAACGGTTTTGATACAAAAATTACAGGTGTAACTAACGATTATAGCAAAACAGCTAATAGTGATATTTGTGTAATTACTTCAGGTATTCCTCGTAAACCAGGAATGACTCGTGAAGAGTTAATAGGTATCAATGCTGGTATTGTAAAATCGGTTTCATCTAGTTTAATAGAGCATTCTCCTAACACTATAATGATTGTTGTAAGTAACCCTATGGATACTATGACGTATTTAGTACACAAAACTACTAGTTTACCTAAAAACAGAATTATAGGAATGGGTGGAGCTTTAGATTCTGCTCGTTTTAAATACAGATTAGCTGAAGCTTTAGGAGCTCCTATTAGTGATGTTGACGGAATGGTAATTGGAGGTCATAGCGATAAAGGTATGGTGCCTTTAACTGCACATGCAACAAGAAACAGTATTAAAGTATCTGAGTTCTTATCAGAAGAAAGATTAGACCAAGTAAAAGAAGATACTAAAGTTGGTGGAGCAACACTTACAAAATTATTAGGTACATCTGCTTGGTATGCTCCAGGAGCTGCAGTAAGTGGATTGGTACAAGCTATCGCTTGCGATCAAAAGAAAATGTTCCCATGTTCAGCTTTATTAGAAGGTGAGTACGGATTAAACGATTTATGTATTGGTGTTCCTGTAATTTTAGGACGTAATGGTATTGAAGAAATTGTAAACATTGAGCTTAGTGATGCCGAAAAAGCACACATGCAAGAAAGTGCTGAAGGTGTAAGTAAAACTAACGGATTGTTAGAATTATAAATCTTAGCTTTCACAATTAAAATAGACTTAAAGACTGCTATATGCAGTCTTTATTTTTTTCATATATTTGGCGCATGAATTTGAGATGGTACATTAGTACTCTGGTAATCATTTTATCTGTATTAGGTGGTTTTTCTAGCCAGCAGCAATCGTCTGTACCTAATCAGGAAGTTGTTTTACAATTTACAGGAGAACATGTAAGTCATGAAGATACACAAAATGCTATAGCTAATGTAAAGCAGCAGTTGCAACATGCAGGAGCTGAAAATATTAAGGTTGTAGAGCAAGATAACGGTCAACTAAAAATTACCTATTACAGTACTTCTGACGTTACCAATATTAAAAAGCAATTATCTCAAGATAATGTTCTAGATTTAGGTGTTACTGCTTTTGATGACAAATCGAACAGTAATAAACTTCCATCAAGTAATACATCAATTGACTACAATGTTGATGTTTACGAAATTCATAGTAACTACGACATTGGATTAAGCGGTAAACTTGCTGTAGAATTAAAATCTGACCACGACCGATTAATAAACCCAAATGTATTTGCGCCTTCATATTACCTTAATATTGATGCCACTGAGCATTTAAGAGCGTCTGGTTATGTGTTTAGAAGATATATTGCTAACGCAATAGACAAGTATTCCTACAAAATTCCTGAAGTTAGAGCAGGACCTTTAGCTTAATCAGTTATTAAAAGATAAGTTTTCTATACCCAAAAGCTTATCACTCCTATTAAAGATAGTTTTTCGTGTTTTATCGAAAAGCGCATTTAAAACCACTTATAATCATAAAAAATAATTGTCAAATTCTGAGTAAATTCTATATTTGCTCGTTTTAAAAAATTTGACCAAAAAATAAAGTAATGCAAAACAAAGGATTAGTAAAGCTATTTGCAGTGTTATTTGGTTTGGTAAGTATATACCAATTATCATTTACATTCAAAGCTAATCAAATTGACAGTACTGCTGAAGAATTAGCAATAAGTAAATTTGATACACCAGAAGAAAGAGCAGCCGAAGAGGTAAGATACCTAGACTCTCTTAAAACAAACAAAGTTGATGTAGACGGAAAACAAGAAAGCATTAAAGTTTTCGATATAGGAATTGCCGACTACACGTACAACGAGGTAAAAGACAAGGCCATGAACCTTGGTCTTGACCTTAAAGGAGGAATTAACGTTATCCTTGAAATATCTGTAAAAGATATCTTAGTAGGATTAGCAAACGACTCTAAAGACCCAGTTTTTAACAAGGCATTAAGTGATGCTGAGGAAATTCAAAAAGACGCTCAAGAGCCATATCTAGAGTCTTTCTACAAAGCTTTTGATGCTATAAAAGGAGACCAAAAATTAGCTTCTCCTGATATTTTTGCTAACAGAACAATGTACCCAGACATTACAAACGATATGTCTGACGATGACGTTAAAGGCATTATCAAAACTAAAGTTGATGAGTCTATCGTTTCTGCATTTGAGGTATTACGTAAGCGTATTGATAAGTTTGGTGTTACTCAACCAAATATTCAGCGTTTAGGAAACTCAGGACGTATTTTAGTAGAACTTCCAGGAGCTAAAGATGTTGAGCGTGTTAAAAAACTTTTACAAAGTACTGCACAGTTAGAGTTTTGGGATGCGTATAGAGGAGAGCAATTTCTTCCATTCTTAGCGCAAGCTAATGAAACTTTGAAGCCTATAGTTAATACTGAAAAAGATACTGAGGTAGCTGTTGATTCTACTGTAGCTGAAAAAACTGATAGTTTAATTGATGATTTAGTAGGTGAAACAACTACTGATTCTACAGATGTAACAGTAAACCCAATTTTTGATTTATTAAGAGGTTATGGTTCAGGAGGACCTGTAGTAGCAACTTTTGAAGCAAAAGATAAAGAACTTGTTACTTCATACTTAAACAATCCACAGGTAAGAGCATTATTGCCAGCTGAACAACGTTATGTGAAATTTGTTTGGGGAATCCAACCAAAAGATAGCGACTATGTAGATTTATATGCACTTGTAGGAAACAGAGAAAATCAGCCACCTTTAAGTGGAGCTGTTATTTCTGATGCACGTCAATCTTATAGCCAAACAGGTAAGCCATCTGTAAGTATGCAAATGGATAGCAAAGGAGCTAAGATTTGGGAAGAAATGACAGGAAAAGCGTATCAGCAACAAAGCCAAATAGCAATTGTTCTTGATGATATTGTGTATTCTGCTCCTGGTGTAACAACTGGTCCAATTTCTGGAGGTAACTCTGAAATTTCTGGTTCATTTACATTAAACGAGGCAGTAGATTTAGCTAACGTATTAAGAGCTGGTAAGTTACCTGCTTCGGCTGATATTGTTCAAGCTGAAGAAGTTGGTGCAACTTTAGGACAAGAAGCTATTGATAGTGGTATTAAATCATTCTTAATTGCATTGTCATTAGTATTATTATGGATGATACTATACTATGGTAAGTCAGGTATTTTTGCTGATATTGCCTTGTTATTCAACATTCTTTTAATATTTGGAGTGCTTTCAGGGTTAGGAGCTGTGTTAACGCTTCCTGGTTTAGCAGGTATTGTATTAACAATTGGTATGTCGGTAGATGCCAACGTACTTATTTTTGAACGTGTGCGTGAAGAAATATCAAAAGGTAAAGGACAAAAAGAAGCTGTAAAAGATGGTTTTGCTAATGCATTGTCTTCTATCTTAGATGCTAACATTACAACAGGTTTAACTGCAATTATATTATTTGTGTTTGGTACTGGTCCAATTAAAGGATTTGCTACAACATTATTAATTGGTATTGTTACGTCTTTGTTTACTGCAATATTCATCACTAGATTATTAGTTGATTGGTATGTAAACAGAGGTGGTAAACTAGAGTTCTCTACTGCGTTAACAAAAGGATTATTTAAAAACTTGAACATCGATTTTATTAGTAAGAGAAAAGTGGCTTATGTGTTTTCAGCAATTTTAATTGTTGTTAGTATTGGCTCTTTAGCTACTAAAGGATTAGATCAAGGTATTGATTTTGTTGGAGGTAGAACTTACCAAGTACGTTTTGACCAAGATGTGAATCCTGAAGAGGTTAAAGCTGATGTAGAAAGCGTTTTTGAAAGTGCTGAGGTAAAAACAATTGGTAATTCTCACCAATTGAAAATATCTACAAAGTTCATGGTAAATGAAAATTCAGCTGAAGCAGATTCTATCGTTCAAACTAAATTATACGAATCACTAAGCAAATACTTACCACAGGGAACATCGTATGACGATTTCTCTAAAGCTAAAAACAATGTAGGTAAAGTATTCTCTGGTAAAGTAAGTCCTACAATTGCCGATGATATCAAAAAAGAGTCTTTCTGGGCTGTACTTGGGTCATTAGTAGTTGTATTCTTATACATCTTATTACGATTTAAAAAATGGCAATTCTCAACTGGAGCAGTTGCTGCGGTTTTCCATGATATTATTATTGTATTAGGAGTGTTCTCTATTACTTATTCATTTATGCCATTTAGTATGGAAATTGACCAAGCGTTTATTGCAGCTATCTTAACCGTAATTGGTTACTCTCTAAACGATACAGTAGTTGTGTTTGATAGAATTAGAGAAGTGATAGCAGAAAGAGCTGGTTTTAAAGGTGGAAAAAATATTAACTCTGCAATTAACAGCACTTTAAGTAGAACATTGAATACCTCTTTAACAACGTTAGTGGTATTATTGGCAATGTTTATTTTTGGAGCTGATTCTTTAAGAGGTTTATTATTTGCACTTATAGTTGGTGTGGTTGTAGGTACATATTCTTCTGTATTTATTGCAACTCCAGTTATGTATGATACTTTAAAAAACAAAGGAGAAACAGCTGAAGATAAAGAGTAAGAATTATATACTATTCTGAATAATAAAAAGCCACTCTAAAAGAGTGGCTTTTTATTTTATAGTTGTTTAAGTTTTTATTTTATAGTTTGGAAATTTATAAAGTAGTGAATGAAATGCTATCATCAGCAGTAAGTTTCCATTCATCACTTAAACCTGCGTTTATTTCAAGAACATATTTAGCAGGCGCTTTTGACGGTAACGATGTTTCGTCATAAGGCTTAGCATTTTTTTGGATATTGATAATGGTTTTATCAGCATTTAAAAAAATAATATCCAAAGGAATTTTGGTATTCTTCATGTAGAAACTATGGTATTTCTCATCAGGGAAAATAAATAGCATCCCTTGAGAATCTTTCATACTATCTCTATACATTAAACCAGTTTGTGTTTGGTAATCATCATCAGCTATTTCTATATCTAAGCTTTTAACTATAGAGTCTGAAGTGCCTTTGTAAAGTGTTAGTTCACCTTCTTTTTTAAAGGAAATAACTACTGGTTTAATCGCTTTTTTGTCTTCTTTACAAGATGTGTTTGCTAAACAAAATATGCTTAAACTAGCAACATATACTATGTTGTAAATTTTCTTTCTCATTAAGAAAGCTTTGATTTAGGCTTGTAAACAAACATAAAGTATAGTCCTATTAAAATAAAAGGAATACTTAACCATTGACCTGTGTTTAAAGCCCATGTAGCACGTTCTTCAACTTGTGCCTCTTTAACAAACTCAACAAAAAATCTAACAGTCCATAATAACACTAAAAACAAGCCAAATAAAAACCCTTCTTGTTCACTTTTCTTAGTTTTCCAATAGAAATAGAATAGTATAAAAAACACGAACACATAACAGATTGCTTCATAAAGTTGTGCTGGATGTCTTGGAAAATCTTCACCTAATTTTGTAAAAACTACTCCGTAATCAGAGTTGGTTGGTTTTCCTATGATTTCAGAATTAATAAAGTTCCCAAATCGAACAAAAACAGCTCCAGAAGCTACAGGAATTACAACTCTGTCTAATATCCAAAGCACCGATTTTTTAAGCACTTTTTTATTGTATAAATACATTGAGACAATCATAGCCATAGCAGCACCATGACTTGCTAGTCCTTGAAACCCTGTAAAATGAATACCTCCTTTAAAGCTAAAAGGTAAAAAGACACTCCAAAAATCTTCTTTAAAAAGTTCAGGTTGGTAAAAAATAACATGACCTAATCTAGCACCAAGCATAATACCTACTACAGAATAGATAAAGAGCGAGTCTAAAGATTCGTTGCTTTCGTTTTCATTTTTATAAATGCGTTTCATGATGTAGAAACCAAGTATAAAAGCTACTATCCACATCATACTGTAATAATGTAGTGTAAAAAAGCTTAAGTCTATTCCTTTTGATGGGTTCCAGTCTATATGTAAAAAATGCATGTGTTTATTTTTTCAAAGGTAAATATACTACTTTGAGTGTGACTAAGTGTTAAGTATTTTTGAAAATTAGTTTTCCTTTTCAGGAACAGGGTCAAAACCAGAACCTCCCCAAGGATGACAACTAAAAATCCTTTTTATTGCCAGTTTTCCACCTTTTAATAAGCCATGTTTTAATAATGCGTCCTTTGTGTAGTAAGAACAAGTAGGTTGGTATCTACATGTTGAAGGTAGAAAAGGTGAAATTAATGTTTGATAGACCTTTATTAAAAATAAAAAAGGAGCTATTATAATTTTTTTCATGACTAGTTTGTCGTAAAAGTAGTTCCTTCTTTACCATCTTTAAGCTGAATTCCAGCTTCAGCTAATTCGTCACGTATTTTATCAGATAAAGCAAAGTCTTTATTAGCTCTGGCTTCTTGTCGTAATTTAATTAAAATATCAACAGCAGCAGATAATTTATCAGTACCAGATTCTTTCTTTGATTCGTTTTGTAACCCTAAAACATCAAATGTAAATGCGTACATAGTTTGTTTTAGAAGTTTTAAATCATCAGAAGTAATAGAGGCTTTACCGTCTTTTATTTGGTTGATGTATTTAGCAGCGTCAAATAAATGAGCTATTAATATTGGAGAATTAAAATCATCATTCATAGCATCATAACAGTTCTGTTTCCATTCAGAAACATTGAATGTAGATGTAGAAGCAGACGATATGTTATCTAGTAAATTAATAGCATCCATTAATCTATGAAACCCTTTTTCGCTAGCCAATAAGCCATCGTCAGTAAGGTCTAATACACTTCTGTAAGACGATTGAGCATTAAAAAAACGTATAACACTTGGTGAATATGCTTTACTAAAAAATTTGTTGTCACCAGAAAGTAACTCGTCAGGGTTTACAGTGTTTCCTGTAGATTTAGACATACGCTGTCCATTAAGATGAAGCATATTAGCATGCATCCAGTAGTTAACAGGCGATTGTCCTTTAGCAGCTTCGTTTTGAGCAATTTCGCACTCGTGATGTGGAAATTTTAAGTCCATACCACCACCATGAATATCAAAACGGTCACCAAGATATTTGGTACTCATTGCTGTACATTCTAAGTGCCAACCAGGAAAACCATCGCTCCAAGGAGAAGGCCAACGCATAATGTGTTGTGGTTCGGCTTTTTTCCAAAGGGCAAAATCTTGCGGATTTTTTTTATCACTTTGTCCATCAAGTTCACGTGTGTTGTGGATTAAATCGTCCAACTTACGTTTACTTAACTTGCCATAATCATTCGTTTCATTAAACTTGTGTACATCAAAATATACCGATCCGTTTACTTCGTAAGCAAAACCGTTTTTTATTATGGTACTAATAAGTTCAATTTGTTCAATAATATGACCTGTAGCTGTAGGTTCAATACTTGGTGGTAAAAAATTGAAAATACTTAAAATGTTGTGAAAGTCTACAGTGTAGCGTTGCACAACTTCCATAGGTTCAACTTGCTCTAAACGCGCCTTTTTTGTGATTTTGTCTTCACCAGCATCAGCATCGTTTTCTAAATGACCAGCATCAGTAATATTTCTTACATAACGTACTTTATACCCTAAATGCTTTAGGTATCTAAAAACCATATCAAAAGACATAAAAGTTCTTACATTACCTAAATGTACATTACTGTAAACTGTAGGTCCACAAACATACATACCTACATATCCTTCGGTAATAGATTTAAAAGGTTCTTTTTGTCCGCTTAATGAGTTGTAAATTTTAATGTTTTGCTGGTCGTAAAGATGCATTTGCTTTTTGTGTGATGTTTAAACTAAAATTGAGTGTCTAATTTAATATAATCTAAGAATTCTCTACGAGTTTCTTCATTTTTAAATTTTCCTCCAAATTCAGAAGTGACTGTGCTGCTTTCTATGTCTCTAATCCCTCTAGAGTTAACGCACAAGTGTTTTGCATCAATAACACAAGCTACATCTTCAGTATTTAAAACACTTTGAAGTTCTTTTACGATTTGTATGGTAAGACGTTCTTGTACTTGAGGTCGCTTTGCGTAATAATCGACAATACGATTCATTTTTGAAAGACCTACAACTGTACCGTTAGATATGTAGGCTACATGAGCTCTACCAACAATTGGTAATAAGTGATGTTCGCAAGTAGAATAAACAGTTATGTTTTTTTCTACTAGCATTTCACCATATTTATATTTATTGTCAAAGGTTGACGCGCTAGGTTTTTTATCAGGGTTTAAACCTCCAAAAATTTCCTTCACAAACATTTTAGCAACACGCATAGGTGTGCCGCTAAGGCTGTCATCAGTTAGGTCTAGACCTAAAGTCTCCATTATGTGTCTAACGTCATCCTTAATAATGTCTATTTTTTCATCATTAGTAAGGTTAAAAGCATCAGATCTCATTGGAGTGTCGGCAGAAGTGCCAATGTGGTCATTACCAATAGAATCAAAATCTTCTATGTCTTTTTCTATTTTCATTACAATTTTAAAAATAAGGTCAATTTAAACAGAAGGCAAAGATAAGCAATTAAAAAAATTGAACACAAGGTAGGTGTTTTTTAATTTCAGTTGTTATATAAATAAGCTGTGTAAAAGTTAATTTCATTAACATATTAACATAGTCTTTATTAAAAAATTCTTAAATTTCACGTCTTTTAAAAATTGATAAAGCAATGAAAATTAAATTACCGTTTCTACTTGCTGTATGTGTGTGTTTTATGACATTTTACTCAGCAAATTCTCAAAACATTAAACCTTCAATTTCGCTCATTAAGTATAATGATAATGTAAATGCTCCTTTAAATAGTAAAGAGTTAAAACAAATTAATGAAGTTTATGGAGATAAGTCTAATGAGTATGTGTTAAACAGACCTCAAAGATTAAAGGACATTAAAAACTTATTAAGGAATAGAATTGAAATAAAACTTATTTCTAATCCTAACGACCAAAAACAATGTCCATTACTTTCAGAAGTACCATTGTTAAACTATTATGTTAGTGATTTACGAAGAGATACGGTTTTTAATCCTCAAAAGTTTAATCCTTTAAAGTACTTATTCAATGTTAATGGTCTGTCTGGTGAAATGTACCGAGTAGATAACACTAATTACTTTATCATAATTAAGTCTCAATTCCAATAAAAAATTGCAATGAAAAAAATTACATTTTTAATACTGTTTATATTTTCTTTTACAGCATACTCTCAAGATGTTTCAATGCAGAATGGTACAGTAAGCCAATGCTCTGGAACGTTTTATGATTCAGGAGGTGCATCTGGGCCTTATTCAAGTAATGAAACATTGGTGTTCACTATTTGTCCTGAAAATCCAGGTCAATTAGTTCAATTAAACTTTACAGCTTTTAACACCCAGTTAGGTGCAGATATAATGACTATTTATAATGGAGATAGTACAGCATCTCCTGCTTTTGGGTCGTTTGATGGAGTTAATAACCCAGGTTTTGTAAGTGCTACAGAATCTAACCCTACAGGGTGTCTTACAATTGAGTTTACTTCAGATGGATCTGGTACAACAACAGGTTGGGCTGCAGATATTTCTTGTTTAACACCTTGTCAGGTTATTACCTCTCAAATTGATTCAGCTACGCCAGCTCCAAATGGAGATGGTTATATAAGAGTTTGTCCTAATGAGGAAATTACACTTACAGGTAGTGGTAACTTTGAGTTTGATGGTACAGGAGCAACATACGAGTGGGATTTAGGAGATGGTAATACTATTGCAGGACAGACAGCTACGTTTTCGTATGCAACACCAGGAGTGTATATTGTAAATCTTGATATTAGAGATGCAAATACAAGTGTTGATCCTGATGGTTGTCCAAATACTAATTTAATAAATCAAGTTATTCAGGTAGCTACTGAGCCAGATTTTACAGGTACTCAAGCTGCTGAAAGTACAATTTGTTTTGGAGAATCTACTACTATCGAAGGTGTGGTAAATGCAGTACCTTTTATAAACGACTGTACGCCTCCAGTAAGTGGTACAACATTCTTACCAGATGGCTCTGGTGCTGTTTATGAAACTTGTATCACTGTAGATTGTTTTGATTCAGCTCAAACATTAACAGATCCAAATCAGCTTTTGAATGTCTGTGTTAATATGGAGCACTCATATTCTGGAGATTTAGATATAACTATAATTTCACCTAATGGTCAAGAAGCTGACTTATTTACACAAGCAGGAGGAGGCACCTATTTTGGAGGTGCTAATGATGATGGAAGTAATACGCCTGGTGTTGGAGCGGATTATTGTTTTTCAATGTCAGGAACTGTTTTATTAGAAAATGCTCCAACTATTACAGCAGGATCTAACCCTCCAGGAAACTCATGGGCACCAGGTACATATTTACCTGTAGAATCTTTTGCAAGTTTAGTTGGTAGCCCACTTAATGGAGATTGGTGTATTAGAATTGTAGATAATTTAGCTATAGATAATGGATATGTGTTTTCTTGGGGAATGAATTTTGACCCAAATATTCAACCTCCTGAATTATCATTTACTCCAGTAATTACTTCTGAAGCTTGGGATGCAGATCCATCAATTACTAATACAGCAGGAAATGTTATAACAGTTCAACCTGCTACTGAAGGTACACATTGTTATACTTACAGAGTTACTGATGACTTTGGATGTGAATATACTGAGCAAGTTTGTATTAATGTACTACCTGAAATAGTTACAGATCCACCAAATGATTTATTCATTTGTGATACAGGAGTTCCTCCATATATATTTGATTTAAGTTCTAATACTCCTGTTGTTCTAGCTTCCTCTCCAATACCAGGAGATATGGTTGTCACTTATCATGAAACCGCTTTTGATGCCGATGATGATACAAATGCAATTGCAAACCCTGGAGCATATTCTGGTACTGATGGACAAGTTATTTACATCAGAATTGAATATTTAACATCAGATTGTTATGAAATATTGACTTTCACTTTAAATGTTTCAGGTCAGCCTATAATTAATCCAGTTTTAGACCTAGAAGTCTGCGATGATGACAGCAATGATGGATTTGAGGATTTTGATTTAACGGTTCAAGATTTAGGTATTTTAGGCGCACAACCTTCTACAGATTTTGT